>JBQTGT010000017.1:0-136906 GCA_052390615.1 Actinomycetota bacterium
ACCGTCGCTCATCGTCAGGGATCTCCCGTCGTCGCAGCCGTAGAACAGCCGCAACGATGGTGGGATCCCTGACCCACACGGTGGACCCCCCAGCCACCTCACACTCCCCACTCCAACGCGAAGAGCCCGATAACCCACCGGCCGTGCTCTGCGTCGACGACGAGCCGGCTGTGCTGTCAGCGCTCGCGCGGCAGCTTCGTCACCGCTTCCGCATCGTCACCGCGGCGAGTGGTAGCGACGGTCTGAAAGCGATCGCCGCGGCTGATGAGCCCTTCGAGGTTGTTGTCTCCGACATGATGATGCCCGGTATGAACGGGGCCGAATTCTTGCGTCGTGTACATCTCGACGCGCCGTTCACACAACGCGTCCTCCTCACGGGAGCATCTGACACGCGCAGCGCAGCATCAGCTGTGAACGAGGGTAAGATTTCCTGCTTCCTCTGCAAACCCTGCGACGACCGCGAGCTCGTCGACGCGCTCCAGGAATGCTCTCGGGTCTATCGGATGACCGTCGCGGAGGCCGACCTTCTCGACAAGACGCTGCGAGGCGCGGTACACGCGTTGGTCGATACGCTCGCACTCGCGGATCCCGTTGCGTTCGCGCGCGTGACACGCGTACGGCGGATCGTCGCCGAGCTCATCGAAGCGATCACGCCCGCGGAGGCTTGGGCAATCGACATGGCTGCGATCCTGGGCCAGCTCGGTGCGCTCGCGCTTCCGCACTCTGTGAACGAGAAGCTGCACGACGGCGCCTTCCTCACGGCCGAGGAACAACGCGCCGTCGACGACGTACCTTCACTGTCACTGAAGCTCATTGAATCAGTGCCGCGTCTCGAGCTCGTATGCGACATCATTCGCACGCAGCGGCGCGACACGCCGCCCGTCCAGCGTGGCGAGTCACCAGCGGACGTCGGGGCGGCGCTGCTCGGTCTCGCGTTCGAGATGGACGCGGCCGAGGCCCGCGGACTCTCACGCAACGAGGCGGTTGCGGTATTGGCGCACAAGGGCTCCCACGACGAAACCCACCTGGCGGCGCTCACCCCGGACGACGAGTGCCCGGCGCCCCGGGCCTACGAAATCGCATTGCACGCGCTGCGGCCCGGCATGGTGCTCGTCCAGGACCTGCGCGACCCCGCCGGCCTCCTACTCGTCGGGCGTGGTCACGTCGTGAGCGATGGCATGATCGCCCGGCTCCTCGACCGATGCTCGCGCATGGGCACCACTCCGATGGTCGTCGTCGAGGGCCCCGCGGATTCCCGTCACTGACCGCCCGTGCGTGCACCGCCGACATCGGTTCCGCCCGTCCTGCCCCGTCCCCAAAGAACAGAACGCGCCCGTCACGGTCGTCGGCTGTCCCCAAAAGGACAAACGCGGCATGCGCGGCATGACGCGTATGGGTCTACCGCGACGATTGTCGCCGGGTCGACGGGCGCTGGTGGTTCGCACGCCGGTCGTATCAATCACTCGCGCGCAGCGGCGGCGAAGTGTTCGGGTTCCCGCACACTTCGAGTTCGACTGACGCGAGGCAGAACTCAGACGCTCGCGTCGATGGCCTCGCGGCACAGCGCAAGCGCAGTCGCGGCGTTCACGAGCGTCTGGCCGACCGCGACCTCGGGCCATGGTGCAAGGGTCCATTCGGTCGCGCGCAGCCCGAACTCGTAGCGGAACGCCACGACCTCGATCGATGGCTCGTTGCTCTTGATGTATTCCGCCGCGCTCAGGAGCCCGAGAATTTTGAGCTCGCGCAGGGCTGCCCGCAGCGGGCCGAGGCAGGCCGAGAGCTCGGGCACACGCGCGGCGCGTGCACGACGTCGAAGGGCAGCGTGTGCGAGAAGCCGTGGCCGTTCGCGATTGCGTCCGCGAGTGTGTAGTAGTGATGGGCGTCGCTGCGCGGCGCGTACCCCCGCATGAACAGCACGACGTAGAGCACTCGGACTGCCGCGGCGCCCGAGCCGATCAGCAGCAACGCCCTACGTGACATCACCCCTCACGGTACTCGTCGCATGGCGCAGCCAGCCCAGCGCGCGGACACGTGCTCAGAGGGCGGGCGCGGGGTCGGTCGTCTCCTCCTCGACGTGTTCTAACACCCGGCTGCGCACCATTCCCCAGAGCGCGCCGACGACCACCGCCGAACCGAAGATCTCGATCGGGCCGAGCGATTCCCCAAACCAGACCCACGCGCCCACCGCGACGAGCAACGGTTCGGCGAGGAGCAGCGGCGCCGACAACGACGCGGGCACGAACCGGTGTGCCCAGACCAGCAGGACGTGCGCGCTCGTTCCGAACAGCATCGTCGCCGCTGCCCAGCCGATCGCGGCGCGCGGCATGGACAGCCCGCCCGACGCGAAGAACGCGACGGGTGTCATGACGATTGACGCCGCGGTGAGCACGCCGAGCATGAACGCGAACGGATCGATCGCATAGCGCGCCCGCAGCACGCGTCCATAGAGATACCACCCACAGTTCAGCACGAGGCTGAGAACTGCGAGCGCGTTGCCTTGCGCAGTCGAGTTCCCCGTGCCTGACGCCGACAGGGCGACGAGCGCGGTGCCGCCGACGGCCACAACGGCTCGTACGACGTGACCGCGCTCGGCCTGCTCACCGAGGAACAGCACCGCGATCGCAATGATAATCGCGGGTTGCAAGGCGCCGATGAGCGTCACGTCGAGCAGCCGAGTCTGGTTGAGCGCCGCGAAACCGGTGCCGGCCGCGGCGGCAAAGAACGCGCCCGCGCCCGCGATCAACAAGGCCCATCGCCCCCGCGAAACACCCGGCGCGCGCATCACGATGTGAGCACCACGCCGAGAGCGGACGGCGACGATCAACGCGAGCGGCGGCAGCGACAGGAGCAGCCGGTACGCGGTGAACACCAACGCGTCGGCGTTACCGGCCCGCACGAACAGTGCCGTGCAGGACCAGAAGCCAATCGCGAGCCAGATCGCGGCCATCGAACGCCACTGCACGGACGCGCGCCGCGCCGAGCGCAAGAGGTTGGCCACCGGCCGACGCTAGCCGCCGCGCCGATCGACGATCCTCGAATATGCCTCGGTTGGAAGCGCGCCGGTGACGACGTCCTCGTCATCGATCACGACAGTCGGGACGGCAGCAATCCCGCGCGAAAGCGCGTCCTCTTGATCGGCGACGACCGCGGCCATCAGCTCGTCGGAGTCCGCGTCGAGCCGTATCGCGAGCGCGCCGGAGTCAAGGCCGACACCGGCGGCGACGTCGAGGATCACTGCACGATCGGAGATCGTCCGGTTCTCCGCGAAGTACGCGCGCATCAGCGCGACATGGAAGCGATCGAACGTATCGAGGCCGAATGTTGCCGCGGCCTTACCGGCAATCGCGGGCGGCAGGCTGTGCGTCGGCGGTCGCGCGTCACCCTCCCAGACGCGGAACTGCGCCCTCGGCTCGGCGTCGGCGGGCCGCGCCCAGGACTCGGTGTAACGACGAAAACGATCGAGCGGACGGTCTTCGGGTTGCGGCCGGAGCAGAAACGAGCGCCACTCCACGCGGAGAATGTCGCCAACGGCCCGTTGCACCTCGTGGATCCGCAGCGCGGCGACATAGCACCACGGACACAGAAAGTCGGACCAGATCGTGAACGCGACCGGCGCGGTCACTTCTTCTTGCGTTTGCGGAATCGGCCCTTGCGCTGTTTGCGCGCGTGCTCGGCATGGAGTTCGAGACCGGCGGCGTTTACGATCAGTTCGGCCTCGTCGAGCAGCGCGGCGACATTTTCGCCGAGCGGCACCGGCGGTTCGGCGGCCGGTTCGCGCGTCGGCGCGAGCGAGCCGTACTGCCAACCGGCGTCGATCATCCGGCGCTCGTACCGCGGGCAGTCGTCGGGGCATTTCCACGGCGCTTCGGGCGCGAGGTCGAGCCGACACTTCCGCACCGTGTCACCGGACGGATAGGTGCGGCTGTCGTAGTGCCGACAGTCCGTGCGCATGGCCATGCACCCATTCTCGCGGAACCGCGCCGGGTGGCCAGATTCAGGCTCGCGAACCGCCGTCTCAGCGGACGGACGACAGCACCGCGTCCAGAGCCTCGGCCTCCTCGGCCGTGCGCTGGACCAGGTTGTCGATCGCCACCGCCGTCAGCCCGAGCGCGGCGAACGCGGCTCCGGGGTCGCAGGCGGGCTCGTGCCGGTGCAGGTCGTGCGCGCTACCTTGCGCGAGGGCTTCCCCCGCGATGACCACTTGGGTCAGCCGGTCTTCGACCGTCGTCGGGTCGGCGTGGTGGCCGCGAATCGCCGTGACGATCTCCGCCGGAAGCTTCCAGGCGTCGAGCGCGAACGCACCGACCATCGCGTGGTCGCCGCCATAGACCGCCGCTTCGTCGGCGATGCAGTCGGCCGGCGGAAGGTGGCGCGCCAAGCGGGCGCTGTACCCGTCGGTGTCGAGGCGGAACAGCAACGCGGCACCAAGGTCGTGCATCAACCCGGCGCACAGCGCGTCACCGGGAGGTATGTGCGCGAACCGGGCCGCGATCGACGCGCCGGCTGCGACGGAGACCGAGTGGCGCCAGAAACCTTCCGGCATCTCGGTAGCCGTTCCGAACATTCCGGCTGCCGTGCTCACGGCGAGTGAACGCACGGTTGCGGCGCCGAGCGCGACGACGGCGCGTTCGATGTTTCCAACTTTGCCCGACAAGCCGAAGTACGGAGAGTTGGCGAGGTGCAACAATCGCGCGCAGAGTGCGGGGTCGGTTTGCAGCGCGGACGCCACGTCTCTCGCGCTCGCGCCCGGATCATCGAGCACGGTCAGCACTTGCGTGACGGCCGACGGCCGCATGGGCAGCTGCTTGAGCTCTTCGATTACGTCAGTCGTGCGCACCGCTCGCCCCTTGTTGGGTTCTGAGGTGCATCGGAACGATTCGCAGCCTGGTTGAGAGAAACGGGGCTGTCCGGGCTCCCATCGCCGAACTGGCGTGACAGAAGCGCGCCACGCGCGCCTTTCTCACGCCAGTTCGGGCGGGTCGGCCGCACAGCAGCGGCGGTCAACCGGAGCCAGATCGGCTACGAAAGCCAGCCGTTGGCGCTCTCGAGTAGGAATCGGCTCACGGCGAGGCAGCGTTCGAGGGTCTCACACGGGACCTCTTCGGCGCGCCGGATGCCGAGCAACGACACCCGTTGGTGGGCCACGATGCGTAAGGTCCGCTCGGGTGCATCCGTTGCCGACGGAAACGAGTCGGTCGCCGACACTTCGAGCGGGAGGTCGGGGCCGCCGATCCCGGCGAGCTCGGTTGCGAGCACGAGCAGACCCGGCCCATGCGGCAACGGAGGGAGCGCCCACGTGAAGTTCAGCGGGAAGTGGAACGCGTCGTCGGGTTCTTCGTCTTCTGCAAGCGAGATGACGGCGTCCTCGAAGCCGAGCAGCACACGCGGGTCTATCTCCATCGAGAGATAGAGGTCGACGGGACCTTCGCATCCCTCTTCGGGATGCAAGTCGACCTCCCAGGTTTGGCGGAGCGAGTAGCTCTCGACGAAGTGGCGTTCGTCGTGAACGTGGAAGCCATGCTCGACCGCGTGATCCTTGAGATCAGCTACGAACCCGGCGACGTCGAGGACCGCCATCAGGTGATCTCGAGAGCGTCGCGCAACGCGACGACCGCGCGGTCCCAAACCTCTTTCGCCGGTTCGATGAACGCGTGCATCCCGAAGAATCCGTGGAACATACCGTCGCAGCGGATGAGCTCCGCCGTTCCGCCCGCGTCGAGAATCCGACGGCCGTACGCCTCGCCCTGGTCCCGTAGCGGATCGAACTCCGCTGTGACGACCATCGCGGGCGCCAAGCCCGATACGTCGCGTGCGCGCATCGGGTTCAGCCGCCAATCGTCGTGATCGGCGGTGGTGCGCGCGTATTGGTCGAAGAACCAACGCATGCGTTCGGTCTCGAGGAAGAACCCGGCCGCGTTGTCGATCATCGACGCGCTTTCGAACTCATGGTCGGTAACCGGGTACACGAGCAGCTGGAACCGAGGCGGCTCGAGTTTCTGCTCTCGAGCGACAAGCGCCAGGACCGCAGCGAGGTTGCCGCCCGCGCTGTCGCCGCCGATCGCCACACGCGCACCGTCACCGCCGAGCACGTCGGCGTTGGCGCGTACCCACTCGTACGCGGCGAGGCAGTCGTCGACGGCGGCGGGGAACTTCGCCTCGGGCGCGAGCCGGTAGTCGACCGAGACGACGGCGCACCCGATATCGTCGGCGAGCAGTCGGCACAGCTGGTCGTGGGAATCAAGGCTGCCGATCACCCAACCGCCGCCGTGGAACCACACGAGGATCGGCATCCCGACGTCGTCAGCGCGCCGGTATACACGTACCGGGATATCCCCCGCCGGACCGGGGATTGTCCGGTCGGCGACCGAGTGCAAGGGGTGCGGAGGCATCGTGGCGGCGCCCGCGTCCATCCGGGCCCGCATCTCGTCGGGCGACGTGTCAATCGTCCCGATAAGACCCATCTCGTCCAGCATCTGCACGACGGCTGCGGCCGACGGGTGTAACGGCATTCTCAGGCTCCTCGTTCGTCGTTAAGCGCCGACGCCAGCACGCGCAACGCGCGCCCACGGTGCGACAACGCATGCTTCTCGCTCGGGGTCATCTCCGCAAACGACCTGCCGTCGCCTTCCACGGGCACGAACACGGGGTCGTAGCCGAATCCGCGCGCCCCGTGCGGACTCGGGGCGATGAGCCCTTCAACCGCGCCCGACGCGACGACTTCGCGTCCCTCGGGCCAGCGCGCAATGACGACGGTGGTGAACCGCGCCGTGCGCAGCGCCGGGTAGACGCCTTCCAGCTCCGCGAGCAGCAGCTCGACGTTCTCGCCGTAGGACGCGTCCGCACCGGCGAAACGCGCGGAACGGACGCCCGGCGCGCCGTCGAGCGCGTCGACCTCGAGCCCGGTGTCGTCCGCGATCGCCACCAATCCGAGCGCGTCGGCGTGCGCGCGCGCCTTGATCCGCGCGTTCGCTTCGAGTGTTGCACCCGTTTCCTCGACATCGAGTGGCTGACCGGGAACGCACATACCTGCGCTGGTAGTCGCGATCCGATCGGGTGTATCGAGCACGAAGCCGCACTCGGTCGCGAGCGCGACCAACGGGCGGTCGACCTCCTCCACCAACACCTCGACGATCTCGCGCGCCTTGTCGGCATTGCCCGTCGCGATGACGAGCGGCAACGGCAGGCCCATCACACCGGCGTGGGCGCTGTCATCGAGCGGCCGGGGGTTCGACAACCATCTCCCGTTGGGCGTCGACGATCTCGGTGATGCCCTGCTCGGCGAGCTTGAGCATCGAGTCGAGGTCGTCGCGCGTGAACGCGAGACCTTCCGCGGTGCCCTGCACCTCGACGAAGCGTCCCGACGCGGTCATGACGATGTTCATGTCGACTTCGGCGCGCACGTCTTCGCTGTATTCGAGGTCGAGCATCGGGACACCGTCGACGACGCCCACCGAGATCGCGGCACACGGTTCGAGAACCGGATGGGTGCGCAGGAACCCACCGCCGATCAACCGGCTGCACGCGTCGTGAAGTGCAATCCAGCCTCCGCAGATCGACGCGGTGCGCGTACCGCCGTCGGCTTGGAGCACGTCACAGTCGACGGTGATCTGCGTGTCGGGCATGCACCGCAGGTCGGTGACGGCGCGCAGGCTGCGCCCGATCAGCCGCTGAATCTCCTGCGTGCGGCCTGACTGCTTGCCCTTCGCGGCTTCACGGCCGACCCGCTCGGGCGACGAACCCGGCAGCATCGAGTACTCGCTCGTCACCCAGCCTTTCCCGGTTCCCTTCAGCCACGGCGGCGTTCGCTCCTCGACAGACGCTGTGCACAACACGCGGGTGCGGCCGAACTCGACGAGGACCGACCCCTTCGCCATCTCCGTGTAGTCACGGATGAAGGTGACCGGCCGCAACTCGTCCGGTGCACGACCAGAGGATCGTGGGTGCATGCGCTCCTGTTTCCTGCGCGTGGCGGTCAGATGTGGGTCACGAGGTGGGGAGCGGCGAGCGCGACCGCACGCCCGAACGCCTCCGACCCCTCTTCCACGGAGGCTACCGGGTCGATCGTCGGCCAGAGATGGGTGAGCATCAGGCGGCGGGCGGATGCGGCCCGCGCCATCTCTCCCGCTTGGCGGGCGGACAGGTGAATAGGCGCGCGGATGTCGTCGTGCTGGTAAGTCGCTTCGCTCAGCACGAGGTCGGCGCCGCCGCCGAACACTTCCGCGCTCCACTGCGGACCGGTGTCGGAGGTGTACACGAAACGTTTTTCCTCATGGGCGAACTCGACTGCAACCGTCGGCACCGGATGGTCGGTGCGCGAGAACCCGAGTGCGAGATCGTCGATGACGACGGCGTCACGATCACCGACAGTGTTCCACTGGAACGTGTCGGTCCACGAGCCGACCAACGGCTCCATCTGCTTCTCGACACCGTCCGGCGCATACACCGGCAACGCGGTGCGCTCGAGTCCGTACTTGTTGCACACGTGCAAGCCGTAGAGGTCGACACAATGATCGGGATGGCTGTGGGTGACAACGACGGCCGTCAGATCACTCGGGTTGATGTGCTGTTGGAGGTTCGCGAACGCACCGTTACCGCAGTCGAGCCACACCGCCGTCGTGCCCGCTCGGACGAGATACCCGCTACACGCGCCGCCGGCCGGCGCGCCGTAGGAGCCCGAGCAACCGAGCACTGTCAACTCCACGACCACGCCTCCACCTGTTCGACCTCGGGACCCATGAAGCGGGCGCCGAGCCGCCGGAACGTCTCGGTGTCGCCGCTTGTCACGAATGCTCGGCACGCAAGCGTCGCGCCTGAACCGCGCGCGCCGAGCAGCCCCCTGACCTCGAACGCAGTCTCGTCCGCGCTTGACACCAGCACGACGTCGGGACCCATCACGTCGGCGATCGTGCGCGCGAGCAGCGGGTAATGCGTACAGCCGAGCACCAACGTGTCGACCTCGGCCTCGATCATCGGTGCGAGCAGTCGCTGTCCGAGTACGTGCACCTGATCCGAGTCGACATCGCCGGCCTCGACGAACTCGACGAATCCAGGACACGCCGCGCATGTGAGCGCGACGTCGGGCGCGTACTCGGCGGCGGCCCGCTGGTACGCACCTGACGAGATCGTGCCGACGGTACCGATCACTCCGACCCGGCCGGTGTGGGTCGCCCGCCGCGCCGCTCGGATCCCAGGCTCGATGACGCCGATCACGGGAACGTCGACGTGGGTACGGAGTTGCCCGAGCGCCGCCGCCGCCGCGCTGTTGCACGCGACGACGAGCAACTTGACGTCGCGCTCGACGAGCAGGTCGGTGATCTCGAACGCGTACTTGCACACTTCGTCAGGGGGCTTCGGGCCGTACGGAAAGCGACCGGTGTCCCCGAAATAGACGAGATGCTCGCCGGGCAGCAGGTCGATCAGCGCCCGTACCACCGTGAGCCCGCCGAGCCCGCTGTCGAACACGCCGATGGCACGCTCGTCCGGGATCATCGTCCGTCCGGGATCATCGTCATGCCACGCTACTGGCGGCGGCCCGGCGGAGGCGGTCGCCAACTGCGATCCCGAGACCAACCTCGGGCGGTGGGACGACGACGAGCACGTCGACCCCGGCGGCATCGGCGTCGCGCAAACGCGCGTACAGCACACGCGCGTACTCCTCGACGTCCACGGGCGGGAGCAGCACGATCACCGGCTCAGAGACCGAGGGCGGCGTGAGCGCAAGCAGCGCGACTCGCCGCCCTGATGCTGTGTGGGCAACCGCACGCGACGCGGCGGCCGCGGGCGTCGACAACTCGACCCGCGCGCGCGGCGCGTAGTGATGCGCCAACGTGCCGGGTGCCGCCGCGCCGGAACCCACCGCCACGTCTCCGAGCACGGGTGCGAGCGCGGCCACGTCAATGGCCCCAACCCGCACGATGCGCGGCGAGTCACCAGAGAGATCGACGATCGTCGACTCGATGCCGATCATGCACGGGCCACCGTCCAGCACGAGGTCGACGTCGTCGCCGAGATCGGAATGGACGTGCGCGGCGGTCGTGGGGCTCACGCGGCCGAACCGGTTGGCCGACGGCGCCGCGATTCCGCCGCCGAACGCGTCGAGCAACGCGAGCGCGGTCGCCTCGGCCGGGACCCGCAACCCGACGGTCTCGCGCCCACCGGCGGCGTCGGCCGTGACCGCGGCCGGTCGACGCAGCAACACCAGCGTCAACGGACCGGGCCAGAACTGCTCGGCCAGCTCGCGCGCGACGTCCGGCACGGCGCGCGCGTACGCGTCGAGCCCGGCGTCGGCGGGGATGTGCACGATCACGGGATGATCGGCCGGTCGACCCTTCACCGCGTACAGGCGACGAAGCGCGATCGCATTGGCGGCATCCGCACCGAGTCCGTAGACAGTCTCGGTCGGGAACGCGACGAGCCCACCCGCGCGCAGCAGCTCAGCCGCGCGTTCGATCGCGGTGCTCACCAGTAGTTGATACGGCGCGCCCGCTCGACGACGTCGTCGATCGGATCGGTCCACGCACCCGACGAGAGATACTTCCATCCGCCGTCGGGCAAGAGCGCGACGATCGTGCCCGCATCCATCTGCTCTGCCGCCTTGATTGTCCCCGCGATCGCCGCGCCCGACGAGATCCCGGCGAACACGCCGCATTCCTCGAGCAGCCGGCGGGTGTTCTCGATCGACGCGCGCGGCTCGATCTTCAGGCGGCGATCGAGCACCGTCGGATCGAAGATCGGCGGGATGAACCCGTCCTCGAGGCTGCGCAGCCCATCGACGATGGCGCCGGGCGGCGGCTCGACGGCGACGATCTTCACGCCCGGTTTGTGCTCCTTCATATAGCGGCCGACGCCCATGAGCGTCCCGCTGGTACCGAGCCCGGCCACGAACACGTCGATCTCCGGGCAGTCCGCCAGGATCTCCGGCCCCGTATTCTCGTAGTGCGCGAGCGGGTTCGCGTCGTTGCCGTATTGGAACAAGAACACGTAGTCAGGTTCGTCGACGGCGATCTTCTCCGCCATCCGGATGGCGCCGTTGCTGCCTTCGCTCGCGGGCGACGACGTGATCTCGACACCGAAGATCTCCAGGAGTTGCCGCCGCTCGATCGAAACGTTCTCGGGCATGACGACGCGCAAGCGGTAGCCGCGCAGCTTGGCGACGAGCGCGAGGCCGATACCCGTGTTGCCGCTCGACGGTTCCAGGATCGTCGCCCCCGGTTGGAGGAGCCCGTCGCGCTCGGCCATCTCGACCATCTTCAGCGCGATTCGATCCTTCGACGAACCACCCGGGTTCTGACCTTCGAGCTTGGCGAAGATCTTGACGTCGGGTTTCGGCGACAGCGCGTGCACGCCGACCAGCGGCGTGTTTCCGATCAGGCCGAGAACATTCTCGTGCTTCACGCACCACCCGCGACCGCAGGCAGGATCGACAGCACGTCGCCGTCGGCGAGCTTGGTGTCGAGCCCGTCGAGATACCGGATGTCGTCGTCGTCCTTGTACACATTCACGAACTTGTGCAGGTCGCCATCGTCGCCGAGCAGGTTCTCGCGCAAGGCCGGATAGCGGTCGACCAGCGCCCTGAACACTTGCCCGACCGTCGCCCCCTCCACCGCGACCGAGGTCTGGCCGTCGACATGGGCCCGCAAGACGGTCGGAAGCTTCACCTCGACGGACACGGCCAGCCTTTCGGGTCGCGGACTCCGAACTCAGGTTACAACCCGACCCGAACAGTCGGGATTCCGCGCCTCGCTACTGCTCCCGCGCGATCTCTTCCCACGTCAGGCCGTCAGGGCTGAAACACAGCGCGCGTGTCCCCCGCAAGGCGACGATCGCCCACGCCCCGACGCGCGGGATCACCTCGAGTTTGAGGACCGCACCGCCTAGGACGCGCGTCCACGTCGCACCACCGTCGACAGTGGCGTACATCCCGTCGCCGGCGACAGATACCAGAGCGCGTTCGGCCGAAAGCGCGGCGATCCCGTCGGCCGCGTCGGGGAGGAACCCCGCCGCGAGCCACATCTCGCCGCCATCGACCGATCGCGCGAGCTGTTGGTCACCCGCGTCGCCGCTACTGGGAAATCCGCAGCGGATCCACAACGCCCCGGCGGTGGCGATGTCGAGCACCGAGCCGGGCGCACACGGCGTTTCGAACTCCGTCCAGTTGGCGCCACCGTCGGTTGTGACCCCGGAGTATCCGGCGCCGCCCGCGAACGACAACGTGACGAACGCTCGGTCCGCGTCGATGGCCGCCGCGCCGCCACCGGGCGTATACCTTGGCGAAGGCGTCGCACACGACGTCCTCGGCTCGGCCGCGATCACCGACGAGCAGCGCCGCCAGCCGCGGGGCAGACGCGTAGTGGTCGGAGAAGTAAGGCCTCGAACGATCGATCCTCGGCGGGCACGGCGACGGGCGCGTCCAGTGCCCGTACCGTCCCACCCACCACGATCATCTCCCCCACAGACTCCACGCCCGCCCCGATGGTTGCCGCGATTCTCGGGATTTCAAAGCTGGGAGCAGCTCAGCGACGATCCCGGACGACCGCGACCTCGGCGATCTCTCCGTCGCGGATCCGGTAGCCCCGCAACACCGGCTCCTGGCCCGCGCGCAGGCTCACGATCACGTAGATCCAGGCCGGGTCGAGTGCTTGGCGGACGTCGGTCGGTGACGGGTATGCGTCGGTGTGCGTGTGGCTGTGCCAGACGCCGACGATCTCGTCGCCGGTCGCCTCGGCCACCCGCATCGCCGCGAGGAGGTCGCGCGAGTCGACCGTGTACGTCCGCGCCGACGCGTCCGCGTTGCGCGCGGGACGCGCCTCGGTGATGACACCGGTCGGTTCGCTGTCCCGCATCGGGCCGGTGAGCAGTCCGCAGGCTTCGTCGGGCAACCCGTCGTAGCAGTGCCCGACGATCGTGCGGTACTGCGACTCGGTAAGCCGCAGTGTGGGTGTCGCGAAGCTCATCGGGCCGACGAAATGGACTTCGATGGCAGTTGGTCGGCCAGGAGCCCACCAATGCGACTTTGATGGCAGTTGGTGGGCGGACGCGAAGTCATGGCGACGCGGCGGGCGACGCGGCGGGCGACGCGGCGGGCGACGCGTCGGCCTCCTGGAGGACGCGCCAGACGCGCTCGGCCGTGCACGGCATGTCGACATGGCGTACGCCGAGATGTGAAAGCGCGTCGACGACCGCGTTGTGCACCGCGGGTGTCGAGCCGATCGTCGCCGACTCACCGATGCCCTTGGCACCGAGCGGGTTGAGAGGGGTCGGCGTCTCGGTGTTGTAGACCTCGTACGACGGCAGCTCGGCGGCCGACGGCATTGCGTAGTCCAACAGGTTGGCTGTGATCGGGTTGGCATCCTCGTCGTACTGCACCGCTTCGTACAGCACCTGCGCGACACCTTGCGCGATCCCACCGTGTTGCTGACCGGCGACGAGCAGCGGATTGAGCACGCGGCCACAGTCGTCGACCGCGATGTGGCGGACCAGCTCGACCCGGCCGGTATCGCGGTCGATCTCGACGACCGCGACGTGCGATCCGAACGGGAAGGACGAGGAACCCGCGTCGAAGTCGAGCTCGTGCGCCAACTGGGCGGCGAGCCCCTCGGGGCGGCGGGTGTCGTCCTTCACCGCCTGCGCGAGGTCAGCCCACGACAAGATGCGCGCGGGCACCCCGGCGATCTGCAACCCGCCGTCACCGACCACGACGTCGTCGACGCTCGCTTCGAACAGATGCGCGGCAAGCTGCTTCCCCTGCGCGAGCACTCCGTCGCTCGCGATCTTCAACGCGCTGCCGGCGGTCTGCAGTGACCGCGATCCGCCCGTGCCCTGCCCGCGCGGGATCAATGCGGTATCGGATTGCACGAGGCGCACTTCGTCCATCGCGACGCCGAGCACGTCGCTCACGATCATCGAGAACGCGGTGTCGTGACCCTGGCCGTGGGCGCTCGTGCCGACATACGCGAGCACGGTACCGTCGTCGTCGATCTCGATCTTCCCCCATTCGCGGTACATACCGACCGGCGCGGTGATCTCCACGTAGGAGGAAAGACCGATTCCCATCAGCTTCGCATCGCCGCGTGCGCGCCGAGCGGCCTGATCGGCCCGGAGTGATTCATAGCCGGAATGCTCGAGGACCGCATCGAGCGCGCGCTCGTACTCGCCGCAGTCGTAGGTTGCCCCGGTGAGCGTCGTGAACGGGAAGGCGTCCGGCGGGATGTAATTCTTGCGGCGCAGCTCGGCAGGGTCCATGCCGATCTCGTCGGCCGCAATGTCGAGCATGCGCTCGACAAGGTGCGTCGCCTCGGGGCGACCGGCGCCGCGGTACGCGCCGATCGGAGTCGTGTTCGTGACCGCCGCCTGCCAGTTGAACTCGATCTGCGGGAAGGCGTACACCTGCTGCGACATCATCTGCGTGAAGAAAGGCAGGAACGTCCCGACGCCGGGATACGCACCCGCGTCCGCAACGGTGCGCACTCGTAACCCGACGACCGTGCCGTCATGTTTCACACCCAGCTCGGCGTAGTGCACCTGCGCGCGGCCGTGTGCCATCCCCAACATGTTCTCGGAGCGCGTCTCGGTCCACTTCACCGGCCGGTCGAGCATCTGCGCCACCTTGGCGACGATGATGTGCTCGACGTACACGCCGGCTTTGGGCCCGAAGCCACCGCCGACCGCGGCGCAACGCGCCCGCAACAACTCGGGCGCGAGCCCGAGCACCGGTGCAATTGCATCGCGCTGCGCGAACGGTCCTTGCGACGGCACCCAGATCGTCATGCCGCCGATCGGATCACCGGGAACCGCGATGATGCCGTTCGGCTCCATCGGCACCCCCGCCAGACGCTGGTTGACGATGCGCTGCGACACGATCACGTCCGCGTCGTCGAGAATCCCGACGACTGGACCCGTGCCCATAGCGTTGGCGACGTTCGAGCCGTGTTGCTCGTGGATCACGATCGCATCCGGGGCGAGGGCGGCCTCCATGTCGGCGAACGCGGGCAACGGGTCGTAGTCGACGATGACGGCCTCGGCCGCGTCGAGCGCCTCCACCTTGGAATCCGCGATGACGACCACAACCGCGTCACCGACGAAGCGAACGACGTCGCGGGCGAGCGGCGGCCGGTTCATCGTCGGCGCCAACATGATAAAGCCGTGATAGTCGTCGAGCCCCAGATCGTCGGCGGTGTACACGGCGACCACGCCCGGCATGGCCTTGGCGTCGTCGGTGTCGACGCCCTCCATGCGGGCGTGGGCAATGGTCGAGCGGACGAAGGCGGCGTGCAGCAGGCCCGAGATCGCGACGTCGTCGAAGTACTCGATCTCGCCGGAGAGGATCGTCGGGTCCTCCTTGCGACGGACCGGATTCCCGAGGATCGATCCCGATGTGGCCATGTGTCCTCCCGGCGAGCAGCAGCCGCCGCACACTAACAACGCGGCCGAAGCCGCCGATTGAGCACCCGAGATGGATGGAATCGCCGGGGTCCAAGCGCGCATCAGTCAGATCGTCGGGCGCTTCTCCGCGCCCGGAGTCGCGGGCGGGGTGCTCGGCGCGGGCGAGACGGACGAGGTCGCAGACTTCGCGTCGACGCTCGCCCGCGCCGAGTCGGCCAGCGCGACTGCTGATGCCGGGATTGCAGGAGCGGGCACCACCAGCGACGCCGGCGTGGACCCCGTCAAGTGGGCGCACGACTTCCTGGACGCGCTGAGCATGCCGAAGACCGCGGAGAACGTGAGCGCGATGACCGCGTGGCAGCAGGCCGAGGGCACGAGCGCGCGGTTCAATCCGCTGGCGACGACGCAGGGCGGCTTTGACGGCGCGACCAAGTTCAACTCGGTGGGCGTCAAGAACTACGCGTCCTACGAAGACGGGATCGCCGCGAACATCCGCGCGATCACGAACGGTCGCTATGAGAACGTCCTCGCCGCGTTGCGACGGGGCGACTCGGCCATGGCCGTTGCCGACGCGATCGCCGCGTCACCGTGGGGCAGCGGCGAGCTCGTGAAGCGCGTGCTCGCGGGCTCCTAGCCAGTCCCGTGACACGGTCGTTCACGAGGTGGCACGCTACGTGTCGTGACCTCTTCTGAGCACAACGCCGAACCGGTCCTCATCGAAGCCGCGCTGAACGGCGTCACCTCCAAGCGCCGCAACCCGCTCGTACCGATCGCGCCCGACGAACAAGCCAAGGACGCGCTCGCGTGCGTCGACTCGGGCGCGAGCGTGATCCACACGCACGCGGCCGACATGTTCGCACCCCCAGAGGGCGCCGCCACGCAGTACGCCGAGGCCTATCGACCCGTCGTCGACGCCCATCCCGGCGTCGTGTGCTACCCGACGACAGGACTCGGCCCCACGATCGACATTCGATACCGGCACGTCGAGCTGCTCGACGACATGGGGTTGATCCGCGCCGGCTTCGTCGACACGGGCTCGGTCAACCTCGGCGGTACTGGCGCCGACGGCCTCCCGCCGGCGAGCGACTACGTGTACACGAACACATTCCCCGACATCGCGTACAAGATGAACGTGTGCGCAACGCGCGGACTCGGACCAAGCATCGCCGTATTCGAGCCGGGGTTCCTGCGCGTCGTCGTCGCGTACCAGCGTGCGGGCGCGCTGCCCCCAGGCACACTGGTGAAGTTCTACTTTTCGGGCGGTGGTTACTTGGGTGGCGGCGAGCCGCTTTGGGGAGCGCCGCCGATCGTCGAGGCGCTCGACCTGTATCTCGCCATGCTGGGTGGCGCGCCGATCCCGTGGGCCGTCGCGGTGCTCGGCGGTGCACTGACCGAAACGCCAATCGCGCGCGTCGCGGTCGAACGAGGCGGGCATCTGCGCGTCGGCATCGAGGACTGGGACACCGGGCCTGCGAACGCCGAGCAGGTCGCGGCCGCGGCCGCGTTGTGCGCCAAGGTCGGCCGGCCGGTGGCGACGATCGCGCAGGTAGCGACCGCGTTGGGATTGCCCTGAGTCAATGCGTGACGAACGGCGACAGTGAGTAAGTGAGGTAGTCGTCGAAGTGCGGCGAGGGTTCCGAATCCCCGGCCAGGTGCAGCGCGCCGACCAACTCGAGGCTCACGACCCCGTGCGTGACGGCCCACAGCCACTGCGCGATCTCGCTCGCGACGGCGCCGGGCCGCAGATGGCCGGCGTCGAGGACCCGCTGGATACCCGCCGTGAGGCAATCCTGGGTGAGGCGCGCGAGCGCAAGATCGTCGCGATCGGGCGTGAACTCCGCGACCGGACGTCCGAACATCACGTCGTAGTAGTACGGGCTCGCGAGCGCGGCGGCGCGGTACGCCCGTCCGAGCTCGCGAAGGTCGACGAGCGGATCTTCGGTCCGTTCGACTGCTTCGAGTCGCTGGTGGAGCCGCGTGTATCCCTCACGGAACATCGCGCGCACGACGCCTTCCTTGCCGCCGAACAGCGTGTAGATGGATTGGGTCGTCGTTCCGGCGGTGGCCGCGAGCCGGCGCGTTGTCAGCGCCGCGGGACCTTCGCGCGACAGCAGCTCCCCCGCGGCGTCGAGCAGCGCGGTGCGCACGTCGACATCGGCAGGGGCCTTTCGCGCGCGCGGCATCCACCGATCATAACGGCGTTATACCGGCGGGCGCGCGGTACCGTCCGACCTGTGGCAGCACCGTCTCGGCGCGGCGATCAGGTCGTCATCACCAACCGCAAGGCCCGATACGACTACTTCGTGCTCGATTCGTTCGAGTGCGGGATCGTGCTGCTCGGAGCCGAGGTGAAGTCGATCCGCAACGGTCGCGCCAACCTGCAGGACGGGTACGCGCGCGTCGACGACGGCGAGGTGTGGCTGCACGGGATGCACGTGTCGCCGTACGAGTTCTCGCACGGCACGAAGCTCGATCCGGTGCGCAAGCGCAAGCTGCTACTGCACCGCAAGCAGATCGCGGAGATCACGCGCGCGACGGCGGAGAAGGGCGTGACGCTCGTCCCGCTGCGGGTGTACTTCAAGGACGGGCGGGCCAAGGTCGAACTCGCGACCGCGCGCGGCAAGGCCCGCTACGACAAGCGCCAAACGCTCGCCGAACGCGACGCCAAACGAGAGACCGAACGCGCGATGAAGGGCATTCGGGAGTAGGACGAACTACGCGAGCTTGACCGCGAGGGCGAGCCCGACCGAGCTCAACCACGTCGGGATCATCCAGGTCACGAGCCGGGTGGTCTGTTCGCGCAGCTCGCGATGCAGCAAACCTTCGACCCCGCCGCGCAACTCGGCCATCTCGCCGCGCACTTCGGCGCGCAGCCCGTCGATCCGGGCATCGAGACGCGCCTCGAGGAGCTCCAGATCGCGCCGGGTGGCGACGTCGGCCCAGCCCGTCGGCGGCAGGAAGTCCATGAGTGTCGCCGCCTCCTCGTCGTCAATCAGCCGGCGGGCGGCCTCGTAGAGGCGGTGGCGCCGAGTCTCATCAACGGGCATCGCAAGTCCTCCACATCAGTCCACAACATCAGTCCACAACATCAGTCCACAACCGATTGGAGGAAGTGCCGGGCGCGTGCCGCGCCGATACGAGAACAGTACCGGCAGGTCGGCCAGTTTGGAAGCGCCGCGGCTCAGTGCGTGTGGTCGTGACCGGCGTGGTCGTGACCGGCGTGATCGTGATCGTGGTCGTGGAGCTGGGCGCGGACGTCGTCCATGTCGAGCTCGCGGACCTGACCGAGGATGTCTTCGAGCGCCTCGTCGGGGAGCGCGCCCGGCTGCGAGAACAGCAACACGTTTTCGCGGAACACTGCGAGCGTCGGGATCGACATGATGCCGAAGGTCTGCGCGAGTTCCGGTTGCGCCTCGGTGTCCATCTTGGCGAACACGATGTCTGCGTGGCGCTCGGAAACCTTTTCGAACACCGGCGCGAAGCGTTTGCACGGTCCACACCAGTCGGCCCAGAAGTCCACAACCACGATCTCGTTGCTCGTGATCGTGGCTTCGAAGTTGTCCTTGGTCAGTTCGACGGTCGCCATGCGCGAGGTGCTCCGGTTGTTCGTGTGCGTCCGGCGATGGAACACCGCCGGACCGGGCTCCATTCCCATCGGCGCGTGGCGCGGGTTCGGGAGTCGGCGCGGATGGTCCTTTGGGGACAGCACGCGCCCATGACGGGCGCGGATTGTCCTTTGGGGACAGCACGCGCCCGTGAGGTGCCGCGAGGACGGGCGCAGTCTCTCGCGAACGCCGAAAAAGGCTGCAACCGCGAGCCGGTACCATGATCTCCTGGTTCGTCGGGCACCTACGCGCACCGCTCGAGAACCGGTTGACAAGGGGGTGCGTGGATTCGATCTCGGGGATCAAAGTGGGAGAAGCGAGCCGACGTCGCCGGAGCGTCGTAAAAGAGCCGGCAACACCTATACCTGCCGAAGACAACAGTCTGGCAATGGCTGCGTAGTTCGCCCTCGGGCTGATTGCGTAGCACGTCCGCATCAGGTTCGTCATTCGCCTGAGCGAGACGTCATCCAGGATGACTTACCGCTCCACCCGGCCTCGGGGTGAAGTGGAACATCAAACAGGGGCTTGGGCTGGTCTCGGGGTGCCGATCACCTGAGGCCGGCCAACACTTCCGATCGGCTGCGCTCGGAGAAGTCCCATTGCGAGTCCGGGAGACGCGGGTTCGACTCCCGCCACCTCCACTCCGACCTGTTCACGCTGTCGCGCCACGTGAGTGCACGAGCTGGTCGCACATCGCCGCGACGGTGCGGGCGTTAGCACGACCGGAAGTTGCCGTCGTCGCGCGCAACGCAACGCCCGTTGACGCCACCTCACCGTAGAACCGCGGGCGCGGCGAGGTCAGGCCTGCGCCATGCGGACGAGATTGCCCGAGGGGTCGCGGAACGCGCAGTCGCGCACGCCCCAGGGCTGGGCCGCCGGCCAGAACGAGGCGCGATTGTCGTAGCCTTTGACCAGCCCTGTTGCGCGCACGTGAGGAGCGGCCATGAGCACGATTCGAGCGGCGCTCAGCGCGGACATACGCAACGCGCGACGGGAGCAGGTGCACAAGGACGCGGTGCGGAAACGGGCTGCGATGCTCGTGCCGACGATCGCGATCCTCGCGCCGATCATGCTCCTGTTCATCGCGGCACCGCTGCCTTCCATTGTGCTCCGGTACCACTGACGAAGGAGATCTTCGGGAATGACGCGACGGGACGAGAACGGGATGACGACCGCTGAGCTGCTCGGGAACGCGGCGCTGGGAGTCCTGGCGCTGGTGGCGATCTGGGCGGTGATGCAACAGCTCGGGCTCGACGTCGTCGAGTGGATCCGCGCGCAGCTGATCAGCGCGTGACGTCACGACGCGAACGAGGGTTCGTCACGATCCAGTACGCGTCGGCGACCGCGCTGTCGCTTGTCCTGCTCGTGATGGTGGCGAACCTGCTCGTCGACCTGTACGCGAGGGCAGCTGTTCGTGACGCGCTCGACGAAGGCGTCCGAGCCGGCGCAGTCGCCGACCGAGACGTACGCGCATGTGAAGCGAAGGCGAAGGACGTCCTTGACGGGCTGCTGCGCGGCGCGACCGGGCGCAATGTCGACGTCGTATGCGCACCGGACGGGGCCGCGATGACGGCGCGTGCCACCGGGACGCTGCACTCGTGGCTGCCAATCGTGCCCGACTGGCACTTCACGTTCGACGCATCGATGGATGCGTCGTGAGAGGCGAGCGCGCATTCGTTTCGATCGAGTTGGTGGCTGCGACTGCGCTCGTCTTCTTGCCCGTTGTCGTGCTCGTCGGGACGCTGCCGGTGTGGGTCGAGCGCAAGCACACGGCGACGCTCGCCGCGCGCGAAGCGGTCGCCGCGGTGGTTCGTGACCCGGCCACGGATGCGGTCCAGGTCGCGCAGCAAGTCGCCGCCAATCACGGCGTCGACGCCGATCAACTGGACATACACGTGTCGGGCGGTACGGCGGCCGGGGAGTACGTCACCGTCGCGGTAGGGATCGAGATGCCGGCGATCGCAGTCGGGCCATGGACGTACACCGCGGTGCAGCACCGACGCATCGACGACTACGGCAGCCGATGACCGAACGCGGCACGGTCACGCTATGGATGCTCGGGCTCGGCATCTGCGTGCTCTTCCTCGGCGGTCTCAGTCTCGACCTTTGGCGCGGCGTGGCCGCACGCCGCGAGCTCTCGGCGCAGGCGGACACCGCCGCGACCGCGGGCGCGAACGGTCTCGACGAACCCGCGCTGCGCGCCGGCGTCGTAGAACTCGACCCCGACCGCGCCCGGGCGCTTGCGGTCGACGCACTGCAGCGCGACGAGCAGTTCTCGACGCTCGACTTCGCGGCGGTGACGGTGGTCGAGGACGAGGTCGTGGTCACCCTGCAAGACCGCGTCCCGATGTCGCTGCTGGGCATTTTCGACCGTGGAAACTCGTTCGTCGTCCGCGTCACCGCCCGCGCCAGGCCCGAGATTCGGCCGTAGCGCCTCTTGGCCGGCGGCCCGCGCGGCCGATGAGATGGGGTGATCTCGGCGAATTCGGTGCTCGAGCACGTCGCGAACGGCGATTTCTCCGACGCCCTGCACGAGCTCTATGCCGATCCGGCGCGCTCGCTCGACGATTGGGAGGCCGCCGGCGTGCCGCGGGCGCTCCTCAACCTTCTCGACGCGCTGGCATTCGTGCCGGCGGCAAGCGGTCAGGCGTTGCGGCTTCTGCAGGACCTCGCCGATACGTCGCCCGCGCTCGAACCGCTACGCGAGTACCTGCGCGCGGCCTACGACGGTGTGGACCGCGACCGCCCTGCGTACGACGTGGTCGTCCGCCGCCCGCCCCCCGTCGGCGACTTTGTGCGACGGCTCGCCGCGACGCGCGTATCGGGCGCTGTACCCCTCGTCGTCGTCGAGCCGTACGTGTGGGATTGGTCGGACCTGCTTGCGCCGTTCGCCGGGCGACCGTGCGTGCTCGCGTTCGCCGACACCGTGGCGCGGCACCACGCGGCACTCCTCGACGGTGTCCGCGAATCGATGCTCGACGAGGCGCATCACTCGTTGGTGTTCGACCGGTATCCCTCGGAGGCGATTCCGGCGATCGGAACGCCGAACGTCGTTGCTGCATCACGCCGTCTGATCGACGACGACACCGCGGCCATCATCGCCGACGCGTACCGCGCACGGGCAGACGACCCGGCCGCACGATCAGGTGACGACACGCCGGCCGGGAACTGGTTGTACGCGATCGGAAAGCGAATCGCGTACCGCCGCGCTCTCGCCCGCCTCGGCGACAGCCGCGCCGCCCATCTCGCAAACGCGCGTCTCCTGGCCGAGTGGTACGACCCGCACAAGGGACTGCCGCCGCCCGGCGCGCCGCTCGGCGCGCCGCTCGACGACCGGATCGACGCTGTCAGCGCGACGATCCGGGCTCGCGAACGACGAGCCGGGCCGCGCCCGTCTCACCCGGTTCGCGTTGCGCACGTCGTCGACACGCTCGTCGACGGAACTCACGCGCCGACGCACGTGCTGCGCACCGTGGTCGAGCACCATGATCGAACGCGTTTCGAGCCGATCGTCATCTCGTCGGAGGCATTCGGTCGAATGTCCGACCGTTGGCCGCTGCCGGCAGATCCCGCGGATCCGCGCCGCGTCGCGATCGTGCGTGCTGCGACGGTTCGAGCTCCCGAAACGATCGCACGCTTCCGGGAGCGTGGTGTGCCGACGTTGGTCCATACGCACGAGGGAACGTTCGAAGAGAGCGTGCGCGCGTTCGCCGGGCTCCTCGCCGCCCACGAGGTCGATGCCGCGGTGTTCCATGGCGACCCCATCTTCAGCGTCATGGCCGCGAACGCGTGCACGATGCCTCTCACGGTCTTCTTCGACCACGGGCAGCTTCCCGAGCACCGTGGCTTCGATCTGGTGATCGCGGCGACGCACGAAGCGCGTGCCCGCCACACGACCCGCCTGTTGGCGCTCGGGAGCGAGATCGTCTCCCACGAGATGGTTGTCGACGTCTTGTACGCGAGGGATTGCGGGCCGCTCGATCGCGGCGAGCTCGGGATCGCGCACGACGACGCCTTCGTGACGACGGTGTCAGGCCACCTCGAACTTCGGGCGTCCCCGGAGTTCGTCGCTGCGGTCGCCGCGGTCTTGCAGCGAATCCCGAAGGCCCGGTACGCGCCCGTGGGTCCGCTCGCCGACGCGGCCGCCTACGTCCGGAGGTTCGAGGTGTACGGCGTGGCCGACCGTGTCACACCGCTCGGACCGCGAACCGACGTGCTGCGTGTGCTTGCCACCGCCGACCTGTACTGCAACGAATTCCCGTTCGGGAGTGGCGTCGCCACGTTGGAAGCGATGGCGACCGGGTGTCCGGTGGTGACGATGTACGACACCCACGGCGAGACGCAAGGGTTCGCGGGCGGCATGTATTTCGGTCCGGATCGGGCCGTTCGGTCGTGCGACCCGGAGGAATATGTCGCGCTCGCGTGTCATCTGCTGGAAGATCCCGCGCTGTGGGACGAGTGGTCGCGCTATGCCCGCGAGCGGTACGCGGCGCGCACAGACGCCGACGCGTACGTACGCGCGATCGAGCGCGATCTCCTCGACCGGCTGGGCGTGACCGGTGAACGGGTGCCGGCGTGACCGTCATTCCTTTGACCAAGCCTCTGTTCGGCGCCGAGGAGACCGCTGCTGTCGCCGACGTGCTGGCGAGCGGCTGGGTCACGCAAGGGCCCAAGGTCGCCGAGTTCGAAGCGGCGATCGCGGCGTTCACTTGTGCCGCCCACGTCGTCGCAGTCACGTCGTGTACCACCGCGCTGCAACTGACGTTGATGGCGTACGGCATCGGCGCCGGCGACGAGGTGATCGTCCCGTCGCACACCTACATCGCAACAGTGAACGCAATCGTGCTGTCCGGCGCGACGCCCGTGCTGGTCGACATACGCGGGGATACGTTCACGATCGACCCTGTGCTCGTTGCCGCTGCCGTTTCGCCGCGCACCAAAGCGATCCTTCCCGTGCACTTGGGCCTCGCGGCCGACCTCGACGCGATCTACGACGTGGCGGAGCAGCACGAACTGCGAGTGATCGAGGACGGCGCGCAGGCGCTGGGTGCGTCGTACCACGGACGCATGGTTGGCGACGCACGCGACGCCGTCTGCTTCAGCTTCCATCCACGCAAAGTCGTCACGACGGGCGAGGGCGGCGCGATCGCGACGAACGATGCCGCGCTCGCCGCCGACGTTCGCGCGTTGCGCCACCACTGCATGTCGGTATCCGATGCCGCTCGCCACTCCTCGACTTCGGTGGTCATCGAGGAGTACGGCGATGTCGGCCTCAACGCGCGCATGAGCGATCTGCAAGCCGCGGTGGGGGTCGCGCAGATGCACCGGCTGCAGTGGATCCTCGAACGACGCCGCGAACTCGCGGCGCGCTACGACGACTTCCTGGAGCGCAACGTGGCTTGGCTGCGCCCGGTCGTATGCCCGCCCGATCGGACCCACAGCTACGTGTCCTATGTCGCTCGCCTCGCGCCGGGCGCTCCGGTGACGCGCGACGAGCTCATGCACGAGCTCCTCGAGCGCGGCGTCGCGTCCCGCCCGGGCGTCATGTCGGTGCACCGCCAGCTTGCGTACCGCGAGCGTTTCGCCGACGTGTCGTTACCGGAGAGCGAGGCCGCCTCGCGCGACACCGTCATCCTGCCGTTGTATCCGCAGATGACTGCGGCCGAATTCGAGATGGTCGGCCGGTCGTTGGCGACGGTCGCCAGGGTCACGGTCCGATGAGCGACGCGAGGCGGTCCGGGCCGCACACGGCCTCGCTGGCCGTCGACGAGATCAAGGCGTACTGGCGCGAGCAAGCGCTCCGGTACGGCGCGGACCCGTCGGCCTCGTGGACCGACGGTCCGATGATCGATCTCGAGATCCGGACGATCGGGAGCCGTCTTGCCGTCGGCGACCGCGTGCTCGACGTCGGCTGCGCCGTCGGATACTCGACGATCCGGTACGCGCGGGAGCAGGGCGTGGAAATCACGGGCCTCGACTACGTCCCCGAGATGATCGAACAAGCCGAGCGCAACCGCGCATGCGAATCGAGAGCGACGCGCGACCGGATCACGTTCCGAGTCGGGAACGCGCTCGCCGTCGGCGAGCCCGACGGCGCATACGACAAGGTGATCACGACTCGGGTGCTGATCAATCTCGGTGACTGGGACAACCAACGTCGCGCGTTGCGCGAGCTCACCCGCGTCACTCGCCGCGGCGGTGTCATGCTTCTCTCCGAGGCGACCGCACAAGGTTTTCGCGAGATGAACGCGGCGCGTGCCGAGTGGGGACTCGTCGAGGTCCCGCTGAAGCCGTTCAACGTCTACCTCGACGAAGAACGGGTGCTCGACGAATTGCGGACGGGCGGCGCAGATGTCGAGGTCGTCGACTTCTCGAGCAGCTACTTTTTCGGGACGCGCGTGTTGAAACCGTTGCTCGCGACGACCCTCGGCGTCGAGGTACCAACCGAGAGCCGGTGGAACCGGTTCTTCGCCGAGCTTCCTTCGTGGGGGCGGATGGGAACGCAGCGGCTGTTCGTCGTCCGGAATGCCGGTTAGCTCGGCAACGCGGCGCCGCGTCGGATCCTCGCGAGCCGGTCGACGCGCGGATCGTCACCGGTCGACGGCAGGTCGTCGATGCGTTCACGGGCTTCGCGCACGACGTCCTGCACGATCGTGGCCGCGCTCACCGGGCGGAGGTCGGCGAAATCGCATCCTTCGGTACGTCCGGCTACGACCCGGTATGAACGCGACCGGGGAGGCGCGGGCCGGTATTCGAGACTCGCTCCTGTGAGGTCGCAGATCTGGCGCGCGACTGCGTCGACGGTGACATTGTCGTCGCACAGGTTTGCGGTGTGACAGCCCGCCGGGAACAGGTTGGTCGCGGCGGCCGCGTACCCGCATACCGCACGTTCGAGACGAAGGATCGGACGGTGCCCGTTGCCGGTCCCGTCGACGAAGACGACGCCGAGCCGCAATGCGTTGACCGACATCGCGTTCGTGAGCAGGTCGAGCCGTGGCTGCGGACCGAAGCCGCACACGGTGCCTTTCCGTACCACGATCCGCTGCGGAATCGACGACGTGGCCAGCATGCGTTCGCATTCGACCTTCGACCGACCGTACGCCGACTCCGGCGCAGTTGGCGTCGAGACCTGTGCCGGCGGGTGGATGCGCCCTTCGAATACCGACGCCGACGATGCGACGATCAACCGCGCGACGCCCGCTGCTTCGCAGTGTTGGACGATGTGGCGCGTACCCTCGACGTTCACCGACCAGATCAGTTCGTCGAGGTCGTTCCACTCGGGTGCGAAGCTGATCGCGGCGAGATGTATGACCGCGTCGACGCGGTCGAACAGCGCTGCCGGCAGGCAGCGCACGTCGGCGGTCGTGGTGAACGGGCCCGCGCGGAGGTCGACGCCGACGACGTCGTGCCCGGCCGCGTGCAGCCGCGCCACCAAGGGCTGGCCGACGTATCCGGCCGACCCGGTGACCAGAATTCTCACCGGTTCTCATCGGCGGTCGGGGTCGGATTTGAACCCTGCTGCCGCCGATCTACGGCCTGCGGGCAGGCTCCGTGCTTGCGGAATCGCGCTCGAGTTCGGCGGTGCTGGCCACCCGCATCCATGCCTCCACCCACATCTCCACGAAGCGGTCCTCGTCGACGTCGAGCGGTGTTGTGCCAAGCATCTCCGATTGGGCGGCATACGCCACGAGCGAACCCAGCGCGACGACGACAACTGCGTTCGCATCGTACGCCGGGAAGCCGCCGGCCTCGATGCGTCGTTGCAGCCACACCGCGGCCTGGCGGTAGCCGCGTTCGACGATCTTCTCGCGCACCTGCGCAGTGAGGCGCGGTACGCGATCGCCGTCGCGTTGCAGCATCCGCAGCAGCGGCTCCTCGCGCCGGTGCTCTGCGATCACCCAGCGGGCGAGCAGCGTGAGCTCGTCGCGCAGGTCGAGCGCGAGCGGGCCCGCGTCCATGAGCGCGCTGAGATCGTCGATGAGCTCGACGTGCCGCTCGAGCGCCGCCGCCAACAGCGCCTCCTTCGACGGGAAGTGGTTGTACAACGCCCCCCGCCGCGGCACGAGGCCGGCCGCGGCTTCGATCTCCCCGACGGTCGTGTCGCGAAAGCCCTTGGCCGCGAACAGCTCGACCGCGGCGTCGACGAGCCGGTCCCGGGTCGGTGTGACCGGTGTCGCTTTGACGGAAGTCACAATCGGAGATCGTGGTAATCGCACGATTATGCAAATGCGGACAGGAGGTCCCCGATGCTCATGCTGTGGCTCGTGCCCCGCGGTCGCGATGCCGGTATCGCTCGTCTGGGCGCTGGTCGGCATTGCAGTGAACCGGAGCGACTCCCGGCCGCGCAACTGACGTCGACGTCAGTTGCGCCGGTACGCTTCCCCGTCGTACCTCACCGCGTTCACCAGGACCTGACGCCGTCATCGTCGCCGCGGCCCGTACCGCGATCGGGACTGCTCGCAAGGGCACGCTGCTCGACGTCAGTGCGTTCGACCTGGCCAAGTGGTCGGCGGGCGAGGCGTTGAAGCGCTCGGGCATTCCGGGCGGCGACGGCGACGACCTCCAGATGGGCGAAATGCTCCAGGGCGGCGGCGACATCGCTCGTTACGCCGCGATCGAGCTGGGCCTGACCGAAGTCCCGGGCGTCGCCTACAACCGCCACTGCGCATCCGGCATGGCACCGGTGCAGTCCGGCGCGGCCAGCATCATGGCCGGCATGGACCGCGTCATCATCGCCCGTGGCGCGGAGTCCATCTCGACGTCGCCCCAGTCGACCAAGCGGGCATTGCCGGGCGACGAACTCGCGCCGTGGATGTCGCCGTCACATCCCGAAACGCCGGACGCCCCCGCGTTCGACATGTCGATCACCGTCGGGCACAACACCGCGCAATCGGCGGGCATCATGCGCGAAGACATGGACGCATGGGCGTACCGCTCGCACATGCGCGCCGTCGCCGCGACGGACGAAGGCCGGTTGCAAGAGGAGATCTTCCCGATCGAAGTGCCGATGCGCGACGGCTCGATGAAGAAGTTCGACGTCGACGAGCACCCGCGCCGCGAGACGTCGATGGAGAAGCTCGCGAGCTTGAAGGTGTTGCGCCCCGAGATCGAGGGCTTCGGCGTGACGGCGGGAGCTCGTCCGGCTTGAACGACGCGGGCTGTGCGCTCGTGCTGGTCTCCAGCGAGTACGCGGAGGCACACGGGTTGCAGCCGCTGGCGCGCATCGTGTCGTGGGCGTCGATGGGGCTCTTGCCGCGCGACACCGGCCTCGGGCCGTGCGTCGCTATCCCGAAGGCGCTCGACCGGGCCAAGATGACGATCAGCGATATCGACCTGGCCGAGATCAACGAGGCGTTCGCATCAGTGCCGATCGCGGCGTGCCGCCGCCTCGGGCTCGACGAGGAGATCACGAACGTCAACGGCTCGGGCTGCTCGCTCGGCCACCCCGTCGCCGCGACTGGCGCGCGGATGATCGTCACCACGATGTTCGAGCTGCGCCGCCGCGGCGGTGGCGTCGGCCTCGCCAGCATGTGCGCCGGCGGCGGCATGGGCTCGGCGACGATCTTCGAGGTCTACGGCAATTGACGCGGATCTTCGGCGCCGTAACGCGCTGACATCGCGCCGACCGTTTCGATCATCCGGGCCCGTAGTGACGCGGGCGCGGTGATCTCGGCGTCAGACCCCAACCGCAGAAGATCGAAGTACGCGTCGTCGACGCTTTCGAATGCGATGCGGCACTCCGTCCAGCCGGAATCGACCGGCGTTTCGTCGATGATTCGGCATGCCGAGTTCTGCGTCAGCCACCGCAATTCGTGATGTCCGCGCTCGGCGACGCGCACGATGACGTCGACGGGCGGCTTCTGCGCCTCGAACCCGGCGACTGATGCGGTCCAGTACTGCGCGAGGTCGAAGTCGTCGGGACGCAACCCGGCGTTTTGTACAACACGGCCGCGGTCGTCGACGCGGACGGCAAGTACATCGGGAAGTATCGCAAGACGCACATCCCGCAGGTGAAGGGGTTCTGGGAGAAGTTCTACTTCCGTCCCGGCAACCTGGGCTTTCCCGTGTTCGACACCGCCGTCGGCCGCGTCGGCGTGTACATCTGCTACGACCGTCACTTCCCTGAAGGCTGGCGCGCGCTCGGCCTCAACGGCGCGCAGATCGTGTTCAATCCGTCGGCGACGAGCCGCGGCTTGTCGTCGTACCTCTGGAAGCTGGAACAGCCCGCGTCGGCGGTCGCCAACGAGTACTTCGTCGGTGCGATCAATCGCGTCGGCATCGAAGATCTCGGCGACAACGACTTCTACGGCACGAGCTACTTCGCCGATCCGGAAGGCAAATTCGTCGGTGAGACCGGCGACCCGCACGAACCCGAGGTGCTCGTGCGCGACCTCGACATGGAACTGCTCGCCGAGGTCCGCAACCGTTGGGCGTTCTACCGTGATCGCCGGCCCGACGCGTACGAGAGGCTCGTGCAACCTTGAGCGATCTCCTCGCCCGACGGCGGGCCGTGACACCGAGCTGGTTGGCGCTGTACTACGACGAACCGATCGAGCTCGTGCGCGGTGAAGGCCGCCACGTCTCGGACCGCGACGGTCGCCGGTATCTCGACTTCTTCGGGGGGATCCTCACGACGATCAGCGGGCATTCCGTGCCGGAAATCGTCGACGCGCTGCGCGAGCAGGCGGGCCGCATGTTGCATACCTCGACGCTGTACCTCAGCGGCACGGGCGTAACGGCAACGTCCACACCGACTTCGTGCCCGACGACGTCATTGACCGCTTCTGCATGTTCGGCCCACCTGCGAGTCACATCGAGCGCCAGCAGGAACTCAAGGCGCTCGGCGTCGACCAGTTCGCGGTCTACCTCCAACACGACGCCAAGGAAGCGACACTCCAGGCGTACGGCGAGCACGTGATCCCGGCGCTCGCCGACGCGATCACTGCCAAGCGCTGACGATCCGACGCGCCGGCACGACCAGCGCACGAATCGCCATCAGAATCGCAAAGGCGCGTCATACGCGCGGGAACAGTCAACAGAATCGTTCTTCCTACGCCACCGAAATCCTCGATCGCACGTAGCCGTGCGTGCTTACGCAGTCGTGGATGCCGGCGCAAGTGCCGTGTCGATGGGCTCCGCGAGTGCGGCGTATTCATCAACCAACGCGTTGCGCAGCACGATGACCTGGTTGTAGCGGTCGATTTCTTCGTTCAGCGCCTGCACCGCATCGTTGAATGTCTGGACGCGATCGTTGAACGCGGGAACGGCGTCGTTGTACTCGTCGATCCGGCCTTCCGCCGCGAGCTGCTCCAACTCGGCGCGCTGGGCATCGATGGCCGCGAGCTCACCCGCGAGCCGACCGTTCTCGGCGTCGATTGCCGCGGCACGTGTCGCAAGTTCGGCATCGAGTGCGGCGACCTGCGCCTCCAACGCCTCGAACGCGCTCTGCGCCGCGTTCGCCAATGCCACGACGGTGCGCCGGTCGACGAACCACCGCTGGTAGTAGGTCTCGAGTGCGGCCGACAAGTCGGCGACCTCGGTACCGAGGATCGAATGCAGTTCGTTCTTGACGACGGAAGGATCCGCGCGACGATATGCCTCCACCCGCTCGCGGAGATCGGCGTCGTCGATCGCGTCGTACGCGTCGCAGAGCAAATCGCCGAGCTGCTGCCGTTCGGACGCGTCGAGTGCAACCCAGGCCGCGTGGAGCATCTCGTGTGCGGCCGTCGTTGCGACCATCCCGTCGAGCCGTGGATCGGCGATAGCGAGGATCGTGACGCCACCGGACCCGAAGCAGCCCAGCACCGATGCCTCTTCCCTGAGCGGACACGCGTCGCCCAGGCCGACCTTGTCCACGAGTTGCGGATCGGCCTCGTAGAACACGCGGCGGGCCTCGTCGGTCATCGTCGTCCGATCTGCCAGCGCCGCGATCTCATCGGAGACGATCGGCAGTGGCGGGATCGTGGTGGACGTGGTCGTAGCTGTGACGCTGATCGACGACGAGCCCGAGTCCTCAGCGCGGTCGGTGCTGCACCCGACGACCGATGCCGCCATCAGCGCGCCCAGTATCGCCATCGCGATCGCGCGAGTTCTGCTCGAGGAACGCTCGGAGCCGAACCGCCACATCGACGGCATTATCCATCGGCAGCGAGTGCCCGGCGGCTGCCCCACGACGCGTCATCCGTCCCAGTGCTCGAAGCGGTACCCCATCCCGGGTTCGGTGATGAAGTATCGGGGTTGCGAGGGCGTCGGCTCGAGCTTGCGCCGAATGTGCGCGAGATGGACCCGGAGATACCCGGTTTCGTCGTCGTATCCGGGACCCCAGACTTCCTGGAGCAGCTGCCGCTGGGTGACGAGGCGCCCGGCGTTGCGCACGAGCACCTCGATGATGTGCCATTCGGTTGGGGTGACATGCACCTCGCCGGTCGTGGCGATGACGCGCGTCGCCGCGAGATCGACCGTGAAGTGAGGAGTTTCGACGACCGGGTCGGGCGTGGTCACCGTTGCCCGGCGGAGTGCGGCACGGAGGCGCGCCAGCAACTCGTCCATCCCGAACGGCTTCGTCACGTAGTCGTCGGCACCCGCGTCGAGGGCTGCGACCTTGTCGGCCTGCGCGTCGCGCGCCGAGAGGATGATGATCGGCGTGTCCGTCCACCCCCGAAGCCCGTGGATGACTTCAAGCCCGCTGATCCCAGGCAAACCGAGGTCGAGGATCACGGCGTCGGGGTGGTGACGGGCGGCCAGCTCGAGCGCGGCCTCACCAGTCGGCGCGAGATCGACCTCGTACCCGCGCGCCCGGAGGTTCGTGGCGAGCGCGCGCAGCATCGGCGGTTCGTCGTCGACCGCGAGCACTCGCGTCATTCGGCGACTCGCAGTCGCATGACAAACGTCGTGCCGCCGCCGGGCGTGTCCTCGATGTCGGCGGTTGCACCCATCGCCCGCAGGAAGCCGTCGGCGACTGCGAGGCCCAGCCCGACACCGGACGTCGGTTGGTTGTCGCCGAGGCGCTGGAACGGCTCGAACACCTGGCGGCGCTGGCCGACAGGAATGCCTCGGCCCCGGTCGACGATCCGCAGATCGACGAAGCCCGCCGCGGCGCCCGCTTCGACCCGCACCGGCTCGTCCGCCGGTGAGGCGCGCACCGCATTGTGCACCACGTTCGCAATCGCGCGTTCCAACAGCACCGCATCCGCAAGGACTGGCGGCTGCGCGTCGGGAACCTCGTTGTGCACGGCGGCCGCGTGCGCGCCGAGCGACTTGATCGCAGCCGGGACGACCTCTTCCAACAGGACCGGACCCAGTGCAGGTCGGATCACGCCAGCTTGGATGCGACTCATATCGAGAAGGTTCGCAACCAAACCCGTGAGGCGGTCGGTTTCTTCGTCGATCGTCTGAACAAACTCGGCCGTCTCGGCATCCGACCACTTCACATCGGGCGCGCGCAAGCTCGAAGCTGACGCCTTGATCGCGGCGAGTGGCGTGCGCAGATCGTGGGAGACCGCTTGGAGAAGCGCGCTGCGCAGCGCATTGGCTTCCGCGAGGGCCTGCGCGTGACTCGCTTCCAGGCGGAGACGCCGATGCTCGAGCGCTTCCGCAAGTCGTGATGCGAATGCGTTCAACACGACGTGGTCGCGCGGTGCGATCGCGCGCCCAACCAATGACAGCACTACGCCCGGGGCGAGATGCTCGACCATGTCGCCGTCGTCCGGTCGTTTAGGAATCGGGTCACCCGCATGCGAATCAACCTCCCAGTCGCCCGCGGTCTCGCGTAACACCGCGACCGCGTCGAGGCCAAGGACGGTTCGCAGATGTGCGAGGAGCAATGGAAGTGGGTCATCCTCCTCGATCGTTGCGGCCAGACCTGCCAGCGTACGCGCCTCGCTGCGGGCGTACGCCGCGTCGAGCGCTCGGCGCGCCGCGGTGTCGACGAAATGGCTCACGATAAGTGCGACACTGAGAAAAACCACCAACGCAATGACGTTCTCTCCATCTCCGATCGACCATCGGTGGAGGGGCGCAGTGAAGTAGTAGTTCGCGAGAAGGAAGGCACAGGCGGCGGCGACGACCGCCGGCAGGGTGCCACCCGTTGCCGCGATCGCGACGACCAGCGCGAGGTATAGCAACAGCACGGTTGAGAGGCCGATCTCGTCGTGCAGGTGCGTCAGTGTGTACGTCAATGACGGCAGGCCGAGTCCGGTGAGCAACCACCCCGCGGCCCGGCGGTGCACCGGAATGGATGATCGACGTCGCTGTACGCGCGGCGGGTTGCGAGCCATGGCCCAGTGTCGCGCCATCAGTACCGCGGCTGCTCGTCGTCGCTCGCAAGGCTCGTGATGACAGCGTGAAGAAGAGCGCGACGCGCGTGAAGGATGCGTAAAGACCGAACTCTCGCAGCGTTTCGCGGCGTATATCCGAGGCGTGAGCGAGGAGGCGACCACGACACGAGCGCTCGGGATCGCGATCGGCGCGATCGGGCCAGTGACGGTCGCCGGTGCGTTGGTCGGCCTGCGAGACCAGATGCAGAGCACCAACGTCGCGTTGGTACTCGTCCTCGTCGTCGTGCTCGCCGCGGTCGTCGGTGGCTGGCAGGCCGGTGTCGTCGGTGCGCTCCTCGCCGCCGTGTCGTACGACTTCTTCCATGCGCGCCCGTATCTATCGTTGACGATCGCCTCCAAGGACGACATCGAGACTGCGTTCTTGTTGGTGGCGGTCGGCGTCTCCGTCGGGATACTCGCCGGCCGCGCGCATGCCGCGCGCCTCGCCGCCCGTGCCGGCAGCCTCGCGATCGCGCGGGTACATCGCGTCGCGGAGCTGGTGGCGGGCGGCCGGCCGTCGGCCGACGTGCTGCTTGCGGCACAGACTGAACTCACTGCGCTCTTGCGGTTGCAGTCATGCCACTTCGAAGGGCTGCCGTTCGGCGAACCGTTGCCCCGTATCGAGCGCAGTGGCGCGCTCGCCGGCGCGGGCGAGTATTTCCTGAGCGGCGATCAATTCGAGCTGCCGCGCGGCTCGGTCGAGCTGTCCGTGCTGACACGGGGCCAGCCGGTCGGCCGGTTCGTGTTGGCATCAACGCCTGGTCGCGGGATCTCGCTCGAGCAACGGATCGTCGCTATCGCGATCGCGGACCAGGTCGGTGCCGCCTTCGTTCCGACGTCGTCGTCCGCCGAGAACGATCGAGGCGTGTGAGTCGACGATGCTCGACACGCTGAAACGAGTGTTTGTGGGGCGGCCGATCGCCACCGTCGACCAGGAGCACCAGCGGCTCCCGAAGTGGATCGCGCTTTCCACGTTCTCGTCGGACCCGATCTCCTCGACCGCGTACGCCACCGAGGAGATCCTGTTCGTCACTGCCGTCGGAGGCTCCAGTCTGGCACTCGGGCTCAGCAAGCTCGTCCCGATGTCGATCGCCGTCGCGTTCTTGCTGACGATCGTCGTTGCCTCCTACCGCCAGACGCTGTTCGCGTACCCGAGCGGTGGCGGCTCGTACATCGTGAGTCGCGAGAACCTCGGCGAGTACCCGTCGCTTGTCGCCGGCGCGTCTCTCCTCGTGGACTACATCCTCACGGTCGCGGTGTCCATATCGGCGGGTGTCGCCGCGCTCGTCTCGTTGCCCGCGTTCCGATCCGGCGTCGATCAGCGCGTGGCGATCTGCCTGGCATTCATCGCCTTGCTCACGCTCGCCAACCTGCGGGGGCTGAAGGAGTCCGGTCTCATCTTCGCGGCGCCGACGTATATCTACGTGCTGAGCCTCGGCGCGCTCGTCAGCTACGGCTTGATCCGTACCTACTTCGGGGAGCTCGAACCAATCGAGTTCGATCCCGAGAAGCTCGAAGCCGCCCGAGAGTCGGGCGGCTCACTCGGCTTGTTCCTCATCCTGCGCGGGTTTTCGTCCGGTGCCGTCGCGCTGACCGGAGTCGAGGCGATCTCCAACGGCGTGCCCGCGTTCCGGCGTCCTGAATCACGCAACGCCGCAATCACGATGACCGTGATGGCCACCCTGCTCGGAAGCCTGTTCCTCGGCGTCTCGTTGCTCGCGTCGCATCTCCACCCGGGCCCGAGCCACGAGGAGACAGTGATCTCGCAAATGGGTCGCGCGGTCTTCGGCGGCGGACCCATCTATGTGATCCTCCAGTTCGCAACGGCGGGAATCCTGATCCTCGCGGCCAACACGGCCTACGCCGACTTCCCGCGGCTTTCGTCGATCATCGCGCGCGACGGCTATCTCCCCCGCCAGCTCGCCAACCGGGGCGACCGCCTCGTCTTCTCGAACGGCATCATCTTCCTCGCCCTCGCGTCGGCGGGCCTCATCGTCGCCTTCGGCGGCATCACCAATGCACTGATCCCGCTCTACGCGGTCGGCGTGTTCACGTCGTTCACCCTCAGCCAGACCGGGATGATTCGTCATCACCGCAGGGAGCGAGAGCCCAACTGGCGCCGGGGATTGATCATCAACAGCGTCGGGGCGGTCGCGACCTTCGTCGTGCTGATCATCGTCGCGGTGACGAAATTCGCGGTGGGCGCGTGGCTTCCGATCGTCGTCATTCCCATGATCATCGCCTTGTTCAAGTTCATCAAGGGGCACTACGACACGATCGCGGCGTCACTGCGCGTACCGGACGGCTACCGGCCTCCTCGAATGGACCACACGGTCGTCGTGCTCGTCGGAAGTCTCCATCGGGGTGTGCTCGACGCGCTGTCGTACGCGAAGTCACTCGCGCCGAATCGTCTCATCGCCGTGACGATTGTCTCCGAACCCGAGGATCAAGACCGCATCGAGCGAGCGTGGGCCGAACGCAACATCGACGTCCCGCTCGAGATCGTGCACTCCCCGTACCGCGAGCTGACCCGGCCCATCCTCCGATTCGTGGACGAGCTCGACTCGCGCTACGACAACGACATCCTCACCGTGGTGATACCGGAGTTCGTCGTTACGTCCTGGTGGGGCCACCTGCTCCACAACCAGAGCGCGCTGTTCCTGAAAGGCCGACTGCTGTTCCGCAAGGGCACCGTCGTCATCTCGGTGCCGTACCACGTCGACTGACGATCGCTACTCGGACCGCACCCGACGGCGTTTGGTCCGCTGACCACCGTTTTCCGCACCTGCATGACCCAACGCTCCACGGCCGAGCGCTGCGGGTGGCTTGCATGATCGGGTATCGCGGTCTTGTATGGGATCGATGGCCGCCTCCACCGCACCTCGGCCCGCCGCGGCCCACCTCCTCGGGTGGGACTGCATCGAGTTCTGGGTCGGCAACGCCCGCACCACCGCGGGCTTCCTGATGTCGGCGTTCGGCTTCGAATGCACCGCGTACGCCGGGCCCGAGACCGGAATGCGCACCAAGGCGAGCTACGTGCTCGACCAGGGCGACATCCGCTTCGTCGTCAGCGGCGCGCTCTCGGCCGACTCCCCCATCGCCGAGCACGTTCGCGCGCACGGCGACGGGGTCCACGACCTCGCGTGGCTCGTCGACGACGCGAGCGCGGCATACGCGGCTGCCGTCGGGCGCGGCGCGCGCAGCGTGCGCGAACCGTGGACAGAGTCCGACGAGAACGGCGAGCTGGCGCTCGCGCAGGTTGGCGCGTACGGCGACACGGTGCACACGTTCGTCGATCGCGCGCGCTACCGCAGCACTGTGCTCGAACCCGGCTACGCGGCCGAGAACCTCCCCCGTTCGACGGTCGGCCCGCCGGTGGGTCTGCAACGCATCGACCACGTCGTCGGCAACGTCGAGAAGGGACGGCTCGACGACTGGGTGCACTTCTACAGCGACGTGCTCGGCTTCTCCGAACTCCTGCATTTCGACGAAGACCAGATCCGCACCGACTACTCGGCGCTGGTGTCGACAGTCGTGTGGGACGGCGCCAAGATCGTCATGCCGATCAACGAACCCGCGGACGGGCTGCGCAAGAGCCAGATCCAGGAGTACATCGAGCACTACGACGGCCCCGGCGTCCAACACATCGCCCTGCGGACCGACGACATCGTCACCGCAGTTGGCGCGCTACGCGACCGCGGCATGCGCTTCATGCGCGTCCCGGACGCGTACTACGACGATGCCAAGCAACGACTGGCCGGCTTCGACCTCCCCTGGACCGAGCTGCAGCGCTACAACATCCTCGCCGACCAGGATCACGACGGGTATCTCCTCCAGATCTTCACCGAGACGATCACCGACCGCCCGGCCGTCTTCTTCGAGATCATCGAACGACACGGTGCGCAAGGCTTCGGCGAGGGCAACTTCAAAGCGTTGTTCGAAGCCATCGAACGCGACCAGGCCCGGAGGGGCAATCTTTGACCAGTTGGGTTCCGACACCTTCGGACTCCGACTTCCCGTTGGCCAACCTCCCGTTCGGCGTCGTGCGACCGGCCGGCCAGGCCCCCCGCTGTGTGGTGCGGATCGGCGACCACGTGCTCGACCTCGCGGCCGCCGGCATCGCGCCCGAGCTCACGGCCGCGCCGACGTTGAACACCCTCGCCGAGTCCGGACGCGACCGCGAGGTACGTCAACGCGCGGCCGAGATCCTCACCGGGCCGGAACGTCCCGAACTCGTGTCCCCGGTCGCCGACGTCGAAGTGCTGCTCCCCCTCCACATCGGCGACTACGTCGACTTCTACTCGTCGATCCACCACGCGACCAACCTCGGACGCATCCTCCGACCCGAATCCGAGCCGCTGCTCCCGAACTGGCGCCACCTGCCGGTCGCCTACCACGGCCGCGGCGGCACGGTCGTCGTGAGCGGGACGCCGGTCGCGCGGCCACGCGGATTGGTGCCCGATCCCGCCGACGGCGTGCCGCGCCTCTCCCCGACGCGCGCGCTCGACTTCGAGCTCGAGGTCGGATTCATCGTCGCCGGACCGCCCGCGACTCGGATCGCCCCTGACGACGCGCACCGCCATGTCTTCGGCGTCGTGCTGTGCAACGACTGGTCGGCGCGTGACATCCAAGCGTTCGAGAACGAACCGCTCGGTCCCAACCTCGCCAAGAGCTTCGCGACGACGATCTCGCCGTGGGTCGTCACGCTCGACGCGCTCGACTCCTACTTGGTCGACCCGCCGCCGCAGGACCCGCTGCCCGGTCCGTACTTGCGCGCCCAGCGCCCGTGGGCGATCGATCTCACGCTCGAGGTTGCACTCAACGGTACGACTGTCACGCGCACGAACTTCGCGGAGATGTACTGGACGTTCGCGCAACAGCTCGCCCACATCACCGTCAACGGTGCGACGACCCGCGCCGGTGACCTGTTCGCGTCGGGCACCGTCAGCGGTCCGGACAAAGGCGAATGGGGCTCCATGATGGAGATCACATGGCGCGGCGCTGATCCGCTCGCCCTTCCGAGCGGCGAAACGCGAACATTTCTCGAGGACGGCGACACGGTAACGATGCACGGTTGGGGCGGCGGGAATGAACCCGACCGGCCGCGTGTCGGTTTCGGTGAAGCGACCGGTACCGTCGTGTCGACCGAGACCGAGCGGAGGTATTGACATGCCGCACTACCGCCGTGTGGGTGACGTTCCCGGCAAGCGTCACATCTTGCACAAGCTCGACGACGGACTGGCGTTCGAGGAGATGATCGGCGTTGGTGGCTTCTCGGGCGCGTCCGCGCTGCTCTACCACCGACGGTCGCCCAGCGCGGTCGTTCGCATCGAGGCGGTCGAACACCCGCAGCCGTCTTGGCAGCCCAACTACCCGCTGCGTCCGCACCATCTGCGGACGGACTCACTCGCGCCGGCGGACGACGCGGTGCTTGGTCGCCACGCGCTGCTCGGCAACGACGACATCGAGATCGCGTACGTCACGGCCACGCAAACCGGCCCGCTGTATCGCAACGCGATCGGCGACGAGCTCGTCTACGTCCATGCGGGTGCGGCCGTGCTCGAAAGCGTGTTCGGCCGATTGCCGATCGCGACCGGCGACTACGCCGTCGTCCCCGCGTCCACAACGCATCGGTGGGTCGTCGAGCACCGCGCCGAGCTGCTCGTGATCACCGCGACCGGACACGTCGGCATCCCCGATCGTTACCTCAATGATCAAGGGCAGATGCGCGACGGCGCGCCGTTCAGCGAACGCGACCTGCGCGGCCCCGACCCGGAACCGTTGCTCGTCGACGGCGAGGACGTGCCGGTCCTCGTACGCACCCGGGCCGGGTTCAGCCGCCATGTCCACGCGACGCATCCCTTCGACGTCGTCGGATGGGACGGTGCGCTGTACCCGTGGGCCCTCAACATCAACGACTTCGAACCGATCGTCGGCCGACTTCATCAGCCGCCGCCCGTGCACCAGACGTTCGCGGGACCGAACTTCGTCGTGTGCAGCTTCGTGCCTCGGCTATTCGACTTCGACCCGGACGCAGTAAAGGTGCCGTACCACCACTCGAACGTCGACTCCGACGAGGTGCTGTTCTACGCGGCCGGCGACTTCATGAGCCGCGCCGGCTCGGGGATCGGCGTCGGGTCGATCAGCGTGCACCCGGCCGGGTTCGTGCACGGACCCCAGCCTGGGAGCGTCGAGCGCGCGATGGGCGTGGACCGCACCGAAGAGACCGCGGTCATGGTCGATACGCTCCGGCCGCTGCAGTTGAGCGAGACCGCGCTCGCGATCAGCGACCCCGCGTATCCCGGATCATGGAACCAGTGAGCACACGGTTCTCGACGACGACGGGTACAGCCTGAGCATGGACACGCGCACGATCTATTCACCCGTTCGGGCCGGCGCCGACGGTTCAGTGACGGTCGACCTGTCCGAGGAACATCCCGGATTCGCGGATCGCGCATACCGCGCGCGCCGCGACGCGATCGCCGCCCTCTCCCACGACTGGACAACGGATCGACCCGTCCCTCACGTCGAGTATTCCGCCGTCGAGCACGACGTATGGCGAATCGTCAACCGGGAGCTGACCGCGTTGTACCGCGAGCGGGCTGCGAGTCGGTTTCTCGACGCGGTCGACGCGCTCGCGCTCCCGACCGATCACGTCCCCCAGCTCACCGAAGTCACTGATCGACTCGCGTCGCTTTCGCACTTCCGCTACGGCGTCGTCGCCGGCCTGGCTCCGCTGCGCACGTTCTACGACGCGTTCGCCGACGGCATGTTCTTCTCGACGCAATACATCCGTCATCACTCGACGCCGCTGTACACGCCCGAGCCCGACATCGTGCACGAGGTGTTGGGCCACGCGCCGCATCTCGGGGACCCCGAAACGGCACGCCTGTATCGGATGGTCGGCGAGGCGGTGCGGCGCGTCGCAACCGACGACGCGTTGCGATTGCTATCGAAGGTGTTCTGGTTCACATTCGAGTTTGGTGTCGTCGAGGAGGACGGCGCGCTCAAGACGTACGGCGCCGGGATTCTGTCGTCGTTCGGCGAGCTCAGCGAGTTCCAAGACGCGGCCGTGCAACCGCTCGACTTCGGAGAGATGTGCCGCATCGAGTACGACATCACCAAGTACCAGCCGGTGCTGTTCAAGGCCCGCTCGATGCGCCACGCGTACGACGAGATCGAGGGTTTCCTCGAATCGTTCGGCGATGAGACGCCACAGCGCCTCGCGTCGTAGCCACTCGTTAGGCCCCCAGGCCGTCATTGACCTGAGAATGTCCTTGGTGGGCAGGGTTCGGTCATTGACCACTAGGTTCCATGCCATGAGCCTCAAACATTCGCTCGCGGACGCGGGCTTGAAAACCATGAACGCGCTCCACCGCACCATCCTCAAGGTGTCGGGCGGTCGGCTCCTCAAGGCTCCCCTCGGGATGCCGACGGTCGAGCTGCACACGATCGGGCGCAAGAGCGGCCAGCCCCGCAAGTGCTTGCTCACCGCGCCGATCCGCGACGAGAAGATGACGGTGCTGATCGCGTCGAAGGGTGGCGACGACCGTCATCCCGAGTGGTACTTGAACCTCGTCGCCAACCCCGAGGTCGAGCTCGTCGTCGCGGGCGCGCCAGAGAAGGTGTCCGCGCGTACGGCGACGCCCACGGAGAAGGCGGAGTTGTGGCCGCGCGTCACCGCCGCGTACAAGGGGTACGGGAGCTACCAGCGGCGCACGGAGCGCGACATCCCCGTCGTCATCTGCGAACCACGCCCGTAACGCGCAGAGTGCCCGACCCCTACGCCCCCTATCCGCACCTGCGCTTCGACCGTCCTGCCGACCGCGTCCTGCGCATCACGCTCGACGGACCCGACCTCAACGCGGTCGACGAGCACGTCCATCGCGAGCTCGCCGATGTATGGCTCGCGGTCGACCGTGATCCCGACACGAATGTCGCGCTGCTCCAAGGTGCGGGTTCGGCATTTTCCGCGGGCGGAAGCTTCGAGCTCCTCGACGGCATGCTCGCCGACTACGCCACCCGCACCCGCGTGCTGCGCGAAGCGCGAGATCTCGTGTTCAACGTCATCGACTGTTCGAAGCCGATCGTCTCGGCGATCCACGGGCCGGCCGTCGGCGCGGGCCTCGTCGCGGGACTGCTCGCGGACGTGTCGGTCGTGGCGCGGACCGCGCGCATCATCGACGGCCACACGCGCCTCGGCGTCGCAGCCGGCGACCATGCCGCGATCTGCTGGCCGCTGCTGTGTGGGATGGCGAAGGCGAAGTACTACTTGCTCACGTGCGACACGCTCACGGGCGAGGAAGCCGAGCGGATCGGGCTGGTGTCGTTGTGCGTCGATGACGACCACGTGCACGACAGCGCGCTGGAAGTCGCGGTCCGACTGAGTTCAGGCGCGCAGGCGGCAATTCGCTGGACCAAGCACACGCTGAATCACTGGTACCGCGCCCAGTCGGCGATCTTCGACGCGTCGCTGGCGTACGAGTTCTTCGGCTTCGGCGGGCCCGACGCGCCGGAGGGTCTCGCGTCGCTCCGCGACAAGCGCGCACCCCGCTTCACCGGCCCCACCAGCGAGTAGACCCGCTCACCTCGACGGCGCGTTACCAATGGATCCCACGCAATGCGCGCACCATGATCTGCGCGGGAAGCGACAGGTCGGATCCGCGGCGCCGCTCGGTGCGTGACTCGCCCGGAACGAAGGTCGCGACCGGCTCCGCGTCGGTCGTTTGCCGTTCGCCCTTGGCCGCCGGCGAATCGGGGAACAACCGGTAGGCGAAGTTCAGGATACGGTCCTGCACGTCCGGCGCGACTGCGGCGGTGACCTGCGCGAGCATGCCGACCGGCGTCGACACCCGCTTGGGTTGCTTGGCGATCGCGCGGCAGATCATGTCGGCGGCCTCGTCGGGCGTGAGCGTCGGGAACGTCCGGTACATGTCGGTCGGCGCGATCATCGGCGTGCGCACCAGCGGCATGTGCACCGTCGTCAACCGGATACCTTCGCCATGCACCTCGGACGCGACCGTGCGCGAGAACGCGTCGAGCGCGGCCTTCGACGCAACGTAGGCCGAGAACCGGGGCGGGTATGTCTGCACGCCGATGCTCGACACGTTCACGATGTGGCCCCGCTTACGCGCCCGCATCGCGGGCAGCACGCCTAGGATCAGCGCGACCGCGCCGAAGTAATTGAGCTGCATCGTGCGTTCGAAGTCATGGAATCGGTCCGTCGACGCCGCGACCGACCGCCGGATCGATCGACCGGCGTTGTTCACGAGCACGTCGACCCCGCCGTGGGTTGCCAGCACGTCCTTCGCGAGGCGCTGGCAGTCCTCGACATCCGAGAGATCCGCCCGGTACACGAACGCGGTACCGCCGGCCTTCACGATCTCGGCCTTGGTCGCTTCGAGCGCCTCGAGACCGCGCGCAACGAGGAGCGGCACGCCACCCGCGGCCGCGACCTTGATCGCGGTCGCGCGGCCGATGCCCGACGACGCACCGGTGATCATGACGGTGCGCCCGGTCACCGCCTTCGCGAGCGAGCCGGACGAGCGCGCGCCAGGGTCGAGCCGCCGACGCCAGAAGTCCCACAAAACGCCGGCGTACGCACCAAGGCGCGGCAGCGTGATGTCGCTGCCTGCAAGCGCGGCGTCGGTGTTGGTCGTGTCGAAGCGCGTTGACCACGAGAGATAGTCCGCGATCGCGGCGGGGAGGCCCAGGCGCTCGAGCGCGACACCGGCGGGGACACGCGTGACGCCGTTGACGATTGCGCGGGCCGGCCCCGGCATCGGCACCCCGATGAACCGGGGTCCGCCCGCGGCGCGCGAAAAGGCGTCGAGCACTCGCACCACGGTGCGCGGTTTCGGGTCGACGATGTGGAACACGCGGCGATCGAAACCGTCCCGGTGCGCGATGTGGTCTATCGCCGCGGCGACGTAGTCGACTGGCACGATGTTGAGAAGGCCGTCGAACGGCACCGCGATCGGCAACGCGCTCGGAAGCACGGCCAGTCGCTTCAACCAGGGGAAGAAGTAATACGGTCCGTCGATCTTGTCCATCTCGCCGTTGTCGGACCGACCCACCACGATGCTCGGCCTGTAGACGCGCCAGGGCACTGGGCTCACCTCGCGCACGAGTCGTTCCGATTCGTGCTTCGTCGCGAAGTACGGGTGGTCGAGCCCCACCGCCTCGTCGAGCATGTCCTCGGTGAACGTGCCGTCGTAGCGCCCGGCGACCGCGATGGAACTCACCTGGTGGAAGCAGCCGACCTCCACGGCGGCCGCGAGCTCGAGCGCGTGCCGAGTGCCCTCGACGTTCGCCAGCCCAGTGGCGGCGGCATCGGCCGCGAGGTCGTACACGGCCGCGACGTGGAAGAAGTGCTCCGCGCCCGTAATGCGCGCGAGGTCGTCGTCACGCACACCGAGGCGAGCCTCCGTGAGATCACCGGGGATGGCGACCAGGCGGTCGTCCTCGACGCCGAGGCGACGACCGATGGCCTTCAGCCGCTCAACCGAGCCGGATCGCACGATGGCGAATACCTGCTCGTCGCGTTGCAGCAAGTGCTCGAGCAGGTTGCGACCGATGAACCCGGTCGCACCGGTGATGATCGAACGCGTCACGCGCGCCTCCCGTTCGGCGAACTCCCGAAGGGTAGTGACGCGGAATCGCGATAGCCACACAGCAAGGGCGGCCGGCTCGAAAGCCGGCCGCCCTTCCTCCCAAAAGCGCTGCTGCGCCCCGAGGACTGTGGTGTGTCAGTGCGCCGTCGCGACCGGCTCGACGTGCAGCCGGCGGCTGAACGCCGGGATCGCAAGCCCGGCCAGCGCCACACCGAGACCGCCAACCGCCAATCCGAGGACGACGATCATCAGCCCGAGCCCGATCACCAAGTCGGACACGTTGAACGCCATCACCGACGTGTAGAGGCTCGTGCGCAACGCGGACGCCTGGAAGGCGGTGTTGCGCAGCGGGTTGGCGACGGGCTTGCCGCTGTCGTCCTTTACGGCCTGCGCTTCGTCGTTGGTGTCGCCACCGTCGATGGCGAGGAACCGGCCCATCTCGGCGTAGGTGCGACCTTCGGTCGCTTCCAGCGCGTGCGTGTTGATGATGTCCGCCATCGCGTTCGCCGTGCGGGCGTCATCGACGCGTGCGTTCGGGATGCTCGCGTCCTCGGGCGTCGTGATGCCCTGCGCGATCAGCTCGTCACGGACTTGGTCCCGGGCGTCGAAGCCACGCACCATCGTGTACACGCCGGCGCCGAGGAAGACGATGCCGAGCACCATGAGTGCAATCGGGAATGCCTTCTTCATGATCCCGTCCCTTCACCAAGTGCTGGTGCGACCTCCGCACCGTGCTGCATGCAGTGTCGGGCTTCGCAGCGGTCGGGCGCACCGGCCGTTGGTCGGGACCGTCGGGGCCAAAGGTCCCGGGTCGTGCCGCGGAGCCGCGTTATTGGGGTTGCCCGACGCGGCGGCCGGTGACGCTGGTCGCGACGAGGCGCACCCAGTGCGCCTTCTCGCCACCGGCCCAGGGCTCGACGGGAAGCTGCTGCACGCGCTCGAACGCGGGGCCGCGGTATCGATCGATCTCTTCGAGGCGGCCGTGGACCACAACGCTCCAGCCGGTGCGCCGCTCGCGGTCGAACGAGTCGACCTCGAACGCCGCCGGGACGTGCCCCGCGGCGTCCAGCTTCGTTCCCGTCTCGGTGCGGAACACGATCGCCCGCCCGTCGAAGACGTAGTTCACGGGGACAACGTGCGGGCCACCGCCGGCGACGACCGCAAGCCGGCCGATCTCCTCGGTCGCGAGCAGCGCGCGACATTCGGTCACGCTGATGACAGCGAGCTCGTCGACAGGTTTCGAGACGGTCACGCCGGGCTCCACGCGCGGTGGTCGTCGCGGATCCGGCGCCCGCTGATGACGTCGGTCGTCACCGCGACGACGTGCGCGGCCGGGCTCGGTGCCCAGTGCGCGAGCGGCAAGCTGTCGATCAGGTTCCGCTCCAGTGTGTCGGTGACCTCACTTGCGATCCCTGTGACCGACACACTCCAACCCGTGTGCGAAAAGGTGTCGACGCTGTCGACCTCGAACGCCACGACGGCGTTGTTCGTCGCTGCGTGCAGCTTCGACCCCGGGCTCGTACGGATCAGGATCCGGTCGCCGTCGAGTACGAAGTTGACGGGCAGGATCACCGGCAACGCGCCGCTACTGACCGCCAACCGACCGAGCGTGGCGCCCGCGAGCAAGCGCAAGCACTCGACTCGGTCGAGCACCTCCAGGCCGTTGCGGTCGAATTCCATGCTCGCAATGATCGGCGACTCGAGGGGCCACGGGCAGGGCCGAAGGTCACACGTCTGGTGATGCGATGGCCGCGATCCGCTACTCACGCGCGCGGCTGCGTCGAGGCGCGGAACAATCGTGGGCGTCGCCTCGGCGCGGGACGTGCTGCCGATCCTCACCGACTACGCACGCGCGACGCTGTAGCGGATGCGCGCGCAGGAACCGGCTCTCGCCTGCAGTCGGGGTCCTTCGCCCCTACTCACCTCGCCCCGGGCTTGACACGCTGGGCGCAGGCCACCCGAGAGGTTGGGCGCGCCCGACCGAGGGAGGCGTCATGGAACGGATCGTCGTCGGAGTCGACGGATCAGAGCCTTCGCATCGCGCGCTGCACTGGGCGCTCGTCGAGGCGCGTCTGCGCGGCGCTCGGCTCGACGTCGTGCACACTTGGCACATGCCGTACGCGACGGCGTCGCCGTACTCGCCGCCGACCGCGTGGGACCCGCAGCTCTTCGAAGACGAAGGCCGCGCGCTGCTCGACGCCGCCGTGGCGAATGCAGACACGAGTGCGGTCGAGGTCCATCGGCTGCTCAGCGCCGGCGCCGCCGCGCCGACGTTGATCGAGACGGCCAAGGGCGCGGACCTGCTCGTCGTCGGCTCCCGCGGTCGCGGCGGGTTCGCGGGCCTGCTGCTCGGCTCGGTCAGCCAGCAAGTCGTGCACCACGCGCCCTGCCCGGTCGTGGTGATTCCGCCCACGGATTGAAGGAGGGGAAACGGTACCGACGGCCCCCCGCACCGGGACCTTCGTCCCTGACGCATCCGACAAACCCTCGTCATGCTGGGCGCAGACGGATGGAGGTCCGGACATGAGCACTTCCGAGTTTCTCGAATACCTGCACCGGCATCCTGCGACGCACGAGCTCGCCGAGAGTATCGGCGACCTGCTCGTCATGCGGGGGAACCGTGACCGTGTCCCGACCTCCGTCACCACGGCCCCGCACGAACGAGTGGCGAGCTGAGGGAACGGGGGCCGGCCGTCGGTCGGCCCCTGCTTCCCGATGCGAGCGTGTCGCATGACCCTGACCGACCCCGGCAACGGCGCTTTCCGACCCGGGGTCGAGTCGCGCCCGGGCACTGTCGATCCAAGCACGAAGATCACGACCATGTCGCAACCTCGCGGCCTCACGACCGCCGCGGCGGCCACCCTCCTCGCACGCGACGGAGCCAACCGACTTCCACCCCCGCCGCGCGTGCGCGCGTGGCGGCGACTCGCCGCCGAGATGATTCACTTCTTTGCGCTGCTCTTCTGGGTAGCGGGGACGCTGGCATTCGTCGCCGGGTTGCCGCAGCTCGGCATCGCCGTGTTCGTCGTCATCGTCTTGAATGGCGTCTTCGCGTTCGTGCAAGAGGAACGGGCCGAGCACGCCGCCGAGCGACTCCAAGACCTGCTCCCCCGCCGCGTCACTGTCGTACGCGACGGCGTCTCTGTCGAGATCGACGCCGACACGCTCGTCGTCGGCGACCTCGTGCAGCTCTCGGGCGGCGACCGGATCTGCGCCGATCTGCGCATCGGCGCGGCGCATGGGCTGGCGGTCGACACGTCGACGCTGACCGGCGAGAGCGTCCCCACGCATCCGGGCGCCGGAGACCTTGTGCACACGGGCTGTTTCGTCGTCGAAGGCGAAGCTGACGCAGCCGTCGTCGCGACCGGCGCCGATACCCGTCTCGCGTCGATCGCGGCACTCACCCGTGCGCAACGGTCGGAAGCAAGCCCACTTCGACTCGAGCTCGCGCGCGTGTCGCGCATCATTGCAGCCGTCGCAATCGCGGTCGGCGTCGGTTTCTTCGGCCTCGCGTTGCTCGTCGGGATGGATGCATCCGACGGCTTTCTCTTCGCGGTCGGCGTCACGGTGGCCGTCGTGCCCGAGGGTCTCCTGCCGACCGTCACGCTCTCGCTCGCGCTCGGTGCGCAGCGGATGGCCGGCCGACACGCGCTCGTCCGTCATCTCGAAGCGGTCGAAACACTCGGGTCGACGACATTCATCTGCACCGACAAGACCGGCACGCTGACACGCAATGAAATGGCCGTCGCCGAGATCTGGTTGCCGTCAGGACGCGCCATCGTCTCCGGCACCGGCTACGCACCGGACGGCACGGTCAACTGCGAGCCCGACGCCGCCTTCATCGATTTGCGCGAGCTCGCGCGGGTCGCGGTCCGTTGCTCGACGGGACGCATCTTCGAGACCAATGGCGCGTGGTCCGCGCGCGGCGACCCGATGGAAGTGGCGCTCGACGCCTTTGCTCGCCGCGCCGGTGTCGACGTCGACGAGGACGCGCGCCACCACCCGGATCGCGCCCGCTTTCCGTTCGATCCGCGTCGGCGGCGAATGTCAGTCGTCGTCGGTGACGAGCTCTACGTCAAGGGCGCCCCGGACGCGGTGCTTCCCCGGTGCCAGGTCCCCTCGGGAACGGTCGAGGCGCTGGATGCGCTCACCGGCCGAGGGTTGCGTGTCCTGGCCGTCGCGCGCCGATCGGTCGACCTCGACGAACTGGAATCAGCCGACGCCGCCGAGCGCAACCTGACATTGCTCGGGCTGGTCGCGATCGAGGATCCGCCGCGGGCCGGTGCCGCGGACGCGATCGCGGCCTGCCGCCGGGCCGGGATCAGCGTCGCCATGATCACTGGCGATCACCCCCGCACCGCTCACGCCATCGCGCGCGAGGTGGGACTGCTCGGAGTTGACGAGCTCGTGATCGTCGGCCATGACCTCCCGGACGACGATGCCATGCTCGGCGCGCTGCTCGACCACGACGGCGTCGTCGTCGCGCGGGTTTCGCCCGAGGACAAGCTGCGCATCGCCGGCGCGCTGCACCGGCGTGGACATGTCGTCGCGATGACGGGTGACGGCGTGAACGACGCGCCGGCGTTGCGCGAAGCGGCCGTCGGTATCGCAATGGGGACATCGGGCACCGACGTCGCGCGCGAGGCGGCCGACCTCGTGCTGCTCGACGACGATTTCGCGACGATCGTCGCCGCGATCGAGTATGGCCGCGCGACGTTCTCGAACATCCGGCGGTTTCTCACGTACCACCTCACCGACAACGTCGCCGAGCTGACACCGTTCGTCGTGTGGGCGCTGTCCGGCGGGCGGTTCCCGCTCGCGATTGGCGTGTTGCAGGTGCTCGCGCTCGACATCGGCACCGACATCCTGCCCGCGCTCGCGCTCGGCGCAGAGCCACCCGGCGCGCACACGCTCGAACAACCCCCGATCCAGCGTCACCTACTCGACCGGCGGTTGTTCGGTCGCGCATTCGGCGTGCTCGGCCCCGTCGAAGCGGCTGTCTCGCTGGCGGCGTTCGTCGCCACCTTCGTCGCGGCGGGCTGGCGGCCGGGTGACTCCTTCCCCGAGGGCGCGACGATGCTCGCAGCTTCGGGGGCGGCGTTCACCGCGATCGTCCTCGGCCAGCTCGCGAATGTGCTCGCGTGTCGGAGCACGGTGCGTCGCATGTGGACGATGCCCCTCCGTACGAATCGATGGATCCCCGTCGCGATCGCCGCCGGCGCCGCGATGCTCGCCGGGTTCTTGTACTTCCGGCCGCTCGCCGACGTGCTCGACCAGGCCGGCCCGTCGTGGACCGGCCTCGCCGTCGCGACGCTGTGCATCCCCGCCGTCATCGCCGCCGACACCTTGTACAAGCACACGATGGCACGACGCCACGCACACCTCTGAAACGCGTGCACTGAGGTATTTGGTCACCCGCCGGTGCAATAGCAACGGCGACCGACCAAACAAGTCTCGGAAACCGGCACCCGTTTAGGGCTCTAAGCAGATCGGGATCGAGTCATTGGGGCCGTCGGGGGTTTCGGTCGCGCCGTCGGTGTCGAGGATCTTCACTGCCGTGACCTCGGGAAATTCCCGCAGCGTCGGCACCAGCTCGTTGGCGATCGTGAGCGTGGAGCCGCCGCTTCCGCATCCGCCTCGGAGTTGGACGCGCGCGATGCCGCTGTCGTCGATCTCGACGAGCTCGGCGCCGGTGGCCTCAGAGGCGACGAACGACAAACCGGTCTCGGCCGGGTCGGGTCCGTCGAATAGCGCATCGAGCGCGCCCTGGATGGGGTCGGTCGCACTCACCTCGCGCGTGACGCCGTCGACGTAGGGCTCTTCACCGGTCTCGAAGCGGGCGTCGTTCACGAAGTAGACCCTGACCGTTACCGTCGCTTCGGATTCGGTCGTCGGGCGGGCGGCGGTGCTCGGCGCCGTCGTCGGGCCGGTGTCGTCGTCGTCACTGCCGCAACCGGCGAGCGCGACGACGGTGAACAGGGTGACCGCCACAGTGGCTCGCGTCGCGGTGCGCATGGCTGCTCCTGTTGGTTGTCATGCCGCGTTGCGGCGAGATTGCGATGTCGCGTTTGTGGCCTGCATCAAACGCGCGATGTCGGATGGCGAGATGATGCCGACCAGGCGGCCGGACTCGAAGACGAGAATGCGGCCGTCACCGCCGGTCGCGCGGCGCAGTACGGACATGACCGCCTCGTCGGGCTCGGCGATCGTCAGCTCGGCGAGCGACCACGCGATTTCGCGAGCGGCCGTGTGGGCACGATCGCCGGCCGGAACCGTCCGCGCCCGCGCCAGTGTCGCCAGCCCCACCACATCGCCGTCGTGGTCGACGACCGGGAACGCCGAGCAGTGTTGGCGCAGGACGAGATCATCGATCATCTCGGCGACCGTCATCGACTCCGGCGCAGTGATCGGGTCGTGCGTCATCAGGTCGCAGACGCGCATCCCGGACAGCTCCTGCTCGAGCTCGACCTGCATGCGCTCGGAGCGCGCCGCCGTGAGCACGAACAGGCCGAGGAGCACCGACCAGATGCCGCCCACGCCAAGACCCATCCAGAGCTCGAAGATCCCGAAGCCGATCAGGATCCGGGCGAAGACTTCACCGGCGCGCGTCGCCGAGATCGCGGCGCGCGTGCGGTCGCCGGTGCGCTGCCAGAGCCACGCCTTGAGTAGCCGACCACCGTCGAGCGGCGCGGCCGGGATCACGTTGAACACCGCCAACACGATGTTGATCGCGCCGAGCCAACCGAGTGCGCCGGTCGCGAGCGGCGGAGCACCGACAAGATCGAGCAGGGACGCAAGGCCGATCGCGAGCCCACCGACCGCGACGCTCATGACCGGGCCCGCGCGCGCAATCGCAAACTCGTCGCGTGGTGTCTTGGGCATGTCGGTGATTGTCGCCACACCCCCGAGCAGCCACAGAGTGATGTCGCGCACGGCGACACCTCGCCCGCGTGCGACGACGGAGTGGCTGAGTTCGTGCGCAAGCAGACTGATCAAGAAGCACACCGCTGTGATGACGCCCGCAGTCCAATATTCGGTCGTGGAGTAGCCGGGTGCGACCTCCGGAAGTAGTCCCTCGGAGAGAGACCACGAGATCAGCACGAGGATTCCCAGCGCGCTCAGGTCGACGCGCACCTCGATGCCCGCGACTCGACCGATTCTGATTGCGTGCATGCGCGCGACCTCCCGTTCGGTCTCGTTTCACTGTCGTCGATCTCGTCCCTCGCGAGAAGTTGCGATCGACCCCGAGCTGTGGGCCGAAGGTCCCGCTCAACGTACTGCTCGGGACCTTCGGCCCTATTGCGTGACGCCTCGCAGCAGTAGACCCGACGCGTGGTTGCGCTCCACACGAACAGCGGTAGGGACGTTGCGGATGCCGTCGACATCCTTGTTGTCGACAACGATCCGGACCTCGCGGCGCTCGTCGCAGAACTCGCTCCGGGTAACACGCACGTGCGGGCCGTGAACGACGGGTATCAAGCATTGCACGCGATGGTGGAGCACGGAGCCGGCGTGGTCGTCATCGAGCTCCGGCTTCCTGGCGTGAGCGGCGAGGAGGTCATCCGCCGCCTCCACGCCCGCGACGCTTCTCTCCCTGTCGTCGTCGTGACCCACGCGGTAGACAGCCGCTCCATCCTGGCGCAGGGCGCGCAGGTCGCGCTGTCGAAGCCAGTCGCCCCCGAGCTGCTTCGACATGTTCTGGTCGAAGCACTGGCCTCGGCCGGTCAGCTGGACTGAGCTGCGAGCGCACCGTCGCTCACTGGCTGGTCCGATCGCGGGATGACGATCACGGGGACGATGCTGTCGCTCAGCAGCGCCCGCACGACGCGCGCGCGGCCGGGCGAGAGGTCCTTGCCCCACGAGACGGCGACGAGATCGGCCTGCAACTCGTGCTCGGCGTCGACGACGACGGTCGCGGGATTGCCGACGCGCACTTCGATTTGCACGCGCGCGTCGCGCGGGCAGTGCCGGTCGAGAAATTCCCGCGCCAACGCTTCCGCGTAGTAGCCCGGCTGATCCGAGAACGGCGGGAGCGCGGCCGGGTCGAGGACGTACAACACGATCATTTCGGGTTCGTCCGCGGCCGAGATGGGCGCGAGGAGTCGGCGCGCGGCCTGACTGGATGCGCCGGTGCCGTCGAGGGGGACGAGTACCCGCCGGATCGGCGTGCCGGGTGCGTCCGGCGGAACGACGACGACGGCCTTGCCGACGGTATCCAGAATCGCGAGCGCGATGTGCCCCGCGGGGCGGGGCCCCGCTGCCACGCCGCGGCTCCCGATCACCACGAGCGCGACCTCGTCGGAACCGGCTGCCTCGGCGATCGCCATCAGTGGATCACCCGCGACGAGACGCAACGGAATGTCGAACGACTGCGCGAGCGCAACGGCCGTTTCACCGTCGCCGTTCTCGTGTACGTGAAGCGCGCGCACGTCGGCGCCGACGAGCTGCGCGAGCTGACGCGCGATCGTCAGGACGGGCCGCGCGGCGGCGGAGTCGTGGATCGCGGCAAGCACTGTGACCATCGGACTACCTCCGGTGCTCGACAGAAAGTGTGAGCGGTTCGGCACCCACGCCGTGGGTGTTCCCGTCCACGAGAATGGATGTCGGCGCGTCCGCGTCGACACATACGTAGTCGTGGTCGATGTGGATGCGCATCGGCGCGCCGCGAAAGCGCAGCCGGACCTCGAGCTCGTCCCATTCGTGTGGCAGCCGAGGATCGATCACGAGGTGCTCCCCGGCCGGACGGATCCCCGCGAAACCCCACACGAGCGCCTGCCAGACACTGCCCATGGTCGCGAGGTGCAACCCGGTCGCGGTCGTCCCCGTGAGATCGTCGCGATCAACCCGCGCCGCGATGCGCAACCACGAAGTGGCCGCTTCGAGGCGACTCGCGCGCGCGAGTAGCGACGCGTGGACACCCGGCGACAGCGAACTGCCATGGGCGGTGCGGGGTTCGTAGTACTCGAGGTTGGGCACGAGCGATCCCGGCGCGGTCTCGTCCGGCACGAGATGGTGGAGCATCAGCACGTCTGCCTGCTTCACGACCTGCGCGCCCCGCACCCGCTCTCGTCCCAACAGATAGTCGGCGACGATCGGACGGTGCGGCGCGACTTCCGCGATAACGAGCGGTTCGAGCGTGAAGAAGCCCGCGAATTGCTCGTACAGGCGTGCCTCCGGGTCGTAGCCATCGATCAAGGCATCGGCGAGCGAGCACCACGTCGCGATCTCGGCCGGATCGATGCCGCCGTGTTGGCGTGCTGACGCCGCCGCGCGTCGAAGGTTCCAACGCGCCATGACGTTGGTGAACGCATTGTCGTCGACCGGTTCGTGGTACTCGTCGGGTCCGATGACTCCGTACAGATGCGCGGCCCCGTCGTGATCGTGGCGTGCTCGCGCCTCCCAGTAGCGCGCGGTCTCGACCAGGATGCGGTGACCGTCGCCGGCGGCGAAGTTCGCGTCACCAGTCCAGTCGAGATAGCACGCGACCGCCCAGGCCACGTCGGCGACGACGTGGACTTCGAGTTCGCCGGTGCGGATGGGAACGAGATGGCCGCTCAGGTCGCGAACGGCGCTCGGCGTGACGTCGGCGCCGGTGGCCGCCGACTCCCACGCGAACCTCGCGCCGCTTCGGCCTTCGGCGCGCGCGGCGGCGAGCGCGGCCGGCAGGCGGCGCACGCGGTACTCGAGCATCGCGCGCGCCGCCTCCGGGTACGTGGCCGCGAGGAACGGGAGCACGAACACGTCGGCGTCCCAGAACACGTGACCGCGGTAGCCGGGGCCAGAGAGGCCGCGCGCGCCGACGGCCGCCTCCCCATCGTCGGGGACCGACGCCATGAGGTGGAACAAACCGAGTCGCATCGCGAGTTGCAGCTCGGCGTCGCCGTCGATCGCAACGTCGGCGTGTTCCCACCGCTGCGCCCACCCGGTGCGCTGGCCGGCCAAGAGTGCGTCGAAGCCCGTCGCGGTCCCGAGACGCACTCGCGCGAGGGCCCGTTCGGCCGCCGTGTCGTCGCCCGTAGTGAACGGTTCGTACACCGCGATGCGATCGCGCGAGGCGGAACCGGGCACTGATGTCTCGCCCACCGCTATTGCGACGCCGCCGTTGGTCGACGACACCACGTCGACCTCCTCGGTGTCCGCCGGTTCGCTGAGCTCGTGGTCGAGCCGGGCCCGCAGCACGCCCGTGCCCGGCGCGGACCGGGCGACGAACCGGACGCTGGCGAGGCCGAGGGCCGCGGCGCGCTCGGCCAAGATGCCGGTGCGCAAGTCGAGCACGCGCTCGAGTCGATCGGCGCCGGTCAACAGGCCGGGCAGTCGGTCCCAGGAGGGCAACTCCGCGAGATGCGTGCCAGGGCCCTCGCCGTCGTACACGCCACCGACGAACGTGTTGGCGGTCGCAGACGGGTGGGTGAGCAGGGGCGCGCCCGACGTTCCGATGCGGCCATCCGCGATCGTGAGCAGTGCCTCTCGCGCGCGTTCCGTCGCGTGGTCGACGCCGTCGATCGCGACGTACCAGCCGGGACGACGCGCGACGGTCGGTACCTCACGCTCGCGTCGACGTCGCAGTTGGTCGTCGAGGATCGCCGCGAACGAAGCCGGCCCACCCGGCAGATGAACGACCCCGGCCGGAACGCCCGTCGGCTCGACACCCACCGAGACGGCGCGGGCGCCGCGCGCCTCCGGCACGAGCATCAGGGAGTCGCTGCCAGGGAGTCCGCCGAGCGGCCCGACCTCGTCGCCGGCGATCAGCACCAGCTCAGGCGCGATGCCGTGAGCCCACAGGTCGACGAAGACCGCGCGCGCGGAGTCCGCCTTGTCGGTCAGGCCGATCTCGACGTGCTTCGCGTCGCTGGTGACCCGCGCGTCGGGAAGCCCGGCGTCGCGCGCGGCCTGCGCCGCCAGCGCGACGACGGTCGGCAACCCGGCGATCCCCGCCGCGGTCAGCCGCGCCTGCACCGCGCGGAGCAGCGCGTCGATGTGCGCCTTCGGCGGGTCCGTCCATTCGGGTTCGGGGATCAGGTCGATCTTGCGGCGGTTCAGCCGTTGTGACACGACCTCGGCGACAAGGCCGATCGCGGCGAGGCGTTCGACGGTCAGCGTCGCCGCGCGCGTCAATGCGGCGTCCTCGGCCGATGACGCAACTCGTCGCGTTCGCAGCCGGGGCCCGTCCTCACCGACGTCGAAGATCTCCGAACCGCGATTCAGCGCGAACAGCAGGCGGCCGGGGCCCGCGGGCCGCGCCCGGAGCTGGTCGTCGATGTTGCCGACGTGCGTTCCGCTGACGACGACGAGGTCCATTCCGGCGGCCGACAGCGCCTCGATCCGCGTGCGGACCGGGGCCCCGTCCGCGGCGCGGTCCGGAACCGCAGTGCCGTCCCAGTCGAAGACGATGGCCTCGAACCGCCGGTCGAGCGTCGGCAGCGCGACGACCGGCGCGCGCGTGGCATTCGCCTGCGGGGTGTGCCGACTCGCCGCATGCGTCCCAGTCTCGCCGCTTCGTTTCACCACATCTGAGCGTGCCCCAAGACGCGCCCGCGGGCGAGAGGCGAAGGTCCCTCGACCCAACTCGACCGCGCGCGGCGGTCCGACGGCATCGGAAAGGGACAATGGACCCTGTCCGAAAAGTCGCCTCGGCGCGACGATAAACGCATGGCGGACGCACCGCAGCTTCGACACCTCGCACGCACCGTGCCGCCGCCGAATGCACCGGACGGGCGCGCACGATGACCGACGCGTGGCTCGAGACTCTCCCTCTGGACGAGTGCCTCGCGCTGCTCCGCGAGAGCAGATGCGGACGCATCGGAATCGTCGTCGACGACGCGCCGATCATCCTGCCCGTCAACTATCGGCTCGCGGAAACGAGCGGTCGCGTCTGGCTTGCGATCCGCACCCGCCCCGGCAATGTGATCGACAGCGCGTCGCTTCTCGTCGCGTTCGAGGTCGACGGCATCGATCCCGCGCACCGCCAGGGCTGGTCGGTGCTCGTGCGTGGCACCCTGCACCACGTCGATCCCGACGCCGCCGACTTCCGCGAGCGCTTCGATCCCGAGCCATGGATCCTCGAAGACCGCGAGTCGTGGCTCATCATCGAGCCGTACGCGATCAGCGGACGGCGCCTGCACCCGGGCGAGATCGAATGGGCATTCAGCATGCGCGGGTACCTCTAAGGGAAACCAGGGCCCGCTGACCGCGGGAGGTTCGCCTCGCGTTCACCGCGCAGAGTTGGGATCCGAAGAGCCACGACAAGAAGAGGAGCTCCGTCATGCTGTTCATCGACCGCACCGATGCGGGTCGGCAGCTCGCCCCGCTCCTCGACCACCTGCGCGGCCAGGACGTCGTCGTATTGGGTTTGCCGCGCGGTGGCGTCCCCGTGGCGTTCGAACTCGCAACGGCGCTCGGCGCGCCGCTCGACGTCATCTTGGTGCGCAAGGTCGGCGTGCCGTTCCAGCCGGAGCTGGCGATGGGTGCGCTCGGTGAAGGGGGCGTTCGTGTCCTCAACGAGGACGTCATCGCAGCGTCGGGCGTGAGCGCGGCCGAACTCGCCGGCGTCGAGGCGCGTGAACGCGCAGAACTCGCGCGCCGCGGCGCCCGCTTCCGCGGGCGGCGAGCGCCGGTGCCCTTGGCCGGGCGGGTCGCGCTCATCGTCGACGACGGGCTCGCGACCGGCGCAACGGCCCGCGCTGCATGCTTGGTCGCCCGCGCGGCCGGCGCCGCGCGTGTCGTCCTTGCGGTTCCCGTCGCTCCACGCGACAGCCTTGCAGCCGCACGTCGCGCCGCCGACGACGTGGTGTGCGTGTCAACGCCCGAGCCGTTCTACGGCATCGGCCAGTGGTACCACGACTTCACACAAGTCACCGACGACGAGGTCGTCGACCTCCTCCGCCGGGCCGCGCCGGCGACCGATGACCCGCCACTTCCCCGCGGGTTCGCGGTCCTCGACGGTGAACGCAACGAGGACGTCGCGGTCGCGACCGGTACGGTCACCCTTCCTGGGTACCTGGTCGTGCCCGAACGCGCCGCCGCCGTCGTCGTGTTCGCGCACGGCAGCGGGAGTAGCCGCCACAGTGCCCGCAATCGCTCTGTCGCTTCGGTGCTGAACCGCGCCGGGATCGGAACCCTCCTGTTCGACCTGTTGCGCGCGGAGGAGGAGGCCAACCGCGCCAACGTCTTCGACGTCGTGCTGCTCGCCAAGCGGTTGCGGGGTGCGGTCGACTGGCTTCGCAACGCCGCCGGGTTCGCGACGACGCCGATCGGGCTGTTCGGCGCCAGCACCGGTGCCGCCGCCGCACTGTGGACCGCCGCCGAGCCCACCGCCGAGGTCTGCGCGGTCGTCTCACGTGGAGGCCGTCCCGATCTCGCCGGCGCTCGGCTCTCGCTCGTACGCTCACCGACGTTGCTCATTGTCGGAGGCGAGGATCATGTGGTGCTGGACCTGAACCGGAAGGCGCAGGCGCAAATGCGCTGCGAGTCCCAGCTCTCGATCGTGGGTGGGGCAACGCACCTGTTCGCCGAACCCGGCACGCTCGAGGTTGCGGCACGCCTCGCGACGGATTGGTTCGTGCACCATCTCGCGCCAGCTGCGCCGGACGCGCGGCGGCGATGACCGCGGTCCCCGACATGAGCGGAACGCGCGTCACGATCGACGGTACGACCATCGCCGCGGACGAGGGCGTGTCGCTGTTGCACGCGCTCGCGCAGGTGGGCATCGATGTGCCGTCGCTGTGCGACGATCACCGCCTGGCGCCGTTCGGTGAGTGCCGCATGTGCCTGGTTCGGATCGACGGCAACCCGCAACCCGCGGCCGCATGTGTAACGCCGGTCCGATCGGGTATGGCCGTCGAGACCGCGCCCGCCGACATCGAAGCCGCCCGCCACGAGATCCTGTGCATGATCGCGGAGCACTACCCGGCCGACGCGATCGCCAAGGCGCCCGACGCGCCGCTGCACCGGTTGTTCGCCCGCTACGGCGTCACACCCGCAACCGAGCAGACGGAACCGGGACAGGTCGACGATTCGCATCCGTGCATCGCGATCGATATGAACCGATGCATCGACTGCTTCCGGTGTGTTCGCATCTGCGCGTCTCACCCGCGGTGAGGCCGACGTGCAAGTGCGATTCGACGCCGTCGACGCCGCTGATGCCCATCACCGCTCGCTCGATCCGGTCGGCGTCAGCCGCGGTCGGGACGTCGCCGTGCAAGATGGCGTAGTGGTCGTCGACCATGACGTGCACATGCGGTACGTCGAGCCGTTTCTCCAGCGGCCCGAGGCTCGACCGGATCCGGTCCACCAGCACCTCGTCGCCGACGTCGGGATCGGGTCGGCGGCCGGCCAGCCGGTACACGATCCCGTGCGAACAAGTCGCGGCGTAGCGGACGTCGCGCGCGAGCCGTTTCGCGAGCCGGTGCGCGGCGCGACCAACCGACGTCTCGGGTGACATGGTCGCCACCAGTCCGATGACGCCCGCACCGAGCGTGCCGAGCTGCACGAGCCGTCGCGTCGTCTTCATGGTGACTCCCTTCGCGTCGGGTGGTGATCCGCGGCGTACACCCTCGAACAGCGCTCATAGTGCTGGCAGCCTTGGCAGCTGATCGGGTCGACCCGAGAGACGTAGTTCAGCTCGACGTGCCAACAGCGGGCGCACTCGTCGCACAAGAAGTGCACGTCCCCGCCCTCCACGACGGGGATCAGGCGCGCCGTCCCACACGCCGGGCAACGCTGGAGCGGCCGGTCGAATAGATGCGGGGTTCGGAGATCAATCTCGTCTTCAGCCATGGCTGCCTCCTTCCCAGCCTCAGCCTCGCGCCGGCGGGGGTCGCCGAGAAGGGTCGAACGTCACGAGGTGGCGGCTCCGCGGTTCGCGGCACGCGCGGCCTCGAGGAGCACTCGACGCTCGGCGGAGCCGATCGCGAGGCGGGCACGCTCGACTGCGTCGGGATTCACGGACACAGACGTGATGCCGAATCGTACAAGATGCTCCGCGAACTCGGGGTGGTTGGAGGGCGCCTGACCGCACAGCGAAGATGTCATGCCCGACTCACGGGCGGCGGTGATGATACGAGCGATGGCGTCGAGCACGGCTGCATCGCTCTCGTCGAACAGCTCCGCACAAATCTCGGAGTCACGGTCGACACCGAGTATCAGTTGGGTGAGGTCGTTGGACCCGATCGAGACGCCGTCGATGCCGAGCGCGGCGTACTCGGGGATCCGGTAGACGACAGACGGCACCTCCGCCATCACCCACCGCTTCAACCCGCGCTGGCGGCCGAGCGGACTCGCGTCCGTCAGCTCCAAGCACGCCTCGAGCTCCCAGCGCGTGCGTACGAATGGGATCATGACGTGCAGGTTCGGAGTCTGCTCGCGCACTCGCGCAAGCAATTCGCACTCCAAGTTGAACAGATCCGGTTCGCGCACGTATCGATAGTGGATCAGCTGTTGCAGCAGTTCGCTCTCGGTGTTGAGGCTCGTGGTGTCGGCGGTATGCGCGGCCGCCGCTCCTTCGACGAGCGCAGCCCGCACATGTCCTGCATCCATCGCGTCGAGGTACGCGTCCGCGGTGATAACGAACCCGCGCGGGACCGGCAAACCGGCCCGCAGCAGCTCGCCGAGGTTGGCCCCTTCCCGCCCGCGATGGCGACATCGCCGACGGAAAGATCCTCGAACCACACGACAGCGCGCGCGGCTTCCCGGCTCATGTCAGGCTCTTCGAGGTGGTCGTCGCGAGCCCGGGCAGACCGGCGACCAACACCGGAACCTCACCCTGACGGACGACTCGCGCGGCGACGCTGCCCAACACGGCCGCGCTCAGCCCTCGTCCGTACGAACCGACCGCGAGCAATTCGATGGACTGCTCGAGTGCATACGCGAGCAGCGCATCGGCCGGACGCCCCGTGAGCACCACCAGCTCGGGTGTCGGAGTTACGAACGGCGACGCCGCGTCTTCGAGCAGACGGCGCGCGTCCGCTGTGAACACCGAGTCGTTGTCCAGACCGGATTCGGCGACGTCGTAGTCGACGACCGTGGCGAACGTTACGTTCCCGAGGCGCGACCCGAGCAGCTCGAATGCGCTGCACGCGGCCGCGTCCGATTGCGGTGAGCCGTCGATACCGACGAGGAGCGAGACTTCTCCTGGACCTTTGTCTCCGGTTCGCAGCTTCTGGACCACGCCGCGGAGCTCTCGCTCCCGTTTCGACATCACGATCGCAAGGGGGATCACGATCGGCCCGAAGAGGGCGCCGAGCGCGGCCCACGACCACGCGTCATGACCACGTCGCCCCATCACGAACGACGACACTGCGCCGATCACGAGCCACAGGCACAGCGCGGCGAACAATGCGGCGGTGGCGGTCATCGCGTCGCCCTGACATCCGTATCGGCGGCGCTGAACTCCAAGAACGCCTGCCACGCCCGCGGCGCGTACGCGGTCGCGGGACCACCATCCATCAACAGTGCCAGGCCGAGCATCTCTGCGGCCTCCTCGCGTGTCGCCCCGGCTCGCACCGCCGCCCGGGCGTGGTGGGCGATGCAGCCGTCGCAATGCTTGACTGCCGAGATCGCGAGCGCGGCCGCTTCCTTGAGTCGAGCCGGCACGGCACCGTCGGCGACCGCCTTGCCGTGCAGCCCGACGAACGCGCCCCAGACGTCGGGGATCGCGTTGCGCAACGACGCTTGCGGCGTGCGCAGCTCGGCGAGGACATCCTGTGAACTGGTCATCGCTCCTCCTCGAGAGATCCTCGGGGCAGTTACTCGCCGGGACGCATCCATCCGTTGCCCATCGGCGCCGCGCCCTTCATGCACGTTTGCATGCCTGTGACGAGGCACTGTTCATCTCGACGTCCTCTTCGGCGCGCGGGCTTCGTGCGCGAAGTGCTCGACGACGGCGTCCGTTCCGGGAAAGAGCAGCCCTTCGTGGCCGTCGTCCGTCCAGCGGACGAGCCACGGCGGCGCGCCGCCAGCACCGTGGACTTCCAGAATTTCGGCGTCGCGGTCCAGTTCTCCGACGTGGTGGCCCTTGATGACGAGTCGATCGCCGACGGTCGCATGCATCGTTGCCTCCGTTGACACTTGGCTGACTCGATCATCGAGACCCGCGCCGCTCGCCGACCAGGGTCGAAGGTCCCCGCGGAACAGCGAAGTGCTCTTCGGCACCCGCGTGGTGCCGTCGCCGGAACCGAAGGCGATCGTCGAGATCGAGACGATCCGGATCCTCGTGGGCAGCGGGGTCACTGTCACCTGCGCCGGCGGCGGTGGCATCCCCGTCGTCGCCGACGGCGCGGGTGGACTGCGCGGCGTTGAAGGGGTCATCGACAAGGACCTCGCCGCGGCGTTGCTCGCGACGCAGCTCGGCGCGCACGCGCTGATACTGCTCACCGACGTGGACGGCGTCTACGAAGGCTTCGAAACGCCCGACGCGCGGCGCATCCATTGCGGCACTCCAGAGTGGCTGCGGCGGCTCGAACTGCCGGCCGGCTCGATGCGACCCAAGGTCGAGGCCGCATGCCGCTTCGTCGAATCGGGCGGCGCGTACGCGGCGATCGGTTCGTTGGAGGATGCGATCGCGACCGCGCGGGGCGACGCCGGGACTGTCGTGCGCGCTAACTCGGAGTAACGGGCACGCGCCATTCGAGCACCGTTCCGCCCCCCTCGCCACGCGCGATGGAGAGCCCCCCGCCGAGACGTGTAGCCCGCGACCGCAGATTCGCGAGACCGCTCCCGCCCTTTTCCGCCGCCTCGTCGGAGATGCCGACACCGTCGTCTCGCACGCTCAGCACGACATCGCCGTCGACACTGACCTCGACATCGGCACGCGACGCGCGCGCGTGACGGGCGACGTTCGAGAGTGCCTCCCGCAAGCTCGCGAGCAACTCTTCGCCTACTCCCGTCGGCACGGCCGCGTCGATCGCGCCGTCGAACGTCACGCGCGGCTCGAACCCGAGCGGGCGGCCCACCTCCCGAGCGACTTCGAGGACACGGCTACGGAGCCCGGACGTCACGTTCGCGCTGGCGCGCCCGACGTCGAAAATGACGGTACGAATGTGGCGAACGGTGACGTCGAGATCCTCGACGGCGGCGTCGATCCGCTGTCGAGCGTCCGCGTCTCGCACGATTCGCGTCGCGCCCTGCAGCGACAGGCCCGTCGCGAACAGGCGTTGGATAACCGTGTCGTGGAGATCACGGGCAATGCGCTCTTGATCTTCGAGCAGGGACAGACGATGAGCATGTCGGCGGGCGCGTTCGTTCTCGAGCACGACGCTGGCCTGCGCGGCGAACGACTGCACAAGATCGACGTCTCCCGGGGCGAACATCGCGGCGCCCTTCGCCCGGGCCACCGCCAGCGTCCCGAAGGGCTCACCCTCCGACAGGAGCGCGACAAAGATCGCGGGGCCCGTATCGCCCCCGCGCACCATCGGCTGTTGCACGCGTGGATCCTGCGAGGCATCCTCGACGATTGCGGTTGCGCCCGACAACAACACGTCACCCGCGATACTTCCATTCCGCCGAAAGCTTTCACCGAGATATGACTCCGGTGCGCCGTCGACGACCTCGGTGCGCATCATCGAGCCCGCGGCGTCCGGCAGTGCAATTGTGGCCACGTCCCCGTCGACGAGCTCGCGCGCGCGCCGCGCGATGAGTTGCAAACTCTCGTGAGCATCGGTGCCCGTGATCAGCGCAGTAGCGATCTCGTTCATCGCCGCCAGCGCAGCCTCCCGGCGGCGACCGTGTTCGTACAGCCGAGCGTTTTCGATCGCGACGCCGGCCGCGGCCGCCAGGCCCACTGCCAGCTCTTCGTCGATGTCGGTGAAGACCTCGGCCGTGGTCTTGTCGGTCAGATAGAGGTTGCCGAACACCTCACCGCGCAGCCGGATCGGCACACCCAGGAACGAACGCATCGGGGGATGGTTCGGCGGGAAGCCGGCGCTGTCGGGATGCTCGCGCAAGTCCGCCAGCCGCAGCGGCTTGGCGTCGGTGATCAACAAGCCGAGGATGCCGAGCCCTTTGGGCAGGGTGGCGATGGCGCGCCGGCCCTCGTCGTCGATCCCGACCGTGATGAAATCGATGAGCCCGGTCTTGGCCTCGTTCAGCACACCTAGGGCGCCGTAGCGAGCTTCGACGAGCGCCACCGCGGACTCGATGATGCGCCGCAACATCGCATGGAGGTCGAGGTCCGAACCGATCATGACCACGGCATCGAGGAGTTGACGGAGGCTGCGGGGCCCGGCGTGATCGCTCATCACGGCGGTGAGTTTACGGTCGTGTTCTCAGGAACCGCCCGTTGGCAGGCAGAATGGGCGCGATGGCAACGCGGATCTTCCTACTCGACGACCACGAGATCGTGCGGCGCGGCTTGCGCGAGCTCCTGGAGGCCGAAGACGACTTGGAAGTCGTCGGCGAGGCCGGAACCGCCGAGGAAGCGTACGGACGGATTCCCGCGACGCACCCCGATGTCGCCGTGCTCGACGTGCAGCTGCCCGACGGCAGCGGCGTCGAGGTCTGCCGCGAGATCCGATCGAGCCACCCGGAGATCAACTGCGTGATGCTGACGTCCTTCGCCGACGACGAGGCGTTGTTCAATGCGATCATGGCGGGCGCGGCCGGATATGTCCTCAAGCAGGTCAAGGGCAACGACCTCATCCACGGCATCCGGCGCGTCGCGCGCGGCGAGTCACTCCTCGATCCGGCTCTCACGGCGCGCGTGCTCGAACGCTTGCGGGCCAAGCCGGAGCCGGACGAGCTCGCGGGCCTGACCGAACAGGAACGCAAGATCCTCGACCACATCGCGGAGGGATTGACCAACCGTCAGATCGGTGCGCGCATGTTCCTCGCCGAGAAGACCGTCAAGAATTACGTCTCGAACGTGCTCGCCAAACTCGGCATGAGTCGGCGCAGCGAGGCCGCCGCGTTCGCGGCCCGCCTCGATGAGCGCCAACACCGGGACCACGGCCCGCGCGCGTAGGCGACGTGACCTTGGACCCTGGCCCGCGTCCGAAGCCGGGGTCCAAGGTTGATGCGACTGGGAGGGCGTCGTGAATGCCAGTGCACAGGGTCGCGTGTTGGAGGAAATCGACCGGGCTACATGCGTGGAGCTCTTGGAGCTCCACCACCTCGGCCGTCTGGCCGTCGTCATCGACGACCAACCGCTGATCTTCCCCGTTGGCTACACGTTCGACAACGAATCGATCGTATTCCGTACCGATCCCGGCACGAAGCTGTTCGGCGCACTGGGCGAGCGGGTGGCGTTCGAGATCGATGGCACTGTGCCCGAAGGGTGGAGCGTGCTCGTCATCGGCCGCGCCGAGCCGATCGACGACACACTCGAGCACTCGCGACTCGAAAAGCACCACCTCGGGCCGTGGTACGGGCATCCGAAACAACATTGGGTACGCATCCGTGGCGTGATCACCGGCCGCCGGATAAGGCCTGCGGTGTGAGTGTGATCAGTTCCCGGAAGCCGCGCTCGGCATACGTCCCCGCTCGCGTCGATCACCCCGCCGGGGGAAGCAACGCCAGCGCGTCCGCGAGCACGTCGGCGGCCGGGCGATCCGTGTCGAGCGCGTGCGCGCTCGACACGGCGTCTGCTCGTTCTGCCATGGTCCTCGCGATTTCCGGCGTGGCGTCGGAGCCGAACGCCTCGGTGCGCGCACGCAGCCGATCGGCCGCGACGTCACCGGGCGCGACGCACTGGATATCGACCAGATCGCTCGCCGATGACTCCGCGACGTGCCGCGCGGCTTCCCTTCTCGGGCGCGCCGTCCATGACGCATCGAGTATCACGCTCTCGCCTTGTTCGAGCGCACACCGGGCCCGCCGGAGCAGTTCGCCGTATGCCTGGTCAGTGATGTGCGCGCCGTACGCGCCTTGGCCGTAGCTGTCGGCGGCTGACGCGTGACCCGCGATCCCCAACAGCTCCTTGCGGACGAGATCCGACCGCAGGACGATCCACCCGAGGCGAGCACCGAGGCTGTCGGCGAGCGTCGACTTGCCGGTGCCGGGAAGACCGCCGACGATCGCGAGCGTGACCGCCGCGCGTTCGAGATGCTGGCGCGCGAGCGTGAGGTGTTCGACTGCGTCGTCGGTCGCGCGGGCGTCGCCTTGCGCCGCGCGCAGGCACGCCACCTTGCAGCGGACGTGGGACCTATATGCGATGTAGTGATGCGCGAGAGACGCGGGATGCGTCTCTGCGGACAACTCTCCCCAGCGGTCGATGAGGAAGGCGCCGAGGTAGGGCGCGCCCTGATACTCGAGATCCATGGCGAGGAACGCGATGTCCGCGAGGACGTCACCGTGGCGATAGCGATCGGCGAACTCGATGCAATCGAGTATCCGAGCCCCGTCGTCGAGCACGAAGATGTCATCGGCGAGCAAGTCACCATGACCATCACGGATCCGCCCTTCGGTAATCCGGCGGTGGAACAGCGCGGCCCGTCCCGCGAGGTAACGCAGCGCGAGTGCTTCGACGGCGCCGGCATCATTCTCCGACAGCACCGGACCAACGAAGGATCGCATCTGCTCGAATGACTGCATCCAGTTGGCGCGGACGGACTCGACGGTCCCCGCGTCGTCGATGTGCGGGCTCGCGTCCGCCCGCGCGTGGAACGCAGCGAGCATGCGAGCGATGACGGCGATCTGCTCTCGCGTTGCCGTTGCGTCCCCGATCAATGCGCTGAGCCGCCGGTCCACGGGCATCCGACGCATCACTACGAGGTGGTCACACACTTCCCGGTCGGGTCCGACGATGTCCGCAACTCCGAGGTACACGTCGGGCGCGAGTCGACGGTTCAGCTGCACCTCGCGACGGCATGCCGCCTCCCTCAACTCGCGGGTCGAGAAATCGAGAAACCCGAGTGAGACCGGCTTCTTGAGCTTGTACGCGCGGTCACCGACGAAGAACACCACCGACGCATGCGTCTCGGCAACCGCGGCGGCGGCGTTTTCGGTCATTGCACGATGAATGTCGTCACCATGCCGAACATCCCAGTGTCGCGTTCGACATGCGTGAGGATGTGGCAGTGGAATGCCCACACGCCCTTGTGCTCCTCGGTCGGTCGCACGAGCACCGTGTAGCGCTCACCGGGCGCGACGTTCAGCGTGTCGACGAAATACGGTTGCGGCAACGGGAATCCGTCCTTGGCGACGACCAGCTGCGGGATGCCGTGCAGGTGCATCGGATGGATCTGCAGGCCCTCGTTGAAGTAGTGGATCTCGACGACGTCGCCCGGCTTCGCCAAGACCGGCGCGGTGGCGGGGAACGACTTGGCGTTCAGCGACAAGCCGATCGCGCCGGCGTCGTTCAGCACCATCGGCACCTCCTGGGTGACCGGCGGCGTCCCTGCCGGCAGCGGCACGTCGCCGACTTGGAACACACCGAGCAATCCGTCGGGTACTTGGTGCTCCGCGTGGTGGTGTGAGTGGTACATGCCGAGCGCCGGTCCTGTGGCCACGAACTCGTACACGAACTCGTCGCCCGGTTTCACGGGCGCCTGAGTCACGTCCGGGACGCCGTCCATCGCGACAGGGAGCTCCATGCCGTGGAAGTGCACCGCGGTCGACTGTGGCAAGTTGTTGCGCAGCACGACACGCACGTTGTCTCCCGGCTCGACGCGGATCCAGGGGCCGGGCACCTGCCCGTTGTAGGCCCACGCCGGCACCGTTGTCTCGGGATCGACTTGCCAGTCGATGATCTCCGCGGTGAGCTCGAACTCCTTGGTGCCATCCGGCAGCACGGTCGGCTCGAGCGGCGCGTTCCCGACCCCTTCCGTGTTCATTCCCTCGGTCAGCTGCGCCACGTACGCGTCGACCGGTTCCTTCATGAGCGCGTCGGAGGCATCGTTCTCGGCCAGGAGGCGGTCCTCGTTGACCACGTGCCCGGCGTGGGCGTCGCCGCCGACGACGACATCGCCGACCATGCCCGCTTCCTTGTGCCCGGCGATCGTGCACAGCATCGTGTACGTGCCTGCTTCGAGAGAGGACAGGTCGAGCGATTCGGACTCTCCCGCGGCGAGATCGGGGGTCCGGAGATCAGTGCCTTCGATCGACAGGTTGTGTTCCACCGTTCCGCCGTTCACGACCGCGATCGAGCCGCCGACCGGCACGGAGACCGCCGCCGGCGAGAGGCTGAACTCTCCCAACGTGACGGTCGTCGATCCCGCCGCGACAGCGGCGGTGCCACCCGCGTCGTCGTCGGCCGCCGTGATCAACGCCCCGAGGGCAATCACGACAGCCACAATGGCCAACGCGCCGGCGCCGGCGCCGACCACGTCTCGATCCTCGCGTGCAAGAAGTCCCATGCCCGAAGTCAACGGCACGCAGCGCGTCGGGCCACAGAGTCGAAGCGCCGCCGTTGTCGGGACCTTCGGCCCTGTCGGGCGCGGCCGGATCGCCGCACGCTGGCACCACGACGATTTCGTGGAGGCCGCCGTGACGAGGACGATCCATCCGCTGCGAGTGTTGGTGAGCGAAGCCGAACCGGGCGATGCCAGGATCGCAGTCGACGAGCTGACCGCGGCCGGTCACGAAGTCGTGCGGTGCTTCGAGCCGGGTGCCCCTGCCTTCCCCTGCGTTGCGCTCGAGGATCCGTCCAGCTGCCCGCTCCAAGGGCGACCGGTCGATGTCGCGCTCGACGTGCGCAAGCACCCGTACACGGTTCCTACCCGGCGCGAGGAAGGGGTGATCTGCGCGCTCCGTCATCACGTGCCGGTCGTCGTCGCGGGAACCAAAGCAGTGGATCAGCTCGGGGAGTTCGCGGCGGCAATCGTCGCGACTCCTTATGACGTCGTGGACGCGGTCGAGCGGGCAGCTGACGCGCCGCTGTCGCCCCACACGCACCTCGCCGGAGCGGCGCTGCAGGAGTTCGCGAAGGTGCACGGGATTCGGGCCCCATTCGTCGTCAAGGTGGTGCGGCGCAAGGGCGGACTCGTCGTGCTGATACGTGACCACGAGCATCTCGATTCCGCGCTCCGCCAGATGGCGGCCGTACGGGTGATCGCAGCGGTGCGCGGGTTCGACCGTGAGTCGATTGGAATCGACGTGGCGTTCGACGACGACCGCTAGTGCCGTGACCGCGAACGCTTGCGCTGTTGGGGGGTGCTCCACACTCGGGTTTCCCGCTCACCGAACGATTCGTCGGCGGCACGATCCGCATCGTGGTGGACCTCACACCGGGCGCGGGAACCGACTCCGGCCCAACCGGCGCCGCAAGACCCGGATAGTTCCCGGTGTGCGGCGCAGGTTTGCGGCGGCGGGCGTTAGAGCCAGCCGCTGCGGCGGAACGCGCGGTACAAGAACCCACACGAGATGGCGACGAGGCCGAGGACGGCCGGATAGCCCCACGGCTGGTCGAGCTCGGGCATGTCCTGGAAGTTCATGCCGTAGATGCCGGCGATCATCGTCGGCACGGCCGCGATCGCGACCCACGCCGAGATCTTGCGCATGTCCTCGTTCTGGCGAACACTGACGCGCGTCAGGTTGGCCTCGAGAATGCTGGTCAGCAGCACACTGAACGTGTCGACCTTCTCGCGTGCTCGCTGCAAGTGATCGTGCACGTCACGGAAGTAGTCGCGTGTGTCCTCCTCGACCCACGGCAGCTGCTGCGTCGCCAGCTGCTCCAACGGTTCGAGGAGCGGGTCCGTCGCCTGATGCATTTGTAGCACTTCGCGCTTCAGCTTGTAGATGCGCTCGACCGGGTTTTGGTCGCGGCCGTCGGAGAAGACTTGGAGTTCGACCTCGCGCACGTCGTTGTCGATACCCGCCATCACCGGCTGATAGTCGTCAACGACCTTGTCGACGACGCCGTACAGCACGGCGGCCGGGCCAAGGCTGACGAGATCATGGCGATCTTCGATGTGCTTGCGGGTTGCGGCCAACGAGCTCGCCTCACCGTGGCGGACGACGACCGCGAATCCGTGCCCCACGAATACTTGGATCTCGCCGAACTCCACCGACTCGGTGGCATCGAGATAGCGGGCGGTCTTCAGCACGACGAACAACGAATCGCCGTAGACCTCGAGCTTCGGGCGTTGGTGCGCCTTGATCGCGTCCTCGACTGCGAGCTCGTGGAGGTCGAACTCGCGCTGCACCTCCGCGAACTCGGCTTCGGTCGGCTCGTAGAGGCCGAGCCACACGAACGTGTCCGGATTTCGGCACGCGGTGGCTGCATCCGTCAGCGACAGCGCACCGGCCCGGCGACGACCGTTCTCGTACAGTGCGCAATCAACGATCACGTGATGAGTCTGTCACCGACGAACGGGGTCGAACGATTGCGCAGCTATCTCGCGCCGCGGACGACCGGGCGCACGTCGCGTTCTTCGAAGTAGGTCGGAATCACGTGGCCGTCGGAGAGGCGGCGCAGGAGATAGCGACGGCCGCGCTCGTCATCGACGACATCGGCGATCTCGAAGCCTTCGGCCCACCGGTCACCGAACCGGCCTCGCACCTCGACCGCCAGCCGGAGATCCTCATGCCCGTTGCGATCTTCTTGTTCGGCATCGGTCAGCATCAGCATCGTCGTCGCGGGTATCGCGCCGCCGATGACCGCGGAAACCGGTGCTGGGATCTCGGGCGGCTGCAAGCGTTCGGCGAGCAGCGCAAGCACGTCGCGCAGGCCCGCGCGTTCGCGGCGGTCGGCTTCGAGCTGATCCGCCAGTCGCTGTTGCGCCTCGGCAATACGCTCGAGTGCCTCGACCAGCTGCGGATCGCGAAGCGACAGCGCCTGGCGCAGGTCGTCGATGGTGGGCAGGATCTGGCGCTCGAGCGCCGCGTGACCCTCGCGGCGCGCCGAATCGAGCTCATTGCGCACGTGACTGACCGCGTTCTCGACCATCGGGCCAATGGAACTGCGCAACGAGTCGAGCTCGTTGCGGACGGCTTCAACGATCTGGTTGGTCGCCTTTGCGCGCATCGATGAGCCCCTGCCTCTTCGATGAACTTCGCGGAGTCGGACGCTTCCGGTCCCGGCGCCGATGCGCCGGATTGCCAAATGCGGGCGGCCGTGCTGACCGGACGCGAACACCACGCTAACTGGATTTTCCACCGCAAAGTGCGATGCCTCGCGGCCCGCCAGCAGATGCCTACGCCTTCGCGGGCTCGCGCGCAAGCGATTGGTTCACCGCCGCCAGCCGCTCGCGTGCGAGTTCGAGCGCACGGTCGAGATCGGCCGCTTCCGCGGGGCAGGCGACGACGCTGTACGTGAACGCCGGACACCCACGGTCGCCGGCGCTCGCTCGTTCGAGCGCCGCCCCGACGTCTTCGCCGGCGGCGACGGGCAGCACGAGCGCGAGCTTCGCCGGCCCGAGCCGGAACACTCCGTCGTCGCGGCGCAACGTCCGGGCGAGTCGCTTCGCGAACTCCTCGACGCCGCCCGCGCGCGCGAACGCGACCAGGGCGAATGTGAACGCGCAGCCCGAACGGCGGGCATGGGACAGTGTGTCGTCGAAGCGCTCCTCCAGCTCGTGCGGTCCCGGAACGGATTCCGATTCCCACGGCAGGCGCAGCGCCACCCGACAGGCGTCGAGCACTGCGGCTTCGACGCTGGGGTCGTCCAATGGCGGCGTTGTGTAGCACCCGATGGGCATGGTCGCGAGCAGGCCGTCGTCCTCGCCCGGGCGGCGGCCGGCGCGGAACAACTGGTGGCCGAACGGAGGCTGCTCGAGCACGACCGCCGCGTCTTGCAGTCCGAGAGTGGTGACGAATTCGTCGAGCAGCGTGTACAGCAACTGCAACCCGCCGGCGTGCTCGGCCAACAAGTGCACGAGCCGCGGGGACGTCAATGTCGACGAGCTCCTCGAGTGCGTCTCAGTCATTACGGTGCGCAGACCTCGGCCGACATCGGACCTTCGAGGCCGTGCGTCGACACCGCGCCGACCGCGTAGCAGCGCTGCGCGACCCCGCCGATGGCCACGGCCAGAAGTCGGCGGCGTCGACCAGGCCGAGCCGCCCCGGCGCGAGCACCCCGAGCGCCGCGTCGGTGACGACGGCGAGCTGCCACGTCCCGACCTGCTTGCGTTCGCACACGCGGTAGTGCGCGACGTTCGCGGACGCGGGCAACGGATTCCATGTCAGCACGATCTCGCCGCTTCCGCCGCCGGGTACCGCCGTCAGTCCAGTCACCGCGGGCGCGCAACACCGCGCGAGCTTGAATCGGTCGAAGAAACCATCAAGGAGCCGAGCCACGCCCAGACGTTACCCAGCTCTCGCTATTTCGTCTCGAGCGCCGCGTTCATGCGCTGGTGGCGTCGATCCATTCCTCGACAATTTGGTACACGACGTCTTTCGCGGACCTGACGCGGTCGACTGGTCCCACAATTTGGCCGACCGGTGAACCCGACAATGCTCAGCCAAATCGACCCGTCCACGCGCTTCGACGCCGGTTGATGCGTCGATAGACCTAAGAATTTAGGGTCTATCGACGCATTGGGGGGCTACGGCAGGCGCTCGCTGGGGACGTCGAAGTAGTCCCGATAGCGGTGGGCGCGGTCGCGCCACTCGCGCTCGTCGAGTTCCGTCGCCGCGAACGTATAGGAGTGTTTGCCGTGCTTGTCTTGGGGATTGGCGGCGAGGAACGCTCGCATACGGCGCTCGGTCGCGTCGGTAAGCACCATCCCGAGCCGATCGTAGATCCCACGGATAGTCACGAACGGGTCGGCCATGAACTCGGCGAACTGCACGTCGATCACGCAGTCGGCTGGGACAGTGCCGTCCTCGCGCGCCTTCACCGACCGGTCGAGCCCCTCGATCACGTACTCGGCGAACTCGGCCGCGACAGTAGGGATCGATGTGTCGTCGGTCGCGAGTGAGCGCAGGGTCGATACGAGCGAACCGAGCGATGCGATGATGCGCAGCGGGTCGCGGTGCGTCTGCACGAGCAACGACTCGGAGTATTCCCCCATCAGTGCGTTGAGACTCCAGATATGCCCCGGCGACTTAACGACCCAGCGATCGGTCGGGTGCCGCGACTGGAGATGCTGCAGAAACAGCCGGTGCCAGCGGTAGGCGGGCGCCATGTCGGCTTCGAACAGCAGCCACTTCGCGTACGACGGCACTCGGAACTGCGTCGGGAAAATCATGCTCCGAAAGTCCAGCGCCGTGATGCGCACGCACTCCTGTGGGAGCAGTGCTCCCATCGGATGCATCGCCCGGAAGTTCGGGATCACGAGGTCGACCATCGACGACGCCGACTCGCTCTCGACGATTCGCGCGTCGGTGTCGTAGGTGAGCGCGTCGGGGGGCGGACAGGGTTTGTCGACCTCCCACGTGAGCGGGACGCGCGTCGCCGGGTCCTGGGCGAGCAGGTCATGGAGGATCGTGGTGCCTGTACGCCCCTGCCCGATGATCACGATCGGCGGGACAACGTCGGCACGCGCATTCTCCGGATGGGCGCAGTGTTCGGCCATGACCTGCAAACGCGTCGAGAGGTAGCCGATGATCTCACCCTCGACGATCGTGCGACCGAGGTCGTTCAGCGCGGCTTCGTGCGCGAGCGCGGCCAGCAACCGGTCGAGTCCCTCCTGCCATGTGTCCTCGCCGAAGTCGTCGAGGTCCGTTGCGGCGCGCGCCGCGTCGACGAACTGCTCGGCGCGCCACTCAGCCACGGAGGTCGGATCTCTTCACCACGGTCGCGGCGGGGGTCTCGACGTCACCCTCCGGCAAGAAGAACCGCCAGAAGACCATGCCGAACGCACGCCCCTCGGTGTCGATCCAGTTCGGAACGCCCGGGTCCTCGTGCGCGATCACGATGCGAAAGCTGCCATCGGGTTCGAGCGTCGTGTTGGCGCGGTTGCGACCGACCGGTCGGTGCGCGTAGTCGTAGGTTTGCAAGTACCGGGTCCACACGGTGACGTTCGCGAACGCGCATTCCGGCCAGCGGCCCGCCATCACCAGTGCTTCGTCCGGCGCGAGCAGGTATGGCGCCATCGAATACGCGGCGTCGGCGGCGGCGAACGCGAACGCGCCGGGCAACTCGGGCTTGGGGAACTCGTTGGGTGTCGTCGAGACCCACGCCGGCTGCTGGCCTTCGCCGGGCTTGGCCTGGTCGAGCGTGCGGCCGCGCACGAAGTGCGCAACGCGGCGCCAGGCCGCCGCAACCCGCGCATCGTCCCACGCTGGAGGCGGTCCGACCGGCGCGAGCGGTTCGATCGTGAGCGGCACTCGCCGGTTGGGATCGGCCGCCGCCGGCTCCGCGTCCTCGAAGTAACAGCGCACGATCACCTCGGACGCACCCGCGGCGAGCGCGAGCCAGTTGCGATCCTGCGCCTCACCGCCGAGGTCGAACCCGAAGCTGCCGTCGGCCGCGACATCGAAATCCCGGTTGTTCAACCCGCCGGCGGTCTGGCTGCTGTAGCCGCCTTTCTCGCTCCCAACCTCGACCGTGAACGAGAGGTAGACCGCGCCCGCCATGTTCCCGGTGACGCGGTACGCGCGGTCGGGGCGCACCGGCGCGGTGTAGTAGATCGCGTCTGGGTTGTCGCCCAGCATCTTGCGGGTGCGGCTCACGATGCGTCGAAAGAACGGCCGGTCGGGATCGCAGTCGAACATCAAATACAGCGCGCCCTCGAGCGTGTTGGCAAGGCTGCGATACCCATCGGGCAAGTCGCCGAAGCCGGCCGCGCCCCACTCGTCACCGAGGTAGCGATCGTCGACTTCCTCGAGGAGCGCGATCAGCTCGCGCAACGACTCTTTCGATTCGCTCATATATCGCGCTCTCGCAGCACGACCTGCTCGCACCGCTCGCGCGCGGCATAGGCCGCGTTGGTCGCGGCCACCGTCGAGCCCTTGGCGAGTTTGGCGAGCATCGGGATCCGCCACGGCTTCGTGAGCATGAACTTGGCGATGTTCTTGACGTTCGGGCTGCCGTCCTGATTGGCGAGCGCGAGGACCGATTGGTCCATCCCCGGATCGCCGGCGCGATCGCTGATCGCGCGAAACGCTGTCCACGGACAGCCCGCGGCGTCGCACACGGCCGCGACCGCGGCGGTCTCCATGTCGACCGCAAGCACGCCGGCTGCGATCATCTGACTGATCTCCTCGGCATCGACCGTGAAGTCGTCGGAGCAGACCAGCCGGCCGTTCGGTGTGACGCCCGGCAGCGGCGACGGTCGGTGCTCGGTGTCCGCGTGCTTGTCGACCACGACCTCGGGCCAAATCATGTCGCCGATACCCACATCGGGGCTGATTCCGCCCGCGATGCCGACGATCATGAGATGGTCGATGGGTCCGGACGCGAGCGCACGCTCGGTGGCCATCTTCGCGGGACCCATGCCGATGCCGGTGAGCGTGGCAACGATGTCGACCCCGCCGACCCGACCTTCGTGCAGCCCGTGGTCGGCGCCGACGACGCGGTGCAAGGAAAAGGCTTTCACCACTGGCGCGAGCTCCGACTTCATCGGCGCCAGGACTGCGATCCGCGCTGCATCCACGGGCCGGACGTTACGCCACCCGTAGTTCCGCTGTCTCGAGCGCGACCGCGCCCGCGCGCGCCGCTGACCGCCGCGCCGCGGTCGCGCCGAACCCAGCCGCGGCGAGCGCCGACAACCCGCCGACGGCGACACCGACGCGTGCGTTGAACGTCTCGCAGATCGCACCGAGCACCGGGCCGCCGATCGGAGTGCTCCCGAAGAACACGATTGCTTGGAGCGCAAGTACGCGGCCTCGCATCGCCGGATCGGCGCGCAGCTGCACGATCGCGGTCGAGGCGATCATGAACCCGATGCTGGCGGCGCCGATCGCAATCCCAATCGGGAACGCCATCCACATGCTCGGCGCAAGCGCCAGCGCGAGCATCGCGGCGCCGAACGCGGCGCTCGCCATTGCGACGTGCCGAACGCCCAAATCGCGCCGTCGCGCCGTCGCGAGCGCCCCGACGAGGGAACCGATGCTCACAATCGAGAAGAAGGCGGTGAAGGTCTGGTCGGTCCCGCCGAACGTGCGCGTAATCAGCAATGGCATCACCGTCTGAAAGTTGAACGCGAACGTGCCGACGACGGACATCATCACCAGCGAGATCCAGAGCTCGGGCACGGTGCGCACGTAGCGCAACCCGGCACGTACTTGGCCACGTCCTCGTTCGGTGACGGGACCCGGTCGCAGCTTCGACGTATCCATCCGCGCGTACGCGAGGATGACCGCCGAGTAGGAAAGACCGTCGAGCGCGAAACACCACGCGTAGCCAACGGTGCCGATCAGTAGGCCGGCCAGCGCCGGGCCGACGACGCGTGCGCCGGTCATCAGCGCACTGTTGAGGCTGACGGCGTTGTTGATCTCGTCTTCGGCGACCATTTCGTTTACGAACGCGCGCCGAGCGGGGTTGTCGAAGGCGAGCGCGAACCCGCCGGCCGCGGCGAGGAGGTAGATGGCCGCCAGCGGCGGGTCGCCCATCGTGGCGAGGAGGGCGAGCGCGAACGACTGCACCATTGCGAACGACTGCACGACGATGAGCAGCTTGCGCTTGTCGGATCGGTCCGCGAGCAGACCGGCGAACGCGCCGAACAACAGCACCGGCAGGAACTGACACGCGGTGAGCAGGCCGATTGCGATGCCGCTGCCGGTGAGATGGAGCACGAATAGCGTCTGCGCGATCATCGTCAACCAGTTGCCGATCTGCGAGATCCACTGACCGGCGAAGAACAGCCGGAAATTGCGCCCGCGCAAGGCGCGGAACGTTTCGCGGGTCAGGACGCGCATGCGTTCGGTCATGACGTCACCCGAGACTTCGCGGTCGTGAGGTGCTCGATGACGTCGATCGCGTTCGCGAGGCGCGCGACCTCGTCGGCGTCGAGGTCGCGGAGTTGCGCGGCGAGCCACGCAGTACGGCGCGTGCGGCTGGCGTCGAGCTGGCGCCGTCCCTTCGCCGTGATACGCACGCGCGACACGCGCCGGTCTCGGTCGTCGCGGGTGCGCTCGAGGAGGCCCCGCTCCTCCAGCGCCGCGACGACCTTGGTGATCGTCGGCGGCGAGAGCTGCTCGCGCGCGGCGAGATCGCCGAGGCTGATCGGACCCTCGCGCTCGACGACCGCGAGTGCGGATACCAGCGCCGGCGCGAGACCAGTGTCGTCCTGTTGGCGCAGGAGCCGGGCGAGACGGAAGACCGAATAGCGCAACCGCCCGGCCAGTTCGGGCACGTCGGCAGGGTCCGCGGGAGGCACGCATCCAGGCTAGCAGATAGTTAGTATGATGAACTAACTGTTGTTCCCGGCCGAGCGCGCCACCGAACTGGCGTGACTGAAGCGCGGCTCACGCGCCTTTGTCACGCCAGTTCGCTCAGACGGCCCACATGTAGCCGTCGTCGGGCCAGTACACGACGCGGTCGTCCTTGAACTGTTGTTGTTGTGTCTCGTCGTAACCGAGCCAGCCGAGGATCTCGCGGGTGTGCTCCCCCACCATCGGCGGCGGGCCCTTGCTGCGGCCGGGCGTCTCCGAGAAGTCGATGAACGCGCCGAACTGCCGCATGCGACCCATCGTGGGGTGGTCGTACTCGGCGACCAGGCCGAGCCGCTCGTTGTCGGCATCGAAGAACACGCGCTCACCGCTGTTGGTGTCGACCGGGATCTCGTTGGGGACACGCGCGTCGGAGAGCAGCCGCGACCACACGAGCGACGTGCGCGACGCGCAGACAGGGATGAACAGGGCTTCGAGCTGTTGACGGTGCGTGCGGCGCGCGGCCGCGTCCGCGAAGCGAGCGTCGTCGACCAGTTCGGGCAACGCGAGCGCGTTGCACAGCCCGACCCACTGCTCGTGGGTGACCGCACAGACCTGGAGCCACCCGTCCTGCGTTCGATACAACCGGTAGCACGCGTCGATACCGGTCTGGTCGGCGTCGAGCTTCGGTCGTTCGACGTAGTCGCCGTCGACGAGGAGCGCGTCCGAGGAGAGCATCGCCGCGCCATCGAGCAGCGACGTCCAGAGCTCCTGGCCCTCGCCGGTGCGCCGCTGGTGGTACAGCGCGGCAAGGGAGCCGACGACCGACAGCATCGCGTTGGCGGTGTCGGTCATCCCGAACCGGAGATACAGCGGCGGGTTGCCCGCCGAGACCGGTCCGGCTTCGTGTTCGATACCAGCTGCGGCTTGGAACAGCGGATCGAGACCGCCGAAATGCGACTGCGGGCCCTCGAGTCCGTAGGCATAGGTGTTGCAGTACACGATGTCGGACTTGACCCGCTTGCAGTCCTCGTAGCCGATACCGAGGCGATTGGCGACACCCTTCGTCATGTTGTGGTGCACGATGTCCGCGCGCGCGACGAGCTCGAGCGCGAGCTCCTTGCCGCGCGGCTTCTTGAGGTCGATGGCGATGTCGCGCTTGCCCCGCTGACACCCGAAGAACGGCTGGCTGACGTTGCGCATGCCATCCCCGGTCAGCGGCTCGACCTTGATGACGTCGGCGCCCATGTCGGCGATGATCATCGGGCCGAACGGTCCCGCGAGGTACTGGCCGAAGTCGACGAGCACGACTCCCTCGAGCGCGTTCATCAGCCGGCCCCTGCAAACGCGGCGATCTGGTCGGCCGAGTAGCCGAGCGCGCCGAAGATCTCGGCGTTGTGCTGTCCGGGCGCGGCGCGCGGCCCTTGGACCGCACCCGGCGTCCCGGCGAGGTGCAGCGGGACGCCGACCTGCGTGGTCGGGCCGTACTCCGGGTCGTCGACGGCGGCGATCATGCCGTTGGCCAACAGCTGCGGGTTGGGCGCGCCCGTCGCGCCGAGCGTCTCCTCCATCGGGACGATCGCTTCGACCGCGTGGTTGTTCTGGCGCATCTCCGCGATGAGCTTCTCGCGGTCGTGCTCCTTGTACGCGGCCCGGCGCTTCGGCGTGAGCGCCGCGCGCTCTTCGGGCGACAGCAGCGGATAGCGCGACGGATCGGTCGCTTCCGGCAGCCCCAGGATCTCGTCTTGACTCTTGATCGGTGCGAGGCCGCTCATGATCGACGTGTGCACCCACTGGTCGCCGGCCACGGCGAACACCATCTCCTGGTGTACGCCCGGCGGATACGACTTCACCATCCCGCCGTAGTACGCGGACGTCGCGCGCGGAATCCACGTCCAGATCTGCGTCGTGAACAAGCACGCGCCCTGGAACAGCGACGTGCGGACGTGCTGGCCCCGCCCGGTGGTTTCACGCGCGATCAGCGCGCTGAGAATGCCGGTCGGCACGAGGAACATCGCGGCCATGCTCGGCAGCGGCACGTGCAAGAAGATCGGCCCCATGCGCCACCCCGGCTGCTCCCACTGCTGGCCGCTGCTCGCCTGCACGAGGGCATCCCAACCCGGGCGGTCCGCGAGCCGGTGCCCTTCGGGATAGGCGGGACAGCTCGCGTACACGAGCCACGGGTTGCGTTCATGCAGCGCGTTGAATCCGATACCGAGCCGCTCGGTGACGCCGGGTCGGAACGTCTCCACAAGCACGTCGGCGGTGTCGACGAGCGTGCGGAACGCGTCGAGGCCGGCGGGGTTCTTCAGGTCGACCGTGACCGAGCGCTTCGAGCGGTCCCAGACGACAAACCCGCTGTAGTCGCGCAGCGGGCATCCGCCGGGCGGCTCGACCTTGACGACATCGGCGCCCTGCTCGGCGAGGAGCTGCACACCGAGCGATCCGGCGATCCCCCAGGACAGGTCCAACACTCGCAGTCCGTCGAGGGCGCCCGGCACGAGCGGGGATCTTACGCTTGGGCCCATGGATGCCGTCCGCCGTCTCGAGATCATGGAAGCCGTGCGCGTCGTGAAGGCGCGCTACTTCCGTCACATGGACCGCAAGGAGTGGGACGATTTCCGGGAGTTGTTCACGGACGACTTCGAGGCTGACGTCACCGACGACATGGTCGCCGCCGGGCTATCGCGCGATTCGGGGATACGCATCGGCGCCGACCGGTTCGTGCGCGGTGTCGTGCGCGCGCTCGAAGGCGTCCGCACGGTGCATCACGGACACATGCCCGAGATCGAGGTGCTCGACGACGAGCACGCGAGTGCGGTCTGGGCGATGGAGGACCGCCTGGATTATCCCGACGGCCGCGTGGTTACCGGCGGCCGGCCACTACTTCGAGGAGTACCGCGTCGACGCGCGCGCCTGGCGCATGTCCACGATGCGCCTCTCCCGCCTCCGCATCGTCACCATTCCTTCACCCGAGCGCTGAACGGGTCGGTGAAATACCCATCTGTTGGGTATCTCACGCACCGCTCCGGTGCGTGAGATACCCAACAGATGGTGCACTCGGCGACTATTCGCTCTTGAGGGCGATGGCGATCTCGGCGCGGGCGGCGGTGTCGTCAGGGGGCGCGAGGGCGGGGATCTCGAACGTCACATGGTGCAGTGTCGCCGAGAATGGGAACGGCGGCTCGTACTCTCCGACGACGGGGAACCCGCGGTCGTAGCCAATCGTCAGGCCCGCGCCGCCAATCTGCCAGCGAAATGGCAGCGTGTGCGCGACCTCGGCGCGCGCGACCTCGGCGCCGTCGACACACAACGTCCCGACGCCGCAGTCGTACGCGAACGACAGTTCGTGCGCGCCGGGTCCGATCGCGAGCGGTCCGTCGATCACTTGCGGGTGGCCGAACGCGTTGAACACGTGCACGAGCCGACCGTCCTTGACGTAGAACGCGATGCCGTTCGTCCAGTTGCCGAGCGCGTACAGGATCCCGCCGAGCGGCGAACCGTTCGCACCGACGTCAACCGCGGCCGTCGCGACGAACCCCGCGCCCAACGGCGGCATCAAGTCCTCTTGCACCGGTCCGCCTCCGGGCCGGTACACCGTGCGATGGCGGGGCGCGTAGCGAGGCCGGAACATCGCCGATACCCGCCCGATGAACGTGTCGTCGAGTGGCAGTACGCCGTTGCGCCCGGCCTCGGTCCACCACCGGTCGACGAGCAGGCGCACGCGTTCGGGCTCGGCGGCCGCGAGGTCGTTGGCTTCCGAGAAGTCCTCGTCGATGTGAAAGAGCAACCATCGGTCTTCGCCGAAGTCGCCCCTGCTGCCTTCGACGAGTTCTTGTTCGACCGGGAGCTGCCGGCCGACATGGTCGGTGGTCGCCTTCCAACCGTCGTGGAAGATCGCGCGGCTCCCCATCAGCTCGAAATACTGCGTGTCGCGCGGGGCGGGCACCGCCGCGTCCGCGAACGTCGCGGTCAGCGACGCGCCGTCGACACGAAGCTGTTCGACGCCGTCGACAATCGGCGCGGGCTCGATCCGCGCCGCGTCGAGAATCGTGGGCGTGAGATCGACCGCGTGGCAGAACTGGCTGCGCAGCTCGCCGCGCGCGTCGATGCCGTTCGGCCAGTGGACGACGAGCGGCGTGCGCGTCCCGCCGAGCCAGGTGTAGCGCTTCCACAGGCGCAGCGGTGTGTTGCCGGCCCACGCCCAACCCCACGCGTAGTGGTTGTACGCGCGAAACCCACCGAGCTCGTCAATCTTCGCGATGTTCTCGGCGAGGTCCTCGTGCAGGCCATGGACGAACCGGTGCTCGTTCACCGAGCCGTACGGCCCGCCCTCGGCGCTCGTGCCGTTGTCGGAGATGAGCAACACGAGCGTGTCGTCGAGCACATCAGTGATGCGAAGGAAGTCGACGATGCGCCCGATCTGGCGGTCGGTGTGGGTCAGAAACCCGGCGAAGACCTCCATCATCCGCGCGTACACGCGGCGTTCGTCGGCCGCGAGTGAGTTCCACTCCTGCACCCATGACGGACGCGCGGTGAGCGTCGTTTCGGCCGGCACGACGCCGCTCGCGATCTGACGTTCGAAGACGCGTGCTCGCCACGAGTCCCAGCCGTCGTCGAAGGCGCCGCGATAGGGCTCGATCCATTCGGCGCCGACCTGGTGCGGCGCGTGCATTGCGCCCGTCGCGAAGTACAGAAAGAACGGCTTGCCCGGCGTCGACTGTTGTTGGTCCTGCACCATGCGAATGGTGCGATCGGCGAGATCTTCGGTGAGGTGGTAGCCGTCGGCCGCCGAACGGGACGGCTCGACAGAGTGGTTGTCACATACCAGTTCGGGCGTGTACTGGTTGGTGTCGCCGCCGAGGAAGCCGTAGTAGCGCTCGAACCCCATCCCGAGCGGCCAGCGGTCGAACGGCCCCGACGCGCCCCACTCGTCGCGGGGCGCGAGATGCCACTTACCGACGGCGTAGGTCGAATAACCCGCGTCGCGCAAGTGGCGCGCCACCGTCGCGGCCGAGCGCGGCATCCGGCTGTGATACCCGGGAAACCTCACCGCGACTTCGGGGAGCAACCCCATCCCGACGGCATGGTGGTTGCGGCCGGTGAGCAGCGCCGCGCGCGTCGGCGAGCACATCGCCGTGACGTGAAAGCGGTTGTACCGCAACCCGCCCGCCGCCAGCGCGTCGATGTTCGGCGTCGCGATGTCGGAACCGAAGCAACCGAGCTGGCCGAAGCCGAGATCGTCGAGCACGACCACCATCACGTTCGGACCCGACGTGCGCCCGCGCGACGGCTGTGGGAACGGCGTCGATTCGGCGATTGTCGGTCCGATGTGCACGCGACTCACGCGGTCACGCCGATCGGGACTTCGAGCCAGCCCCGAACCGTGCTGGTGTGCAGACGGACGGCCCGATCCAGGTCGACCTCCCAGCGTGGGAATCGCACGAGCGTTTCCTCCAGTCCGATGCGTCCCTCGAGCCGCGCCAGCGCGGCACCGAGGCAGAAGTGGATGCCGTAGCCGAACGACAGGTGGTGGTCGATGCGACGGCGGATGTCGAAGCGATCGGGATCGGCGAACTTACGCTCGTCGCGCCCGGCGGCGCCGGTCAGCAACAGCACCTTCGCGTCGACCGGAATCGTCTGTCCGTGCAGCTCGACCGCGCGCGTCGTCCATCGGCCCTGCACTGGCGACGGTGCCTCGTAGCGCAACAACTCCTCGATCGCGTTCGGGATCAGCGCGTGGTCGGCGGCGACCTCGGATCTCTGGTCGGGAGACGCGCCGAGGACCACCGCCGCGTTTCCAAGGAGGCGCGCAACCGTCTCGGTGCCGGCCGCGATCAGCAGGTTGGCGAACGAGGTGGCTTCGTGCACGGTCAGGTTGCGGGTGCTCCCGGCGTCATCCGTGATCTCGGCCTGTACCAGCGCGGTCAGCATGTCATCGCGCGGCACCTTCCGCCGATCCTCGAGTTGTTGGCCCATGTACTCGAAGATGGCGACCTGGGCGCGCAGCGACGTGTCGTTGATCATGCCGACACCCGGCTCGATGTGGAACATCTGATCGATGTGGTGTCGCGCGAATGCTCGATCGGACTCGGGAACGCCGAGCAGCAACGAAATCACTTCGGACGGCAGTCGCGCACCGAAGTCCTGGACATAGTCGAACGTGTCCTCGCCCGCGACGGCATCGAACAGCTCCGCGCAGAGCTCCCGGATCCGCGATTCGAGCTGTGCGACCCGCCGGGGTGTGAACGCGCGCGACACGAGCGCGCGCAGCTGCGCGTGCTCGGGCGGGTCCATGAAGATGATCGAGCTCCCAAAGTCACCGACGTCGGCATGCATGATTTCGAGCACCGTTCCGTGGGCCGAGCTGAACGTGACGGGGTCTCGGTGCGCGGCCTCGACGTCGTCGAATCGGCTCAGCGCATAGAAGTCATACCGCTCGTTGCGGTACACGGGTGCGTCATCGCGCAGCCGTCGCCAGACCGGATGGGGATCGCGGTCGATATCCGTGTCGAAGGGGTCCCAGGCGAGATCGGACATGGCCGCCCGATCGTACGCACCCCGTCCGCGACCGTGCCCAGGCGCCGAATTGCATCGCGAGAATTCGACTCTGTGGAGGAAATGAGACAGCTCGGGCGCGGGCGCGAGGGCACGGATCAGCTAGAACTCGGGGCATGTCCGACCGCATTTGGCTGGGGGGCGAGCGGCACACCATCACGGCGTTGCTCGACCGGCGGTTGGATACCGATCCCGACAGCCAGTACCTCGACGTGTGCGGCGCGACGTTCACGGCCGCCGGCGTCGACGCCACCGCCAACCGGATCGCGAACGCGCTGCGCGGTCTCGGCCTCGCGCCGGCCGATCGGGTCGCGATCCTGATCGAGAACTCCCCCGAGGCAATGCTCGCATGGTGGGGCGCCGTCCGCGGTGGCATGATCGCAGTGCCGATCAACACCGCGTACAAGGGTCAGTACCTGCACCACCAGCTCGGCGACTCCGGCGCGCGCGTCGTCATCGTCCAGCGCACGCTCGCCCACCGCGTCGACGCCGTGCTCGGCGAACTCCCCGATCTCGAACACGTCGTCGTGGTCGACGAGCACGAAGCACCCGGCGAGGGCCACACGATCTCGACCGGCGCAACACCGAAGGTGCACGAGTGGTCGGAGCTGTTCACCGGCGACGCGTCGCGCCCCGCGGTCACCGCCGCACCGTCAGATCTCGCGACGTTCATCTACACCGGCGGCACGACCGGCCCATCGAAGGGGTGCATGCTCAGCCACAACTACCACGCGGCGCTCACCCGTCAGATCGGGACCTGTTGGCAGCGCACCGCCGACGACGTCGTGTGGACTCCGCTGCCGCTGTTTCACTACAACGCGCTCGTCACCGCAGTGATCGGCGCGCTCGCGTTCGGAGGGCGCGCCGCGATCTACCGGCGGTTCTCAGTATCGAGCTTCTGGACCGAGATGAACCGCGTCGGTGCGACGATCACCTCGACGCTCGGCACGATGGCCTACTTGCTGGCCAACGACGAGGACCGGCCCGAGATGCCGCGGTCGGGTGCGGCCGAAGCCAACACGACACTGCGGCTCTTCGCCGCGGTCCCCCTGCCAACCGAAGTCGACAACAACTTGCGCGAACGATTCGACGTCGAGACGTTCAGCGGCGCGTTCGGCCTCACCGAAGCCAGCCTGGTGTCGTGGCAACCGCCCGGCGTTCGCAACAAGCCCAACGCAGCCGGCGTGCTCAACGATGAGTACTTCGACGTGCGTCTTTTCGACGACGACGACGACGAAGTGGCGGGCGGCGAGAAAGGTGAAGTCGTCGTTCGCCCGAAGCGGCCGCACGTCATGTTCGAAGGGTACTGGGGCAACCCGACCGCGACCGTGGCCGCGACGAAGAACATGTGGTTTCATACGGGTGACATCGGCCGCGTCGACGAGGACGGATACCTGTTCTTCGTCGACCGCAAGGCCGACTACCTCCGGCGTCGCGGCGAGAACATCTCGAGCTTCGAGGTCGAGAGCATTTTGATGGGCCACGGCGCGCTCGCGGACGTCGTCGTCCACGCGGTTCCGAGCGACATGAGCGAGGACGACCTGAAGATCACCGCGACCGTGAAGCCGGGCGCCGCCATCACCGAGGAAGAGCTCTTCCGCTGGTGCATCGATCAGCTTCCGTACTTCGCGCTCCCGCGCTACGTCGAGTTCCGCGCCGAGCTGCCGCGCAGCCCGGTGGGCCGAGTGCTGAAGCGGACGCTGCGCGACGACGGCGTGACCACCTCGACGTGGGACGCCGACGCCGCCGGCGTGAAATACGACAAGCGCTAGCCCTGTAATCTCGGCGTCATGCGCGTCGAGGACATGGTGTTCATCAGCGTCGACGACCACGTGGTCGAGCCGCCGCACCTGTTCGAAGGCCGACTCCCCCAGAACTACGCCGACCGCGCGCCTCGCGTCATTAGCACCGACTCGGGTGACGACGTGTGGACGTTCGAGGGCGCGCGGATCCCGAACATCGGGCTGAACGCAGTGGCGGGCCGCCCGAAAGAAGAGTACGGCGTCGACCCCACCGCCTTCGACGAGATGCGACCGGGCTGCTACGACGTGCACGAGCGCGTGAAGGACATGAGCGCGGGCGGCGTACTCGCGACGATGAACTTCCCGTCGTTCCCGTCGTTCTCCGGCCGCCTGTTCGCGAACTGCGACGACAAGGACCTCGCGCTTGCCGTGACGCGCGCGTACAACGACTGGCACATCGACGAGTGGTGCGGCAGCTATCCCGGCCGCTTCATCCCGATGGCGTTACCGGTGCTGTGGGACCCGGAGTTGAGCGCAGCCGAGATCCGGCGGGTCGCCGCGAAGGGGTGCCACTCGATCACGTTCACCGAGAATCCGGCCGCGCTCGGCCTGCCGAGCTTCCACGACGCGCACTGGGATCCGATGTGGCGAGCGCTGGTCGATGAAGGCTCGGTGCTCAACATCCACCTCGGGTCGTCGGGCCAGCTCGCCGTCACCGCGCCCGACGCGCCGATGGACGTGATGATCACGCTCCAACCGATGAATATCTGCGCGGCGGCTGCCGATCTCGTGTGGTCCCGCATCTTCAAGGCGTTCCCCACACTTCGCGTCGCGTTGTCGGAAGGCGGCACCGGCTGGATCCCGTACTTCCTGGATCGACTCGACCGCACCTACGACATGCACCACCTCTGGACCGGCCAGGACTTCGGTGACCGGCTCCCATCGGACGTGTTCCGCGACCATATCTTGACGTGCTTCATCGCGGACCCAATCGGGATCGCGCTGCGCCACGAGATCGGCATCGACAACATCTGCTGGGAGCAGGACTACCCGCACTCCGACTCGTCCTGGCCGAACGCCCCGGAGGAACTGCATCGCGTCGCGGCCCGCTACGACGTACCCGACGACGAGCTCGCCAGAATCACGCACGAGAACGCGATGTGTTGGTATCGCTTCGACCCGTTCGCCCACCGCCCGAAAGAACGCGCCACCGTCGGCGCTCTCCGTGCCGAGGTGGCGGGCCACGACGTCGCGATTCGCGCGATGGACAAGGGCCGCCACACCAACACCGAGCGCGTCAGCCTCGGCCAGCTCGCCCGCAACGCAACCGCTTAGGGTTGCGACGCGAGCATCGTCACGCGACTCGTCAGGTCCGCGAGATCGAGAATGCGCCGGATCGGTGCGTCGCCCAGAACGAATAGGTACAGCACTCGACCGCGCGCGCGGAGTCGCTCCTCGATCGAGAACAAGAGCCGGATACCCGAACTGTCGAGGTAGGTCGTTTCGGACAGGTCGATGACGTGGCGACCGACGGCGTCGTCGACGCCGGATTCGATCTCTTGGCGCACGCGGTCGACGTTCGAGATGTCGACCTCACCGGCGATGCGGACGATGGTCCCGTCATCGCCCTCGACGATCTGGACTCGCGCGAGATCATCCATGGGGCACCGCCACTTCGACCCGCCGCCGGAGGCAGACCTCTGTGCCGGCGGCGCTCGACGCGACGTCGACGGCGTCCATCAGCGCGCGCATGATCATCACGCCGTTTCCACCGTATGTGGGTTCGGACCGATCTGGGACGCGCCACCGGCCGCGGTCGCGGATCGTGATCACGAGCTCGTCGCCGACGATGTACGCGTCGATCTCGATCGTGCCTTCGGCGATGCCATACGCATGCTGCACCGCGTTCGCGCAGGCCTCGCTCGCGGCAACGAGGACCTCGAACGCCTGCTCGGAATCGATCTGATTCTGGAACAGCCACCGCGAGATCGCGTGCCGGGTCGCGGGCACGGACTCAGGAGTCGCGGGCGCGCGCAGGCTGAGGCGGTCGGGAGCGCTCGCCACCGCGCAGAGCTGGACCGCAAGCAGCGCCACGTCGTCGGAGGGACCGTCGGGCAGGAGCGTGTTCACCACGCGATCGCACAACTCATCGACATCGCGCGGCCCCGCCGCGGCGATCCGGCGGAGAAGTTCGAGTCGGTCGTCGATCGACTCGGTGCGCCGTTCGATCAACCCGTCGGTGTAGAGGACGAGCGTCGCGCCCGCCGGGAGCTGCACCGTGGCCTCTTGGAACTCGATGTCGGCGGCGACACCAAGTGGCACCGAGCGTCCTCCGTTCGCGTAGCTGGCTGCGGCTCTCGTATCGATGACCAGCGGCGGAAGATGTCCCGCGCTCGCGAACCGGACTCGGCCGCTGGCGGGTTCGAGGTGCGCGTAGAGCACCGTCGCCATTGCGGTCGGGTTCAGCTCGCGGATCACGCGATTGAGGCGGGCCAGTGCCTGCGCCGGGCCGAGCGCTTCGAGCGCGTACGCGCGCAAGGCCATGCGGATATGCCCCATCGTGGCCGCCGATCCGATTCCGTGGCCGGCGACGTCGCCGATCACGAGTCCAAGCCGGTTCTCCGAGAGCGTGATGATGTCGTACCAGTCGCCGCCGACCGCGACTTCGGAGGTGGCCGGGATGTAACGGGTCGCGAGCGCGACATCGGCGGCATGCGGAAGTCGTTCGGGGAGCAGGCTCCGCTGCAGCGTCTCCGCGACCCTGTGTTGGCGTTCGGCCATGTGACGACGTTCCGTCACCGCGGCCGCGAAGAAAAACGACGTGAACGCGACCGCGGCGTTGAACGTATGAAGGAACACCATCTGACCGAGCAGTGTCTCGCCCTCGAACGGCCCCGCGTCACGCGCGGCGGCCGAGATGACGATCAGGGACACGAGCAGACCGGCGGGGGCGGCGCCGCGTTGCTGAAAGCGCCAGGCGATCCCTCCGAGCAACGGCAACGTGACGAAGAGCATTTCGTGTTCGCTGTACACCGCGACCAGGCACGAGCCCGCGAGCAGGGCGAACAGGCTGCACGCCTCGATCACGCGCGCGGCGCGGATGTTCGATCTGCGGCCGACCGCCAGCGACCGCAGCGACCAGAGGAACGGCGCGACGATGAGTACGCCCATCGCGTCGCCCGTCCACCACACCGACCAGGTCTCGAGGAAGTCACGGCGTTCGATCTCGTCGGCCAACAGGAGCGTCGTCGATCCGATGGTCGCGCTGATGACCATCGCTCCCAATGCGCCGACAAAGACGATCGCCAGCGCGTCGCGGACTCGGTCGAGCTGGGTCCGCAGGCCCGTGTGGCGGAGAAGGTACGCCGCGGTCAACGGCGCCAGCGTGTTGCCAACCGCGATGCCGGCGGCGGCGAGCGGCGGGCTGCTCGTCAAGTTGGCCGCGAAGGCGCCAACCGCGATCGCCGGCCAGGTCGGAGGGCCGAACGCGAGGAAGGCGACGAGCGCGACTCCGGTGGGCGGCCAGAGCGGCGTGACGTCGTTGCCGACCACCGCCAGTGCGAGTCCGAGACGCGCCGCGAGGTAATAGCCCGTCGCGACCGCCAAGAGTCGCAGCGGCACTTCCCACCGTCCGCCCGGGTCGCCTCGAATCGCGATCGTTCTCACCCCCGCGGTCGGTACACCGCGAGGCTAGATCGGATTTCGGAGGGTGCCGTCCGACGGAGTCCGCCGCGCTAGGTGGCCGCTCGGTTGGATGGCCACTCGGGCCGGTAGTAGCCGTCGAAACGCAGCTCGCCCCCGCGCAGCTCGCGGATGGTCAGGAAGTCGCCCTTGTAACCCTTGTGGTCTCCTGGCCAGAACTGCACGTACGTCCCGGGGCCACCGTTGGTCGCGGGCATCCACCGGATCCGCTCCAGACCGTCTCTCACGTCGCGCGGCGTGGGGATGCGCGCATTGGCGATGCCGTGAATCGCGGCGCGCGCGGTGTCGTAGGCGAGCGCAACAACGACATTGCGCGTCGCCCGGCCGAATCGCTGCTCGAACCGGCGGATCATCGCGTCGTAGTTCGCGTTGGTGCCCTCTTCGCCCAGCTGGTCGACGCCGTGCCATCCTTCGAGCCCTTCGGCCCACTTGTTGGAGTTCGAATAGAACATGAACGCGGTTCCCATCACCCGCGGCGGATCCCAGTCGAGCGCGCGGAACGCATCCGCGAAATGAAATGTCGAGTAGCCGTACCCGCCGTAGTAAATGCCTTCGGTGCCCATGTCGCGCATCTCGCCGAGCTGCTCCTTGAGGTTGCGAGGATTCGGCTCCAGCATCACCTCGCGCGTCACGATCAGGCCGAGGCGCATCGCGGTGTCGCGAAAGAAGTCGGCGTAGTCACGACCGGACGATCCCGCCTCCCAGAAGAGACCCACCTTCCTCAGGCCCTGCTGGTGCAGCCAGTTGGCGCACATGACGCCTTCGGTCGGGATGTCGCCGTTGGCGACGGTGAAGCAGTAATCGCTGGCGAACCGGTGCGCGCCGGTCCGGCCGATGACCGACACGCCGGTCTCGTCGGCGATCGGCTGGAGCGTCAGGCAGTTGTCGGAGATCATTGGCTCGAGAACGATGACGCAACCCTGCTCGACGAGCCAGCGATAACCGGCGATGAGCTTGCGGTAGTTCTCGCGCGGCAGCCCGCGTGCGTCGCACGTGACGATCGCGACGGGGCTACGCCCCCACACGCCCTCGTTGAGCGCGTCCTCGAGCGCGAGGATCGTCGGATCGATCCAATCGGCGAGCAGCTGGCCGAGATCCATGTCGACGAGCACACCGATCTTCACGGGCTCGAACGGATCGCCTTGCGTTGCGAGGCCTCGCGTCGGTGGGTACACGACGATCTCGGCGACCGCCTTTTCGCTCGCGCTTCCGCCACCCTCGTACCAAGCGTTCCCGTCACCGCCGCGGCCTTCCAGGTGCGAGCTCGTGCCGAAGGCAACGCTGCACACCGCGCGATCAGGCGCGATCCCGTGGTCGACGGGCGCGGGAAACATCCGCTGCGCGTAGTGGTACCTGGGCGTTGCATCTCCGGCCATGACTCGATGCGACGTACGCCTGCCGGCGCGGCGACAGCCGGCTGCCGACGCGCCCGGCCGACCTCCTGATTTCTCCACAGAGTCGATTCGCGGTCGCCGAGCGACCGGAACTCGACTCTGTGGACAGAAACGCGGCGCGTTTGGCACCCTTCGGGCCATGACCGACACGTTCCACGACGACCACCGCTACTGGCAGGACCGGTTCGACTCGCGCCGGATCGCCGACCGGATCGACTCGCTCCTCGTCGTCGACCATGTCGACGCGCACGCCAAGCAGTTCATCGAGTCGCGCGACATGTTCTTCCTAGCGACGTGCGACGACGACGGTCATCCGCAGTGCTCGTACAAGGGCGGTGACCCCGGTTTCGTGCGCGTGGTTGACGATCGAACGCTCGCGTTCGCCGTGTACGACGGCAACGGCATGTTCTTGTCGCTGGGCAACATCCGCCAGCACGCGAACGTCGGCATGTTGTTCGTCGACTTCGAACATCCGAACCGGCTGCGCGTCAACGGCGTTGCGACGGTGGACGAGCGCGACCCGCTGTTGTCCGAATTCGCCGGCGCGCGCCTTGTCGTGCGGGTGCAAACGACGCACGTGTTTCCGAATTGCTCGCGCTACATCCACCAGATGCAGCTCGTCGGGCGCTCGAAGTTCGTTCCGAAAGCGGACGTGGAGCCGCCAATCCCGGACTGGAAGCGCACGACGTGGGCGCGGGAGCATCTGCCGGCGGGCGACCCGGCCAAGGACGCGGATCCGATCGCGTAATCGCAATCCGAACGAACGCGCGCGCCCGGAGAACAAAAGAGCTCGGGTCGCCGGGCGGCGGCGGGCGGTCCGACCGGCCAGCGACCCGAGCAACCGCATCGGCACGGGGCGCCACGGGCCGACACGGCAGAACTTCGCAGGGGTACGGACCAGTCTCGCCTGATTTGGGCGGATGTCAAGCCGGAGTCACGGCGTCACTCGCGGATGTTCGGGGACAGCGCGTAGCCCTCCGCGCGCCAACCCGCGATCCCACCGAGCATCTCCTTCACCGCGTGGCCGAGCGCCGCGAGCTTGGCCGCGGCGTGCGTCGCCGCGTTGCAGTGCGGACCCGCGCAGTACGTGACGACGACCGCGTCGCGTGGGATCCATGCCGTTGTTTCGACACTGATCGTGCAATGCGGCAGGCTGCGCGCGCCGGGGATGTGGCCGGCTGCGTACTCCCGTTCACTGCGCGCGTCCACGACAACGAACTTCGCGACGCCACCGGCCAGATCCATCCAGACGTCGGCGCAGTCGGTTTCGAAGCGCGCCCGTGCCGCGAAGTGGCGCGCGGCCTCGTCGGCCGGTGCCGCGGGCGTCGCGCTCACGCGCGATCGGTGGACGGGTGTCGCGTCGGTCCTGCTCACCGGGTCGAACGCACGCACGCAGCGTGTTGGTGTCCGCACCAGCACGAGAAGCGGACCTCGAAGCCGCCAGTGGTTCGGTGCATGTCGAGGATGCGACCGGTGGGTATCAGCACGGTGCGATCCTGGGTTGGGCAGCGGGCGTCGAACATTCGTCGATCGTGCGCCCGACCGGGCTGGACACGAGTGGCGAGAACGACCATCATCGCGAGAATCCTGCCAGCTCCAAAGGGGGCGTCAGATGCCGACCGGCTCGCACGCCGTCGTCGCGGTGGCCCTGCCGGGCGACCACGCGTTCGAGCTCGGAATCGCGTGTGAGGTGTTCGGCCTCGACCGGCCCGAGCTCGGCGTGTCGTGGTACGAGTTCCGCGTCTGCGCGCCCGAGGGCCGCGTCGACATGGGCGGGTTCTGGCTCGACACGCCGCACCGCCTCGACGTGCTCGCCGACGCGGACACGATCATCGTGCCGGTCGCCGCGACGGAGGCCGAACTGCCGGCGCCGCTCGTCGAGGCACTCGCCGCTGCGCACGCGCGGGGGGCGCGGCTGGTGTCGTACTGCAGCGGCGCGTTCGCGCTGGCCGCGGCGGGCGCCCTCGACGGGCGTCCCGCTACCACGCACTGGATGTACGCCCGCCGCCTCGCGGAGCGGTATCCGGCCGTACGCGTGCTTCCCGACGTGCTGTACGTCGACGACGGGCAAGTGCTGACCTCGGCCGGAACGTCGGCGGGCATCGATCTGTCGCTGCACATCGTGCGCAACGATTACGGCAGCGCTGTCGCGAACGCGGTGGCGCGCCGCATGGTCGTGCCCCCGCACCGAGACGGTGGGCAGGCCCAGTTCGTCGACCAGCCGCTCCCCGCCGACGCGGGCGCGACGCTCGGTCCGACGCTGGAGTGGATCGTCCACAACATGGCGGAGCCGCTCACGGTCGAGCACATGGCCGCCCATGCACTCATGAGCACGCGCACGTTCATGCGCCGGTTTCGCGCGGTCGCGGGCACCACGCCGTTGCGGTTCCTCCTGCAACAGCGCGTCGGGCACGCCCGACGCCTGTTGGAGACGACCGCCGAGCCGGTCGAGCGCATCGCGCAGGAGTGCGGCTTCGGCACCGCGGCCAACCTGCGGCTCCATTTCCAACGCGCGGTCGCGACGACGCCGACGCGCTACCGCCGCTCGTTCCGCGGCGGTGACGACCCGTTCGCGGACGACACCATCGCCGCCGCGAGCGCGGGCTGAGTGCGAGGATCGCGCCCGATGTTGTGGCCCGACGAGCCGACAATCGGAGGTATCCCGCTGCGCGGTCGTCTCCTCGTCGCGGCGCCGCCCCTCGTCGACCCCAACTTCGATCGCACGGTCGTGCTCGTGCTCGAACACGGCGAGGACGGCGCGCTCGGCGTCGTGCTCAATCGCCCGAGCGGCACCGAGCTCGAGGAGGCGCTCCCCGACTGGGATGCGTTCGCGACCAAGCCGTCGGTCGTTTTCGTCGGTGGACCCGTGTGCCGCGACAGCGTGATCGCGCTGGCTCGCCGCGGCGCGACAGCCGCAGGCTGGGTGTCGGTGGTCGGCGATCTCGGCACGATCGACCTCGGCGTCTCACCGAGCGACGGTGCGGCAGGCTTGGCGGCGCTGCGGGTCTTCGTCGGCTACTCCGGTTGGAGCCCGGGACAACTCGAAGCCGAGATCGAGCAGGGCGGGTGGTTCATCGTCGACGCGGAGCCCACTGATCCGTTCGCGGCGCATCCCGACACCCTGTGGCGCGACGTGCTCCGGCGTCAGCGCGGACGGCTTCGCATCTTCGCGATGTGTCCGGAAGACCCGAGCACGAATTAGTGCTCCGTCCGCCAACGCGACAATCGTTGCCGGACGAAGCGTTGCACTAGCCGCCCAAACGCAGGGGCGTGCTCTCCGAAACGGTCCAGGGCCCGGTGAGGTTGATGTAGGCCTGGTCGACCGAATCGCGCGGCATGGCACCGGCGGCGCCCCGAACCAGACCCTCCATGTCCTTCACCGACTGCGTCGTCACCATGGGGGCGGGCAGCTCGTTCTTTTCAGTGCCCCGCGCATTGTCGGTCGTCTTGGCTGCGCCGCGGTACTCGACCCCTGCCACATATACCAGCTCGTCGGCGGTATCGACGTTCAGCCCGTTGCCCGGCTTGCGGAACGTCGAGTTCGCGTAGCTGCCGTACCCGAAGATCGAGTTGACGACGTTGCCAGACGCGTCGTTCTCGTAGCGCACGCCCCAGAGGACCCAGTCCTCGACGATGTTGTTCCGGAAGTCGACGAAGGCTTCGTTGGCGAGCGGGCCACGGACCCACTGCTTCTGCACCCAGTTGTGGTGCAGCGTCACGTTGTCGACGCCCTTGTACTTGATGAAGATGGACCGGGTGTTGCCGGCGAAGAACGAGTACTGGACGGTGACGTTCTTCGCGCCGTAGCCGATCGAGATTCCGTCGTCCTTGGCGCCCGTCGACGAGATGTGGCTGAACACGATGTTCTTCGCACCCTCGCCTTGAGCGCGGACGTTGTCGCCGCCGTTGCGGAACCGCATGTCACGCACGATCACGTTCTGGCTCCCGACGGCGAACGTCGCACTCTGCGAGAAGGCCAACGACGGCCCGCCGACGAGCGTGACGCCGTTGCCTTCGACCGTGACGTTGTTCGCCGTCAAGTTGAGCGGCGAGTTCACCGTGATCGGACCACGGGTCGTGAAGACGATCCGAGACTTCTTGCCTGCATTGCTGTTCGTCTTGGCCTTCGCGAGCGCCGCCTTGACCGCGGCTTCGGTCGGCGTGCACACGATGATCAGCTCGCCACCGTTGCCACCGGAGGTGACGCCGAAGCCTTGCAGGGGCTCGCTCGAGGGCGGCGCGGGTGCGTTCGTGCACGACCCCGGGCCGGATGGCGTCGTACTTCCGGGCGTCGTCGTCGTCGGCGTCGTGTCGCCCGGTTCGCGCACGGTGATCTGGACGGTGGCCGTGTCGGTCGCCGTGCCGTCGCTCACCGTGACCCGTGCGCTGTAGGTGCCGGCACGACCGTAGGTGTGGGTCGCGCGGGCTCCAGTCGTCGGCGCCCCGGGCCCGACGGGCAGCATCGGACGGTAGGCCGGCACCGTGCACTTCCGGCGCTGGAGTTCCAACTTGGCTTCGCCCACGTTCTCGGCCGTCCTGTTGGCGTCAGTTCGACCCGGGAAGCCGCCGAGGCGCGCTTGCTCCTCGCTCTCGCGGCTGTAGAGGTATGCGAACGCGTACCGCGCGCAGCCGTCGAGGTCGTGCACGTCGGCGTCGTTGTACAGGTAGAGCGCGCCGAGGTCGTGGCCGATGCGCATCAGGAACAAGCGTGAGATCTGGTCGATACGCCGAAAGTTGCTGTCGGTGAACGGCGCGTTCGAAGTAATCCCGGTCAGCGGCGCGAACTTGGCCGCCGCCGCGAGGTACATCGGGACCGACGACCGCTTGTTCGCGTCGCCGCCCTTCTCGCGTACCTCGTCGGCGGCGCGGTACGCGACGCGCGCGTCTGTGACGGCTTGGCCGGCGTCGGCCGCGGCGGCCGTACCGGCAGTACCGTCGCCGAAGTCGAACGTGTACGTGAGCGGGTCGCGGTCGGCGTCCGCAGACGTAGACGCGTCGAGCGTGACCTGGAGCGGCCCGACACCGCTCGCCGGTGTCGCCGCGATGCGGGCGTCGGGCGCGTGGTTGCCGTTGGGGCCGGTCGTCGGTGGCGTCGTGTTCGGAGGACGCGTCGTCGGCGGCGTCGAGCTGCCGCCCGCGGCACGGAGGATCGCAATTCCGCCTGGTCCCGAACCGGCGTTGAGTTGGGTGACCCAGCTTGTCTGCGCCGCGAAGCCGTTTCCTGTGTTGCGGAACGCCTTCTTGAGCTGGGCACCGGTATTGATGACGAGCAGGTCGGGACGGCCGTTGCCGTCGACGTCGGCCGCACCGGGTATGGCGTCGCTGCCGACATCGGGCGTGTCCCACTGCGGCGCGCGGGTGAAGGGCGCGGTTGCGTTCCCGGTACCGAGGAATGCGGAGATGCTCCCGTCGCGCAGTCCGACGACGAGATCGGTCTTGCCGTCGCGGTTGAAGTCGGCAGTGGCGGGGCGAGGGTACGAACCGTTCAGGTTCTGGTTCCACTGCGGCTTCTTGGCCCACGCGGGTGCGTTCCGTGTGCCGACGTTCTCGAGCGCGACGACGTCGAACTGACCGGCGGAGACGCCGACGAGCAGGTCCTGGTCGCCGTCGCGGTCGAGGTCGGCCGTCGCGGGTGCGGGGACTGAATCGAAGTCGAACTTCGGGTCCCAGTTGCTGGCGGGTGCCCAGCGCGGCGCGCCGTCGCTGCCGTCGTTGCGGAACGCGCGTACGTATCCACCGCTCTCACCGACGAGAGCATCGAGGTCGCCGTCGCCGTCGAGGTCGGCCAGCGTCGGGTGCGCGTTCGAGCCCGCGTCCGGAATGTCCATGGCCGAGTCGCGCGCCCAGTCGCCGCCGATGTGCGCGCTGCGGTACGCCCAGCTCTTGCCGTCGGAGCGACCGAGGTACGCGATCAGTGCGTCGTCGGCGGCTGCCCCCGCGGGCACCAAGCTCGCGAACGTGCTGAACGCCAACACTGCGCCGAGCGCAGCTCCGCTACCCCGCCGTACGTCCATGTACGGGCCCCCTGTCCGTGTTTTCGCCCACGGCATGTATATCGCCCGGTCGGCGGGGGCCGATATGGGTCTTTTGACGCTACGGCACGAGGCGCAGCGGGTTCCCGTCGCCCGTGTGCCACTCACTGTGGCGGTTGATGTACGTTGCGTCGATTGCATCGCGGGGCAGTGCCCCGGCGCCGCCCCGCACCAGACCCTCCATCTGGGCAACCGATTGCGTCGTGACACCGGCCGCGGGCAGTTCGCGCGCTTCGGTTCCCCGCGCCGAGTTGGCGGCCTTGGCCGCGCCGCGGTATTCGATGCCGGTCACGTACACGCGCGCCTCGTTGGTCTTGACGTTGAGTGCGTTGGCCGGCTTGCGGAACCTCTCGTTCGCATAGTCGCTGTACCCGAAGATCGAGTTGACCACGTTGCCGGACGAGCCGTCTTCGTACCGAACGCCCCACATCGTCCAGTCCTCGACGATGTTGTTGCGGAAGTCGACGAACGCGCCGTTCGCCAGGGGACCGCGAATCCACTGCTTCATCACCCACGTGTGGTGAATCGAGACGTTGGTCACGCCGTCGTACTTGATGAAGATCGACCGCGTGTTCCCCGCGAGAAACGAGTACTGCACGGTGACGTCGTGCGCGCCGTACCCGATCGATATCCCGTCGTCATACGCGCCCGTCGAGGAGATGTGGCTGAACACGACGTGATGCGCACCGGTCCCCTGGGCGCGCAGATTGTCGCCGCCGTTGCGCACCCGCATGTCGCGCACGATGACATCGTGGCTCCGAACGTCGAGCACGGCCGCGGCCGAGCGCGAGAGCGACGGACCGGCGATCAGGGTGACGCCGTTCCCTTCGATTGTCAGGTTGTTCGCTTCGACCTTGAGGGTGGAGTTCACCACGATCGGACCCATGACGGCGAAGACGACCCGCGACTTCTTTCCCGCCTTGCTGTTGACCTTCGCCTTCGCGAGCGCGGCCTTGACTGCGTCGCTCGTCGGCGCGGCCACTGTGACAACCTCCCCGCCCGCGCCACCGGCGGTCGCGCCGAAACCCTCGAGCGGCTCGCTCCCCGTTGAGCCGGGTGGCGCAGCCGGCGGCGCGACCGTGCCGACCACGACCGTCGTCGTCGCTGTCGTCGAGTGCACCCCCGCGCGCATGGTCACCGTCACGGTGTACGTCCCGGCCTTCGCGTACGTGTGGGTTGTCAAAGGTCCGTTCGACGGTTCCGCCGCGCCCGGCTTCTTGAACATCGGTTGGTACGCGGGAATCGCGCACTTGTACTTGGAGAGCTTCGCCTTGGCTTCGTCACGGTTCTCCGACGTCCCGTTCGCGCTCGCCAGTGATCCGAACCCGCCGAGCTCGGCTTGCTTCATGCCGTCGAGGCTGTACAGAAACGCCTTCTCGTAGCGCGCGCACCCGTCGAGACCGTGGACCGAAGCGCTGTTGTACAGGTAGAGCGCGCCGAGGTCGTGGCCGAGCTTCATCAGGTAGTAGCGCGACACCTCGTCAATGCGCGTGAACTTCCCGCTCTTCGCGCTGAACGGCGACGTCGCCGTCACTGCCGTGAGCGCATCGAACTGGTACGCGGCGTCGAGATACATGACGATCGACGCGCCCTTGTGACCGTCCTCGCGTACGTCGTCGGCACGATCGTACGCATCGCGAGCGGACCTGATCGCGGCGGCCGGATCGGCGGGCACGGGGGGTAGCGGTGCGCTCGCGGTGCCGTCGCCGAAGTCGAACGCGTACGAGAGCGCGTCGCCGTCGGGATCGGAGGACGCCGACGCATCGACGGTGACGTTGATCGGCGCGGCCCCGCCCGGCGGCGTGACGGTCACGACCGCGATTGGCGGCCGGTTCCCGGGCGGCACGGTGGTCGGAGGCGGTGGCGCGGTCGTGGTTGTCGTGGTGGCGGGAGCCGTTGTGGTCGTCGGCGCCACGGTGGTGGTCGTCGTCGAAGTCGGCGGGGAGGTCGTGGGGGAAGTCGTCGGGGAAGTCGCGGGGGAAGTCGTCGGCGACGAGGGGGCGCGTCGCCACGCGACCGCGATGCCGCCCGGGCCGGAACCGGCGTCCAGCGGTACCAGCCACGACGGTTCCGCGACAAACGCCGCACCCGCATTGCGGAACGCGCCGACGAGCTGGGCACCGCTGTCGACAACGAGTGCGTCGGCGCGGCCGTCGCCGTCGAGCGGCACGAGCGCGACCGCGACGTTGGTGCCAAGGACTGGCAGGTCCCATGCGGGCGTGAGCACGAACGGATTCGGCGCGGCGCCGGTGTTGAGATAGCCGATTGGGTTCCCGGAGCGACCGACCAACAGGTCGGCGCGGCCGTCGCCGTCCAGATCGCCCGCGCCCGGCCGCGCGAAGCCGCCGAGATCACCGAGGCTCCACGCAGGTTGGTCGACCCATACTGGTGCCGACACGCTGCCGGTGTTCTGCAGCGCGTCGACGACCCCGGTCGAGTTGCCGACGAGCGCGTCGAGGTCACCGTCGCCGTCGACGTCGATGAGGGCCGGCGCGGCCTGCGTCCCGAAGTCGATTCCCGGCTCCCACGCCGGTGTTGCGCTCCATGCCGGCGCGGCCGCGCTGCCGGTGTCGCGGTACGCGCGCACGAGACCCCCGGCTTCTCCGATCAGCGCGTCGAGGTCCCCGTCGTCGTCGAGGTCGCCGAAGGTCGGGAACGCGGACGAGCCGATATCGGGGAGGCCGAGTGCAGGCGAGGCCGTCCACGCTCCGCCTGGGCCCGCGCTCGTGAACGCGAGGCTGTTCCCGGAGGACATCCCCACGTAGACGACGAGGGAGGATCCCGGTGATGGGCTGGATTCAAGCGCACCACCGGCGAGTGGCAGCGCGACGAGTACCGCCACGAGGGATCCGACTTGCATTCGCCGTCCGCGATGACGAGCGCGAGCGCCAGGCACAAAGTCCCCCCATCTCGTGCCTCGCAGCTCGGTCCCGCTGTGGTTATCGTCACATCGCGTCGCGATGCTTGAATGGCGCGTGGTCTGGATCACCGACATGGGTGTCCCCATCTCGGCTGGGACCTCGCCGAGGCGCTCGTCGTCGAAGACGAGCTCGTCCGCCCGGGACACGGCTGGCCGTTCGACTGTGCCGGACGCGCGCAGAAACGCGCTCGAGGGCCCGGTTCCGACGGTCCGCATCGACAGCGTCGGTGACGACGCGCGCGTCTGCGCGCAGAACTCGTGACCGCGGCCGTCAGTTCGGCGTGAACACCACCGGTAAGTGCGATACGGTCGTCACGAGCGAGTTCGGCGCGCGCTCGGCCGAGGCATCGGGTCCCACCCGCAGATCGGGCAGTCGCGTGAACAGCTCCTCCAGGAGGATCCGAATCTCGGTCCGAGCCAGGTTGGCGCCCAGACAGAAATGCGGCCCGGTGCCGAACGCGAGATGCAGGTTAGGAGCTCGATCGACGCGGAACTCGTGCGGATCGTCGAACACGTCCGCATCACGATTTGCCGACGGATAGACGTTCAGGAGCACGTCGCCCTCGCGCAGCGCCCGACCGCGGAGTTCGGTCGCGGCCGTGACCGTGCGAGAAAAGCTGATCACCGGCGAGACGTAGCGCAGGATCTCTTCGGTCGCGCTGTTCACGAGCGAGAGGTCGGCGACAAGCCGCGCGCGTTGGTCCGGAAAGGTCGAAAGCGCTTCGATTCCGCCCGACAGCGCGTTGCGTGTCGTCTCGTTCCCGGCAACAAGCAGGAGCACGCAGAACGCGAGCACGTGGTCGCCTTCCAGGCCCATGTCGGTGACCGCGCCGGATTGCAGCTGCTCCTGGAGCCGATCCTCGTTGAATTCGATCTCGCCCGCGTCGGCCGAAGACAGCAACACCGAGATGAGGTCGTCGCGCGGGTGACGGCGGCGTTCCTCGACGAGCACCATCAGGTATGTGACGTAGTCGGCCCACGCTTCGCCGGCGGCCACGATGCGCGGGTCCTCACCCTCGGCACCTTCGGCGCTCATCATCGTGTCCGACCAGCGGCCCAACTGTTCGCGGTCCGCGGGCGGCAAGCCGAGCAGCTCGGCGATGACGATCAGCGGCAGCGGCCGGGCAATGTCGACGACGAAATCACACTCACCGCGCCCGGCAACCGCGTCGACCAGCGCGCGGGCGACTTCGCGGATGTGGTCGAACATTTCGTTGATTCGCGACGGCGTGAACCCTCGGCTGACGAGCTTGCGGTGGCGGGCGTGCTCGGGGTCGTCCATCGACACGATCGACAGGTCACCACCGCCGCCACCCTTCGGTCGCACGCCTTGTGCACTCGAGAACAGCTCCGGATGTCGTTCGACGTGCGCGACGTCGTCGTACTTGGAAACGACCCAGATTCCGTTGCGGTCGTCCCAGTGCACGGGATCGTTGGCCCGCAGCCAATCGAACACGTCATGGGCCACGCCCCGCACGTAGAGCGTGGGGTCGAGCGCGTCGGGCTCGAATGCAGACGTCGTCATCCGTGATCCTTGTCGAGTCGAGCGAAGACCTGGCCCAGCTCGCGCGCACTCGCCGCGAGCGCGCGCCGCCGGCCGTCGGGTTGCGGGAGGTGTTCGAGCATCACGCCGTAGAGCGCGTGGCGCAGCGCGCGAACGACGGCCCGGTCGTGCAATACCGGCGCGTCCGGCAGCAGCTGGCGAATCCACGTCGCCAACGCGCTCTCGAACGCAGCGCTCGTTTCGAGCAAGGGTTGGAGGACATCGTCGTCGCCGTGGATTGCCTCGGCGAGCAGTGTGCGCCAGAGGTCGTCGTCCGCGGCCATGCCGATGAACAGGTGGTCGACCAACGCGCCCAGGCGCTCGGCGACCGTGCCGGGGAGCCCTTCGGGGAAGGGGACCGTGAACAGCTCGCCCGCCAGCCGGTGCGCGATCGCGGCCTGGCAGAGGTCGCGCTTGGACGAGAAATAGTGGTAGAGCGTGGCGACGTTGCAGCCGCACCGCTGCGCGACAGCCCGCATGCTGGTGCCGCGCGCGCCGTGCTGGGCCATCAGGCCGAGGGTGGCGTCGAGGATGCGCGCCGGCTGATCCACACCCGGCACTCTCTATCAAACGTTCGTTTGGGTCAAGGCCTGGACCAGGCACCTTGTTTCCGCTCAGAATGAGTATTAGACCGGCGAGCCGTGGAGGAATTTCCTTCGATCGCGGTGACGGTCGACGCCGTCGTGTGCACCGTCGCGGGCGGGCGGCTCGCGGTGCTGCTCGTGCAGCGCGCCAACGACCCGTTCCGCGGCGGCTGGGCGCTGCCCGGCGGCTTCGTCGAGCCCGACGAGGATCTCGACGTCGCGGCGCGCCGCGAGCTCGCCGAGGAAACGGGCGTGTCGATCGGCGGCGAAATGTCAGCGCCACACGCGGGCGGTCTCGGACACATCGAACAGCTCCGCACTTACGGCGCGCAAGGTCGCGATCCACGCGGGCGCACGGTGTCGGTCGCGTACGTGGGATTCACTGCCCGTACCGACGTCGTCGCCGGTTCCGACGCGGCCGACTCGCGCTTTTGGGCGGTCGATGACCTCTCGATCCCGTCGATCGGCACGGCGGATGGCGTTCCGCTCGCGTTCGACCATGCGCGGATCGTTGCCGACGGTGTCGAGCGGGCGCGTTCCAAGCTCGAATACACGACGCTGGCGACCGCATTCCTCGACGAGCCGTTCACACTCGGCGAACTGCGCCGCGTGTACGAAGCGGTGTGGGGCGATGCGCTGCACGAAGGGAACTTTCGCCGCAAAGTGTTGTCGACGCAGGGCTTCGTCGAGCCCACTGGCGAAACCGCGCCGACTGAGGGCCGCCCGGCCGCGCTGTACCGCCGTGGCGCGGCGACGCGACTGCACCCGCCGATCCTGCGCTGATGCGTTCCGGGGCCTTTCCGGGTTCGTTCGATCCACCGACGATCGCGCACCTCGCGATCGCACACGCAGCGGTGGACGCCGCGCGCCTCGATCGTCTCGACTTCGTCCTGTCGCGTGTCGCCCTCGGCAAGGAGAACCGGGGCGAGGCCGACAGCCGCGCCGCGACCCTCGAACAGCTCGCGACAACACGGCCGTGGCTCGGCGTACGCATCACCGACGACCAGCTCATCGTCGACATCGCGCGCGGCTACGACGTCGTCGTGATGGGCGCCGACAAGTGGACAGAAGTGCGGGATCCCGCGTGGTACGGGTCCGCGGCGGCCCGGGACGACGCGCTCGCTCGGCTGCCACGCGTTCTCGTCGTGCCCCGGTCGGGAATCGCGATCGAGGCGGCGGAGGTGCTCGACCTCGCCGATGACTTGGATCATGTCTCTTCGACGGCCGCGCGCGCGGGCGCGCAGGTCCTGGTGGCGCCCGAGCTGCGGTCCCGGTTGCTCGTCGACGTCATGAACGTCATCGGGAGCCGGCCCGACGGCTGGTGGAAGGACCGGGACGGCGCCGCGCGCCGGTTGATCCGCTCGCTCCAAGCGCGCGCCCGTCGCACAGGCGAACGGATTGCGGCCGTACTCGACGGCCGCGCCCTGCCGGACCTTCCCGAAGGGGTCCACGACGGCGTGCTCGTGGCGTACGCGACGCGCCGCGGCCGCGATGCGGCCGACGACCGCATCGTTTCGGAGGTCGAACGCGACCGCGACCCTGCGTCGTTGACGGTTGTGACGTCGGATAGAAGGCTGCGCGAACGGGTGCAGGCGCTGGGCGCACAGGTCGCGCCAGCCAGCTCCGTCATCGATCGGGGATCGGCATCCCGGTAACGCCGTCGTCGCGCTCGACGCGGAACGCATTCAGCGCCATCGAGACGAGGTGGTACTGACCGACGGTGAACACGACGTCGAGTAGCTGCTGCGCGTCATAGCGCGCGGCGAGGGCGGCGTACGTGGCGTCGGTGAGCGTCATCTTGTCGTGGAGCTCGTCCGCGGCCCGCACGAGCATCGCATCGAAGGGATCCCATCCCGGCGTCTCCGGGCCGATCGCGATGCGCTCGATCTCGTCGTCAGTGATTCCTGCGGCACGCGCGATGACGATGTGCTGGCCCCACTCGTACGGCGCCCGGCACCGCCAACCGGTGCGCAAGATCAGTATCTCTCGATCGCGCGCCGACAATGTGCTCTTGCCGAGCACGTGCGTTCCGAACACAAGCCAGCGCTTCAACAACTTCGGATGGTGCGCGAGCGTGCCGAAGATGTTGAGCACCTTCCCGCCGCCCTCGTCGGGCGCGAGGATGGCATGGACCTCGGCGTCCCACTCCTCGGGGGGCAGGGGCTCGAGCCGCGGGTCAGACACGCACCACCAACTTGCCGATGTTCTCGCCGGTAAACAGCATGTTGATGGCCCGCGGTGTCTTCAAGAGACCCTCGACGACGTGCACGCGGTTTTGCAGCTTGCCGGCGGCGACCCACTCCCCGAGCTTCTCGATTGCTTCGGGAAAGCGGGCGAGGTAGTCGAGGATGATGAACCCCTCCATACGAAGCCGCTGCACGACGACACGGTTGAGATTGCGCGGGCCGGGAGGCGGTTCGGTGTCGTTGTACTGCGCGATCATTCCGCACGCGGCGATGCGTCCCCGCAAGTTCATGAGGCCGAGCGCCGCGTCGAGGATATCGCCGCCGACGTTATCGAAGTACACGTCGATCCCGTTCGGGCACGCGGCCGAGAGCGCCTTCGAAACATCCTCGGTCTTGTAGTTGATGCACGCGTCGAACCCAAGATCGTCGACAACCCACCCACACTTCTCGTCGCGTCCCGCGAGACCGACGACATGGCAGCCGATAATCTTACCGATCTGCCCCGCGATGCTGCCGACCGCGCCCGCCGCGCCCGACACGACGAGCGTGTCACCCGCGACCGCGCGACCAACGTCGAGGAGACCGAAGTACGCGGTGATACCGGTCACCCCGAACACGCTCACCGCCTCGAGCGCGTCGATGCCGGGCGGCGCCGGCTGCACGAGCGCACCCGTCGTTCCACCGATCACCGCGTAGTCCTGCCATCCCGTAAGACCAGTGACAATCATTCCGACCGGCAGCGTGTCGTTCTCCGACGCGACGATGCGCCCGACGCCGGCACTGCGCACAATCTCACCGATCCCGACCGGCGGGAGATAGCTCGGTTCGTCGCGCAGCCAACCGCGAATCGTCGGATCGAGCGACAGGTACTCGACCTTCACGACCGCCTCGCCATCGCCCGGTTCGGGAACCGGCTCCTCGGCGATCTCGAAGCAGTCGTCACCGATCATCCCGATCGGCCGCTTCGCGAGCAGAATCCTTCGGTTCATCGTCATCGTCGATCCCATCCCGTCGCTGCAACGCGAGGACTTCGGCGGGAGGTTCCACTCCTCCCGCGCTGACGGCGACACTACGCTCCTCCGGTTGTCCGACGCCCGTGACCTGCGCGCCGACACCACGCTCACTCGCGATCTCGCGGTACCCAACCGGTTCCTCGGCACGATCGACGAGGGCTAGAAGGTCGTGTACGTGTTCGGCGGCGTCACGATGTACACCGCGCTGCGCGCGATGCAGGAGGCACTCGGTCGACCCGAGCTGCCACTGGTGACCGCGAACGCGATCTTCCTCGCGCCGGTGCCGCCGGGCCGGTCGCGGTCGGGCGCGCCATCGGTCCCCGAGAGGATCCATGCATGGTGCTCTCGCTGGAGATCGGCATCCGTTTCGTCGCGGTGCCGGTCACGCAGTGGGTGCTCCAAGAGATCGAGGCGTGGCACGTCGGCGACGGCTACTCGACCGGACCCGCGCGCTTGCGGGACGAGGCCGGCCGGCTCTGCGCGATCGCCCATCAGAGGGCCAATGTGCGAGTGATCCCCACCCCATCAGAACCGGCGTGACGTTCGGGGCCGTGAGCCTCGTGTGTTCTTGCAAGACACGGGGCCGTGAGCCCCGCCACGCACGCACGTTGGCGCCGCGGGGCGAGATCCCCTACGCCGGGCGCTCGACTGCGAGGATCGTGCGGTCGCGCGGGAGGCTGGCGTAGAGATCGTCGACGAGGTCGTCACGGATCGCCTTGTACTCAGGGTCGTCCCAGCGGTTCACCCACTGGTGCGGGTCCTCGGCGACGTTGTACAGCTCGCCTTCGCTACCGCCGTACGCGATCGGACTGGTTGGACCGATGCCACCGCCGAACATGCCCGTTGTCGCGAAGAACTTCTCGAGGCCGTTGGGCGTGCCGACCGTCGACGGCTCATACGCAGTGCAGAGCCATCCGTCGCGATAGATGGAGCGCATGTGCATCCCGTAGCCGGGGAACTGCGAGTCCCATTCGCACAGCACCCGTTCGCGACCCGAGGCGGGCGCCACCGGGAGCGCCGCGCCCTGCATCCAATCCGCGACGGGCACACCGGCGATCTCGCAGAACGTCGGCGCGAGGTCGAGCTGGCCGACCGGTTCGGGGACGACGGCGGGCGTCACCCCGGCCGAAGGTGCGGGTCGCCAGACCATTGGCAGTCGCATCAGCGCGTCGACGTGGAATGGACCCTTGAAGAGCAATCCGAAGTCGCCCTGGAGCTCCCCGTGGTCGGTCGTGAACACCACGTCGGTGTCGCTTTCCCAGCCGCGCTCCGCGACACGGCGTAACACGCGGCCGCACGCTTCGTCGATCAACTCGTTCATGACGTGAGTCATCGCGTTGATCTCGCGCAGGCTGTCGGCGCTCACTCCTTGCGGCCGGTACGAGCCCGGTCCGCCTTCCACGTTGATGAACTTTCCCTGCCACAGTGCGAGCCAGTGCGCGGGTTTTGTCTCGAGCACCCGCTCGATTGCCTCCGGCGAACCAGGATGACCGGCCGGAAGGTCGAGGTCGCGCCAGTTGCAACGGTGCAACTCCGACGCGGGCGGATCCCACGGGTGGTGTGGGTCGGGGAACGACATCCACACGAACCAGTCGGCGTCGTCGTGAAGCGAGTCGAGATACGCGATCGTGCGATCGGCAATCCAGTCAGTGTGGTACCAGTCGCGCGGGATCGGGTTGATGCGCGTCTCGGGTGCGCCGGTCTCACCGCCCGGTTCGGCCGACAGCAGCGGCGAGAATCCGCGCGTTGCCTCGATGCCGTGCGTGTCGATGAGCCAACGCCCGTAGTGTTGCAGTGCTCGCTCGGCGACGGACGGCACGTGCATCGCCAGTTCCGCGTGTTCGAAGCCGCGGTACGGCCCGGTCAGCCCGCGCTCGGACATGAAGTTCTCGGTCCACCGCAACTCGAGGTCGAAGCCCGGCTCGAAGTGGGCTTTGCCGAGCAACGCGGTGTTGTACCCCGCGTGGTCGCGGAGGTAGGCCGCGATGCTTGGGGCGTCCGCCGGCAGCGGCACACCGTTGGCGACGACGCCGTGCGTACGGACGTATTGCCCGGTGAGCATCGTCGAGCGCGCCGGCATGCAGACCGTGTTCTGGTTGTACGCGCGTTCGTAGCGAACACCATTGGCGGCCAACTGGTCGACAACTGGCGTGCGGGCGATCGCACCGCCATTGCAACCGAGCGCGTCATACCGCTGTTGGTCGGTCGTGATGAACAGGATCTTGCGTCCCATCAGGGCAACCGGTCGATCCGCGGACTGCACGCGACGACGATCGTCCGCTCCAGCCCGGCCTCGCGGTGACCGTGCGTTCGCTCGTATGCGTCTGACGTCGTCATCTCGACGAACGCCTTGCGACTCGGATACTGAACGAGGACCACTGAGTCCCAGTCCTTGGTCGCGTCCCCGATGAGCACCTGCTCAGCCCGGCCTTGCCAGATCACCTTGCCGCCGCGCGCCTCGACCATCTGCACGACCGCATCTCCATACTTCTGATACTCCTCGCCACCGGTGGCGGCGCCGTCGTCGGTCCGAGTCTTGAACTTCAACAGGTTCAGCATGACGACTGGTCCGCGTCCGGTGCATGAATCAGTTCGAGGAACTGCTCGCGGTCCGGTCGGATATCACTCATCGGGATCCCGCCTCCAGCATCATGAGGATGCTCCTTGTGAGTATTCGACGCGCGCGCGGAGGCGAGCAGCCCTGTGCGGTTCGCAGTCGGTTCCAACCGTCGAAGGAGAGCAGGGCGTCGATGGCGTCGAGTACGTCGTCATCATCGCCGTTGGCAAGTTCGTCCGTGAACGCGAGTTCGATAACCCGTCGCAAACGACGGTCGATGCGCGCGAAGTTGGCGGTGATCGTGGGCGAGCTGTGCACCGCAAGCAGCGCCGCGCGCCGTACCGGCGTCACGGCGTCCCAGAGCCCTCCGCGTCCGTCGACGACGTGCGCGACGCGAGCTTCCAGGTCGAGCGAAGGGTCGGGAACTGTGACGACGTCCGTGTAGCGCGACCATTGCCGGCGCGCCGCTTCGGCCCGCAATGTCTCCATGTCGGCGAAGTGGTTGTGGACCGAGCGGGCCGAAACTCCGGCGCGCTCGGCAACCTGCGTGGCACTGGGCCGGAGAATCCCCTCTTCGTAGCAACGCAGCAGCGCGTCCGCGATTGCCTCGCGATTGCGTGCACCCCGCAGGACTCGTCCGTCGACCGCCGCCGTCATTCGCTTCCAGTGGATACTAGTTTCAGGTGGTCTGCAAGTAGATTCGGCCGCCTCGGCCGGTGAGGCGCCGCGATCCGGAGCCCTGTGACCGATGTCACGCTGCCCGCCGGGAGGAATCGGGCGTAAGTTGCGGCGCGTGGCGACGACCGAAGACAGCTATCTCCCCCCGATGCTCAACCCGTTCGAGCCCGACTTCTTCAAGGATCCGTACTCGCAGTACCGGGCCGTACGCGAACAAGATCCGGTACACCTCAGCCCGATCGGCGCGTGGGCGTTGTTCCGGTACGAGGACGTGCACCGCGTGCTGCGCGATCCGCACCTCAGCGTCGAGGAACGCAACACGACCCTGACTCCGCCGCCGCTTCCCCCCGACCTCCAGGCCCAGTTGGAAGTTCGCGAGGCGCGCGGCAGCCACACGATGCTCAACCTCGACCCGCCCGATCACCACCGGCTGCGGCGGCTCGTCTCGAAAGTGTTCACGCCCCGCACGGTCGAGAAGCTACGCCCGCGTGTGCGCCAACTCGTCGACGAGTGTCTCGAAGACGTCGCGGCGCGCGGCACCGGCGAGATCGACGTGATCGGCGACCTCGCGTTCCCGCTGCCGTTCACGGTGATCTCCGAGATGCTGGGCATTCCTGAGTTCGTCGACCGCGCCGAGCTGCGCGAGTGGTCGGGCGCTATCGTCAAGCAGTTCGATCCCATCCTTACCGAGGACGAGATCCGTGCCGCGTTCTCCGCCGGCGACCGCTTCTGGGAACTGATGAACGAGGTCATCGAGTGGAAGCGTGCCCACCCCGGCGACGACCTCCTCACCGGGATGATCGCCGCCGAAGACGATGGCGACCGTTTGTCACTGGAAGAACTTATCGAGCAGAGCCTGCTGTTGTACGTCGCCGGCCACGAGACGACGGTTAACCTTATTGGCAACGGCACCTTGGCGCTGTGTCGCCATCGCGACCAACTCGAGCAGCTGGTGCGTGACCCTGCGCTCGACATCAACGCGATCGACGAGTTGCTGCGGTACGACAGCCCGGTACAGATGTCGCGCCGGATCACGTTGGCCGAGGACTACGAGATCGGCGGCAAGCACATGGAAGCCGGCACGATGTTGATGACGTGCCTCGGTTCTGCGAACCGCGACCCGCAGAAGTGGGGCGCGGACGCCGATCGGCTCGATCTTTCCCGCGCTGACGCGGCCCAGCACGTCTCGTTCGGCGGTGGGTTCCATTCGTGCCTCGGTGCGCACCTTGCGCGCGTCGAAGGTCAAGTGGCGATCGGAACACTCGTGCGCCGCTTCCCGAACCTTGCGCTCGCGACGGACCAGGTCGAATGGAACGGTCGCATCGTGTTGCGCGGCCTCGTTCGCTTGCCGCTGACCCTCAACTGACATCATGAGGTAGTGGACAGTATTGCCGTCGAGGTTCCTGCTGGTGATGGGGGCGGGGTTGAGCGAGCTCGTCGGCGACCGGGGCGCAGCCGGCGTCGACTACCAGGTGTTCTTGTTCCCCGGGATCCTCGCGATGTCGATCATCACGTCGTCACTTTTCGGCGCGGTCGGAATCGTATGGGACCGCGAGTTTGGTTTCATGCGCGCGATGCTCGTGGCGCCCGTCTCGCGGACGTCGCTCGTGCTCGGCAAGGCCGTTGGTGGCGGCACGGTCGCAGTCGCGCAGGGCCTCGTGCTGATCGTCATCGCGCCGTTCATCGGCGTGGACCTGACCGTGGTACGCGTCGTCGCGCTGTTGGGCGCGCTGCTGCTGCTTGCGTTCGCGCTGACCTCGTTCGGCATCGTGCTCGCCAGCCGGATGCAGCGCATGGAGTCGTTCCAGATGGTCATGGCGTTGGTGATGCAGCCCATGATCTTCCTGTCGGGCGCGGTGTTCCCGTTGCAGAATCTCCCCGGTTGGCTCTCAATACTGACCCGCGTGAACCCGGCGACCTATGGCGTCGACCTGTGTCGGCGCGCGGTGCTCGACGACGCGGTAGCGTTGACGTTCGGAGACTGGGTCGTGCCGATCTGGTTCGACGTGATCGTCGTGCTCGCGCTCGGTTCGATGATGCTCGGCATCGCGGTGAAGCTTTTCAGCCGCGTCGACTAGACCCCATCGAGTAAACGCGCGTCGCAGTCGCGCCGAGCGCGGCGCCACCCGCGCCGACGAGGATCGCTTCTAGAACAGCCGACCGTCGTGCCACAGCGCGCACACGTCCATCGTTAGCGCGATCGAGATGTGCAAGGCGGCGCCCCACCAGATCGATCGCGTGCGATAACTCAAGGTTCCCAATACGAGCCCGCCGACGATCGCGGCGAGCGCCTCGGGCATCGGCTTGCCGTAGTGGATCATGTTGTACGGCACGACCATCACGCACACCGAGAGCCATCCGAATCGGGGCGCGAGCCCGTGGACGATGAACCCGCGGAAGAAGAACTCCAAGGAAACGAACTGGGCGCAGTACAGGAACCACCAGATCCACAGGTTCGGCCAGAACGACTCGCCCGGGGCCAGGTCGTAGAACGGATACTTGTCCTGAAAGCCGTCGGCGAAGGACGCGAGCACCACGATCGGCAAGGAGACGGCGAAGAGCGCGGCGTAGACGCGTGCGTGCTCACCGATGCCGGCGACGCGTAGCCCGAGGTCACGGACTGGTCGATGCAGCACGAAGCGGGCAACCACGAGCGCCGGCACGACGTACGCGACAATCGTCACGATCGCCCACGCCGACAGCCGACCGAGCTGAGTATCGGCCGCGACGATGCCCGTGCCGTCGCGCCGTCCCCAATACTCGATCACCGTGAGGCACAACGCGACTGTCACCAAGACGACTGCGACGTCGCGGTCCTCGCGCGAGAGCCGGGGAACAACGGTTAGGGTCGACGAGGCCGGTTCGTCCACCCACCCTCCTCGGTTAGGAACCATCCACTGGAGGCGTAGGTACCGCCGTCGACGTGCACCGTCGTCCCGGTCACGAACGCCGAGAGGTCGGACGCTAGGAACACCGCGACCCCCGCGGTGTCGGCGGGCCGACCGAAACGACCGAGCGGTACCCACGCTGGGATGAGGTGTTGTTCGTGTTCCCCGACCCACCGGGCGTACGGCACCTGCGGGGTCTCGGTGACGTCGGGCGCGATGGCGTTGACACGGATGCCGTGGCGGGCGTACTCGACCGCGATGCTCCGAGTGAACCCGGTAATTGCGCTCTTGAATGCCGAGTACACGGCCCGCGTCGGTATGGCACGAAACGCTTCGATCGTCGACACGTTGACGACGCTGCCGCCCGCGCCCTGCGCGATCAATCTCGGGAGCACGGCGCGCGTGCAGCGCAGGACATGCTCGAGGTTGATGCGATAGAGGTCATCCCACTCGTCGTCGGTCTGCTCGTGAAAGGCCTTGCGCGCACCGCCGTAGTGGCCGACGTTGTTCACGAGCAGGTCGACGCTTCCGAACTCGTCGATCGCGGCAGTGACGAGCGCCTGCGCCGCCTCGGGCTCCGTGACGTCGCATACGACCGCGACCGCACCCTCGCCGATACCGGTCTGCGTATCGCGCGCGCGATCGCCGTCGATTTCGGCGAATACCACACGCGCGCCTTCGGCGAAGAAGCGCTCCACAATTCCGCGACCGATACCGGCACCGCCGCCCGTCACGATCGCGACCTTCCCGGCGAGGAGGCGCGACGCGATCATGCCCCGCGCGCGATCCGCCGCAGCGCGTCGAGCCGCTGCGAGATCGGCCAACCGGGGAAGTGCGCGATGCGCGGCACGGGCGCGGGATCGTCGGGAATGCTGTTCCACGCACGGTCGAGCAGTCCGGTTCCGAGCCGCGACACCGTGAGTCGTATCGGTCGTACCTGCGGTGCCAGCCGGTACCCGAGCAGCCGGATGATCGCGGCGTTCACCCACCACGGATGTTGTCGGCTCGCGGCGTGGTGCCAGACCCGCTCGAGGAACCGCGACGCTCGCGGACCGCCTCGCAGGACCATGACACCCGAGTTCGGAATCCGATGGCCGTGGATGCGGTGCTCGACAAGATGGAGAAAACGCTGCGCCGTCAGTGCTCCTTCGATGTCGGGCGCGTCGTCGAGAACGCACGCATCGGCATCGATCCAGCACACGATCCCGGGCTGGGCTACGAGCGAGTGCAAGAGCGCGATCTTCTCCCACGCGGCCGGGCGCCCCGGCGCAATCCGACGATCAACGACCAGCAGCTCGTAATTGTGGCGCGCCGCGTAGCGTTCGAGCGCGGGTCCCGTGATCTCGAGGAGCTCCCGGTACGGCCCGTGCGCGATCGTGCATAGCACTCGGCGCGCCGACGCGGTCATCGATCGTCCGTCACAATGTGGCTCACTACTCGCCGGCGGTGCGTCTGGCAATCGTCTTCTCGCGGACGTACCGGTATGCCGCGCACGCGCAGATCGCACGCGTCGAGGCCGACGTACAGCGTTCTCGCGGGGGACTTCATCTCCCGGACGCTACTGCGCGGGCCCGCTCCCCAGTCGGCACGCAAATGGGGCGCGGAGCGTCCATGAACGTGCCGACTGTTGGGATAGTTCTGGGCGATGGACGGCTATGCGAGCGCGATCGTGAGTGCGTCTCGCACGTCGCGCACCGCGTGGAACTGCATCTCGGCGCGGACGCTCTCGGGGACGTCGTCGAGGTCGGCTTCGTTGTCGGCCGGGAACACGACGTCGGTGAGCCCCGCGCGGTGCGCAGCGAGCGCCTTCTGCTTGAGACCGCCGATTGGCAGCACCCGACCCTGCAGCGTGACCTCGCCGGTCATGCCGACGCCAGGCTTGACCGGTCGATCGGTGAGCAGGCTCGTCAGCGCGGTCGTCATCGTGATGCCAGCCGACGGTCCGTCCTTCGGGACGGCGCCCGCGGGCACGTGCAGATGGAACCGGCGCTTCTCGAACCGCTCGGGCGCGATACCGAGCTCGGCGGCGTGCGCGCGGACGTACGACAGCGCGATGTGCGCCGACTCGGACATCACCTCGCCGAGCTGACCCGTGACGTGCAGCCCCGCATCGCCGGCCATTCCGGTGACTTCGATTGTCAGCACGTCGCCACCGGCGCCGGTGACCGCGAGGCCGGTCGCCAGGCCGGGTATCGGCGCGCGCGTCGCGTCTTCGGGCCGGAAGCGCACGCGCCCGAGGAACTCGGTCATGTCGGATTCGTCGACGACCACCGGCGTCGGGCCGCCTTCGGCGACGCGTCGGGCGGCCTTGCGCGCAATCGTGCCGAGCTGCCGTTCGAGGCCGCGGACACCCGCTTCGCGAGTCCAGCCGCTTACGATCGCGTGGAACGCGGCGGCGGTGACCTCGAGCTCGTCGGCGCGCAGGCCCGCCTTTTCCTTCTGGCGCGGAAACAGGTAGTGCGTGCCGATCGCGACCTTCTCGTCCTCGGTGTAGCCGTCGAGCTGCACGATCTCCATGCGGTCCAGCAACGGCGCCGGGATCGTCTCGAGCACATTCGCGGTCGCGAGGAACAACACGTCGGAGAGGTCGAGGTCGAGCTCGAGGTAATTGTCGCGGAACGTGTGGTTCTGGGCGGGGTCGAGGACTTCGAGCAGCGCCGAGGCGGGGTCACCCGACCAGCCGCCGGCCTGGAGCTTGTCGATCTCATCGACGAGTACGACCGGATTCATAGCGCCGGCATCGGTCAGCGCGCGGACGATCCTTCCGGGACGCGATCCGACGTAGGTGCGCCGGTGACCGCGAATCTCGGCTTCGTCGCGCACTCCTCCGACTGCGATGCGAACGAACGGACGACCGAGAGCGCGCGCGACCGACTCACCAAGCGAGGTCTTGCCGACTCCCGGAGGACCGGCGAGCGCGAGGATCGCGCCGCTGCCGCGCCCGCTCACCCGACCGAGACCACGGTCGCGCCGGAGTACGCGCACCGCGAGAAATTCGAGGATGCGTTCCTTGACTTTGTCGAGGCCCTCGTGGTCCTCGTCAAGCACCCGCCGGGCGTCGGTGAGGTCGGCGTGCTCGTCCGCGTACACGCCCCACGGCAGATCGAGCACGGAATCGAGCCACGTACGGACCCAGCTGTGCTCAGGATGCTGCGGGCCCATGCGCTCGAGCCGGTCGATCTCCTTGGCGAGCGCGGCGCGCACCGCTTCGGGCAACTCGCGTTCGGCGACGCGCGCGCGGTACTCGCCGACGACGTCATCGTCACCGTCGCCGAGCTCCTTGCGAATCGCGTCGATCTGGCGGCGCAGTAGCATCTCGCGCTGTTGCTTTTCGAGGTCGTCGCCTACCTCGGTGCGAATCCTGTCCTTGAGTTGAAGATCGGCGAGCACTTCGCGCGCCCAGCCGATCGCCAGCGTGAGGCGCGCTTCGACGTCGATTGCTTCGAGTAGCTGCACGCGCTGTTCCATCGTGAGGTCGGGCGCATAGGCGGCCGTGTCGGCGAGCGGGCCGGGCTCGTCGATGTCCTGGAGGACGTCGGCGAGACGGCGGGCGCCGCGGTGTTCGAAGATCGCATCGACGATCGCGCGGTACTCGCGCGCGAGCTCGCGGGCGCGATCGGTCGCGGGCGGGTCGTCGACCGGCTCGACCTCGACATGGAGCGCGCCCTCGGCGCCGGCTTCGCCGCGCCCGATCCGCGCTCGGCCGATGCCGCGGATCACGAGGGCGCGCGCACCGCCCGGAAGCTCGCCGGTGCTTTCGATCTGGGTGATCGTGCCCACCGTGGCGTAGCGCCCGTCGACGCGGGGCACGAGGACCATCCGGCCCGTACCGGTCTCGGCCGCGGCGGCGGCGCGCTTGGCTTCCTCGCTGTCCAACGTGAGTGTGACCACCATCTGTGGCAGCACGACACCCGTCGTGAGCGGGAGAACGGGGAGCAGCTCGGTTCGCGTGTCTGACATAGTGCTCGTGTAACGAATCCGGGCCATTCCCGATTCCCAGGGTCAGATTTCGATTTCGTGCCGGTGCGACCGAACCTTCTCTTTGTGACCGCGGACCAATTCCGTGGCGACTGCCTGTCGGCGGCCGGGCACTCGGTGGTGCGCACTCCGAACCTGGACCGGCTCGCGGCCGGTGGCGTGTCGTTCCGCCGCCACTTCGCGAACGCGGCGCCGTGCGAGCCGAGCCGGGCGTCGCTGTACACCGGCATGTACTTGTGCAACCACCGCGCGGCGATCAACGGATCGCCGCTCGACAACCGCCACACGAACGTCGCCCGGCAGGCGCGCGCCATTGGCTACGAACCGGCATTGTTCGGCTACACGGACATTGGCGTGGATCCCCGCACGGTCGGGCCCGACGACCCGCAGCTCTATAGCTACGAGGGGGTGCTGCCGGGATTCGATCCGGTGTGCCATCTGCCCGAGGGCGATCCAGCGGTTTGGCTAACGTGGATGCGCAAGGGCGGCGTCGCGGTTCCCGACAACTGGCGGGAGCTCGTCGACCATCCCGTCGAGGGGACCTACGGGCGCACGCGGTACGGCGCCCAACACTCGCAGACGAAGTTCTTGACCGACCGCGTGCTCGACTATGTCGACGAGGCACGCGACGTCCCCTGGTTCGTGCACCTCTCGTACCTGCGGCCGCACCCGCCGTACCTCGCGCCCGCGCCGTACGACACGATGTACGACCCCGCGTCGGTCCCCGGCCCGGTGCGCGCGCCCTCGCGCTTCGAAGAAGGCCAACAGCATCCGCTGCTCGGCGTGATGATCGACCATCCGTTGATCAAGTCGCCCGACGACGACCAGGCCCAGCGCGAGTTCCAAGCGACGTACTACGGGATGGTGTCCGAGGTCGACGCGCAACTCGGGCGCATCTTCGACTGGCTCGCCGAGTCCGGCCGCGCCGACGACACGATCGTCGTATTCACATCCGATCACGGCGAACTGCTGGGTGACCACTGGCTGGTGCAGAAGATCGGCTGGTTCGATACCGCCTATCACGTTCCGCTGATCGTGCGCGACCCTCGCTCGGACTTCGACTCGACGCGCGGCACGACCGTCAGCGCGTTCACCGAGCACGTTGATGTGACGCCGACGATCTGCGAGTTGATCGGTGCGGACGTGCCGCTGCAGTGCGACGGGCGGCCGCTCACACCGTGGCTCGACGGAGACGAGCCCGATGACTGGCGCGCGGCGGCGCACTTCGAGCTCGACTTGCGCGATCCTGACAGCCGGTTCCTCGAGGACGCGTTCGGCCTCACGATGGAGGAGTGTTCGGTCGCGATCTTGCGCGACGACCACGGCAAGTACGTGCAGTTCGCGGGTCATCATGCGTTCCCGCCGATGTTCTTCGACATCGACAACGATCCCGCGCAGCTCGTGAACTGCGCCGACGATCCCGCGTACGCCGGCCGCGTGCTCGAGTACGCACAGCGAATGCTGTCCTGGCGGATGCGCCACAATGAACGCACGCTCGCCGGCATGAAGCTCACCGGCCACCGCGGGCTCGTCGAGTACCGCGCGCCCCGCGTCCGCTAACCCCAAAGGAACGATGCGTCGATAGACCCCAAGTGCTTAGGGTCTATCGACGCATCGGTAGTGTGCGCCGGAATGGACGCGCGCACGTTTTACGGCCTCGAGGAGACCGAGGATCCGAACCGGTGGCGGATGCCGATCGTGCCCGGACTCACGTCCGGCCGCCACGCGTTGTTCGGTGGCGCGGGGCTCGGCGCCGCGATCGAGGTCATGGAACAGGTGACCGGTCGGCCGTGCATCTGGGCGACGGCGCAGTATTTGTCGTACGCGTCGCCGCCGTCGGTGCTGGAGCTCGACATGACCGAAGTCGTGCGCGGCCACCAGATCAGTCAGGCACGCGTGCTCGCACACGTCGGCGACACCGAGGTGCTCACCGTACTCGCCGCGCTCGGCGACCGGCCGTTGCCGTACGAGGGCCAGTGGGCGGTGCGACCGGACGTGCCGTTACCGGGTGACTCACCGCCGCGCCCGCTGCAGCACCATCATGAAGGCACGATCAGCAGCCGTCTCGAAGCCCGGATCGCGGCGGGACGACCGTTCTGGGAGCTGCCCGGCGACCAGGGCTCCGGAACCGCGGCGCTATGGGTGCGCATGCCGGAACTGCTCGAGATGTCGGCCGCCGCGCTCGCGATCATCGGCGACTTCGTCCCGTTCGGTATCGGGCAAGCGCTCGGCCGACGCGCCGGCGGGAACAGCCTCGACAACACACTGCGGGTCGCGCACCGTGTCGAGAGCGACTGGGTGTTGGCCGACATTCGCGTCCACGCGGTCGCGGACGGGTTCGGACACGGCCTCGTGCACCTGTGGGCCGACGATGGCACGCTGCTCGGCACTGCGAGCCAGTCGACGATCGTGCGAGCATGGCGAGACGACAGCGAAGCGACCGGAGGGGAGCGGAGCGTGGAGTCGACCCGTGAACAAGGTCGAGACCAACCGCCCGAGAGTGACGAAGAACCGGAGACGACGCGATGACGGTTCCCCAGCGTTACGGCATCACGTTCCCCTTCGACGGCATCCCGCTGGTCGACCAGCGCGAGATCGTCACCGAGATCGCCGACCTCGGCTATACCGACCTGTGGTCAGCGGAATCGGGCGGCTACGACGCGTTCATACCGCTCGCCGCGGCTGCCCAATGGTCACCTACCCTGCGGTTCGGCACCGCGATCGTGCCCGCGTACACGCGCGGCGCCCACACGCTGGCGTCGACGGTCGCGAGCATGTGCCAGGCCGCGCCCGGGCGGTTCGCACTCGGGATCGGTTCGTCGTCGAACGTGATCGTCGAGCGATGGAACGGCATGTCCTTCGACAAGCCGTATCAGCGCGTGCGCGACACAATCAGGTTCCTGCGCGCCGCGCTCGCGGGCGAGAAGGTCACGGAGGAATACGAGACGTTCGCGGTGAATGGCTTCCGGCTCGGCATCCCGGTGCCGGAGCCGCCGCCGATCCTCGTCGCCGCGTTGCGCGAGGGAATGCTGCGGCTGGCCGGGCGTGAGGGCGACGGCGCGATCATCAACTGGCTGTCGGCCGACGACGTGAAGACCGTCGTGCCGCATGTCGGCACCGGAAAGGAGATCGCGGCGCGCATTTTCGTGTTCCCCGTCGATGACGCGGGCATGGCGCGCGCGGTCGGCAAGCGCGCGATCGCGTCGTACCTAACCGTGCCGGTGTACGCCGCCTTCCACGAATGGCTCGGTCGCGGCGACGAGCTCGCCGACTTGTGGCGACTGTGGAAGGAGGGCGACCGCAAGGCTGCGGCCGACAGCATCCCCGATCACGTCGTGGACCAGCTGCTCGTGTGGGGAAAGCCGGAAGCGTGCCGCGAACACATCCGGCGCTACATCGACAACGGCGTGACCACCCCCGCTCCGGCATTGTTCGCGGGACCCGATCAGCTGCGCGACGTCATCCGTGCACTGAAGCCGTAGCTCGCGCTACGCCACGATCTCGAGCTTGGCGTCCTCGTGACGCACGCGCGCCAAGCGCAGCGCGACAAGGACCTTCACGAGGAACCACCCGGGATCGATCTCGCGCTTGCGGAGCGCAAACCGCGCCGATGTCGGCGCCGCATGATGATTGTTGTGTAACCCTTCGCCGCCGGTTACCAGGGCGAGGAGTTGTCCGTTGGTCGCCGAATTCGCATAGGGCTGGGTGCCGTACTTGTGGCCGATCGCGTTGATCGCGCCCGACAGCATCACGTAGACGACGGCATGAAGCCCGGACGCGAGGAATCCCACCCACACGGGAAAGCCAAGCGCCCACATCGTCACGACGAGGATCGTGATTCCGACGCCCAGGCCCAAGAACGCGTGGTCGAACGCGATGCGATCGAGTCGACTGGCCGGGAGATCGCGCGCGTACTTGTGCGTGGTCGTTGGGTCCTTGGCCGAGCGACGGTACAACCCGACGTTGCCGAGCTGCACCCGCCAAAACCCGAGGATCGCGGGGCTGTGCGGGTCGTCACTGGTGTCGGTCGCGGCGTGGTGGCGCCGGTGCACCGCCACCCACTCGCGCGGGCGCATGCCCGACGTGATCCAGATGACGAAGCGGCACGGCAGCGCCGCGACCGGATGCACCGCCAAAGCCCGGTGTGATAGCGCCCGGTGGAGGTAGACAGTGGTCGCCGCGATCGCGAGCTGGGTGACGAGCGTCGCGGCGGCGACGGCCGCCAGCAGATCCGTCCACGACATCGAACGCACGATACTACCTACCAGTCGGTAGGTAGTATTGATCCCAACCCTCATCCCTGCCGCCGAGACACGAGCATCGGACATGGCCCTGCCGGAAACGCCGACGTCGACCAAGGAGCAAATCATCGACGTGGCGCGGCGCCGCTTCTCCGATCACGGCTACGCGGGAACGAGCCTGACCGAGATCGCGGACGAAGTCGGGATCCGCCGGCCGAGCCTCCTCTATCACTATCCGTCGAAGGAAGCGCTGTACCGCGCGGTACTCCTGGAGTCGTTCGCGGAATGGGTCGACCTCGTCGACCAGGCGATCGAGGGGCCGCGCGAAGGATGGCCGCAAGTCGAACGGATGTTGCGCGCCGCGTTCCGGTTCTTCGAGGAACGGCCCGACTTCGTACGTCTCGTGCGCTGGGAAGCGCTCGAAGGCGGCCTGTTCCTGCGCAATGAACTCGCGGTGTTGCTGCGCCCGCTGTTCGATCGCGGCGCCGACTTCCTCGAGCGCGAGATGGAAGCGGGCCGGCTCCGCCACTACGACGCCCGCCAACTGCTCTTGACCGGGTACGGCGCGGTGTTGTCGTACCTGTCGGACGCGCCGCTGATGACCGGCTTGCTGGACGCCGACCCGCTCTCGCCGATGGCGTTGCGGGCGCGTCAGGAACACGTCATCGAAGTGCTCCGGAACGCGGTCGCGCCGAACGAGGCCGCCTAGAGTCGGGCGTTGCGGAAGCGACGCAGCAGATCGGCGTCGCCGAACACTTCGAGCTGTTCGGGCGGGTACCGGCCCCACAACACCAAGAGCAAGTCGGACGCGGTGCCGCGCGCGGCGACGTCGCCCTTGGCGTGCTCGCGTGTGACTTCGAGACGCTCGGCACCGATGCGCAACAGCCATTCGCCGTCGTCGCTGTCGGTGCAGTGCAGGTGGATCGTCTCGTCATTGCCGCCCGGATACTTCGCGCCGAGTCGGAACGGCAGAATGTCGAACACCTCTTGGATGCCGTCGACGGCGAGTGCGCGTTCGATGGGCTGGGGGATTCCGCCGGCCAGCTGCGCGTCCCAGCGATGCACCGCGAGCTCGTGCGCCTGGCGGCGGGCCCAGAAGCCGGCGGTGCGGTCGTCGGTCCACGACCACATCGGCTCCGTCGGCGCGACGGTGCCAAGCGCGTCGGCCATCGGCGCGTATCCCGACTCGAGGAAGTCGAGCAGCGCGCCGCCGTCCGGGGTATCGATCGTTTCCCAGTAGCGCTCGAACGGCTTCGGCCGCAGCTCGATCACCTCGACGACCCAACGATGCAGTCGCCCGAGGTGTGAACACAGATCGGCGACGGTCCAGTCGGCGCACGAGGGCACCTTCGCGTCGACGCCCGTCGCGCGCGCGGCGCGCACACAGTCGGCACCCTCACGGCGTATGGCGGCGACAAAGTCGTCGTAGTGCATCAGGGGGAGGCTACCGGAGTTGGTTCGAGCAGTTCCGCGCCATTGTTCGCAGCGGCATTGACACGCGTCGAGACCTCCCACGCCTCGAACTGGTCGCCGGGCGCGGGAATCAACAGCTGTTGGAGTGCGGTGATGTCGGAGAAATCGGGGTCCAGCCACCGGTCCCAGTGCTCCTCGGGGAGCACGACCGGCATGCGATCGTGGATCGGCCGCACGACGTCGTTCGCGTCGGTCGTGATGATCGTGCAGCTGCGGATGCGCGGCGCGTCGTCGCCTTCCTCGGGGTCGTGCCAGATCTCCCACAGACCTGCGAACGCGAGCGGCTCGCCGTCACGGCTACGGATGAACCACGGCTGCTTCTTCTTTTGCCCTGCGCGCGCTTGCCATTCGTAGAATCCGTCGGCGGGAACGATGACGCGGCGCTTGAGGAACGCGCGCTTGTACGCGGGCTTGGTCGCGACGGTGCTGGCGCGCGCGTTGATCTGGCGGTCGCCAATCGCGGCGCTCTTCGCCCACGACGGGATCAGTCCCCAACGCACGAGGTCGAGCGTGCGCGCGCCCTGGCTCACGGCCACAACGGGGACCTCGGTGCGGGGCGCAACATTGTAGTTTGGTTCGGTCGCGTCGATGCGGACCTCCTCGACGCCGAACCGCTCGGCCAGGATCGTCGGCGACGAGACCGTCACGTATCTCCCACACATCGGAGGCGACCGTACCCAGCCGCCGCGACTCGGACCGACGCAATCCCCACAGTCCGAACTCTCCACAGGGTCGATTTCGAGCGACCGGATGGGGTGGGGCGCGGCCCATGTGACCACGGTCACGTTGACGACCGACCCGCTGGCCGGTTATAAACCAACCGAACGGTCGGTTTTCTAGGGGAGGGACAGGTGGCTGTCACCAAGGGGGCCCAGACCCGCCAGCGAATCCTCGAGCTGGCGGCGCCCGTGTTCAACGAGCGCGGCTACATCGGCGCCACGATGCGCGATCTCGTCGAGGCCACCGGGCTCGAAAAGGGCGGCATCTACAACCACTTCGGCTCCAAGGACCAGCTCGCGCTCGAGGCGTACGACTACGCGATGACGCTCGTCACGAACGCGCTCGCCCGCTCCCAAAAGACCGAGATGGACGCGGTGGATCGGTTCCGGGCGTTGATCCGCGCCCATGCGACCGGCGCCCGCACGCCCGTCATCTCCGGGGGCTGTCCGATCATGAACACCGCGATCGAAGCCGACGACACGCACCCTGAGCTGCGCAATCGCGCGCGTGAGTCGATGACCTTCTGGCATCGCCTGATCGGCCGCATCGTGAAAGACGGCATCGCGGCCGGTACCCTCGACCCCGCGACCGATCCGTATGATCTCGCGTCGTATCTCACCGCATCGCTCGAGGGCGCGTTGATGCTCTCTCGCCTCTACGACGACCCGAGTCACACCGACCGCGTCGTCAAACACCTCGTCGCCGACGTCGAGGACCTGCGCGCTGCCCCCCACTCCCCCCAGGAGGACACCGAATGACTGCGCTCCCTGTGTTCGAAGAAGGCGTCCGCTCGCGCGTCGTGAGTTGGGCCGATCCCGCCCGCGGCCGGTTTCAGCTGCGCCGTCGCGACGGCTTCGCTCAGCTGAATGCCATCGTCGCCGGCGAAGTTCCGCCGCCGCCCGCCGCGGCGCTGCTCGGCATGGAGATCACCGAGGTCGAGCGCGGCCGAGTCGTGTTCTCGCTCGTCGCCGACGAGATCCACGAGAACCCCATGGGAACGATGCACGGCGGCATCATCGCCACGCTCGTCGACAGCGCGATGGGGTGCGCGGTCGCGTCGATCCTTCCCGTCGGCACCACGTACACGACGCTAGAGCTGAAGACGAACTACATCCGCCCGATCGTGCAAACGACGGGGCGGCTGCGCGCCGAAGGTCGCGTCGTCCACATCGGTGGACGCGTCGCGACCACCGATGCGCAGGTCGTCGACGACGACGGCACGCTCTATGCGCACGCGACGTCGACCTGCTTGGTCACGCGTCCGGCGAAGGCAACGGTCCGGTGAGCGAGCTCTGGTTCGACGAGGGCGCGGTGCTCTACGTGCGTCCGATCCGTCCTGACGACGTCGACCGGCTCGAGCGCATGTTCTACCGGCTGTCGCCGGAGACCGTGTACCGGCGGTTCTTCTCGCCGATCCAACGGCCGCCCCGCAAGATGCTGGCGTGGCTGACGACGGTGGATCACGACCGCCGCGAGGCGCTGGTCGCGCTCGAAGGCGACGAGATCGTGGCGGTCGCCCGCTACGACGGCCGCCCCGACGGGCAGCACGCCGAGATCGCGGTGACCGTCGAAGACGCGTGGCAGCATCACGGCGTCGGGCGCCGGCTGGCGCGTCGGCTCGCCGCCGAGGCCGCGAGTCACGGGTACGAACGCTTCGTCGCGACGATGCTGCCCGGCAACCGTCCCGCGCTCGGCCTCGTCCGCACGCTGTCGCCCCACGCGGCGCTGCGCTTCGAGGACGGCAGCTACGAGGCCACGATGCAGATCGCGCGGGCGAGCTAGCGCTTGCGCGCCTTCGCGGGCCGATCCTTGAGGCGGTAGACGAACCGCAGCCCCGACCACGTCTCGTCGACTGCGCAGACTTTGTTGTCGACGAGGCCGTGGCTCAGGCCGACGCCGCGCACAACATTCTCGGTGAGGTCGGTCGCCACGCATGACGTGCGCTTCGGCCAAGCGATCCACAGTCCGCCCGCCGGTGTGATGGTCCGGGCGAACGCATCGAATCGGCGCTCGAGTTCGGCGCGTCGCGTCGCGAAGAACACAACGACGTCTTGTGCGCCGCGCGCCTGCGGTCGCACCTGTACTCCAGAGGGGAGAGGCGCCAATGTGCGTTCGAAACCGTCGGGTGCGCGCACCAACGCGACGCGCGCGCCTCCCTTGATCCCGAGTTTCTGGGCGAGAGGAGTTCCTGAGTACCCCGCCACGAGCGGCAGTCAATCGCGCGACGGGTCGGCGGTCAATCAGGGAGGGTCGCCGCCGCGCCAGCGCGTGAACTGCGGGACGAGGATCGCGATCACACCCACGCCGGCCAGGCACAACGCACCGCCGGAGACAACGGAGAAGGTCGGCGAGACGACGGCGGAGACGGCACCCGCTTCGGCGTCACCGAGACGCGGCCCGCCCGAGACGATCAAGAGGTTGAACGCAGACACGCGGCCGCGCAATTCGTCGGGCACGATCGTACCGCTCGACTTTGGAATACGCCGGCCATAGCCTGCTGTTCCTGTTCGAACGATCCCGTGACGGAGAGGTATTGCGATGGCACTGCGCCTGGGTGACGAAGCCCCCGACTTCACAGCCGAGTCTACCGACGGCACGATCAACTTGTACGACTACCTGGGTGAGGGCTGGGGCATCTTGTTCTCGCACCCGAAGGACTTCACGCCGGTCTGCACAACTGAGTTGGGCTACATGTCGAAGCTCAAGCCCGAGTTCGACAAGCGCAACGTGAAGGTGCTCGGCCTTTCGGTGGACCCGATCGACAGTCACCGCGGCTGGGTCGGCGACATCGAGGAGACACAGGGCACAAAGCTCAATTTCCCTTTGATCGCCGACCCCGATCGCAAGGTTGCGGACCTGTACGACATGATCCACCCCAACGCGAGCGACACGATGACGGTGCGTTCGGTGTTCATCATCGGCGCCGACAAGAAGGTGAAGCTGATCATCACGTACCCGGCGTCGACCGGCCGCGACTTCGACGAGATCTTGCGCGTCGTCGACTCGCTCCAGCTGACGGCGAATTACAGCGTGGCGACGCCGGTCAACTGGAAGGAAGGCGAGGACGTCATCATCGTCCCCGCGGTTTCCGACGAGGACGCCAAGGCCAAGTTCCCGAAGGGCTGGAAGGCACTCAAGCCGTACTTGCGCGTCACGCCGCAGCCCAACAAGTAGCGCTCTCTGTTTGTACCTGGATGGCTGCCCCGCAGCCATCCAGGTACAAACGCTTCATTCGGACCGGATGTACTGCCAGCCGGTGTCGCGCAGGTAGAGCCGGTGACGAGGGCCCTCGGCTTCGAGCAGACCGCGGTCGGCATAGCCGACGTCTTCTTTGTAGATGCAGATCGCGCCGCCGCCTTCGAGAAACTGGAAGCGCGGCAAGAAGTCGTCCACCTCCGCCTGGCGGATCGCAGCGATCGCGTCGGCGGCGGTCGGGTGATCCTGCAGCTGGTACAGCGTCACCCACTGCGGCGGCGCCAGCTCGATCTCGCTCGCGTCGCGCGCGCCGAGCGCGTCGGCCGGGCGGAACCAGCGCACCTCTTCGGTCTCGCCGCCATCGGCGACTTCGTAGCCACCCGCAACCAACCCCGCGAAGAACCACGTCGCGAATCGTTTCGGCGCGATTTCGGGGGTCGTCCAGTTGGAGAGGTGCACCAGCGCGGCCGCGTCGACGTCGACTCCGGCTTCCTCCTTCGCCTCGCGGGCGGCGGCCCGCCGCGCCGCGCATTCGAGATCGGCGGGATCGTTGCCATAGTCCTCGGGATCGATGCGACCGCCGGGGAATACCCATGCGCCGCCGTGGAACGCGAGCTGTGACGACCGACGCGCGAGTAGGACCTCGAGACCGGACTTGCCGTCACGCAACAGCACGACCGTCGCCGCGGGCGCCGCGTCGACGCCGCTCGGTTCCCCGCTCGCAGCCTTGCGCTGCTCAATCCAGTTGTTCAACCGTGAGGTCGCCCTTCTCGTGGGCTGCCCGCAGCACCTTCTTGTCGAACTTGCCGACCGATGTTTTCGGCACCTCGTCGACAAAGCTCCACCGCTCGGGCACCTGCCACTTTGCCACTCGCACACCGAGGAACCGCGCCAACTCGCCCGCGCCAACCTCGGAGCCGCTCCGGCGTACGACGCACGCCAGCGGACGCTCGTCCCAACGAGGGTCGGGCACGCCGATCACACTGGCCTCGAACACATCCGGGTGCGCCATCAAGAGATTCTCGAGCTCGACCGAGCTGATCCACTCACCGCCGGACTTGATGACATCCTTGGCGCGGTCGGTGATCTGGACGAAGCCAAGCGCGTTGACGCTCCCGACGTCGCCGGTGCGCAGCCAGCCGTCGTCGAACTTCTCCGGAGAGTCGTCCTCGTAGTACGCGCCGGTGATCCACGGGCCGCGCACCTCGATCTCGCCCACCGCTTCGTCGTCCCACGGCAGCGCGTCGCCCCGGTCGTCGACAATACGCAGCTCGACACCGCCGACGATACGGCCGGTCTTCGAGCGCCAGTCCATCTCCTCCATCGATCCCGGCGCGATGGACGCGGGCGGGTGCGCGACCGCGGCGAGCGGCGAGGTCTCCGTCATTCCCCATGCCTGAACGATGCGCACGCCGTACCTGTCCTCGAACTTCTCCATCAGCACGCGCGGCACCGCCGATCCACCGCAGATGATCATGCGCACCGAGGACAGGTCGATCTCGTTCTCCTCGCCGTAGCGGAAGATATCGGCCCAGATCGTCGGGACCGCGCCCGAGAACGTGACGCGCTCCTCCTTGACCATCCGAGTGAGCGGCTCCGCCTGCAGGAATCGGCTCGGCATCACGAGCGAGGCGCCGCTCAAGAACGCGGCGTACGGAAGTCCCCACGCGTTGGCGTGGAACATCGGGACGATCGCGAGCACACGGTCGCGCTCGGACAGGCCCATCGCCGCCGGCGTCGTCGCCGCGAGCGAATGCAGATACGACGACCGGTGCGAGTATGCGACACCCTTCGGGTGCCCGGTGGTGCCCGACGTGTAACACATCGCGGCCGCGTGTTGTTCGTCGATCTCCGGGTAATCGAACCCCGGCGACTCCACGTCGAGAAGGTCGGCGTAGCGCAGGATCTCGACATCGCCGAGTGCCGACACGTCACCGTCGCCGACCACAACGAACTGCTCGACGGTCTTCAGCTCGTGTGCGACTTTCGCCAGAACAGGGACGAGCGAGTCGTCGACAATCACGATCTTGTCCTGCGCGTGATTGATGACGTACGCGAGCTGTTCGGGAAACAACCTGATGTTCAAGGTGTGCAGGACCGCGCCGATGCACGGGATCGCGAAGTACGCCTCGAGGTGTTCCTGGGTGTTCCAGCAGAATGTGGCGACGCGCTCGCTCGAGCGGATTCCGAGCTTCGTGAGCGCGGCCGCAAGGCGGTCGGCATTGTCAGCGACCTCCGCGAACGACGCGCGGCGCGCGCCGGCGTCGGTCCACGTGACGCATTCGCTCCCGCCGTACACGCGCCGGCCGTGACGCAAGATGGAGGTGATCGTGAGGGGGAAGTCCTGCATCGTGCTGGTCATGTCAACGGCTCCTCGACGGTTCCAAATGCCCGGTGCATAGGTTCGCTGCGCCAGCCCGGTTGGATCATGGACCGAGCGTAGGCGCCGCGTCCTGACGGGTTCCACCGACCTCGACGCCGCGCTGGCGCAGGGAAGCGCGCGTTGCGCCGCGATTCCAGCAGGTCGTCGTCGTGAAGTCACGCCACGTCGACGTCACCAGCCGAGTATCGCCCCGAGGATCATCCCCACAACGAGCAGGCCGCCGGCGCGGCGCGTGACGAGGAACGACGCGGCCGCGAACCACAACGGCCAGACCGGGTTGGGGACCGGCGAGACCTCCGGCTTCGGTCGCGAGTACGCCTGCCACGTCTTCACCAGAATGGGCAGTGAGAGCGCGACGAGCAATGACGCGATCGGCAGCACCTGAGCGATCACCAGCGCGATCACCGAGACGTAGAAGCCGACGAACATCGCTTGGGTCAGACGCCGCGCGCGCGAGTCGCCGAGGAGCACGGGGAGCGTATGCGTGCCGTCGGGCGCGTCCCACGGGATCTTGTCGATGTGCTTGCCCATGAGCACGGTCGTGCAGAGGAGCGCGTACGGCAGCGACGCGAGGATCACGGCGCCGGGGATCTCGCCGGTCGCGGCGTAGTAGGTGCCGCCGACCATCAACGGTCCCCACACGACGAGGACTGTCGGCTCGCCGAGGCCGTGCTTCTTCAGGCGGAGCGGCGGCGCGGTGTACGCGGCCGACAGGAGGAACCCGCCCAGCGCGAACCCGACGATCGCCCAGCCCCGCGCTACCGTGAGAACGATCATGATCGCCAGACAGATGGCGTTGACGATCAGCGCGTAGGTGGCGAGCTGGCGGCGCGTCACCAAGCCGGCCAAGACCGGGTGCGGCGAATAGAGATTGCGCGGGTACTGCTTGGTGTCGGTACCGACCTGGAGGTCGAACAGGTCGTTCATGAGGTTGTTCGCCATGTGCGCGCCGACGATGCCCGCGGCCGACAGCGCCAACCAAACCCACGCGATGTCGGCGTCGCGGAACGCGGCGAGCAGCCCCGCGAGCGCGGCCGCGACGAGCGTCATAGGGAGGACGCCCGCGCGCGTCAAGTACAGCCACTTCGAGACAGGATCCATGCGGCCCCGGGGCGGGTTCGTCGTCGCGAGCACGTGGCGCCAGTTGTGCCAGACGCTGTCGCGCCGAACATCCGGGGTCGTCGTACCCGGGGTGGTGGTCGTCGTCATGCCCGCAACATTACGGCGAGCGTGACGAGAATGACGACGTGCGGAGATTTTCGGCTCGAAGTGCGGCGCTCGGTGGGATCGTGGGACCGGTCGGGTTCGTCGCTGCCTGGGCGATCGCGGGCGTGCTCGCCGAGGACTCCTCCCCCGTCGACGACGCGATCAGCCGGTTGGCGGCGGTCGACGCCTCGACCCGTGTGCTGATGACCGCGGGGTTCGTTGCGTTCGGACTTGGTGTGCCGCTGTACGCATGGGCGCTGCGCGCGTCGGGTTCGGGCCACGCATGGGTGACGGCGACGATCGCGGGGCTGACGACGCTCGGCGTCGCGGTGACGCCGCTCGATTGGTCGGAGCCCGTCGACACGATCCACGGGCTACTCGCGGGCACGGGGTATATCGCGCTCGCGCTGACACCGATCCTCGCGTCTCGTCCGCTCCGAGACGCGGGCAAGGCACGCGCGGCGACGGCGAGTGTCGCGATCGGTATCGTCGCCGGCGCATGTCTCGCGCTAACTGCCGTGAGCGACGCTAACGGGCTGTTCCAGCGGGTCGGGCTGACCCTCTGCGACGTGTGGATCGTCGCCAGTACCCGCTACGTGCGCCAGGTGGGCGGCGTGTGACCAACGGCACAGCGACTCACGGGGGCTCCACAGCAACCTCCCGGGAACGGCTCAGGCGCGCTTCCGTTATCACCGCATGTACCTCGACGGAAACCTCGACTTCAGGATCATCTCGATGCGGGTGGTGGAAGACAAGCGCCCGCGCCGACGGCTGCGCTGGGGGCGCCCTCGGCGGCAACTCGGCGTCGAATAGCCCTTGCGGTTCAGCCGCCGTAGTTCATGCGCGTGTCTTCCATTCGCAGCACCGGTGTTTCCTCGTCCTTCAGGAACGCAGCGTTCACGACCGCGCCGAGGAACAGCGTGTGGTTGCCGATCTCCACCGGCTGGCGAACATCACATTCGACGTACCCGACCGACTGCGCGAGCACCGGCGCGCCGGTTGCCGGTCCGTCGAAATAGGCGAAACCATTGAGCGTGCGCGCGTCGAGGTCAAACTCGACCGGCTTCGTGAACTTGCGGACGATCGCGCGGTCGTCTCGGTCGATCAGGCACAGCGCGAAGACACCGCTCGCTCTGATTAGCTCGTGGGTCAACGCGTCCTTCTCGACTCCTATTCCGAGCCACTTCGGATCGAACGACACCTGCGTCGCCCAGCTCAACGTCATCCCGTTGCGGCGCTGACCTCTATCGGTCGATCCGACGACGTAGAGCCCCGACGGCATCTTCCACAACACCCGGCGACGCAACCGGTCGAACTCGTCGGCGTCCGCGTCCGCGGGAAACGGCGGGACCGGTCCTTCTTTCATGGGCATGCGAGCAGCGTACGCGCGATGAGCGTTCGTACTTTGTGCGAGATCGGTCGAATTCCGCACGATCTCGCACCGAGAAGCTCAACCCTACCGCGGTGCCGTCGATCGGGTCGCGTGCGTCTGAACCGAAGAGTGCTGCTGGCAGTCGGCCTCCTCACGTTGAGCGCGTGCGGCGGTAGCGGGGACGATGACGCCACGGAAGAGCCGGAAACCGAACCCGATGCCTCGAGCGATGTCGCCGACACGACTCCTGCCACAGCGACCGAGGCACCGAGCGAAACCCCAACCGAACCCGCGCCGACCGAGAGCGTCGCATGGGAGTAGAACGGCTCCGCGTGGGCAGCGATGGGTGACGCACCCGACTGCCCCGACCCGGTCACGCTCGCGCCGCCCGCGGATCTGCCGCTCGCGACCGCGACCCTCTCTCCGGCAGGTGCGCGGCGGTGACTACAAACCCCACGGCGGCTTCCTGTTTGCAGGCCAGCCGAACGACGCCGTGAGCGTCTCGACACCCATGGATGCAACCCTCATGCGCGGCAGCCGGTACATCGAGCAGGGCGAAGTGCAATACATGTTCGACTTCGTCAGCTCCTGCGGCATCATGTTCCGGTTCGACCACCTCCTGACGCTCACGTCCGAGTTCGAGGCGTACGCCGGCCAACTGCCGGAGCCCATGGTCGACGACTCGCGCACGAACCAGCTGCCGAACGATCCGATAGCAGCGGGAACCGCGGTCGCGACCGCGGTCGGCTTCGCCGACGCGGGCAACACATTCTTCGACTTCGGCGTCTACGACCTGCGCGCGCAGAACGCCGCATGGCAGGACTCGGCGTTCGCGAGCCAGTACGCCGGTGAGATCGAGCAGGCCGCGCACGCGGTGTGCTGGTTCGACCTGCTCGAAGTCGAGAGCGCCGCGCTCGTCCGGAGCCTCCCCCCTGGCGATCAATCCGCGGGAGCGACGAGCGCGTACTGCTCCTAGCGTCTCCCCGGCTCGCGGGCCTACGCTCGCCCGTCCGCGTGCGCGAGCGTCGTGTTCCGCGGTTTGGGGGAACCATGGCCGAACACCCGAACGTCGCCCGAGTCCGCGACGCGTACGCCGCGTTCGCGAAGGGCGATCTCGACACTGCCCTCGCCGATCTGGCGAAGAATGCGGTGTTCCACTTCCGGGGCGAGGGCCCGCTCAGCGGCGACGCCGAGGGCGTCGACGCGATCAGCAAGTCACTCATCGGAGGCTTCGAGCTGACCGGCGGTTCGCAGGTCCTCGACATCAAGGGCATCTACGCCGACGACGAACACGCCGTTGTCGTGCTGCACGAGACCGCGACCCGCACCGACGGCGCGACCCTCGCGGTCGACGAGGTCCATGTGCTGAAGTTCGACGCGGCCGGCAAGATCACCGATCTCTGGGATCTGCCCGCGGATCCGAACCTGCACGACACGTTCTTCGACGGCCGCTAGTAGGCCCCGCTGCTCCGAACTGGCGTGACAGAAGCGCGGCTGGCGCGCCTTTGTCACGCCGGTTCGGCTGGGGCTAGTCGATCACGCGCAGCGTCGCGGCGGGCGTCAGCCGTGACGCAGAGTACGCGGGCAACAGCGCGGCGATAATCGCGGCCGTGACAGTTCCGCCGATGACAACAGCGAGCGGCACCACCGGCAGCACCCACGGAAACCCGTCGGCAATAGCAGAGTTCGCGTCGATCGACACGATCACGGCCAAGACCGTGCCGACACCGACGCCGAGCAGCGCGACGAACCCGGCTTCGAGGAGGACCGCGAGCCGCGCCGTACGCGCCCGTAGGCCGACGCTGCGCAACATTCCGAATTCGCGTCTTCGATCCCGTACCGATCGCGCCATGACGACCGCCAACCCCGCGATCCCGGTTACGAGCGCGGTCGCTTGGGTCGCTTGCAGCGCGCGCACGAACATCGACCATACACCGTTCATGCGATCGATCGCATCCGATATTCGCTCGACCTCGACACCATGCGCGCGCAGTTCGACCGGCAGGTCGGCGACGAGCGAACCGACGTCGCCGTCGGCCGCAGCCAAGAAGTGCACATTCGGCACGAGCGACGGTCCGAAGAAGTCCTGCGCGCCGTCGCTCCCGTAGAACACGCCGAGTCGCAGGTAGTCCCAGTGGCGCAACGCCGCAATCGTGACCGTGCGACGCTCGCCGGTTGTCGGGTTCTCGATCACGAGCTGGTCGCCCACTTCGAGCTGATCGCTCGTGCGCGGCACGAGCGGTTGGAGCAACGTGCTCGTCACGATGACGAGATCGGGATCGCTCACGACGGCTCGGTACGCGGCCTCGTCGGTGGCATATCTCCCGCGGTCTCGCAATCGCGGCGCGCCACCATCGATCAGTCGCTCGTCGAACGAGCTCAGTCGGCGCGCGGCGTCGCGAGTCCTGCCGCCCGACACGCGAACCGGTTGCGTCGCGAGTGGCGCCGCCGCAACAACTCGCGCATCGGTGTCGAATACGCCCTCCGGCAGCGGTGCCGCCGTGCTCGACCGGAGGAGCGCGTCAAAACCGCCGCGCGCGTACTCCGTTCCGAGCGCGTCCTGGGAGCCGAATTCCTCCGCCGCGATCACCGCGAACGCGACCGTAAACGAGACGAGTGCGAACGTCCCGATCATGACGCCGGTCCGTACGGGGTGGGCTGCCGGAGAGGAGAACGCGATGCGTGCCGCTGCCGAGCTGGGACGTACGCGCTGCACCAACGCTCCGAGCTCCACCTGCCAAAACGACACGAGCACGACCGCGAGGCTCGTTAGGACGAGCCCTTGCACACCGAAGATCTGCGCGTCGGGGATCACACCAGCGTCGTTGATGAGCGGCACTGCGGCGGCCGTCCACACCATCGCCGCGCCCGAGACGACGGACATCGCTGTCCGACGCGAGAATCTCGTTGCGAGAGCCGGCTCCAACGCAACGATCGCGACCGCGGGCGCGAGCAGCACGCCCCACGGTTCCGTGGCCGCGATGCTCACGATCCCCACCACCGCCGCCACCGCGCTGACCACGAGACCAACCGCAACCCAAGCGCGCGCTCGTGTTCGCACCGGCGTCGCGTGTGAGGTTTCGCCGCGAATCGCGCCCACGATGTTGCGGCGGGCGACGTGCGCACCCGTCGCGACGACAGTCGCCAGCGAGACCGCCAACCCGACCGTGAGACCGAGCACCACGGGTTGGGGCGCCGCATCGTACACGACCCGTACCGAACCGGAGCCGACACCCTCGTCGAAGTACCGGCCGAGAACCCCGATCGCGACGCGCGCGAAACCCATCCCGAGCACGGCGCCGACGACCGCGGCCGCCGCGCAATAGCACCAACCTTCGAGCGCGAACACCGCGACCAACGTTCGGCGTCGCATTCCCACCGCACGCATCACCGCCAGCTCGCGCGACCGCTCCTCCGCCAACATCAACACGATGCTCGACAACAGGAGCAGGCCGGCCGCGACCCCGAAGATCGCGCCGTTCTGGAACTGTTGCGACATAACCGTGCTTTCCTTCTCGGCAGTATCGAGCACGGCTTGCTTCGCGGCGAGCCTCCCGACCGGGAGCCCCTCGAGATGATCGTCGAGCAATGCCATGACCGCCGCGCTCAAGTCGGCGCCGCCTTCGGCGTCGCCCTCGTTCGATATGGCGAACACGTGGCGTGCACCTTCGGCCGCCAGCGTCCCGGGAGGCACGATGATGTTGCGCGTGGCGGCTTCGATCTCGAGCCCGAGACCTGCGATGCCGCGCGCGGCGACGATTGCGCCGACCCGCAGCTCGCGAGGTTCGCCGGCGACGAGCACGCGTACCGTATCCCCCACCCCGACGTCGAGCAGGCGCGCAACCTCGTCGACGAGTACAGCTGTGTCCGGTTCCGCGCGCACGCCGCGCAGACCGGACGAGTCAACATCGTCACCGAACTCACGCGCGCGGTCGATGTCGACCTCGACGACCTGCACTCGCGGCACGATCGCCGACGAATCCGATCCCGCGTCGACGGCGGACTCGGCGAGCAACAGGGCCAACTGGCCGTCGACGAGCTCGTCATCGAGCACGGCGAGACGTTCCGCGACACGAGCGGCCACCGCACGATCGTCGGTCACGACGACCTCGTCGATCGGACCGAGGCGCGCCGCCGCGAGGTCGCGCAGCGACGTCTCGAAGCTATGACCCACGACGAACGCCGCCGTGAACATGGCGGTTCCGAGCGCGGCGCCGAGCACGACGAGCAACGACTCGCGGGGCCGGCGAACGGCGTTGCGAATGGCGAGGCGACGCAGCACCGGCCTGGTGGCAAGCGCCGCCGCGAACAGCAGGGTGAGGACGAGGACCGGCACTGTTGTCCGATCAGGTCACGACGACGGGGTCCACAATTGCGCCGTCGCGCATGGCGATCTCGCGCGGTGCCGCGGCCGCGATCCCCCGATCGTGCGTGACGACGACGAGCGTGAGGCCGCGCTCGTGCAGTCCGAGCAACAACTGCATCACCGACTCCGCGCTCTCGGAGTCGAGGGACCCAGTGGGTTCGTCGGCCCAGACGATCCTGGGTTCGCCGGCAACCGCGCGCGCGACCGAGACTCGTTGCTGCTCGCCGCCGGAGAGCTGTCCCGGGCGGTGTCGGGCACGCGCGCCCAAGCCCACCCGATCGAGGGTGTCCGCGGCGCGGCGGCGGGCCGCCCCCGCGCGCATCCCGCTCAACAGGAGCGGGAGCTCCACGTTCTCGACCGCCGTCATCACCGGGATGAGATCGAACGTCTGGAACACGAAGCCCATCGTTCGCGCCCGGCGCTGCGTGCGTTCGTCATCGGACAGCCGGTGGATCGACTCGCCGTCGACGACAACCTCACCCGCGTCGACGGAGTCCAACCCGCTGAGACAGTTCAGCAACGTCGTCTTGCCCGAACCCGATGGTCCGGTGACCGCGACGAACTCGCCGGCGCGAAGGGTCAGGTCGACGCCGCGCAGCGCCGCGACTTCGACGCTTCCGGCTCGGTACGACTTCGCAACCCCCGCCGCCACGAGGAGCTCCCGCATCTGGCCTCCCGCCCTCGACCACAGTTGTACACGGCCGCCGCGTGCGTCCGCTACGAACGACGTCGTCGACGTCCCGGGCGGCACCCGAGCGCTGACCGCTACGCGCCGGGTGCGGGCGGCTGGGTGGCCGCGAACTCCACCATGCGCATGTAGAGGTCGTACACACGAATGCCGTAGTCGTTGGCGGTCGCCCACGTCCCCGTGAGATCCCACCAGGACTGGACTTTGCCCCGGAAACCCAGGCGCAGCGTGCCCTTCAGGACGATCTCGTCGGGAAGCGAGTCGAGCGTCACCGACTTGTCGGTGTAGATGCGCAGCAGCTGTACCTGCGCCCGCACACCGGTGCGCGCATCCGGGAAGATGAAGCCGCGGGTGCACGAGTCGCAGGCGCCCACACCGGCGTAGTTGTTGTCCTCGGGCTCGACCATGCTGCCCGCGAACCCGAACCCGCCGGTTTCGAGGATCGACTGCGCCCACGCGACGTCGCCGCGCACTCCGACCTTCGCGCTCTCGTCGAAGAACAGCTGCGCGAGCTCGTCGATCGTGACGCTGATGCGCGGCGTGTAGCCATTCGCACGGATGAAGTCCGCCATCTGGCGCGCCGTGAGCTGGTTGGGCCCGAGGATCGGGCTGCCGGCGGTCGTGGCCGCCTTGTAGAAGCGGAGAATCGTGGCTTCAGCCTTCATCAGCCGCACCTGCGCGTCCTCGAGGAAGGCCCGCGTGTTCGCCACGCGCGTGTTCGCGGCGTCGAGCTGTTTGCGAACGTCGGCACGCGCGAGCGAGACGTCGAGGATCGTGCGATCGAGCTGTGCCTTCTGCACCTCGAACTGTTCGACCTGGCCCATCTCGAACTCGCCGAAGGTGGAGATGAGGTGCAGGTCGCGGCTGACCTCGAGGAAGTCGTCCGCTTCGCCCATCGCGCCGATCGCGGCATCCATACGGCCCGTGCCCGAGTGGATGTACGCGGCGGCGGCGCTCGCCGCGACGTGGGCGCGCGCAGTCGCGAGATGGGACATGGTGCGCTGGCGCGCGCTGTCGAGCTGGACGAGCTCGGCTGTGAGCCCGTTCCAGCGGTACTGGAGCTCGTCGCGTTGCGCGATCGCGTTCGCGAGCTGTGGTTCGGTCGCGGCGATGTCGAACCTCGCCCGCACTCGCTCGGCGAGCGCATCTCGACCCGCGTCCATCGCCATGCCGAACGGCGTGGGCGGGGGCGGCGGGGGTGGGGCCGGGGCGGGTACGGGTTCGGGCGCCGGGGTGGTGGGCGTCTCCTGCGCGCGCGCCGGGGCCGGGACCAAGATCATGGCCCCCACCAACAACACGAGCGCGCGGCGCTGGCCTCTCGTTCCACCCATCAACTGTGACTCTCGGCACGTCGCCGCCTGAGCTTCAGGCCAGCTCGATCCCATGTGTCACAGTGGAGCGCACAAACCACATCACCCGCAAAAGCCACATTCCAGGTTGTGGAAACCATGGCCGGGCGCGGCCGGGGCGCCGGGTCGGGTCCTCTAGCTCCTCGGCACCTTGCTCCATGGGACGTCCTTGTCCGCGCGTGGCTCCCCGGGGAGGCCGAGCACCCGCTCTCCGAGAATGTTCTTAGCAACGTGGGCGAGGGTGGTCCAGACCTTCTGGCCGTTCATGACCCACTCGTCGCCGTCGCGCACGGCGCGCGTCGCGAGGCTGGCGACATCGGAACCGGCGCCGGGCTCACTGAACATTTGGCACCAGATTTCCTCGCCCGTGAACAGCGGCCGCAGCTACTGCTTGCTTTGCGCGTCATCGCCGTGCATCAGGATCGTCGGCGCGCACATCCCGTACCCGAAATCTGCCGGCGGCGTCGCTCTCGGATCGCGCTCAGCGAGGAGCTCGTTGCACAGCTCGAGGACGCGAGCTTCGTCGCTCCTCTGGGGACTGCTCATCGGGCGCTGCTCCTCAACTTGACCGTTCGGTCAAGTGTACGGAGGCGACGGTTCCCCGTGCCACCACGCCCGTCCGCCACACTGAGACATGCGCAAGGCGCCGCTGCTGCTGGCCGCCGGCGCGGCCGTGTTCGCGGTCGCGATCGCGTCGGCGCGCCGGGAGCGCCCGGTGCTCACGACCGGGATCGCCGGCCGCAATGCCCGTCTGGCCGCGGTCGGCGCGCGATCGGGCGCCGCGTACGCGCTACACCGGGCCCGCCGCGCCGCCGCCGATCCGGGCCAGCGCGCCGCCCTCGACGAAGCCCATCAGCTCCGCACGGCGGCGCAGGTCGCCACCACGTTGGGGCAGATGAAGGGCGCGCTGATGAAGATCGGACAGATGGCGAGCTACCTCGACGGGGGGATGCCCGAGCCCGTGCGCGACGCGCTCGCCGGACTCCAGCAAGACGCACCGCCCATGGCGCCCGAGCTCTGCGCGGCGGTCGTGCGCGCCGAGCTCGGTCACGACCCCGCGCGCGTGTTCGCGCAGTGGGACGCGACACCTATCGCGGCCGCATCGATCGGCCAGGTACACCGCGCGCGTACCCACGACGGGGCCGATGTCGCCGTGAAGGTGCAGTATCCCGGCGTCGACGACGCCATCCGTGCCGATCTCGCGTCCGGGGACGTCCTGTTCCGCGCGTTGTCGATGATGTTCCCCGGCCTCGATGCGGGGCCACTCGTCGAGGAGCTCCGAGCCCGACTCGTCGAGGAGCTCGACTACACGATCGAAGCGCACAACCAGCGCTTGTTCGCGCGCTATTACGAAGATCACCCGTTCATCCACATCCCTCGTGTGTACAACGAGCTGTCGACCGCCCGCGTGCTGACGACGGAGTTCGCCACCGGCGCACGCTTTGGCGAGGTGGAGCTCTGGTCGGTGGACGAGCGCAACCGTGCCGCAGAGGCGATCTACCGATTCGTCTTCCGCAGCATCTACCGGCTGCACGCGTTCAACGGCGACCCGCATCCTGGCAACTACCTGTTCCAACCTGGTGGCCGGGTCACGTTCCTCGACTTCGGCTTGGTGAAGCACTACGCGCGCGAAGAGGTCGGGTTGTTCGAGGACTTGGTGCGGACTCTGGTGATCGAACGCGACATCGGCGCCTACCGGCGCACACTCGAAGCCGGCAACATCTTGCAAGCCGGCGCGCCGATCACCGACGACGAGGTCAAGGCCTACTTCGGTCACTTCTACGAGTTCGTGATGGAGGACGGGGTCGTTTCCTTCGACGACGAGTACGCGTCGGAATCGGTGCGCAAGATCTTCGACCTCCAGCGCAACCACGAGGTGACTCGCTACGCGAACGTCCCGCCCATGCTCCTGATCAGCCAGCGCATCAATCTCGGGTTGCACGCCGTACTTGCGCGCCTGCACGCGACGGCGAACTTCCGCAGGATCGCGGAAGAGCTCTGGCCCTTCGTCGACGCGCCACCTTCCACGACGATGGGCGAAGTCGAAGCCGCGTGGCTCGCGTCGCGAGCCTGAGGGCGGACGCCCCGCGTAGGCCTAGG
>JBQTGT010000018.1:0-62103 GCA_052390615.1 Actinomycetota bacterium
CGAACCGAACATGGTTCCCGCGCCCCCTACGCGATCCTCGCGCCGCAATGGAGGCGCCGTCGCTCGACGGCGCGAACCCGACCCGTTGCACGTTTACCGGACGCTCGCGCGCGCGGGCCGAAGCCGCAATGGAGGCGCCGTCGCTCGACGGCGCGAACCCGCTGGCCGGCGTGGCTGTCGACCACCGACAGCAAGCCGCAATGGAGGCGCCGTCGCTCGACGGCGCGAACGGTATGGGCGCAACGTGATGCCGCGCGCGAGGCCGCGGCCGCAATGGAGGCGCCGTCGCTCGACGGCGCGAACCGCGAAATACAAAGCCGAGGCGCATGAACCCTACAAGCCGCAATGGAGGCGCCGTCGCTCGACGGCGCGAACCGCTCGTGATATCCACGCATCGCGACCAGCACAAACGCGAGGCTTTGCGAGCGGCAAGAAGTCGGTTCTGGAAGACTCAGCCTCTTCGCTTTGTCAAAGGGCAGTTCGATCGTCTGAACAGGAGGCGAGCGCTGCGGGGAACAGGTCCCGGCACCGCAGCGCTCGCAGCTTGTCACACGATCTGCGGACCTCGCTGAGGTAGTCCTCGCGAAGGTCCGAGGAAGTCGAAACACTCCGTGCCGCGAACATCGGGATCGCCGAGGTCGATCAGCACCACACTGTCCTCACGCTGATTCATGATCTCGCCGACCTCGCGCTTCAAGTCGAGCCGCTCTCCAGTGTCGAGATCGCAGACGAACACCGAAAACTGAAGTGGATACCCGAAACCCTTCATCGCCTTGTGCACGCGCCGGAGACGAACCTCGTCCCGAATGTCGTACGCAACTACGTATCTCCGGCGCGGCATCATTCACCTCGTAATGAAAGGAACGTACCTCCGGATCTCTCCCATGACGTGGGCACCAAGCAGCCGAACCTGGACGTCGAGCACCCTGCGGTAGCTGGCCTTGTAGCCGAAGATCGGGTGCCGGATCTCAGTGTCGAGCCGGCGCTCGTAGCCGGCGAACACTCGGCGTCGGCCATCCGTCGTCAAGGCTACGCCGCCCGCGCGCACGACAAAGTGTGATGGGCGGATCTCACCGTTGTTCACGAGACCGATGACAACCGACTCCGCAATCAGCGGTCGGAACTCTTCGGCGAGGTCGAGTGCGAGCGCCGGACGGCCGAACCGTGGTCGATGGTAGAAGCCGAAGTACGGATCGAAGCCGACGACGAAGGCCTGCACGGTGAGGTCTTTGACGAGCAGCGAGTAGACGTACGAGAGCAGGCAGTTGATCGCGTCGAGGGGTGGTCGACGGTTGCGGCCCTCGAAAGTAAACGGTCCCCCCGGAAGCGTGACCTTTGCCGACAGCATGGTGGGAAAGGCTTCGAAGTACAGTCGCGCGGCGGCGCCTTCGATGCCAAGGAGCGTTCCCACCGACTGCGCGTCGCCCGCGCGCGAAGCAAGCTCTCCAAGAGATTTCAGTTTCGATTCGGGCCTGTCGCGTGTGTTTCGTCGTAGTAGCACGCGACTGTTGCGAATCTTGCCTTCGACCATCTGTCGTGCGATTGGAAGACCCGCGTCGTGGGCACGCGCCATCTGCCGTCGGCGGAGCTCGACGTGCTTTGCGGGTAGTCCGTGCGTCATGCCCGAGAACCAGCCGCCGTAACTGAACCAGCAGATCGGGACCTCGCGAGACATCAGCTCGCGAACAAGCTGGGTCGACACCTGGGCATTCCCGAACACACAGAGCTGCGCGATGTCGATGAGACGAATGGAAGCAAGTGGCTCACGGTCCTTCGTGACCTCGATCCGTCCGCCGCGCACGCCGACGTAAGCACCATGCTCGGATACGTAGAGCGGGCGAGATTCCGGGTCTCGGGGCGTGAGTCGCCGCACCGGCATTTCGGACCGTGCCGCGAGTGCGTTCGTCTCGTCGGGCAGACATATCCCGACGAGCGAACAGCGCGGACACTTCGGACTCGCCACCAGCGGAGGTGGTGGCGTTTCGCTGCTCGCGACTTGACGCAGTTCGTCGAGGAGCGCAAACGTACGAGTGACGAGATCGTCGGTGAAGGGAACAAGCACGCGCTCGCGCGTCTCGGCGTAGTACAGGACGCCGGACGTACATGTATATCCGGCGTCTCGCAGCAGGAGACCCTGGACGCAAAGCTGAACGCGTTCGGGCTCCCACGCACGGTCCTCGTGCTCCGGCGGGCGGCCCTTCTTGAAGTCAACCGGCGTGACGACGCCATCCGCATCTCCCTCGAGCACGTCAACGCGTGCAACCATGCCGAGGCGTTCGGAGGAGAGCAGCACCGAACGGGCTTCGATCAGCGGTCGCTCCTCCGGAAGTGGCGCGGCCCCTTTCTCCTGGTCGACGGCGCGGTGCTCGTACGCGCCAATGCGGGTATCGTCGTTGTGGGTAAATCGCGATTCGACCCACTCGAGAAAGAAGAGTCGCGGACAGTAGGTGAACTCGTTGACCATCCGCGCCGGCACGAGCATCGGCACGTCGTCGGCGCCGTCGTCGCCCCGCAATCCCGCCGTTGCCGCCACGACCGCGGGATGACGAGGTGATTGCGGCGTCGAGCTCATCGGCAATCTCAGAAATGCACGAGCACGTCGGGACGGGTGCGGAGAACAACATCGGCACGGCTGTGATGGCGCACCCAATCCGCATGATCTGGCGACAGCATTCCAAGGACGTCGAGAATGCGATCAACGTCCGCGCGCAGATCCCGCTGGAATATTGGTTCGTGATGAGCGACGCGGTTGCGCAGCGTGCGCAACCGATCGAGCTTCTCGAAGACATCCGCGCGCGGCGGACGCGGAGAAAATGCCCGGAACAAAGATGATCGCCAGAGCGTCGCGTCGTGTCGGCGGGCGAACAGCCCAACCCAGAATCCGAAGCCGAGCTCGGCGACTACGGCACCGAGAGTTATCGCCGCGCCGCGCCGTCGGATTCCGTCCTGAGCGTCGCGGGAGATTCGCAGCTCGTCCGCTCCGAGCAGCGTCGGCTGGTCGAACCACGCGCGGCCGTAGCGCCGGCTCAACTCGGTGTCGACTGCGTTGCGAACCGCGATCTCACAAGCCTGTAGGGGGCCGTAGAGGGCGGCCGAGACTGCCGTGTTCCAGGTGTAAAGCTGACAGGCTGCAACCTCGTTGCCGCCGGTAGCGCCGAGGTAGCGGTCGAATCGCTCGGCTGACAGCGTGGATCGAAGCGCCGTACACGCCGTGGCCTCGTAGGGAAACACGCGATTGTCGGCCATTGCAGCCCTGCCCTATGCTGGTCGACGTAAGCCCCCGTTCGCCTCTCCCGCTCGCCGGTGACGCGCTCGGGGGCAGATTCGTTCTCAGGTCATTCGTCACGGACGCAAAGCCCCAGCCCAAAGTGGCACAGAGCTCCGAGCGCGACCGGACCATCGATCGGCTCGGCAAACTCGATCACGACATGAGCGGCGCGGCGAGCGTGCTGCAAGCGCTCCTTGGTAGGACGATGGCGCCGGAAGGCGAGAGCGGCGCCACGCATCACTACTTCGACACGCGCCGCCGGCAGATCGCGCGCCGCCAACTCGCTTCGCACTTGTGCAATGACGTGGTCGTTCCACAGCGTTCCCTTTCGACCATGGTGGCCGGGAGCGAACGGCGTGAGCGATCGCCAGCGTCGGGCCGGCCCGGTCAGTTCGGGCGCGACTGCTGCGATCAAACCCACGGCCTCCAGCCCGAGCTCACAAGGCCGGAAGTCGTCGATGTGCGCAAAGCCGCGGAGCGCCGGCATACCCGCGAGCGCAGCGACCTCGTCACGATCGAAACCTGCGGGCGCCCATACCACGAGATGGTCGAGCAGTCCATCTCCGTCGGCATCGAGCGGAAGGTAGTGCGCGTGCCGGTGCCCGATGAGCGGCCTGCCGCTCGCGTCCTTGCCCGCGAGCGTTGCCGAAGGCGCACCGTCGTTCTGCCTCCCGTACGCACCGATGCACGCGCGGCGGAGCACGTCGGTCATCGCGAGGGCAGCATGCATCGACGGTAGGGCATTCCCGGCGATGGCCCATCGGACGGCGTCCACTCGAACACGGGGCTGACGAACAACCGCTCGATCGAGCATCGCCCGTGAAGATTCGGGTCGCGCGTAACGGACCCAGCGCGTTCCCGGAGGTCGGCGAAGTCGCGCGCGCCGGACGTCGGTTGTGCGCGCAACGAGAGCTTCCTCGGAGAACGGGGATTCGATTGCAAGCACGCGTACGGTCTCGGCGTCGTTCGATGCAGTCAGTTGCGCATTCAGCGGCGCGTACACACGGCCGCATTCACGTGGCACCTCGTCATCGAGCAAGCGCAGTTCGCAGATCGTCTCCGCCCGCCCGAGATACGGAATCCGCTCGGCGATGTGCGCAATGCAGTCGCGCTGATCAGAGGAAAGCTCGACAGGCCACTCGACGAGAAGCCGCGCGCCGCGCTCGACGACAACGAACGAGTCGATGACCTTGTCGGTCGACCCGCTCGCGCCTGATCGGTGAGCCCCGTCAGGCATGTAGTGGCGCGTATGCGCTTCGACGAAGTCGGGCAGGTAGTAGGTCGGCGGCTCGACCAGCGCGCCGATGACATCGAGAACCTCCGCCGATGGGTGATCGGGGCACCTTGTCTTCCACGTTGCGTACAACGCGCGCAGCAACCGCCACGGCGCGGGCGGCCAATCGATTGCCCCCTCGTTGACGTGACGCCCCCACGGGGTCGCGTGGAATCTCCCCCACGGCAACACGATCTCCATCGCGGTGCTCATCAGCCGTCGTTCTCCTTGTCGGCCTGCTTCTTCGCCTTGCGCGCTCCGGCGCCCCAAACGACGTCTATCGGGCCACTCGAGCCGAGATCACTCACACAGTCGGCGACAAGCTCTCGAATGCGCTGCGCGAGATCGTCGGCGGATGCCAGCTCGACACCGGCGCGGTCGCGCACGACGTCGTCCACCGGAACGAGGTCGCACGCGGTGCGGAACCTGAGACCCCGGTCGAGCAGCGAGCGGATCTCCCAGAGCGCGACCGTCGACAACAGCTCGGTGGCGGCATCACCAAGACCAAAGCTGCGGATCTGCTCGAGATCGAGATTGAAGGAGGCGACGATCCGGGCTGCGGTCCACTCCGTTCGGTGGTGTGGGATCGTCCCGTACCCCTCGGCCGAGCCGCCGTCATCGCCCATCATGTGGCGCACGTGGTCCCGCTTCACACCGCCGCTATCGGCACGGCGCACGTCGATCGCTTCGACGAAAGCAGTGATCGCGCGCGCGATCTTCGGCTGGCCGGGCCAGACCTTGGCGCTCTCGGCGAAGAACACGCCATGCAGCAAACACAGGGGGTCGAGCGCCATCACCGCGGCCGCGATCTGCCGTGGTGCGAGCGGTCGGTCGTCCGCCAACCTCAATCGCTCGCGAATGACGTCGGTCATCAATACGCCATCGAGCTTCGAGTCCTTGACGAATGCCGAAGCCAGTCGGTGCGCCTCGGTGCGACTCGACGTGAGATACGTGCCGTCGGCGGCGAGCACCCGCACCCACGGAAGGCCGGCGAGGGTCTGGACCGGCTCGTCGGCACCGTCGTCCCATCCGACGGCCTCCAGCCGGTTCGCCATCGACTGCGAGGACTCGACCAACAGCGCGGACTCCCAGATGCGCGCGCCATCGACTGTCGTCGGTCGGTCGAAGAGGGCTGCCCCGATGTCGGGAAAGCCGGTCGGTTGGAATCGAGAACCGCTGATCGGCACCAGTTCGACATCGAAGAGCACTCGGTGGTTCACGTTGACGGACATGACATCTCCCATCGTGAGACAAGGACTTCGTCGCCCGAGCGTGCCGAGATGGACAGCGCGCGAGCGACCGCGGACCGCGGCAACGGGCACAGCAGCGCCGCGGCAAGTCGCGGCCCCGACGGCGCGGCCGCCGCGACAACGTCGATCGACGCAATTCGAACCTGCCACCGCTGCCCGCGCAACCGGCGCACTGCACCGTCGAGGACCGACGCAACCCGGCCTGCCGCGAGCAGGCGCGGCCAGGACGGATCAGCACGCAACGACATCTCTCGGTCGCCAATCTGCACGGGCTGGCGAGCGAAGAACGGGCTGAGCACGGCGAACGCGGGTGGAAACACCACGCCTCGGGCGTCGTCGCGAGGTGCGAGCTCGACGGGCGCCCGCCAGTCGAGCACGAGGAGCGCTCGGGTCAGGCGCTCCCACCTCGCGGTGTCGATCTCTCCGTCGAGGAGGCCCAAGACCGAAGAAGGACGAGCCGACACGGCGAAGTCGTACGCGACGCGCGCGCCAACGGCTCGGTCGCCGTGCACTCGATCGGACTGCACGCGATCGATCGCACGTCGTTGGAGCGCGGCGGCCAGCGCGTCCTCGAGCGCGGCGATGCCAAGACTGGAGATCGGCGCAGTACTTTCGACCCACTCGAGGCGACCGTTGACCACGGTGATCGGCTCCAGGATCCGACGTAGCGACGAGCCGTCGGTATCGCGCTGCGACGCCAGCGAACGGGCGAGATCGAATTCCACCGATCCGTCGTCGAGATGACGGAGCCAGTCGCGTGCCGCGAGTCCGTGCAACGGCCCGAGACCGGTACGACCCCGGAAGGTCGTTGACCGGCCGACTGCGTCTTCGAGAACGGCCGCCGCGACGAGGACTTGCTGCATCGCCACAATCCCGGGGCGATTCGCGTGCGCGAACAGCGCGCGTTCGACACCACGGAGGGCCGCGTCGACCGCGGCCGGCGCTCGACCTGCCCGCCGCACGCGGTCGAGCCACACGTCGAGCTGCGCGGCGACCGGCACGGCGAGAGCGTTTGAGGGTCGTTGGCGGCCGAGCACCACGGCGGTTGTCGCCAACCCATTGCGCTCGATGAACCCGTGTCGAACGAAGGTGCCGATGCCGCGGTCGGTGCCGAGTGTTGCCACCGCTCGCGCCGCATCCAGTGCGCTGCGCGCTTGATGGCCAGCCCAATCGGCACGGCCTTCGCCGATGAAGTGCGCAACCTCCGTCGCGGTTGTCGGACGGACCCAGAGCGGCGCCCACAGTTCGCCGCGTGTGTTCTCATTGGCCGCTGTTCCGAAACCCACGCTCATCGCGTTGAATGTAAACGGCACCGATCCGCGGCCATGAGCGCCACCGAGTCGGCGCGCGGCCGCGGCCGCGAACAGCAACGCGCCCTCGACGAGCAGCACCCAATCCCATGGGTTGACCAGGCTGGGCGCGCCACCTACCGGCGATGAGTTCGCACCTCCGGCCGCGCCTGGATCGAACTGTCCAATGACGTCATTGAGCAGCGCCGTTTCGGTACCGCCAAGAAGCCCCTCGCACAGCCAGGTCAACGCGCGCTTTCGGTCGGGTGCACCTTTCCCCGGGCGGAGACACAACACATCGGACAGGCGCTCGAGAAAGGCCTTCGAGAAGTCGAAGCGTCCGTCGTTCCCACCGGTTCCGAGCAACGGAGGGTAGACCTCGCCCGAGCCCGACAATACGACCGTGCTGTCGATCCAGCGCACAGCTTCTTCGGGAAGTTCGTTGCGACATCTCAGGACGACAAGCTCCTTCGGCAAGCCACGCGTCGACTCGTAGATCAACCGGGCGGCCCCAATCGCGTCGCGGTACCGGCCGAGGCGAGGTAGTTCGGAGAACTCGACTGCTCGCAATGCCGCCACTGCCGCCGGATTCTTCTCCTCTTTGAATCCGCTGCCCCCGTTCCAAGGCGAGACGATCGGTGTCGGGCAGTAGTCGTCGACGAAGAAGTCGACGAGCGCGTCCTCGTCGAACGTGCTGCGCAGCACAAACGAGTCACCTTCCCACCAACCGCGCGCGGCGGAATCCGCTTGCTCGCCGATGAGGCGGAGCACGCCGAGTGCCTTGAGATACGCGGCCAGCGGCTCGGAGCGACAACCTTCGAGCCTGACATCGTGGGTCATCGGGTCACGTCCTCGTCGTACGACGCGCTGACGCGCCAGTCGGAAAGGCGCACGACGGCCTCGAGAAACGCGAGCCGGAACGGCCCGAGGTCAGGGCGATCTCGCAGTGTCAGTGCGCGTGCCGTCCACGACGGCGCACCGTCGGGTCCGTCACCAAGCTCCATCGGCGAGAGGTCGAGCGTGCAGGCGGGGATCTCGCCGCCCGGGATCACAACGCTGGCGACCTTGTCGCCATCGCACGTTCCGAGCGCGACGCGCCCGCCGCCGGGATGGGGCGTCTCGTCGGGCAACGAACGGATCGAGAGGCGGACTCGCCCGTGGTGAGCGGCGACGAGGTATCGCACGAGGTCGGGCTCGGCGACACCGTCGAGCGCAACGCGACCGTCGCCGAGCAGTATGAGCAGCGACACGAGCTCGTGGCGAAAGTAGCGCCGCGCGTTTCGCGATCGACTGTGGCCCCCGGACTTCGCCCACGGAACACCGGCCTGCGCGTCGGCCCGTGCGGCGGTGTCCTCACCGCAGGTATCGAGGAGCATCTCCTGGAACACGTCGTGCGCCTTACCGATGTCGTGCAAACGCCCGGCGACCACGGTGGCACGGAGATGATCGTGCGCAAGGTCGTCGACGCCGTAGGCGCCGCCGAGCATCTCGGCTTCGCGTTCCACGTCGGCCAGGTGCTCGGTGAGTCCGACCCAGCGCCCTGCCGTGAACGTGAGGGGGTCACTGTCGATTGCCGCATCGGCGACACCGAGCGCGCTCGACTCGGCAGGAGCAACAACGGGAACGGCGCGCTTGATCGTCGGATCCCATCCGGACGCCGGGTCATAGCCGCCCTCGTCGGCGAGCACGACCACGACCAGGCCGGGCCGAATCGTGCGTCCATCGGATCGCACCCACGCGCCAGTCAGCTGGTCGAAGGACCACGCGCGCCGCTTTCCACCCGTGAGAAACCTGCGCGCGTCGCCGACAGCCACCGAGCACAGCTCGTCACGCGTCGGGAGCTCTCCGGCGTTCGCGGGCATCTCGACGCGCCACGCGATCTGGACGTCGGTGTCGTCATTCGCACGGATGAAGCGCGAAACGTCGAGGTCGTTTCCCGACAGGTCGGGAGTAGTATCGAAGAGACCAACGAGGTCTCGGCGCCGTAACACCGGGTGCACGACGACTGTCGTATCGACCGTAAGCGCACGAAGCGTCTCAGGTGTCACCTCTGTGCCTGTCAACTCGCGCAGCGCAGTGATCGAAGCCGCGATGTCCGCGGCTTCGTACGGGGGTGACTTCGGCGGCTCGGCCCACAGCAGGCGCGCACCGGAAGTCAGTCCGTCGCGGTTGCACCGGCCGGCGCGTTGCACGACCGACGGCCACGGCGCGGCCTCGGAGAACAACACCGTGGCCGAGATGTCCACACCGGCCTCCACGACCTGCGTCGAGACGACGATGCGACCCGGACCGGATCGATCGACATCGGCCAGCGCCGCCGACGCGCGCGCGGCGCGATCCGGTGGCCGAAATCGCGAATGCAGCAGCACGACTTCGGGGCCACCCTCGCGATCGTGCGAGGTAAGCACGCCGAAGACTTGTCGGGCGCGGTCGACGGTGTTGCACACGGCCAGCGTCAACGTCCCGGCGCGGTGCGCGTCCCGGACGGCGGCGGCGACGGCGATCTCGTACGCACGATCCGCGATTGCGACCTCCTCGACTCGCTTCGGCGCGTCGAGACGCGTTCGCAGATCGCTTTCCCGATCCGTGTCTCCGAGCTCCACGATCGAGCCAACTTCAGGCAGGTCAACGGTGGACAACGAGCGCTCGTCAACGGTCGCCGACATCCACATCGAGCGCGTTGTCACCGCTGTTCCCAGTACGTGACGAAGCCCTTCGAGCTGGCGCGTGGTCGGCAGCGCTGCACCCATGAGCTGCACTTCGTCGAACACCCATTGGCAACCGCTATTGAACAACCCAAAGTCGATTGGCCACACGAAACGGCTCGCGCCGTACCCGCGGTTCAGCGCGCGCGAGACGAGCATGTCGAGCGTGCCGACAAAGATCGCGTCTTGTTCGGGTCGATCGCGCCAGCGATCTTGCGCCCGCGACTCACCGCCCATCACGCGGTAGACGCCGATCTCGTCGCCCAGGCCGAGCCGTTCGACCCACCTACTGATCGCGCCGTACGTCTGTTCCACGAGCGTGCGCATCGGCAACGTGAACACGAGCCAGTGCGGCGTCTCTGCGCGAACTACAGGATCTGCGTGGAAACGCCGCCGGTAGAGCCACGCCAAGGTCGCCGCGAGCGTCTTACCGCACCCCGTCGGTATTTGGAGAAGTTCGGGCAGCCCGTCGCGAGCAAGCCGCTCCTGGTACGGATACGGTGTGTTTCCTGTCGCTCGGTACACAAGCCCCGCGAAATCATCAGATTGCACCGGCCGCCCCTTTTCGGTCCCCACGACCTGCCGCCGCGAGTTCTACACCGAAGGTGAGACATTCGTCGTGGTGACGTCGCCGTCCGCTCGAGGCATCGCAGGGCCGCCTATTTCCACTACGTACGTAGTGTTATTACAATGACGGGCGTGACCGCTGCCGCCGCCGACGCCGCCGAGGCGCCGGCCCTCGAGATCGCCGACCTCCACGTCGCGGCCGAGGGCCACCCCATCGTGAAGGGGTGCTCGCTCGCGCTGTACGGGGGCGAGATCCACGCGCTGATGGGCCCGAACGGGTCGGGGAAGTCGACCCTGGCCAACGCCCTGCTCGCCAACCCTGCCTACGAGATCACCCGCGGGCGGATCCTGCTCGACGGCGCGGACGTGACCGACCTCCCGACCGATCAGCGCGCGGCACGCGGCCTGTTCCTCGGCTTTCAGCATCCGCAGGAGATCCCCGGCGTGTCCGTATTCAACTTCTTGCGCCAGGCAATCGCGCACCGCAAGGGCATCGACGACTACTCGGTCCTCGAGGTGCGCTTGAAGCTCATCGAATGGTCGAAACGCCTCGGTATGGACCAGCGGTTCCAGGAGCGCTATCTCAACGAGGGTTTCTCCGGCGGCGAGCGTAAGCGCAACGAGGTACTCCAAATGGCGCTCATGGAGCCCGACGTCGCGGTACTCGACGAGACCGACTCCGGCCTCGACATCGACGCGCTCGGCACCGTCGCGCGCGGCATCGAAGCGGTGCGCACGGACCGTCCCCACCTCGGCATACTGCTGATCACGCACTACCAACGCATCCTCGATCACCTCGTTCCCGACGTCGTCCACGTGCTCGTCGACGGCCGCATCGTCGAAACCGGCGGCCCCGAGCTGGCCAAGACCGTCGAAGCCAACGGTTTCGATGTCTTCCGTGCGGCCGAGTCGACGTCGTGACCGGCCTCGACGTCGCGCTCGTGAAGCGCGACTTTCCGATCCTCGAGCGCACGATCCACGGCAAGCGGCTCGTATACCTCGACTCGGCGTCGTCGTCGCAGAAGCCTCTGGCCGTGCTCGACGCGATGGACGAGTGCTACCGCAACTACTACGCCAACGTGCATCGTGGCGTGTACTCGATCTCCGAGCAGGCGACCGCGGCCATGGAGGACGCGCGCAGAAAGGCCGCGCAGTTCGTCAACGCGCGCCGTACTGAGGAGATCGTGTGGGTGCGCAATGCGACGGAGGCGATCAACCTCGTCGCGTACTCCTGGGCCCGCGCCAACGTCCGCGACGGCGACGCGATCGTGCTGTCGTACATGGAGCACCACGCGAACGTCGTGCCCTGGCAGATGCTCGCCTCAGAACGCAACGTCGAGCTGCGCTGGATCCCGATCACCGACGACTTCCGGCTCGACCTCTCGAATCTGGACCAACTCCTCGACGGCGCCCGCCTGCTCGCGATCAGCGCCATGTCGAACGTGCTCGGCACGATCAACGACATCCGTCCGCTCGCCGACGCCGCGCACGCCCACGACGCGCTCCTGCTCGTCGACGCGTGTCAGTACGTGCCGCACGTCGCCACCGACGTCCAGGCCTGGGACGCCGACTTCGTCGCGTTCTCCGCCCACAAGATGTGCGGCCCGAGCGGGATCGGCGCACTGTGGGCCCGTCACGAGATCCTCGACGCGATGCCGCCGTTCCTCGGCGGCGGCGAGATGATCCGCGACGTCCGCCTCGACGGCTTCACGACCAACGACGTGCCGTGGAAGTTCGAAGCCGGCACCCCCGCGATCGTCGAGACGGTCGGTTTCGGTGCGGCGGTCGACTACCTCTCCGCGCTCGGGATGACGCACGTCCGTGAACACGAGATGCAGCTCACCCGCTATGCGATCGACGCGTTGCGCGAACGCTTCCCGGATTCGCTCACGATCTTCGGGCCCCGCGACGTCTCGATCCGAGGCGGCGCGGTCTCGTTCTTGCTCGACGGCATCCACGCCCACGACATCAGCCAGGTGCTCGACGAGGACGGCGTGTGCGTCCGGGCCGGGCACCACTGTGCCAAGCCGCTCATGCGTCAGCTCGGCGTGCCCGCGACCAGCCGGGCCTCCTTGTACGTGTACAACGACGAAGCCGATGTCGACGTCCTCGTGGAGGCGTTGGCAAAGGCCGAGAAGTTCTTCGCGATCTAGTTCTGTAGTTAGGATCACGCGAAATGGCCGGTCTGGAAGACCTATATCGGGAGATCATCCTCGATCACTATCGCTCGCCCCGGAACCGCGGCGAGTTGGAGGTGCCGCCCGCGCACAAGTCCGAGGGCTTCAATCCGCTGTGCGGCGATGAGGTGGTCCTCTACATCCACCTCGACGACAGCGGCGCGGTGCGCGAGATCAAGATTGCGGGGCAGGGGTGTTCGATCAGCCAGGCGTCGACCTCGATGATGAGCGCCGCGGTCAAGGGCAAGGACCGCGATGAGGTCCGCCAGCTGATCCGCGCCTTCAAGGCGCTCATGTCGATCCACGAGTCCAAGCTCGAGGGCGAGAGCGACGGCAGCGACCTCGCCGCCGAGCTCGAGGGCGTGCAGCTCGGCGACCTCGAAGCCCTCCAGGGGGTCGTCAAATTCCCGGTGCGCATCAAGTGCGCCACGCTGGCCTGGAACACGCTTCAACAAGCGCTCGAGGAGATCGAGACGCAGCCCGCGTGACCGGCCGCGGCGCCCAAGTGTGACCCCGGACACACGGACGTGTGCGCTTTTCGTCACCGGGGAATCACGAGAATGAAACCGAACGCGCTTCTCGGTCGTTCTATGCACAGGACCGGGCGCTACGCTGCTCCCAGGCCACGAACGTAGGGAGATCTCCAATGGATCAGGCCGGGCTCGTCACGATGATCGACGAAGCGCTCGAGCGTTTCGCGAGCCGCGACCTGGTCTCCTCGGCAGAGATCGTCGACTTCCTTTTGGACTTGCGGACCGCGGTCGTGTCCGACGCGGCAATCGCGGCGCTCCTCGAGGCCGAATCGCAGCCCACGGGCTGATCCCGCGCCGGCCCACGGCGCGGCTCGCGCCGCTCGGGAAGTCCGTTAGCGTGGTTCGCGTGACTCGACCAGAGTCGCGTGACCGTCTGTTGGAGCGACTCGGAGGCGCCGCACCGGTCGGCCTCGCGGCGTTCGACACCGAAGCTCGCTTCCTGACGATCAACTCGTGGATGGCGCGTATGAACGGGGCGCCGCCTGCGGAGTTCGTCGGTCGGGGTGTCCGGGAGATGCTGCCCGACCTCGCAGACCGGATCGAAGCCGCCGTCGCCGAGGTCATCGCCGATCGCCGACCCGTCTATGCCGTCGAGCTGAGCGGCAATCACAAGCCTTTCGACGACTGGCGCACCGCCGAAGCGACGTTCTTCCCGCTCATCGGTGGCGTCCTTCTGCCACGCCACCACCGGCGCGTAGTCTCTCGAAGCCTACGACGGACGAACCAGACCGACCGGTTACGCGCCTCGCCCGCCTCGTCCGAGTCTTCGAGCGGCCGCGACTGGCCGAGGCGACGGCGCGCGGTATAAGGAGCGGCGATGGCCGAGAGCTCGGGTAAGGCTCGATACGCGAAGAGTCTGGCGTCGCCGGACGACACGACGCGCCACGATCAGCTCGTCCAGTGCCTGGTCGAGTTGGGTGACGTCGCGATCGCGCGCACGGTGCACGAACCGGGATGGCGGTGGCGAACTCACATTCAACCGATCGTCGGCGGCGAGTGGTGCCAGGCGCGTCACGTCGGCGTGGTGCTGCAAGGCCGCCTCGCCATCGAGCTCGCCGACGGGACCGGCTTCGTGCTCGAACCGGACGACGCGTTCGACATCCCGCCCGGCCACGACGGGTACGTGCTCGGAGACGAGGCGCTCACGATCCTGGAATGGTCGGCGGCAGTACGAACCTGGATGGGCGCGAGCGCCGGAACACAACAACGTGTCCTCGCTACGCTCCTGTTCACCGACCTGGTCGATTCGACGGCGATCGCGACGCGGCTCGGTGACGCCGCCTGGCACGTGCTGCTCGCAGGCCACTACGAGATGGCACGGCACGCGTTCGAACGCTTCCGAGGCCACGAGGTCAAGACCACCGGCGACGGGTTGCTCGCCACCTTCGACGGTCCCGCCGCGGCGCTGGCATGTGCGGCGGCCATACGCGACGCCGCGATCGAGGAGGGCCTGCACGTACGCGTCGGCATCCATGTGGGCGAGGTGCACGCCGTCGGCAAGGACGTACGCGGCGCCGCCGTGCACGCCGCGGCGCGGGTGATGAGCAAGGCGGCCGCCGACGAGATCCTGGTGTCGGAGACGACCCGCACTCTCTCAGTCGCGTCCGGCCTGGCGTTCGAAGACCGCGGCGCCCACGAGCTCAAGGGACTGCCCGGCACGTGGCAGCTCTACGCGTACGCGGGCTGAGGCGGCAGCGCAGCGACCGCAGGAGAGGCGGCCGTAGGAGAGGCGGATTGCCTTTCCCCGTACGCGAGCCGGAGACTGCACCATCTGCACGCACGAGGAGGATGTAATGGCGGACGCGGCGAACCTGACGGAGCGGTTGTTCGGGGCGACAATTGCCGCGCTCGATCTCCTCCACGTGTACGTCGGTGACAAGCTCGGCCTCTACCGCGCGCTCGCGGACTCGGGGCCGCTCGAACCCGCGGGCCTCGCCGGCGCGGCCGGCATCGACGAGCGATACGCACGGGAGTGGCTCGAGCAGCAGGCCGTCGCGCGCATCGTCGAGGTCGACTCGGACGGTCGGTTCTCGCTCCCGGCCGACCACCGGGAGGTGCTGCTCGACACGACGAGCCTCGCGTACTTCGCGCCCGCCGGGAAGCTGCTGATGGGTCTCGCGCGCGCGATGCCGGAAGTGCTCGACGCCTTCCGCAAGGGTGGCGGCGTCCCGTACACCTCCTACGGCGACGACATCCGGGAAGCCATCAGCCACCTCAATCGCCCGATGTTCCTCAATCAGCTCGGTGCCGAGTGGTTCCCCGCGATGACCGACATCGACGCCCGCCTGCGGACGGCACCGCCCGCGCGCGTCGCCGACGTCGGATGCGGCACCGGATGGTCGACCTTGGCGATTGCGGTCGCGTACCCGTCGGCGCAGGTCGTCGGCATCGACCTCGACGACGCGTCGATCGCGACCGCGCGCGAGAACGCGATGGACATGGGACTCGCCGACCGGGTCGAGTTCATGGTCCGAGACGCCGCCGACCCCGACCTCGCGGGAACATTCGACCTCGTGTGCGCGTTCGAAACGATCCACGACATGTGCGACCCGATCGGTGCTCTGCGCGCGATGCGCGCACTGCGCGGAGACGGTGGTGCAGTTCTAGTCGTCGACGAGCGCGTCGCCGACGAGTTCACGGTCGACGTCGACGACATGGAACGCTTCCAATGGGGTTTCTCCGCTCTGCACTGCATGCCGTGCGCGCTCACCGATCCACCGGCGGCCGGCACGGGAACGATCATGCGCGCGCCCACGTTCCGCGAATACGCCAAGGCCGCGGGCTACGCCTCAGTCGACATCGCACCCATCGAACACGACTTCTGGCGCTTCTACCGCCTGAAAGACTGAGACGAGCGCGCAGCGCGCCACCCCCCACGAAACGACATCAAAGTCGCCGCGGACACGAAAACCGCTGGAAACTGTCATCAGAGTCCCGTTCCACGCAGCGCCGACATAGGTCCCCCAGCGACCGAAGGCCTGCGGCGGATACCATGATGCGCTCCTGGCCGGGGAGGACGTGTCGCGGCGTGCAGGTCGATCGTGGCTACCTGGACTGGGGTCACACCGTGGTGCTCGACGTCCTCGAAGCCGGCGGTGCGCTCGTGGTCGGTCCGGCAGGGTCCGGGCTCACGAGCCTGTTGACCGCGATCGGCGGGGCCGAGGCAGCGCGGTCGCGCCGAGTGCTGTGGGGCCGCGGACGCCGCCACGGCGCGCCGAGCGGCGAGCTCGCGTCCATCGCCGCCGCTCCCTCCGAGCTCCTCTCGACAGCGGCATCCGCACCGACGACCGTGCTCGTCGACGACGCGCACCTCCTCGACGACGCGACGCTGCGTGCACTCGCCTTCGTGGCCGAACGGCGCGACGAGGTCGGGATGCGCGTCGTCGTCGCCCGGCGCCCGGTGCAGCCGCGAGCCGAGCTGGCGGCCCTCGACGCGTTGCTCGTCGGACCGCACGGCGCGTGCTACCTACCTGCGCTCTCGCGCGAGGCGCTCGAGAAATGGGCCGCGGCCGCGGGCGGCGACGATCCCGCGTCGCGCGCGCGCGAACTCGCGAAGACGACCGGCGGATGGCCGGAACTCGTCGTCGCGATGCTCGACCGCGATGCCGACGGGGCCGACCCGGTACGGGACCTCATCTCGTCGCGCCTCGCCCTCGCCTCCGGCCGCTGCCGGCGCGCGCTGTGCGCGATCGCCTTCGGGTTCGCGCCGGGGAGCGGGGCGCTGCGCGACGCCGCCGGAATCGGCGACGAGGATCTCGACGAGACGCTCTCCGAGGCGTTTGCGGAGGGCCTGCTCCACACCTCGACGGTGCCGGAAGCAGCAGTCGCCGCCGCGCTGCGCAGCGCCGCGGGCGCCGCGGACCGGGCGCGCATCGCCGCCGCGGCGCTCACGGCACCGGCGGCGGCGATGGGCACGGTCGCCGCCCACCTCGCCGCACTCGGGGACTGCTCCCCCGAGGCGGGCGAGCTGTACGAAGCCGCCGCGGGCAGGCTCGAGTCGTCCGATCCCCGCGCCGCGCTGGAGATGCTCGACCGCGCGCTGGCGGCCGGCCGTGCCGAGATCGCGCTGCGAGGCGCGCGGGCGCGGACTGCGTTGGCCGCCGGTGACCCGGGCCTCGCGGTCGCGCTGGCCGACGCCGAAGCGGCCGCCACGGCCGGCGTCGAGCGGGCCTTCGCCCAAGCCATCGCGGGCGCGGCGTGGGCGCATCTCGGTCGTCCCGACCTGGCGGCCGCGAGCTTGCTCGCGGCCGCGCGGACCAACACCGCCGACCACGAGCTCGCAGCGCTTGCGGCCGTCGCGGCGGCAGCGACGGGTTCGCGCGGACCGTTCGAGCGCTCGGAACCCACACCGCCGCCGGCGGGCGCGGCGCACGACCTGCTCGAGGGCGCGACGGCATGGGTGCTCGGCGACGCCGCGCGGGCGGAGTCGGCCTTCGGGCGGGCCGCGCAGGTGACAGCGGCGATCGGCGGCGCACACCGTTGGCCGGACTCGCCGCACGCGCTCGCCGCACTCGTCGCGCTCAACCGGCTCGACCCGGGGGCGGCGAATCGGGTCCTCTCACCGTCGTTCGACCGCGGCGTCGGCGGAACCGCGTTCGCCGCGCGCCACCGCCTGCTCGCCGCGTGGGCGACCTTGCGGTCGGGTCGGGTCGACGACGCGAGCTCGGAGCTGGACACGGCCGAAGCTCGGACCCCGCGCGATCGGCTCGTGGGAGCCGTGCTCGCCGCGGCCGTTGCCCTGCGCGCGGGCGCACCACGGGATCTTGCCGAGGTCTACCGGGAGGTCGTCGACAGCTCGACGAATGCCGAGCTCGACCTCTTCTCGGTCGACCTGATCGTCGAGCATGCGCACGTCGCGGCGCGCGTCGGCGCGGATGCGCGCGACGTGCTCGCGCCGGTGGAGCGTGCGTGCGCAGCCGCCGGCTCGCCGCCGTCGCTCGCCGTTCCGCTGGCATGGGCTCGGTTGCTGATCGCCGGAACCGCCGACGACGCCGCCGCCGCAGCCGAAGCAGCGTCCGCCCTTTCGGAGCACGCACGTCACAGCGAGGCTGCACGGGTGCTTGGTCACGCGGCCTCCGCGTTCGCATCGGTGCTCGCCGGCACTGTCGACGTGGACGACGTGCGCGACGCCGCGTCGGGCATCGCGGAACGCGGGTTGGTCTTCGAAGCGGCGCGCTTGCTGGGCGCGGCCGGTCTGCGCTGTACCGACGCCTCGGTCGCCAAGCAGCTTCTCGGCGAGTCGCGGCGCCTGCGCGGTACCCGGCGCTCTGCGCCACGCGGCCGCGCCGGAACCGTCGAGGCGCTGACGGAACGAGAGCGTGAGGTGGCGCGGTGTGTGCTCGAAGGACTCAGCCACCGGGAGATCGGCGAGGCACTGTTCATCTCGGCCAAGACGGTCGAGCATCACGTCGCCCGGATCCGCCAGAAGCTCGGCGCGACGAGCCGCGCAGATCTGCTCGCGGGTATCGGCGAGGAACTGGCGCGGGCCGACGCGAGCTGAGCGCGAACGATCACGTATCCGAGTCGTGGCGTGCGTCGATCCCGACGAGGATTCCTTCGAGCGTTCGCACGACGGCGTACGACGTCTCGACCACCGCCCGGTTCGACAGCGCGTGCTCGCCGCGGCCCTTCCAGCGGTCGATGGCGGCGAGCACTGCTTCGCGTGCGACGCCTTCGGCCACACCGAGCCGTTCGGCGGCCGACGCGCCGGGTTGTGCCAGGAGCAGGTCGATCTCGGCCACCTCCTCCGGACGCAGTGGCACGAGGCCACTGCGTACCGTGCTGAGCACGTGCACCTCCACCAGCTCGTGCGCCGACGCGACGATCCGCTCGAGCTCGGCGCCAAGGTGTTCGGCACCGGGTTCGTCGTGCTCGGCCAGGATCGCCTCCAGCGCGGAGAGCGCCGCACGGGCTTTCAGTAGGTCGGCGCGCTCGGCGAAAAGGGTCGTGAGCGTGTGCCGGAGCTCGTCGATCCCGCTCTGCGCGCGCAGCCGCGCGGCGAGCTCCGTAGCACCCGACGCCGCGTCGAGGCGCAGCAGGCGCACCGCGTTCCTGACCCCGTACAGGCCGAGGCGGGCCAGCAGCGCCTCGCGTTCGACGGGGGTGACCGGTGCCGGCCGATCGGCGACGAAGCGATCGACCGTGAGCATCAGCTCGTCGGTGTCGTGTGCGGGCTCGTCGGCGAGCGCCTTGAGCGCGCGGTACTCGGCTTCGGTGAGCGTCGTCGACGCTTCCGCGAGCAATCCCGCCACGGGCAGCACCGTCTGCGAGAGCCGCCGCAGCCTCGGGTCGGCTCGGTAGCGCGCCGCGATGCGCCGCGCGGTCTGCATCGCTTCCGGGCGACATGCCCCGACCTCGTCGGCGCGCGACAACACCGCGACCGTGTTCGCAGGGCTCGCGGCACCGAGCGCACGGTCGTGGAACGCCTCCAGGAAGGACAGATCCGCCTGGTGAAGGTGACGCATCAGGTAGATCACGGCATCGGCGTCGGTCGGCTCACCGGCGTCACCGACGGCCAGGAACTGCCGGGCGCGTTCGGATACCTCTCCCGAGGCGGAACCCAGGCCCGGCGTGTCGATCAGGGTCATCTCCGCCAGTTGCCTCGACGGCCACTCGACATCGATCCGTTCGACGTCGTTCGCATCGACGTCACCGAGATCGACGTCGAGCCAACCCTCCTCCCGCGTGAAGCGGGCAGGCACGGCGGTGCCGTCGTTGAGCCGAAGCGTCACCCGGTAGGTATGGCCGTCGCGATACCACGTGACGACCCGCGTGCACTCCCCCGCGTCGGTCGGCGCGAGCTCTTCGCCGACGAGCGCGTTCAGCAGGGTCGACTTGCCGGCCTTGACCCGCCCCGCGAACGCGACTCGCAGCGGTTCGTCGAGGCGCGCGCGCAGCGCTGCGACGCGCGGCAGGGCCGGCGAGTCGGTGAGCGCGCGTTCGGCTGCGGCGAGCAGGACGCGGGTCTCCTCGAGGAGCGCGGTCATGTTCGAGCCCCGGCGACGGCCCGGTGCAGCTCGTCGGTCGCCGCGCGCAATTTGGCGATGCGAACCAGTTCCGCCTCGAGGTCGAGGCGGCGGGCCTTGGCATCCTCCACGGTCTGACGGGTGGCAGCTTCGGTTGCGGCGAGCGCGTCGCGAACCGAGCGTTGTACCTGCTCTGCCCGCTCGGAGAACTCGTCACGCAGGTCGCGTTGCACGCGGCGGACGGCGTCTCGGGACTCCTTGCCGACGGCGAACGACGCATCGTCGACGTATTTGCGCACCGCCTGTTTCGCCTGCTGGCGGCGCAGCGTGAGCTGGCGTTTCCTCTCGTCGCGCAACGCCTTGCGTCCGAGACCCAGCCCGACGACGGCGGTCAGCGGGTTGACGAGTGTCATGCCGATCAGTTGGCCCATCATGCCGAACATCAGGACCCCGCCGTACGAACCGCGCACTGCGGCGAGCGCGTTCGTGGATCGCGCCGAACGGTCCAGGTCGACCTCGAGCCTCGCGTCGTAGGCCGGCGCTCCGCCGGTGTCCACCGTGTGGGTGACCGCTTCCTCGTCGAGCGTGAAATGATCGGCGACGCGGCGGGCCACACGGTTGGCGTTCGCTCGAAGCACCTCGGCGTTGGCGGCGACCTGTTCGGCTACCTGCTGGGTGAGCCAGGGGGCGAAATCCTCCCAGACGTCGGCAGGTTCGCAGCCGTCGATCGCCTCCTCGGCGTGCCCGAGGACCTCGCGCAGGCGGCGCCGGAGGTCGTGGTCGACGTCGTTGGCCAGGTCCGCGCATCCGTCGTTGAGGGTCTGCAACCACCGCGCGGTGCGCGCCCGCAATGCCTCGGCGCGCAACCGTGCCGATTCCAGCTCCTCGAGCATCGGTCCGGACCGCGAGGGGTCGGCGAGCACTTCGTGCTCGGCGGAGAACGTCGCCTGGAGCTGGTCGATCACGAACGAGATGTCGCTCAGCGCAGTTCGCACCGTCACGCGCTGGGCGTCGCCGCTCACCTCCTCGTTCAGGAACCGCAGCAGCGCCGGGTAGCCGGACTCTTCGTTGAGCTCCTTGGAGCTCCCGGCAAGGGCGCGCTCGCGCAGGAGCGACGAAACCGGGATGACCTCGACGGTCTCGAGCGCCGCGGCCGCGAGGTGCTCGCGGTCCCGGTCGGCGATCCTCCTCCATTCCGGGTAGAGGTCGGTCTTGGTCATGACGCAGACGACCTTCGGGCAGCGCTCCGTCGCAGCGCGCACGACACCCATCTCCACCGCGGTCAGCTCTTGCGACGCATCGGTGACGAAGATCACCACTTCGGCGAGACCGAGCGCGGCCATCGTCGTCGCGCCGTGCACCGAGCACAGGCCGCCGACGCCCGGCGTGTCGACCAGCGTGAGGCCCGATCCGAGGAGCCGCCGCGGCACGCGGAGCTCGACGGCTCGGATGCCCTTAGCGTTGTCGGCATTCCCCGTCTCGGATACCCATGCCGAGATCTCGTCCAGCGGGATCTCGAAGCGCGGCGTGGCCGTCTGCGCACTCACGTCCTCGCGCACGACCGAAGCCGAGGGCTGATCGCCGTGGCGGACGAAGGTAGGCACGACCGTGGCGACCTCGTCGGACGACGGGCACAGCGGGATGTTCAAGAGCGCGTTGATGAGCGTGCTCTTGCCCTTCTTGAACTCGCCGACGACGAGTGCCTGCAGATCCGGGCGGACGAGACGATCATGCGCTCTCGCGAGGCGCTCACCGAGATCGGCCCTCCCGTACGCATCGGTGGCGCGCCGGGCGGCTCGGATCACCTGCAGCGCGCGGGCAACGAGCGGCGGTGAAGCGTCGGACACTCGCTCAGTCCGCGTCGTCGAGATCATCGGACCAGTGCATATCGCCGTCGAGGTCGCGCGCGTCGTCGACGGCGCGCAATGGTTCGTCGGCATCGTCCCACGGGATCGACGCAGCGAAACTGTCGTCCGCAGGATCGTCGGATTCCAACTCGTCGAGCGGTGAGGCGTCCTCCGGACCGACGCGCGGCTCGTCGTGCGCGACCTGTCCGCGGCCGAAGTCGTGATCCCCGAGCGCGTCCTCGTCGGGGTCGAGCAAGGCGTCGGGTTCGGCGGCGGGCTCCGCGAGCGCGTCGGCGTCGAGGCTGTCGCCGGGGTCGGCCTGCTCGACGTCGAGCCAGCCGGCCGGGTCGTCGTACGCATCCGGCGCGTCTTCGACCGCGTCGAGCGCTCGCGCCAGCCGATCGGCCGCGCTCTCACCCGCGCCCCAGGCCTCACCGTCGATCGTCGAGAAGGCAAGGGTCGCGCGTTCGACCGGCAGCTCGTCGGCGAGCGCGAGCAGCGCGGCGTCGACGTCTGTCCCCTCGAGGTCCGACCAGCCGCGGTCTCCGAGGAAGCCCTCGGGATCGGACCTGAACGCGGCCCGGGAGGGCGGGTCGAACATGATGTCGGTCAAGAGATCGCGCAGCGGGGTGCTCATGGTGGCCTCGCATGATCGCGCAGGTGACCCCGGCCGGGCCGGGGTCACCTGGGCGCTGCAGGGGATCAGAGGTCAGCGGGCTCGTCGGCGTCGGCCTCGACGTTGATCGAGTTGTCGACGTCGACCGAGCTGTCGACGTTCACCGAGTTGTCGGTGTTGATCGAGTTGTCGGTGTTGAACGAGTCCTCGTAGCTGGTCTCGGAGTTGAACGAGTCCGTCGTGTTGAACGAGTCCTCGTAGCTCGTCGTGGTCTCGGTGTTGAACGAGTCCTCGTAGCTGGTCGAGTTGTCGATCGACGAGCCGTCGCCGAAGTTCACGTTGTCCAGATCCGAGTCTGTGATGTTCGTGAACTCGCCGCTGACGTCGCCACCGATGCCAGCGTTCGTCGAGTCCTGGATCACCTGGTTGCCTTCGCCGACCACGGTGTCGTCGAAGTTGCTGTCGTCCGCCAGGATGGAGTCGTCGACGGTGCCGGTGTTGACCGGCGCGTTGATGTCGTCACCTGCGGCGACGGCACCGTCGCCGACCGCCACGCCGTCGAGGTCGCTGTCGGCAGCCTGGACGCCGCTGTTCTCGCCGGTGTTGATGACACCGTCGTTGTCGGAGGCCGCTACGGCGCCGTCACCGGACGCGGTGTTCGTCTCGGCGTCGACGTCGATGTCGACGATCGAGCCTTCCTCGGCGACCACGTTCGTGTTCACCGAGCTGTCCACGTAGGTGTCACGGTCGTCGACGTGGCTCTCGGTCACGTTCGAGACGTAGTAGTTGACGGTCTGCTCGAGCGCCTCGGCGGCCGGCATCGTCGGGTCCATCGGCGGCACCGGCGGCGCCGAGGCGGAGGCACCAGCACTCGAGGCGTAACCCCCGACGGTGACGCTCGCGCCCTGGCTGACCGGGCCCTTCTCGTAGGCCATCGAGACGGCCTCGGTGATCTGCTCGGGGGTGCACTCGTACATATCGTGCGAGGCGAGGTACCCCTCGGGGTCCGCCTTGTAGGCCTCGGCTTCGCCGGGCTTGAAGAGCAGGTCCCAGATCTTGTCCAACAGGTTGCTTGCCATCGTGGGCTCCTTGTACTCGTGGTTTGCGCTGACGTGGTGACGGTACGACGGCCCGTCCGCCCCCACATCGGGGCGATCCCCTATTCACGCTGTCCGGTCGCTTTGGGGGAGGACGCATCGCGGCTCCGCGGTTACGGTGCAGCGGACCGGCGATCTCCTGCGTTTCGAGGTGCCCGCAATGACGTACTCGCTCGGTGTTGATCTTGGTAGCACTTACACGGCCGCGGCAATAGCCCGCGACGGCCGCACGCTCACGGTCGACCTGGGGACTCGCGCGTCGGCGATCCCCTCGGTCGTGTTCCTGCGCGAGGACGAGACGGTGCTCACGGGCGAGGCCGCAGCCCGACGCGGGTCGACCGAGCCCGGACGCGTCGCGAGGGAGTTCAAGCGGCGGGTCGGCGACCCGACACCGCTCCTGCTCGGCGGCGCCCCTTACAGCGCCTCGGCGCTGATGGCAAAGCTGTTGCGTTGGGTGGTCGACGCCGTGAGCGAGCGCGAGGGTTCGCCGCCCGATCGTATAGCCGTCGCCCACCCGGCGAACTGGGGTCCGTACAAGCTGGACCTCCTGCGCGAGGCCATCACGCTCGCCGACCTGGACGACGTCGCGGTGATCACCGAACCCGAGGCCGCGGTCACCTACTACGCGTCGCTCGAACGGGTGGAGCCCGGCGCGGTCATCGCCGTCTACGACCTCGGCGGAGGTACCTTCGACGCCGCCGTCGTGCGCAAGACCACCTCCGGAGTCGAGCTGCTCGGCACCCCCGCCGGCATCGAACGCCTCGGCGGAATCGACTTCGACGAGGCCGTCTTCTCTCACGTCGCCGGCTCACTCGACGGTGCGCTCGACGAGCTCGACCCGAACGACCCCGCCGCGACCGCGGCCGTGACCCGCCTGCGCACCGAGTGTGTCGAGGCCAAGGAAGCCCTGTCGTCCGACACGCAGGTCTCGATCCCCGTGTTGTTGCCCACTGTGACGACCGAGGTTCGCCTGACCCGCGCCGAATTCGAGGCGATGATCCGCCCGCCGCTCGCAGACACACTCACCGCAATGCGCCGGGCGCTGCGATCGGCCGGGGTCGAGCCCGAGGCGTTGACCGCGGTGTTGCTCGCCGGCGGTTCGTCGCGCATACCGCTGGTCGCCCAGCTCGTCGGGGCCGAGCTGGGCCGCCCGGTCGCGGTCGACGCGCATCCCAAGTACGGCGTCGCGCTCGGCGCCGCCGTCATCGCTTCGGAGTCGGCGGGCCGGGGTGCAGAGATCGGCGCGGACGCGCTCCGCGCTTCGGATATGCCCGAGCCGACGGCCGAATCACCTTCGCCGGTCGCGGACGTGCAAACAGAGGCCGTCGTCGTCGATCCCGACCCGACGATCGCGTCCCCGGCCGTTCCTTCCCCGCCGCAACCATCGCCCTACGAGCGAAACGGCGAGCCCGCGACGCGCGGCCGGCGCAAGCTGCTCGCCGCCATCGCAGCGGTGGTCGTCGTGCTTGCGGGCGTCGGCGCGGCAGTCGCGCTCGGCGGTGGGAACGGCGGCGACGCGGTCGCGGGCGACACCTCGAGCACCGCTACGCCCGATACGACGACCCCGTCGGAGACGACGGCGCCGGAGGTCGAAGCTGATGCGTGTGCGGATGCGAGCGGGCAGTGCATCGAGATGGCGTCGGTCGACGTCGACGGCGACTCCATCGTCGTCGCGTGGACACCGTTCAACTTCGATCCCTCGACCGCAGACTTCCATGCGCACTTCTTCTGGAACACCACCCTGCCGGGCGAGGCGGGAACCAACGCCGCCGACTTCGGACTGAGCCCAGGCACCTGGGAGCTGACCGACCAACGGCCGTTCGTGAGCCAGGACTCGATGCTGTTGTCGGCGAAGCCCTCCGACGCCACCGAGGTCTGCGTCACGGCCGGCGACAGCGGTCACGGCGTCGTCGATCCCGAACAGTTCGACTGCCTTCCGCTCCCCGGCTGAGGTCCCCTGCTGACGACCCGTCGACGGCTTCCCGCACCAATCGACATCAAAGTCCCATCGGCGGTTCAAAGACCGTGGTGGGGCGGCAGGTTCCCGCCGGCGATCGCATCGGCACGGGCGTGCAGCAGCGCGCCGTTGCGTTCGAGGTCGCGGCCGATGACGAAGCTGCCGCGCTTGATCTCTGCGATGACGAATCAGTGACTCCAGCGCGTTGGTGCGCGTCACCCCGACGCCAAGCAACCGGGAGGCGAACGCCTCGTCGGTGCCACGCAGCTTGGGACGCTCGATGGTGACGGGCCCGGCCGTGGTCTTGATCGTCGTCGGGCAATGGCCGTTACGGCTGCCCTCACGGGCCCGCTCACCGTGGGAGTAGCGCTCGCGGCCAAAGAACTCGGTGACCTCGGCCTCGACGACGGTCTGCATCAGCAGGCGAACGCCGAGCTGGGCCACCACCTCCAGGACCTCGGCCAGGTCACGATCGGAGTCGAACAGGTCATGGATCTCGGCACGGACGCGCTCCAGGGGCGATACTCGCGTCGACATGGGTGTGGGTTCCTTTCCGTAGCTTGTCGGCTTGGGAAGGAACCTACGCCCGTCGTCGATTTACACCGAGGACCGGACGCCACCCGCTCATCGACCGCGATCTCACCGTCGTGGGCGTGGGCTGCACGGTCGTCGACACCACCGAGAGTCGGCGGGCGCTCGAGCGCATGGCGCTGTTTCGAGACGCCGTGGCCGAGGTCGCCGCCGCACCGAACACGACGACAGCCGCGGAGGCGGTCGTCACCCGTGTGCTCGCGGCCGTCGGCGCCCACGGGGCGGGTATCGCCTTCCCAACCGATGACGAACACCTCGAGTTCGTCGCGGTGGCCGGCGTATTTGCGGCGACGGTCTTCGAGCAGTACCGCCGGATCCCCCTTGCAGTTCGCGCTCCTGCGACCGATGCGTACGTCGAGAGTCGCACGATCTGGCTCGCGAACCCGAGAGAGTGGATTCAGGCGTACCCGGATGGCGCCAACATGGTCGGTGACGGTGCGCGCGCCGCGCTCGCAACGCCGCTCGTCGGCGCCGCGGGCCGCAAGCTCGGCATCCTCGGCTTGGTGTTCACGCGCGAGGTCGAGCTCACCGACGAAGACCTCGCGCTCGTCACGACCTTCGCGCACCAAGCCGCGCAAGCGCTCGACCGCATCGTGCTCCTCGAAGCGGAGCGGCGGGCGCGCAATCGCTACGAGATGCTCGCCGAGGTGGGCACGCGTCTCGATGAAGTCATGGGATTGCGGGCGCGCGTCAACGCGTTCCTCGACATGGTCGTGCCCGGGTTCGCGCAGGGTGCGCTGGTCGAGCTGGTCGGAGAACACGAGACGCTCCGGGTCGTGCGCCACGAGAATCCCTCGCTCGAAGAGGGGATCTTGGAGCTCCGCGCGTTGCGAACCAGCAGTGGTGGTGACAGCCCGTTCACCCAGGTGATCGAAACCGGCCGGCCGGTACTCCTCCCAGTCGTGCGCGACGACCACCTCGGCGCCGAGGAGGCCGACGCCATCCGAGCCCGCATCGCTCCCGCGCGTGGTGCGTTCCTGCCGCTACAGGCGCGAGGGACGACCTTCGGCGGCGTGGTACTCGGCCGCACCGAGTGGGATGCCGGCGATTTCGAGCTGGCGATCGAACTCGCGCGCCGACTTGCAGTCGCGCTCGACAACGCCCGGCTCTACGAGCGCGAGCGTCGCATCGCGGAGACGCTCCAACTCAGCCTGCTGCCCGATCGCGTTCCGGAACTCTCGGATGTCCGACTGTGGGCGCGCTACCTCCCCGGCAGCGACCTCGCCGTCGGCGGCGATTTCTGGGATGCGCTCGAGTATCCCGATGGACGCGTCGCGCTGATCGTCGGTGACGTCGCCGGTCGAGGCGAGCGCGCCGCCGTCGTCATGGGCCGTATCCGCACGGTGCTGCGCGCCAACGCAACCACGCACGACACGCCATCTGCGTTGTTGTCGATGCTCAACCAATTCATGATCGAGCACGAGGACGACATGGTGACGTGCGCGTGCGCGATCTTCGATCCGACGACCTTCGTCGTGACGGTCGCGAACGCTGGTCACCCGCCGCTCCTCCACCTCCGTCCCGACGGCACCGCGTCGTACATCGGGCGCGCGACCGGACTCCCGCTCGGAGTGCGGGCCTTCGCGAGGTACGGTCAAGAGCAGTTCGAGGTGAGCGGCCGCGACACGTTGCTGCTGTTCACGGACGGGTTGATCGAGCGACGAGACGACTCGATCGACCGCCGCCTCGACGCGCTGGCGGAAGTGGCGATTGCGGCAGCGCCGGCGGACGCACGCTGGTGCGACCGGATCCTCGCCGAGATGATCGGTGAGCGCCGGGACGACGACGTTGCGCTCCTCGGCGTGTACATCGAGTCTCGTGACGCCGATTCGCTGCGGGTCGCCGCCCCGGCCGAGCTCGTTCGGCTGCGCGGTGTTCGCGACCGTGTGCGCGCCTGGCTGGTCCACAGGGGTGTTCCCAACGACGACGTCGAAGCCGTGATCGTCGCGGTCGGCGAGGCAGTCGCCAACGTGGCGATGCACGCGTACGGCGCGACCGGCGGTCAGCTCCGGGTCCGCGGGGTGATCCGCGACGGCGCGGTGCGCGTTGCAGTCGAGGACGACGGCCAGTGGCGACGGGCGCTCGACGACAGGGGGACCGGTCTGCGGATCGTCCGCCAGCTCAGCGACAGCGTGACCGTCGAGCGGCGCGCCGACGGAACGACCGTTCACTTCGAACGCGCGCTGTCGACCTCGTAAGGGAGGTCGCGTCCAGTAGCATCCGCGGCGGTGGCCACGGACGACAGCTCGGGTGCGACAGGGCCGCCGGCGGCCACTCCGCCAGCCAACGACGGCGAGCCGCGCGCGCCGCGACGGCCGCTGCTGGTTCGGGCGCTGCTCACTCTCGCGGTCGCCGCCGCCATCGTCGCGCTGGCGATCGGACAGGTTGTCGCCACCGACGGCGACGACGCCGATGCGACGACCACGCCGAGCTCGACGGCCTCCACCGCGCCCGCCACGACGTCGACGAGCACGACGACGATCCCGCCGACGACCACGACTACGATTCCGCCACTCGCACAGTTCTCGCCCGCCACCTTGCCCGCGGTGCCCAATGGGAGCTTCAGGCAGGGCAGCCGCGGGCCGGAAATCGCCGCGTACGAGCTGCGGCTCGTGCAACTCCACTTCGATCCGGGTCCGGTAGACGAAGTGTTCGACGCCAAGACGCGCTTCGCGGTGGAAGCGTTCGACAAGCTCATGGGCTGGCCGCGCGACGGCGTGATCGACCAGGCGTTCGTGGATGCGCTCGCCAACTTTCAGTTCGCCGTGCCGCACCTGCCCACCGCGGAAGCGGACCGGGTCGAGGTCGATCTCGACAAGCAAGTGATCACGCTCTACAAGGGTTGGCAGGTCGCGCTGATCGCCCCGACGTCGACAGGGAACGGCAAGCGGTTCTGCGGCGGGGGTGACGGCTGCCAGTACGCGGTGACACCGGTCGGGAAGTACAAGTTCGACTGGCATCACAGGGGCTGGCGCAACGGCGACCTCGGCCGCCTGTACAACCCGTGGTATTTCAACGGCGGGATCGCGATCCACGGCTACACGTCGGTGCCGGTCGAACCCGCCTCGCACGGCTGCGCCCGCATCCCGATGCACATCGCCGAGTATTTCGGAACGCTCGTCTACGAGGACATGGCCGTCTACGTCGTCGGTACGGAAGCGCCGCCCACCGGCTCCGCATCGCGTCCCGCCCCCGCGCCGCCGACCACTCCCCCCGCGGTGCCGCCCACCCCGACCGACACGACGCCCGTTCCGACCACCGTGACACCCGATCCGGCGCCCCCGGTGACGGTTGTGCCCGAAGCGACCGTGCCACCCACCGCGCCGCCGCCGGCGACGTCGCCGCCGACGACGTCACCGCCGGACACCACGCCGACAACGACGAGCAGCGCGACGACAGCCAGCTCGCCGTAGCGCGCTCGCTCCGGCGCGGTCGCGCTACGCCAGTGGGTCGGCGAACGGGTTGGAGTCGACGGTCGGGTCGGAGAAGGGGTCGGCGGCGCTCGGCACCTCGACCGTGAGCTCTTCGACGCCGAGTTCGGCCGCGACGCCTTCGTAGCCGGCCGCTTCGAGCTCATCGGCCAGCTCGGGGCCGCCGCTGCGCACGACGCGCCCGGCCAGAAGCACGTGCACGCGGTCGGGCCGCAGTTCGGTGAGCAACCGGGCGTAGTGCGTGATCGCGAGCACGCCGAGCTGGTGCTCTTCCGTCATCCGCTCCACCCGGCGCGCGACGTCGCGCAACGCGTCGACGTCGAGGCCGGAGTCGATCTCGTCGAGCACCGCGAACTTGGGTTCGAGCACCGCGAGTTGCACAGTCTCGGACCGCTTCTTCTCGCCGCCGGAGAACTCGTCGTTGACGCCGCGCGCGAGTAGCTCGGCGGGGACGTCGAGGAGACGGGCTTCGCGCGTGATCTGGTCAGCGAACTCGGCGCGCTCAGCGCCGCGTGACCGCAACGATGCGCCGACGAGATCTTCGAGGCGCACGCCCGGCACTTCGACGGGGTACTGCATCGCGAGGAAGAGGCCGAGCTGCGCCCGCTTCCACGTGGGCTGGCCGAGCAACTCCTCGCCGTCGATCGTCACCGATCCTCGGGTGACTTCGTAGTCGCCCTGTCCCATGAGCGCGTGGGACAGCGTCGACTTGCCCGATCCGTTGGGCCCCATGAGCGCGTGCACTTCTCCGGACCGCACTTCGAGGTCGACGCCGCGCAAGATCTCGACCCCGGCCACGTTCACGTGCAGATCGGTGATCTTGAGGACGCTCATGCGTCCCCCCTGCGAACCTGCGCCGTAGAGCCCGGATCATCCGGGTTTTGCGGCGCAGGTTTGAGGTAGACGTCCGTTCCGTCGACAACGACGTCGTACACAGGGACCGGTTTGATCGCGGGCAGTGTCTGCGGTTCGCCGGTGAGAAGCGAGAAAGTCGAGCCGTGCTTCGGGCACTCGATCTCGCATTCGTCCTCCCAGACGTCGCCTTCCGACAGCGAATAGTCGGCGTGCGAACATTCGTCGCCGATCGCGTAGAACTCACCGCCGATGCGAACCACCGCGATGCGATGACCGTCGACGTCGAACCGGCGCGCGCTTCCGGGCGCGACGTCGTCCACCGAACAGACGCGGATGCCGTCACCCATGCCGGCGCCGGTGCTCCAGCTTGTCGACGACAGTTCGGCGCAGGCCGCGCGTGAGCGCGCTCACGGGGAGGCGGGCGAACACGTCATCGAAGAACCCGAGCACGATCAGACGCTCGGCTTCCTCGGGTGGCACGCCGCGCGACTCGAGGTAGTACAGCTGGTCGTCGTCAATTGGCCCGACCGTCGACGCGTGCGAGCAGCGCACGTCGTTGGCTTCGATCTCGAGGTTCGGGATCGACTCGGCGGTCGCGCCTTCACTGAGCACGAGGTTGCGGTTGGTCTGGGTCGCGTTCGCCTTCTGAGCCGTCGTTCGAAGGTGCACGAGCCCGGAGTACACCGAGCGCGCCTCGTCTTCGACCGCACCGTTGAACAAGAGCGTGCTGTTCGTGTGCGGTGCGTCGTGATCCTGCAGCGTGCGGAAGTCGAGCACCTGCGTGCCGTCGCCGAAGTACACGGCGAGCTGGTCGCTTTCGGCGCCCTGGCCGCCGAGTCGGGTCTCGCTGCGCAGCCGGGCGTAGTCGCCGCCGAGCACGACTGCGGACGTGCGCAGGTGCGCGTCGCGTCCGAGATCCGCCCGCTGGTAGCCGAGGTGCCACGTACGCGGTCCGTGCTCCTGCACCGACAGGTATCGCAGGTGCGCGTTGTCGTCGAGGATGAGTTCGGTGACGGCATCGACGAGGTGATCGGTCGAAGGTGAGCCGAAGCGGTCGAGCACCGTTGCCTCGGCGCTCTCGCCGAGGTACACGAGCGTGTGCGGGAACGACGCGCGCGCGTCCCCCTCGCACCAATGCAGCACGAGAATCGGGTCCTCGATAACGACACCGGGCGGGACATGCACGAACGCGCCGCCCGACACGAACGCGTCGTGCAAGGTGGTGAACGCATCGGGAGTTGCGCTCGAGACGCGCCCGAACAGGTCCCGGATCGCGCCGTCATCGCACGTTGCGATGTCGCACACCCGCACTCCCTTGGCGACGAGTCCGGGATCCAGCTCGTGGCGCACGACGTGGCCGTCGCGCACGACGAGCATCCCCGCCCGCGCCCCGGCCTCGGCCGCCCACGGGCCGCCGCCCGGTGCCCGCTCGTCGCCCGGGCTCCCGAGCTCGTCCTCTCGGAACGGTGTGAAGCGCTCGAGGTCCAGCTGGTCGATGCGGCTGTAGCGCCAGATCTCCTCTGCGGGCGTCGGCCACGTCAACGCCGGAAGTCGCTCGGCGGCGGCAATGCGTCGCGCCACGAGCCAGTCGGGGCCACCAAGTGCGCGCGCCGCGTCAACGGTGAACGCGGATGCCACTGCTACCCGACCGCGCCTTCCATGTTCAGCTCGATCAGCCGCGAGAGCTCGACGGCGTACTCCATCGGCAGCGTCTTGGTGATCGGCTCGATGAAACCGTTCACGATCATCGCGGTCGCCTGCTGCTCACTCAGGCCGCGCGCCATGAGATAGAAGATCTGGTCGTCGCCGACCTTCGAAACGGTGGCCTCGTGGCCGATACGGGCGTCCTTCTCCTCGATCTCCATGTAGGGGTACGTGTCGGAGCGCGAATCCTCGTCGAGGATCAGTGCGTCGCACCGCACGTGGCTCTTCACGTTGTGCGCACCCTCTTCGACCCGCACGAGCCCGCGGTACGTCGTACGACCGCCGTCCTTGCTGATCGACTTGGAGTCGATGATCGACGTCGTCTCGGGCGCGGCATGCGTCATCTTTGCGCCCGCGTCCTGGTGTTGACCGGCGCCGGCATACGCGACCGACAGCACCTCGCCGTGCGCCTTCGGACCCGTCATCACGACGGCCGGGTACTTCATCGTGAGCTTCGAGCCGAGGTTGCCGTCGATCCACTCGACGGTTGCTTCGGTCTCGGCGCGAGCGCGCTTGGTGACCAGGTTGTAGACGTTCGGCGACCAGTTCTGGATGGTCGTGTAGCGGATGCGGGCACCGGGCTTCGCGATGAGCTCGACGACCGCGGAGTGCAGCGAGTCGGTGGTGTAGACGGGCGCCGAGCAGCCTTCGACATAGTGCACCGACGCGCCTTCGTCGGCGATGATCAGCGTGCGCTCGAACTGCCCGGCGTTCTCCGCGTTGATGCGGAAGTACGCCTGGAGCGGCATGTCGACGTGCACGCCCGGTGGGACGTAGATGAACGAGCCACCCGACCACACGGCCGAGTTGAGCGCCGCGAACTTGTTGTCGCCGGGCGGGATGACAGTGCCGAAGTACTGCCTGACGATCTCCGGGTAGTCCTTGAGCGCCTGGTCCATGCTCGTGAAGAGCACGCCGAGCCCCTCGAGGTCCTCGCGGTTCTTGTGGTAGACGACTTCGCTGTTGTGCACGACGAAGCCTTCGGCCACGAAGTTGTGATGGCCGGCAACCTCGATATCGTACGTCAACTCGCGTTCGACCGGCTCAATCGCATCGACGCGCACGAACCCGAGCATCTCACTCGTGTGCGTGCGGAAATCCGTGCCCTTGGCCGTGCGGTACGAATGGAAGTACGCGCGACGACCCATGCGATCGGCGCGGCGCGGCGAACGCACGGGTATCCGATCGAAGCGGCCGCTGAAGCGCAAGTGATACGCCGTGAGAACGCGCTCGTGGTCGAACGGGTGCTTGTTGTGCACCCCGATGACCGAGCTCGAACCAATGCCGCAGAGCGCGGCGAGTTGCTTGGCGTCGGCGAGCAACGACTCGTTGGCCGAGGTCAGCATCACGTCCTTGCTCGAGGCGTGATCACGCACGTAGCCGTCGGCATCGACGTAGCCGGCGAGGAATTCGAGCCGCTGCGAACGCGGAAGCTCGTACACCCAGAACGGGATCCGCTTGGTACGCGCGTTTCCACCGAGCCCATTGAGCTCGAGGAACTCTGCGAGCGCCGCCGTGCCGCGACCTGTGAGCCGCTGATTGTCGGGCGCGACGCGTAGCTCGATACCGAACAGTTCATTGCTGACGCGCTGGATCTCGCGGACGAGCGACTGGTCGCTGACGTCGATCGCGATCTCGACGCTGAGATAGCCACCCGAGTGCTTCACGTAACCGTCACCGATGTAGAGCCCCACCCACCAACACAAGTCGTCACTCGTGAACCGCGGGAACCGTTGCGCTTCGACCCGGTCGGGCAGCAACAATGGCGCGGATTCGCCGTACTCCGGGGTGTCGGTCACGATCGCGACATAGTCGCCCACGCGCAGGTCTTCGACGGGGACCCAACGCGTTGCGAATCGCGCCCGCTGGCGGCCGGGCTTGCGCTCGTCTCGCAGCACGAGGAACGGATGGTTGTGGGACGCGCCGATGACGCAACCACGCGCGCTGATCTCGTAGATGTCCTTCTCGCCGGAGCACGCCGCGCCGGTAACGGTCGCGCGGACGACCTGCTTCGTCGTCTCGTCGAGCGAGAACACCTCGTCGCCGCGGACGAGCTCCTTGATCGGACGCATCCCGAGTGTGGTCCACACCAAGGTCGAACCGCGCAAGCATTCGTACTGCGACGTGACGCCGGCGAGGAACTTCCGTTCGGCTTCGGGGATGCCGAGCCGCTCGTACGTCGTCTTCATCTCCTCGGGCAGCATGTCCCAGTCGGAGACCGTCTTGTCCGTCGGCTTCAAGTAGTAGTAGATGTCGTCGAAGTCGATGTCCGGCATGTTCTTGGCGAACCACTCGAGCATGGGCTTGCGCTCGAACCGCTTCAGCGCGTTGAGCCGGAACTTCGTCATCCATTCGGGTTCGGACTTGAGGTGCGAGATCTCGCGAACGACGTCCGCGTTCACGCCCTTCTTGGGGACGTTGACGTAGGACTCGGTGTCGTGCCAGCCGAGCTTGTACTTGCCCAGGTCGATGCCGGATACGGCCATCAGATCAAGCCTCCTCGGCCCGCTTCATTGCCTCCCGGGCGGGACCGCTCCCTCGCGTCTCCCACCCGGCAATTAACACTACGTAGATAGTAACAATCCTCGACCCGGATCCCAATCCCGCCCTCCGAAACGTCGCCGACTGCACCATCTGTTAGGTATCTCACGCACCGCTCCGGTGCGTGAGATACCTATCTGATGGTGCAAATGGTGCTAGGCGTTGACGACGGTCGTCGTCGTGGTCGTTTCGGGCGGGGTGCCGGCCGCCAGGGCTTGGGCCTGCAACACGAGCGCCTCTGCGGCCGCGACGTGTTGGTCGAAGCCCGCGAGGTTTCCGGCCCGCAGCTCGGCGTCCGCAGCCGCGAACTCTTCGATCGCCCGTGCGAGCAGCGACGCAACCGTCGCGTCGGCCGGAGGTTCCTCCGGCTCCGCCGGCTCCTCCGGCTCCTCCGGCTCCTCCGGTTCTGGTTCGTCCGGCTCTTCCGGCGCGTCGGGATCCTCGGGATCGATGGGCGCGTCGGGGATGTCGCCGGTGACGAGCGCGGTGATGGCCTCGGGGAGCGACGCAAGCACGTCCACGTCTCGGCGGTCGGGGTCAAGATCGGCGAGCACCGCGTCCTCGCCGTACGCCACCGCCACGAAGCGCAATCGGGGGAACGAGCCCTCGGCACTGGATGCCACATAGATCGGTCGTATGTATACGACCGAATCGGCGACAGCAAGCATCTGGATGCTGCCGCGCGAGATGTTCGACCCGGCGCGGTCGAGCAGCGTGAACTGCGCACTGATCCGCTGTTCCGACTCGATCAACGACGCCGCGCGCGTCGGCGACGGCGCGACGCGATTGTCCGGCAGCTGGTACACGACCATCTTGCCGTAGTCGTCACCGTCGGTACGCGCGTACATGAACGCCGCAAGTTGGTTCTGTTTCCCTCGCGGAACGAACGGCCGCGTGAGGACGAACTCCTGGCGGTCCTCGTCCGGCAGCTGAGTCGTGATGTACAGCGGATCGATGGGGCTTCGGTTCGCGGCGAGGGTCGTATCGCCTGCCGCGGTCGTGGCCGTCGACGCGCCGCCGCTCGTGGCCGAGCCCTCGGGACGGGGGGCGATGTCCCAGAGTGTCACCTTGCCGAAGAACTCGCGCGCGTCGGTCATGTGATACTGCGTGTACTGCTCGGTCTGGGCGCGGAAGAGATCCTCGGGGTATCGCCAGTGGTCGCGCAGTCCTTCCGGCATCTCGCCCATGTCGCTGAACAACTTCGGGAATGCCTTGGCGTAGGCGCGAATGATCGGATCTTCCTCGTCCACGATGTACAAGCGAACGGTGCCGTCGTACGCGTCGACCGTGGCCTTGACCGAGTTCCGCACGTAGTTGAACTCGGTATCGAGACCGCTGCCCGGCGGGAGGTTGCTGGGGTGGAGGAACTGCGAGTACGGGTATCGGTTTGAAGTCGTGTACCCGTCGATGATCCACAGCGTCCGACCGTTGAGCACGACCGAATACGGATCAGAGTCGAAGCGCAGGAACGGCGCGGCGGTGGTGACCCGCTCGCGGATATCACGCATGTACAGCGCGCGCGAGTCGCCCGTGAGTTGTCCCGACACGACGATGTTCCAGTCCCAGAACCGGAGGCCGAGCGCGACGCGGCGCAGTAGGCTTGACGATCGCACACCGGCCTGGCCGTCGTACCGCGGTTCCGCGCCTTCGACGCAGCTCTGTTCGTCGAGCTTCGTGTCGACGATGACGTACCCCCGCAAGCCCTCGCCGAAATAGATGCGGGGCTCCTCGAATCCGGGCGAAAGTTCGCCCGTGATCGGGTCGAGGTTGGCGAGCAGGTACGAAGGCTCGCCGTTCTGTTCGGCGTTACCCGCGGCGACGACGGCACCGCATCCGTGCGTGTACCGCAGGTGCCGGTTCGTCCATGTGCGGTCGGGGATGTTGGGTTCGTCGAGCTCCCGTGGTGCGATCAGCGCGGGAAGCTCGTCGTCGGCGCCGATCCGGTAGCGGTCGACGTCGACGTCACCGAACCGGTACTCCGTTCGGATCTCCTGCGTCGCGCGGAACACGCGTTGCAACTCCGTCGGCCCCCACAACCGCGCGTTGTTGAGCGACGCAGTGTTCGCCTGGACGTCGAGCACTTCGAGGTTCTCCTGGTAGTCGAACTCGCGTACTGAAACGGAGTCATCGCCGAGGTTGAATGCGGCGCGGGTCGCGTCGATGTTGCGTCTGAGGTAGGGCTCTTCGCGCGAGAACTCGTTGGGCTGCACGACGACCCGCTGGATCACCGCCGGATAGATCGTACCGACGACGAGCGATATGAAGCCCCACAGGCCGACGGCGATGACGGGGAACACCCATCCGCGCCGGAAGATGTTCGCGATGAACAACGCCGCCGCTGCGACCGAGATGATCATGAGCAGATTCAGCGCCGGGAGCTGCGCCTTGACGTCGGTGTAGCTCGCACCATCGACGAAGCCGCGTCGCGAGAACGTCAGCTCGTAGCGCGCGAGGTAGTACTGCGCGGTTTTCGTCAAGGCCATGAGCGCCAGGATCACCGACAGGTGCACCTTCACCTGGGGCGTCACCCGCTGCCACGGGCTCTGCAGTCGGATGCCACCGTTCAGGTAATGGAAGACGGCGGTGACGATCAACACGACGAGCAATGCCGCGAACGTCCAGCCCACTGCGAACTGCAAGAACGGCAGGCGGAAGACGTAGAAGCCGATGTCGCGATGGAATTGGGGATCCTCGACGCCGAAATCGACGGCGTTCGAGAAGAGGATCCAACTGCGCCATTCCGCCGAGACACCGCCGCCCATGACGAGCGCAAAGAACAGCGCGACCAACACTCGCAGTCGACCCGAGTACGGCGCGACATACGTTCGGTAGCGCTCGATGATCTCGTCTTCGGGCCCGGCCGACGAACGGAACCGCGGCGCGACGCGGTCGGCGACGATCAGGTTCGCGAGCAATAACACGAAGAACGCCGACGAGAAGATGAGCGCCGGGACGGCCTTCGCGGTCAGCAACCGCCGCCACGTGTCGCCGAACCCGACCTCGTCGAACCACAGGTAGTCGGTGTAGAAGCGCGCCAACCCGCGCATGCTCAGTATGAGCAGCAGCAGGGCAATCGCGGCTCCAATCAGCCAGCCTCGAAGGCCGAGGGGACGCCGCGGCACGTCAGCAGACGTCACGCGCATTCTGCGGATGCTAAACCGTTTGTCCGTGCGAGCCGGGTCGCGCTCAGCCCGTGACCGTGGCGAGGACCTCGACGGGCGCGAGGAGGCAGCGGCAGCCGGGGTGCGCGGGCGGGTGTTCCTGGCCGGTCGGGAATTTCATGCCCTTCACGGTGGGCTCGAGCGCGTTGTCGTCACAGTCCGCGCAACGCCGGTCGGGCAACGGAATCCATTGGAGCACGGCGTCTTCGGGCGCGGCATCGTAGACGCCACGCGACCACGCCGCGACCACCATGTCGGCGAGGGTGTCCTCGAGCTGTTGATTCTTCCATTCGCGGTAGCGAGCACCGATGCGCTCCACCAACCCGCTCGTGTCACCCTCGTCGACGTCGTCGATCGCGGCCGCGAAGCGATCCCGCAACGGCAGCGCGACCGCCTCCGCGCTCTCGTGCAGCAGTGAGTGCGGCGGCGGCGCGGCCGATCCGCCCGCCGCGATCCGACCGGCGCCGTAGGCCGCGCCGAGCGAGTCCTGCAGCACTGCGATCCAGCCCTCGACGAGGGCCACCGTGTCCGGCAGGACCTGGGCGGCAACCGGGCGGCCTTTGTGGCGGCGCACGGCATCGAGCAGCGTGTTCTGGTGGTCCTGCGCAGCCCGCTTGGCCCGCTTCACGAGTGGCCCGATCAGGCCAGCGGCCCCCTCGGCGTGGACCCTTCGCCACGCGGTGGGACCGTCGGGGGCCGCCGGGGTGGCTTCGACCAGCGAGCTGACGGCGTCGGCGACCGTGGCGTCGGGTGACACGGGCTCCGCGGCCTCGCCATCGGCCTGGCCCGCGCGCAAGCGCGCGAAGAGCGAGTCGACCGCGGCCATCCCGGCCGACGGCGAGTCGTCGGTCGGCAGCCCGGGCGCCGCGGCGTCAACACCTCCCGCGTGGGGACCGGGGTCGCTGTTCGTGAGGTCGATGTCGACTCTCGCGTGCGCGTTGGTGTCGGTTGGCACGAGCGGCCGACCGGCGGCGGCGCGCGCTTCGATCTGTGACAGTGCTTCGGTTGCGTCGAGGAACGTGCGCTTGACGACGCGGTACGCGTCAAGCAGTCGATCGCGACCCTGCCGCAGTTCTTCGACCTGCGCTTGCAGCAATCCGCGGCGGCGCCCTAGATCGGCCAGCACGCGCTCACGCGCGCTGCGGACTTCGTCGAGCATCTCGCGGCCCTGCTGGCGCGCGCCTTCGACGATGGCTTCGGCCTCGTTCTCGGCGCGTAGCCGCTGCTCCTCCGCGGTGCGTTCCGTGTGTTCGCGGACCTCGGTGGCGCGCGCGTCCGCTTCGCCGACGATCTCGGCCGCGTGGGCCTCGGCCTCGTGGCTCTTGGTGCCGAGGATCTCGGCGGCGTCGGTGCGCAACCGGTGCGCTTCGGCCTGCGCTTCTTCCATGAGGCGACTCGCGCGGTCCTCGGCCTTCTTGCGGATGTCGTCGGCGGCTTCCCGGGCCGAGCGGAGGAGCCGGGCGGTCTCCTCGCCGAGCGCGTCCAGTAGCTGCTGCTCGTCGAGCGGTTGCGGCGCACGAAGCTGCTGTTCGAGGTCGTCGATGGCGCCGATCAGCTGGTGTTCGCGGTCGCGCACCGTCGCGAACTCCTCCGAGATCCGCCGAAGGAACGAGCGCACCTCGGCCTCGGAGTACCCACGCACTCCCTTGGCGAACGCGCGGTTCGCGATGTCTTCGGGAGAGAGTCGGGGCGTGCTGCTTATGACGCGTTGCCGCCGCTCGCTGTCAGGCATCCGAACCCCCAAGATCGCGTCCCGCCCGCAACATCGTAGTGAGGTCGCGCGCGCGCAGCTACCTCGCCGGCCGTGGACGGGTCAGGCCGCCTGGTCAACCGGTTCGCCGCCGTTGTCGGTCAGGGCGGTCAGCGCGTCTTCCAGCGTCGCAACGGGGACGAGTGGCATGTCACCCGCGCGATCGATCGCGCGTTCGAGCTCCTCGGCGCAGATGTTCTGGCCCGGACCTTCCGCACACGCGGGAACGATGAAGATGTCGGCGCCCGCGCGTCGCGCCGCAACCGCCTTCTGGCTGATCCCGCCGATCTCGCCGACGTTGCCGTCGTCGTCGATCGTGCCGGTGACCGCGATGCGCTGTCCGCCGGTCAGGGCGCCCGGGGTGAGCGTGTCGATGATCGACAGCGTCATCGCGAGACCGGCCGACGGTCCGCCGATCGAAGACGTGTCGAGCTGCACTTCGACCGGAAATTCGTAGTTCTGGGCGACGTAGACGCCGATGACCGGGGTGCCGTCGTCGGCCGCCTCGACACCGACTCGTACGTCGCGCGTCTCGCCATCCCGCTCGATCGTGATGGTGAGCACATCGCCCGGTGCGTGCCCGCGCACCAGCTCACCGAGGTCGGCGTCGCCTTCGATCGTGACACGGTTGACCGCCAGCACTTTGTCCCCGGCGGCGAGCACTCCCGACGCCGGCATGTTCGGGATCGTCACGAGGACGATGACGCCATCGCCGATCGTCACGTCGAAGCCGCTCGCCTCGAGCGCGACCTTCTTGGCGGCGAGCTGTGAACGCGCCATCTCTGCATCCGATGCGATATCGATCTCCTGCGGTGTACGTCCCCCCGAGAACTCTTCCTCGCGGAACAGGTCGATGTCGGGATCGAAGGACGCCTGCACGTAGCGGAATACCGACACCCGTGCGCGTTGACGAACGAAGAGGAGCAACATCGCCCCTTCGGGCTGGTAACTCTTCGTCCCTTCTACCTCGACGCGTGGATACAGGTTGACCGCCTCGCCGGGGGAAATCGTGTAGTACGGGAGCCGGATCACCGTCCCCGCCACCGTGACGCTAGCGATCACAACCGCGACGACCGCGACGACCGTGTGCCAGCGCCGCCACCGCCGTCGCGCCGACGGAGGCGGCGCGCCGAGCTGTTCGCCGAATTGCGCGCCGACGCCACCCGGGCCGGCCGAACTGGCGGATTCGGGCGTTGCGACGACCTGCTCGTCTTCGAGCAACGCTCAGGTCCTCCCGCGAGCCGCCGACGAGACGACGCGCATCAGGACGCCCGGGCGGGCGTCACCCGGTCGAAGGCAGCGAGCCGTGCACATCGTCCAACAGAGTGCCACCTTCCCGACGCCGGTCGCGACGCGGGTCCCCTGGGCGCGGTGGGCCGTGCTGGTGGTCGGCACTGCCGTCGGCCTCGCCGTCCTCGGCGCGGCCGTGCTCGGAACGGCGCTGGTGCTCATGTCCAGCCTCGCGGGCTGACGGCGCGGTCTCAGCTTCTCTTGGTCGGCTCCACGCTCCGCTCCCCTTCGGTCGCTGCGCTGTCGTCTCAGCTTCTCTTGGTCGGCTCCGCGCTCCGCTCCGCTTCGGTCGCTGCGCTGTCGCCTCAGCCGGGGGGCGCGACGAGCGCGGCGCGGATGACGATGCGTTGGCGAGCGCTGCCCTTCGGGTGACACGAAAAGAGTGTCACGATCGACGCGTCGACCTGGTCGACGATCCACATCGCGTCCGGATCGACGACGAACTGCTCCGTCACGGCATAGACGGGGCGGGTGCCATCGGTGAGCTCGAACACGATCTCGTCGCCGAGTGCGAGCTGGTCGACGTCGCGGAACGGATGACTGTTCGTGACGCGGTGGCCGCCGAACACCGAGTTGCCGTAACCACCGGGCACGGGCGTTCCCGGCCAGTGACCCGGCCCGACGTCGATCACCGTCAGCGACACACCTTCGTAGACCGCGTGATCGAGGCCGATCTTCGGGATCTTGATTCGACCGATCTCGACGACGGCGACGTCCTCGCGCGGATCGGCCGGGGGTTGCGCGGGGGTTGGCAACGGCGACGTCGACTCCGCCGGTGCCGGGCCGGCTTCCGGTTCGGGCGCCGGTGCGGTCGTCGTGGTCGTGCTCGTGGTCGTGCTCGTGCTGGTCGTCGTCGGCGCGACCGTCGAGGTCGAGGTCGACGTGGGCGGCGGCACGAAGGCGACCGGTGCCGCCCCGTCCTCGGCACCCGTCACGCTCGCAACTCCGGCCGCGGTGAAAAAGACCGCACCGACGAGCGCCGTGATCACGAGCTCGCGCGTGCGCATCCCGACTTCCCCACGACCAAGCCGTTCGGCAATCCGTCGACAATCCGTTCGGTTCGAGAGGGCATCGGCACACCCTCCGGGGCCCTGTAGGGCGGATGTCGCACGCGCCGGTGGCTACGGTCCCGGCCGTGGCCGAGGCCCCCAACGCGCACGACCGGGCGACGCGCATCGCCGTACGAGCCGCGCCCGGGCGGCTTTCGGCGGACGACGCGGCCGCGCTCGCCGACCTGGTGGCTCGCGATCCCGACGCCAAAGTGCGAGCGGTCGCGCTCGCCGCACTCGTGCGTTCGGCGCCGCGTCGGATCTCGGCGCCGGCATGGCGGCTTGCGGCCGGCGACGGAGACGCCGCGGTTCGCCGGCGCGCGGCGGAGACGGCGCCCGCGCTCGGCCGCGCGGTCGCCGCCGCGCCGCTCGTCGCCTTGCTCGCCGACACCGACGCATGGGTCGCCGAAGCCGCCGCGCACGCGCTCGGCGAATGCCCGGCCCCGACCGCACGGGCGGTCGACGCGCTGGTCGCGGCCGCGACAGGACATCGCGACGCGCTCGTACGCGAATCAGCGGTCGCGGCGTTGGGTGCCCTCGGCGTTCCCGAAACGCTGCCCGCGGTGCTTGCCGCGTGCGACGACAAACCCGCAATACGCCGCCGGGCGGTGCTCGCCCTCGCCGCGTTCGAAGGCCCCGCAGTGGAAGCACGGCTCCTCGCCGCGCTCGACGATCGCGACTGGCAAGTCCGTCAGGCCGCGGAGGACCTCACCGGGCATCGCTCCGAGCCATGAACATCTCTTTGAGCGAATCGAAATTCTCGAGGCAACGGCCCGCGCCGAGCACGACGCACTCGAGCGGCGCGTCGACGAGATGCACGGGCAGATCGGTCTCTTCGGAAATCCGCCGGTCGAGGCCCCGCAGCATGCCGCCGCCCCCGACGAGATGCACGCCGTTCAGTATCAGGTCCTGCGCCAACTCGGGTGGCGTGCGCGCCAAACACGAGATCACCGCGTCGCAGATGGCCCGGGTCTGCTCCTCGATCGCGAGACGCACCTCCTCCGGGAGCAAGAGGATGGTCTTCGGGAGCCCGGACATGAGATCGCGGCCGCGCACCTCGGCCTTGTACTCGTCGTCCACCGCGGACGCCGAGCCGATGGCGAGCTTGATTTCCTCGGCCGTGCGCTCACCGATGGCGATGCCGTACTCGCGCCGCACGTACGTCTGGATCGCGGCGTCGATGTCGAACGAACCGACGCGCACCGCCTCGAGCGCGACGACGCCGCCCAGGGAGATCACGGCAACCTCGGTGGTACCGCCACCGATGTCGATGACCATATTCCCCATGGGTTCGTGGATCGGGAGCCCCGCGCCGATCGCGGCCGACATGGGCTGCTCGATCAAGAACGTCTGCGCGGCGCCGGCCCGCCGCGCCGCTTCGAGCACCGCGCGCTGTTCCACGTGAGTGATCGCCGACGGTACGCAGATCAATACCCGGGCGCGGTACAAGCGGCTGACGCCGGCCCGTTGGAACAACAGGCGGATCATTCGCTGGGTGATTTCGAAGTCGGTGATCGCGCCGCCCCGCAGCGGCCGGACGGCGACGATGTAGCCGGGCGTGCGCCCGATCATCTGCCACGCCTCGTGCCCCATGGCCAGGACGTCCTGGCTGCGGCTGTTCAGCGCGATAACGGTGGGCTCGTTGAGGATGATCCCCTGCCCGCGCGAATAGACGAGCGTGTTGGCGGTACCGAGGTCGATGGCGAGGTCACGAGGCACGGCGCGGCGCTGCTCACTCCGTCGGCTGCGGCGGGCGCGGCTCGTACTCGGGCGCCAGCGCGCGCAGTCCGCGCTCGAACTCGGCAATGCTGTGCTCCATCGACGTGGGCCGGCGATTTCGCAGCAGCACAATCCCGATGCCGAGCGAACTCGCGACGACTGCGAAGGCCAGGAACCCCACGGTTACCTAGACCGACTCGACCGCGTCGGACACAGGTCGCAGCGGATGCTGTTCGACCGCCCAGTCGGAGCCGCCCGACCAGTGTTCTTGCTTCCAGATCGGCACCGCTTCTTTGAGGGTGTCGATGCAGTAGCGCGCCGCCTCGAACGCCTGCGCGCGATGCGGTGAGGACACCACGACGGCGACAGAGGTTTCCGAGAGCGCGAGGTCGCCGACCCGGTGGAGGAGCGCGAGGCGCTCCAAGTCGGGCCACTGCCGGCGGGCCGCGGCTGCGATTTCCGCCATTGCCCGCCCGGCCGGCTCGTCGTACGCCTCGTAGGTCATCGCGCGCACGCCGTCGCGTCCGTCTGCGTGGTCGCGCACGACCCCGAGGAAGCTGACGACGGCCCCCGCCGCCGGCGTCGTGGCCCACTGCACCGCGACTTCGGTGGGGAGGGCACCGTCGCTCAGCGCGACCCAGTCGCGCGCGCCGGGATCGGTCGGAGGACGCACCACGGCGACAGTCTAGGAAAGCGCGCCGATCGACCCCCGGGGCGCGATCGCGACGGCGATCCGCGTCGTTACACTCGCCCGGATGGCGCCCGCGGGCGATTTGCCTCCTGAGGGCCACGGCCACGACGATGAGGACGGCCGCGACGAAGAGTTCGCCGGCGGTCCCCCGCACCCGCTCGATCGCCTCTGGCTCCACCCGACGGAACTGGCGACGCGCGCACTGCCCCGCCCTCGGCGCGCGGTGCCGTGGGCGGCGGTCGTGCCGCTCGTCGCGGGCCTGCTCGGCGCGGTGATCACGGTCGCCGGTCTGGCGGCGCTCGGCGCGTTCGACGACGCCGACGAATCACCCGGCGCGGCCGATATCGAACAGGTCGCCGCGGGCGACGCCGCGCTCGCGCGCGTGGTCGACGCCGTCGGCAACGGCCTCGTACTCGTCACGGCAACCGACGCGGCCGGGCCCCGGCGCTCGTCGGGCGTGTGCCTGCGCCACCGCGGCGAGATCCTCACGAGCGCGCGCACCGTCGGCGACGCGCAAGAAGTCACGGTTCGCAACGCAGACGGAGAGACGATGACCGCGATCGTCGCCGGACGCGATCTGACGACTGATCTCGCGTTGATCGTCGTCGACCGTCCGTTGCACGCCGTGCCGCTGGCCGAGACGACGGCCGTCGCGGGCGACAGCGTCTGGGTTGTCGGTGCGCGCCCGTCGGGAACGCGCCAGCCATGGATCAGCGGTGGGATCGTCGCATCGACCGACGCGCTCGTCGCGAGCGATACCGGTCCGACGACCGCGGGGCTGCTCGAAAGCGACGCGCTCGCGACCGCCTGGGCAGCCGGGGGCGCGCTGATCGATCGCACGGGCGCGGTGACCGGCATCGTCGTGGCGCCGACCGAGGGCCGCGCAACGTCGTACGCGGTGCCCATCGATCTCGCGGTCACCATCGCGCGCGCGCTGCGAGAGGCCGGCGAGTATGCGCACGGCTCGCTCGGTGTTGTCGGTATCGATACGCCTGCCGGTCCGACGGTGACCGACGTCCCTCCCGAGAGCGCGGCCGCCCGCGCGGGATTGGCGATCGGCGACATCGTGACCTCGGTGGCCGGTGACGAGGTCATCAACATGGGTGAGGTGATGGCACGCGTGCGTACGCTGCGCCCCGGGCGGGTTGCAAAACTCGAGATCCTGCGGGCCGGCGCACCCATGACCATGGACGTCGAGTTGTCGAGCACGATCTCCGAGACGGCGGCGTGACGCCAAACGCGCGACGATTGGGCCCATGAGCACGAACGACCTCGACGACCTCGATCGGGCACTCCTGAACGCGGTCCAGTGGGACTTCCCTCTCGACCCGCGGCCGTACGCCGTGCTCGCCGAGCGCCTCGGCTGTCCCGAGCCGGAGGTCCGCGCCCGCATCGATGGGGTCAAGGAGGCCGGCGTGTTGCGCCAGCTCTCTGCGATCTTCGACACGCGGGCGCTCGGCTACACGTCGGCGCTCGTCGCCGCGAAGGTCGACGCCGACCGGGTCGACGACGCCGCGGCCGTCGTCAACGCGCATCCCGGTGTCAGTCATAATTACAAGCGCAACCACGACTACAACCTGTGGTACACGATTGCGGTCCCGCCCGGCGACGTCCTCGACGATCACGTCGCCGCGCTGCACGAACAGTCGGGAGCGCGTGTCACGCGCCAGTTGCCGACCTTGAAGCTGTACAAGATAGGCGTGAAGCTGGACATGACCGGCAAGACCGCGGCCGACGCCAAGGTCGAGGTGCTCGAGCACGAACGACCCGAGCGCAGAGCCGAGATGCCGGCACCCGATCTCTGCCACCTCGAGATCGCGACGATCCGCGTGGTCCAAGAGGACCTCCCGAACGTCGAGCGGCCGTTTGCCGCGCAAGCCGCCGAGCTCGGCGTCGTCGAAGACGACGTCCTCGCCATGCTGCGGTCATTCAAGCAGCGCAAGCTCATGCGCCGCTTCGCGGCGGTCATGAACCACCGCAGCGCCGGTTTCAAGGCCAACGCGATGGGCGTGTGGGCGGTCCCCGACGATCGTCTCGACGAGTTGGGCCCGCAGATGGCAGGCTTCGCGGCCGTGAGCCACTGCTATCGGCGCCCGACCTACGACGACTGGCCGTACAGCGTGTTCACGATGGTGCACGGCCGCACCGCCCGCGACTGCGAGGCAACGATCGACGCGATCAGCGCGGAAACAGGCATCGCCGAGTATTGCGTGTTGTGGTCGGTCAAGGAGTACAAGAAAGTGCGGGTGCGCTACTTCACCCACGAGTGGGACGACTGGCGCGCCGGCGTCGCGTGAGCCACCAGGTCGCGCCGACGGCACCCGCGACGACGGCACCCACCGCCGCCGCCCAGGGCAACGCGCCGCTCGACGGTGGCGGTGACCAGAGCAGGATCGCTTCTTCGTTGGTGTGACGCGGCGCCCAGCCCGTGTCCTTCAGCCGGTCGTTGGCAACGACCCACGGATGAATCAGGTACGGCACCGCCGTCGGTGGCGCCTCCCCCAAGCCGCTGTTCCACAGCACACCCAAGATCCGCTCGGCCGCTTCGGGCGGGATGCCGGGAAGATGGCGACGCGGATGCAGCGCGGCCGCGTCCTCGTGCGCGAGCCAGCCATCGGCGGCGACGTTGAACACGCCGTCGAGGCGCTGCTCGACGGCGTGGAGCAGCGCGGTGGCGGCGTCGTCAACGTGCGCGACCTGAACCGGCGCGGCTGCGTTGCGCACGACGACAGGCGGATGGCCGGCCGCGTTCGCGGCGAACAGGCTGTGCGCGCCGGCACCGACGATGGGCGCGATCCGCAGCCGCGCCGCGGCCCGGCCCGTGCGCGCGCCGACCCACTCGACGACACACCGCTCGCACTCCGCGTCGAGGATCGCCGGGAGATAGCCCGGGTTGGGGCGCAGCGCCACGTCCTCGGTGAGCGGCACCGCGTTGTTCGGCCACGCGCCGTACACCGTGGCGCTCGACGGCCGCACGAACGTCGTCACGCCGGCGCGGCTGGCAGCCTCGAGCACGCGCCGGGTGCCGTCGCAGTTGACGCGCGTCATCAGCGCCTCGTCGAGAATGGAGCCCGCGATCGCGGCGAGGTGAACAACCGTGTCGACACCGACCAAGAACGGTGCAAGATCCGCGTTCACGACGTCCGCGCGGTGGAACTTCAACTTTCGTGCCCGGCGGGCGGGATCGCGCAGATCGATCCCGATCACGTCGCTGAGCGTCGAGGACGCGTCGAGCAGCGCCAGCAAGCGCTGCCCGAGCACGCCGGAGACTCCGGTCACGGCCACCGTTCTCGACGTCATGGCTCCATAGACTGGCGCAGTGAGCGACGTTCCCCAAATGGGCCCCGGGTTTCCGAACCCGTTCGGGTTCGACCTCTCGCAGTTGATGCGCTGGTTGCAGTCGCCCGGTCCGGTCAACCTCGACGTCGCGCGCGAGGTCGCCAAGGCGATCGCGACCGCCGACGCCACAACGGGGGCACGAGCCGAGGAAGCCCCCATCGACGACACGGTCGCGCGCGCGTTCGACAATGTTGTGCGCGCGGCGCAGACTGCGGTCGCGAACACCACCGGCATCTCGGGGGCGTTGCGCGTGCCGACCCATTGCGTGAACCGCCGTGAGTGGAGCGACGCGACACTTGAGGGGCTCGCGCCCGTCCTGACCGCGCTGGCGACTGCGCTCGCCACCACTCCCGCGGCGGACGACACCGACCAGTCCGCGGGTGCCGACGCGATGCTCGCGATGGTCATGCAGTCGATCCTGCCGCTGCTGCTCGGCGTGTTCGCGGGCGCGATGGTCGGCCAGCTGTCCCACCGAGCGCTCGGCCAGTACGACCTGCCGTTGCCACTCGACAGTGAACCGACGCTGCGTTTCGTCGCCCACAATGTCGAGGCGTTCGCCGACGAATGGTCACTGCCGCTCGACGAGCTCCAGTACGCGCTGGCGCTGCGGGAGACGGTGCACGGTGCGCAACGATCGATCCCCTGGATCCGCGCGCGGCTGGTCACGTTCGCGAGCGACTTCGTCGGCGCGTACGAAGCGCAGAGCAGTGCGATCGAGGAACAGCTCGCGGGCCTCGACTTCACCAACCCCGAGGCGATGCAGAATCTCGACGGGATGCCCGACGCCGGCGCGCTGCTCGGTGCGATGCGCTCCGATCGGCAGGTCCCGCTCCTCGCCGAGTTGCAGCGCTTCGTCTCGGTGTTGGAGGGTTACGCCGACGTCGTCGTCGAACAGCTCGGCACCGAGATGATCCCGGCCCACGCGCGCATCGACGAAGCAATCCGTCGCCATCGTGTCGAGCGCGGCGACGCTGGCGCGTTCGTCGACGCTCTGCTCGGCCTCGAACTCGAACGCGAACACTACGAACGTGGCGTCGCGTTCTGCCGCGGCGTCATCGAACGCGCGGGGATGGACGGCCTCAACCGTCTCTGGGAAGGCGCGCACCTGCTGCCGACGCAACCTGAGCTCGAAGCGCCGGGGTTGTGGCTAGCGCGCATCGAGCTGTAGCGGTTCGACCGGCCGGCACCGGTCGACTGACAGCGGCCCCGATTGTCCTTTGGGGACACAGCACGACCGTGAGCGGCCTCGAGTGTCCTTTGGGGACAACGCGCGCTCGGCCGCGGAGTTCCGCTTCGGCTCCCCATTGACCGGGAATCACGATTAGTGATGGAATGTCGCATTCCGCAGCTCCGGACGCGCGGACGTGCGGGGCCACCAGGGGGAGCAGGAGTTCGTGGATGGAGCTCTGGGCCGCCGAACGCGGCGCGAGGAAGGCCGCTCGCGCCGAGCGACGCTCGCTGTCGTCGCCGCCGCGATCGCCGGGATCGCCGTCGTGCAGATGGCACCCACGGGTGCCGCGATTCCGGCCCCGACGTTGCCGATGGACGGTTACTCGAAGGACATTCGGACGTACTTCTTGTTCGCGTTGGACGAGCTGAACTTCAAGGGCAGCCAGACCGGGACGACCATCATCCCGGGCAACGTCGGGGTGAACAAGGACGACAACAACGCCAACCCGGCGCCCGCGCTCAACGTGTGCGCGAACGGGAGCGTGTTGTTCGTCGACGGTACGCAAGCGGTTGCGGACACGGCCCGGATGGGAAGCGGCTGCAGCTTCTACGACCTGTACGTCAACACGCAGGACGGGAGCGCGACGCCGACCGTACGCAACGGGCGGGGCCTGATGACTCCGGGGTTCTTCCAGCCCGACGACGGTGACGCCACGTCCTTCGAAGCCGGCGAGCTGGCGGCGTTCCCGAACTTCGGCTGCCCGCCCGGAGTGTTCGTCAACAGCCCGACGACGCGCAACGACACCGTCACGCCCGGTCTTGCTCCCGGCGTGTACGGGAACACGACGCCGCAGGGCGGGACGTTGACGCTCGGCCCCGGCGTGTACACCTTCTGCAAGTTGAACCTCGACGGCGGAACGCTGATCACGGATCCGAACACGGAGATCCGGATCGTCGCGAACCTCACCCTCGGCAACGGCGCGAGCTTCGGGTCGTCGCCGCTGACGAAGGTGTTCATCAAGAACGAGGTGCTCCAGAACAACAACGACCGGACGTCGACGTTCTCGCGCAACGCCACCGTGAACGGCCAGTTCTGGGCGCCGTTCGGCCAGCTCAACCTCGGCCACAGCACGCAACTGGCCGGGAATTTCTGGGCGCAGACGATCAACAGCGACTTCAACATCAACGAGGGCACCACCACCACGACGGTCGGCGGGTCGACGACGATTCCGACCACGACCTCCAGCACGTCGTCGACGTCGACGACTTCCACCACGATCGCAGGCTCGACGACGACCACGACGATTCCCGACGACGAGCCCGATCACTACCTCTGCTACACGACGAATGCTCGCCAGACCTTCACGGTCACGCTCAGCGACCAATTCGAAACGGGCTCCTATTCGAGCTTCCACCAAACGGTCTTGCGTTTCTGCACCCCGGCCGACAAGAACGACGAAGGGATCAGCGATCCCGACACGCACTACACGGCGATCCGGATCCGGGGGCCGCACGTGCCGAGGAAGAACCTGCGGATCGACAACCAGTTCGGCACGCTGTTCGTCGACACGACCGGGACGGAGACGCTCCTCGTGCCGACGAACAAGAGTCTCGTTCCCGCGCCGCCGCCCGCCTCTCCCGCGTTGGGCACCGAAGAGCACTTCCGGTGTGTGCGCGTGAAGATCGCGGCGGGGGCCGCGCCGTTCCAGAGCCGCACGGTGCAGGTCGACGACCAGTTCGGCAACCGTTCACTGCGTATCACCAGGCCGGCGACGCTCTGCGCGCCCGCCGACAAGAACGGCGAAGGGATCATCGACCCGGTGAACCATCTCCTTTGCTACAAGGCGTTCGCGACGCCGGTGCACAAGGTCGAGGGCGCGCAGGGCGCCAACCAGTTCGGCAATCTCGTCATGAAGCTCGGCCGTGAGGACGAGCTGTGCGTGCCGTCGACCAAGACGCTCCCCGACGACGGCGGCGAGACGTAGGAACGAGCGCGTCAACAGCCCTACAACTCGGGCGGGCCCCCTCGATTCGCGCGCAACGGCGAAGTATCGTCACGCTCGGGGGGCGCGCGGGGTCGCGTAACTACATGGTCGGTCGGGCGCGCACGCGACGGGCTGTGTCACTCGCGGTCGCGCTCGGTCTCGCGGTTCCGCTGATCTCGTTCGCGGCTGATCCGGCCGCGGCCGCCGGTTCGCAGACATTCACGGTCACCGGTGCCGCGCAGCCGTGGACGGTACCGGCGGGCGTGACCGAGATCGAGGTGCACGCGTGGGGCGCGCAGGGCGGCGGCACCTACGGCGGCCTCGGCGGCTACGTGCGGGCGACGATGACGGTGACGCCGGGCGAGGTGCTGCACGTCTACGTCGGCGGCGCGGGGAGCGACACGAGTGGCGCCGGCGGCTGGAACGGCGGCGGCGCGGGCGCCACGCAATTCTCGCCGCCGGGGGCTGGTGGCGGCGGCGCGACAGATGTCCGCGTGACGCCACACACGCTGACGAACCGTGCCGTCGTCGCCGGCGGGGGCGGTGGCGCGGCTGCGAACGCGACGTTGGCATTCGGCGCGGGCGGGGCCGGGGGTGGCAACGACGGTGGGTTCGGCGCCGCGGGCACGGCCGGCGCCGCGACCGGCGCGCCGGGCACACAAATGGGCGGCTATCAACTCGGAATTGGCGGCAGCGGGTGGTGCAACCCGTGCGGCGGTGGTGGCGGCGGCGGCTATTGGGGCGGCCTCGGCGGCCAAGATGGAAGTGGGTTCTTCGCCGCCGGTGGTGGCGGCGGTTCCGGTCACGTCGCGCCCACCGAAGCGACGCCGGTTCGCATGTTGGCGGGCAACCGCCAAGGCGACGGTCGGGTCGAAATAGTGTGGCCGCCGGTTCCGTACACGGTGCCGCCGTCGCACACCGGTTCGCAGGCGTTCACCGCGACGTCGGCGTCGCAGTATTGGATCGTGCCGGCCGACGTGACCGCGATCACGGTCGAAGGGTGGGGCGCGCAGGGTGGCGGCCTGCACGGCGGGCTCGGCGGCTACGCGAAGGCGACACTGTCCGTCGAGCCGGGACAGACAATGCAGATCAACGTCGGCGCTGCGGGTCTTGGGGACGGGACCGGCGGCTTCAACGGCGGCGGCGCCGGCGGCATCAACGCAAAGGATCCGCCGGGTGCCGGCGGTGGCGGCGCGTCCGACATCCGCTTCGGCGGGATCACTCCGGAGGCACGCCAGTTCGTCGTCGGCGGTGGCGGCGGCGCGTCCGGCGACGCGAACGCGGTGCACGGTAGCGGTGGTGTCGGCGGTGGCATCGTCGGTGGCGACGGTGCCGTCGGTTCTCCGGGATCGTCGGATCCTGGCGCGGGCGGTGGCCAGCTTGGCGGTGGCGCGCAGGGCATGGGTGGCGACGGTGCGTGCTACTGGTCGTGCCCTGGTGGTGGCGGCGGCGGCTGGTTCGGCGGCGGTGGCGGCGAAGCGTTCACCGCGCCCATTTCTTCGGGTGGCGGTGGCGGTTCTGCCTATGTCGCGGCGTCGACCGGCGGGCTCATCGAGACGCTGCCCGGTGTGCGTCAGGGTGACGGTCGGATCGTGTTGTCGTGGCCGCCGACGCCAGCGGTTGGTGTCGGTGCACCGGCAGCGGATTCGGCCGCGTTCGCGTACAGCGGCTCCCCGTCGTATTGGACGGTGCCGGCCGGTGTCACCGCGGTCGAGGTCGAGCTGTGGGGCGCGCAGGGTGGCGGCGCGCACGGTGGCGAGGGCGGGCATGCGGTCGCCATCGTCGCCGTCCAGCCCGGTCAGGTCCTCCAAGTCAACGTCGGCGGGGCGGGTTCGACGACTGCGGGCGGTTGGAACGGCGGCGGCCCGCCGGACCACCTGGGCGATCCGAGCGTTTTTCCAAGTGGTGGGGGTGGCGCCACGGATATCCGGATTGGCGGCACGACGCTTGATGATCGCCATGTCGTCGCCGGTGGCGGTGGCGGCATGGCTGCAGGCGCGACGAGCGCGTCCGGTTTCGGGGGTTTCGGTGGCGGCATCTCGGGTGGTGCGGGCGATCCCGGCAGCAGTGGGCTGGTCGAGCCGTCGCCGCCGGGGACCCAAACCAGCGGCTGGATCCCGGGTCAAGGCGCGCCCAACAGTGTCTACTGCGTCGACAACTGTGGCGGCGCCGGTGGCGGCGGTTACTGGGGCGGGCGCGGCGGCGGCGAGTACGGCGCCAACATCGGTGCCGGCGGTGGCGGCGGTTCGGGGTTCGTGCATCCGGCCGCGGTCGGCGAGCAGGAGAGCGGTGTGCGGGCGGGCAACGGCGCCGCGACGATCTCATGGCCGGTGACACTGGAAACCGCGCCGACGTTCGGCGCGGACAGCTACGGCGAGATCGTCGCGGGTGTGCACACTGGGTCGGGCAACGTCGTCGAGTCGGTCGTCGACGTGACGATCCCGACCGCCGGGCCGACCGTTGCGATGGCGCGCACCTACAACAGCTTGGACACCAAGGTCGGGCCGTTCGGTCGCGGCTGGACGTTCGGCTACGAGACCAAGCTGACCGACAACGGCGCGACGGTGACGGTCACGAACGGCGACGGTCGCCGCGACACGTTCGTGTTGCAGCCCGACGGTTCGTACCGCGCGCCGTACAGCTACGTGTTGACGTTGACGGACACCGGTCCGGGGTGGCGGCTGCAGGACAAAGACCGCTCGGCGCAGCTGTTCGACGGCGCCGGCCGGTTGACGGCGATCGAGGACCGCTACGGCCGGCGCGTCGACCTCACGTACAACGTCGACGAGCTGGCGGCCGTCACCGACGTGGCCTCGGGCCGCGCGTTGTCGTTCGAGTGGACGTCGGGCCGGATCACCGCGGTGCGCACATCGACGGTGACGGTCAACGGTGTGACCGCGCAGCTGTTGTGGCGGTACGCGTACACGAACGGTCTGCTGTCGAAGGTGTGCGACGCGCGGTACCCCGTCGTCTCCGGGGAGAAGTGCACGCTCTACAGCTACTCGAATGATCGGTTGAGCCAGATCACGACCCCGCGTGGCAACGTCGCGCGCGCGATCGGCTACTACGCCGACGGCCGGGTGATCTGGACTGACGACGGCGTCGGCAAGCGCCACTGGTTCCTGTACGGCGCGGCGCTCACCAATGTGATCGACCCGGCCCTGCAGATCTGGTCGTACTTCTTCGACATGCGTCGCCGCAGCGTGCGCACGATCGATCCGATGTTCCACACGACCGCGTACGCCTACGACATCCACGGCTTCCGTTCCGCGGTGATCGACGCGAACGGCAACCGCGTACAGATGGGTTACGACGCGCGCGGCAACGAGATCTCGAAGACCAATGGCGCGGAAGAGACGACGTGGATGGAGTACGACGCGAACGATCGGATGATCGCCCGTCGTGACGGCCGCTCGGCGAATGCGACCGACAACACGTACAAGACGTCGTTCACCCACAACGCGCAGGGCGACGTGCTGACCGAGACGTCACCGGTGACGACGGAGCATCCCGGTGGTGTGACCCGTACGTTGACATACACGGCGGGTACCGAGAACCACGGCTGGGGTGTCGTGCCGGCCGGTCTGGTGCTCACGGCGAACGACGGCGACGGCACGACGCAATCCTTCTACGACTCCGACGGCGACCTGCGACGCCAGATCGGACCGTCGGGACTGGTGAACGAGTTCGACCACGACCAGCTCGGTCGCGTGACCGCGAGCCGCCAGATCTTCAACAGCCAGACCGCCGAGACGACCACGGCGTACACCGCGGCCGGCGACGTCGCCGCCGTCACCGAACCGCTCGTGACGAACGAGATCGCCGGCACCGCGCACCGCAAGACGACCGCCAACGGCTACGACCCGAACCGCAATCTCGCCGTCGTGATCGTGCACGACACCGGCGGCTCGGCCGCACCGACGCCGTTGCGGTTCACGGTCGACACGTTCGACAACGCCGACCGGATGTCCAGCACCCTCGACTCCGCTGGCAAGACCACGAGCCGCACATTCGACCCGCGCGGCAACGTCGTCACTGTCACCGACCCGCTCGGACGCGTCCACACGACGACGTACGACAAGGCGAACCGGCCACTCGACACGACGCTGCTCTCGTTCGTCGACGACCCGATCACGCCGGGCACGCCGCGCAACATGCTCGTCTCCCGCAAGCAACACGACCGCGCCGGCCGACTCGTTGCGGAGATGACTCCCGGGCCCGGTACCGGTGGCCGCGCCGGGCAACTCGATCCGGCGACGACACCCATGGTCGTCTCCCGTCTCGCGTACGACCGCGCCGATCGCATCACGCAGCGGATCGCGGGCGACTACAACGACCTCGACGGGACGCTACGCAACGTCGTCGTCACCGGTGCGACCTACGACAAGGCCGGCAACGTCGTCAGCGAAACGGCGGGCGGCGGCCTGCGCGTCGTGAACAACACGGTGGATGCGATGGGTCGCGTCCAGACGCAAACACTGGTTTCTGCGGATGGGAACCGGATCTCCGAGTTCGACTACGACAAGACCGGCGACCGCCTGCGCGCGACGACGAAGAACGCGGCGGGCGCAGTCGTCGCCGAAACCCGTTCCACGTACAGCACCGCCGGGTTCCTCGAGAGTCAGACCGTCGAGAACGGCGCCGACGACCTGGTGACCCGGTACGTGTACGACCAGCGCGGGCTCCAGACGGCGACGCTCGACCCGCGAAGCGCCGGCCCGACTGACACGACCTATCGCACCGACGTCCGATACGACCTGGTGGGTCGCCCGGTCGAGACGTTGCGCCCGCCATCGGAGGTGCTGCAAGCGAACGGCACGCTGGCGACGCTGCGCGAACGCACGCGCACCGGCTACGACGCGGTCGGCAACGTCGTCGACACCGAAACGCCGCGCGGCGCCCGCACGCACACCACCTACGACGTCCTCGACCGTCGCACGCGCATCGATCACCCGTCGTACACGCGCCCAGATGCGGTGACGCTGACACCCTTCGAGACGTTCACCTACGACGATGTCGGGAACCTGATCTCCCGGCGCGATCGCCGCGGGCACGTCACCGACTTCACGTTCGACAAACGCAACCGCGTCGTCCGCCAGCTCGACCCGCAACTCACCGGAGAATCGGGTCGTGGTGAGACGCGCTTCGAGTACGACGACGCCGGGAACCGCGTCCGCACGATCGACCCGATCGGCGCCGAGAGCCGCACCACCCACGACGACCTCGGGCGGGTCCGCACCCAGACCGCCGTCGTGCGCCAACCATCGGGCGGGCCGCTGTCGTTCACCACGACCAACGACTACGACGACCTGAACAACCTCAGGTCGGTCGACGATCCGACAGGGGTCACCACCAAGTACGAGTACAACGCGGCGTCGCAGAAGACCAAGACGCGCGACGATGCCAACAACCAAACCAAGTTCGAATATGACGCGGCCGGCCGCCTGTTGCGCACCATCGATCCACTCAACCGCACGGTCGAGCACACCTACGACCTCGCCGGGCGCCAAACAGCGACGTCGCAGCGGGTCAGCCCGACTGGTGCGGTGTTGGCGACGAGCTGGACGTCCTACGACAAGGCGAACAACCCGTTCCAGACGAGTGACGCGCGCGCGACGTCGCTCACGGACACGACGTATGTCACGTACACGTTGTTCGACGCGACCAACCGTTTGCAGGCGGTGCTCGAACCGGTCGACGGGACGGCGTGGAATGTCTGGACGCAGGACTACGACATCGTCGGCCAGATCGCGCGTGTCACCGATGGTCGTCCGACGCCGGGTGTGACGACCTATCGGTGGTCGCCGTGGGAGACGCTGGAGACGACGACCGAACCGGGCGCCATCGCGTACACGACGATCTACGACAACGCGGGGTTGCCGGGCGTCGAGAACCAGCCCGGCGTCACCATCACCCGCACGTTCGACGAGCTCGGCCGCATGAACCAAGAGGCCGGTTCGGGTAGTGGTGTCGTCTCGGCGACGAACACGTTCGGTTACGACCGTGCCGGTCGGCTCAAGAGCTTCTCGCATCCCGATGGGACCGTCAGTGTCACGAACGACGACCGTGGTCTTCTCACCGCGACGACGGCGCCGGGCACGAGCACGGTCGCGTCGTCGTTCGTCTACGACCCGGCCGGTCGGATGACGTCGCGCACGGACGCGGCCGGGACCTCGTCGTTCACCTACGACCCTCGGGGCCTGTTGGACGTCGCGACCGATGGCGTGACCGGGTCGACCGCCAACTTCGACTGGAACACGGCCGGGCAGGTTGCGAAGGTCACCTACGCGACGACACCGGGCGCGACCGAACGCAACTACGTCTTTGACGCGTTCGGTCGCCTCGACACGGACACGCTCAAGCGCGGCTCGACCATCCTCACGTCGACCGACTACGGCTACGACAACGCCGGCAATCTCACGTCGCAGGCGATCGTCGCGGCCGCCAACCCCGCCGCCGGCGCGCATGCGTACGAGTACGACCGGGCCGGACACCTCTCACGCTGGACGCCCCCCGCACCGGCACCTGTCGTCGATTACCGCTACGACCCGGCCGGGAACCGCACCCAAGCCGGCACCGAAACCGCCACATACAACACCCGCAACCAGATCCTCACCCAAGGCACCAGCACGTACGCATGGACCGCGCGCGGCACCCTCGACTCGGTCACCACGGCCGGCACCCCCGTCGACTTCGACTTCGACGCGCTCGGCCGCCAAATCACCCGCGGCACCACGACGTTCCAATACGACGCGTACGGTCGCAGCACCACTGCCGGCACCACCAGCTTCGAACACGCCGGCCTCGAAATCGATCCTGTCCGCGCCGGCACCGACTACTACGCACGCTCCCCTGCCGGTGAACTCCTCGCAACCACCGACGGGACCAACACACGATTCGTCGGCGAGAACCGTCACGGCGACGTCAGCTGGCTGTTATCCGAAACCGCAACCGTCGACGCAACACGCATCTGGGACCCCTACGGCAAACCCGCCGGCACCAACGGCGTCACCGGCCTCGACGTCGGCTACCAAGGCGACTGGACCGACCCGACAAGCGGCCTCGTCAACATGGGCCAGCGGTGGTATGACCCCAACATCGGCGGCTTCACCGCCCGCGACACCATCTTCGGACAACTCCAAACCCCCGTCTCGCTCAACCGCTACACGTACGCCCAAAACGACCCGCTCGGCATGTTCGACCCCGACGGCCGCAACCCGAGAATCTGCGACGACCCCCGCAACTGCCCCTCACCCGTCAAAGTCGGCCAACTCCACCGGCCATCGCGCCCACTGGTCAAAAACGGCCGACTCACCTCCAGCATCACGAGCATCGAGAACAAGGGTCCAGCACGAACACAAGCGCGCCGGGCCGAATGGGCCAACCGCGAACACAGAACGATCACGGCACCCGACCCGCGCCAGGGTCAACGCTGGGTTGGTGAATCGGTCGAGCACGAATGGAGCGACGGCTACCACGTCGCCGCCATGCGGAACGGTTACGGACTGGTCATAGCGGCCGCGATTGAAATCCCAGCACTTGGCGTGCAGCGAGACATCACGCAGAAGTACCGGCGAGAGCAAGGGTCCGAGATCGACAAGCTCGTCGCCGACTACTTCGACCTTTGCCGCTACCGAGCCGCCGACGACTGCGGCGGCGCCGAAGCACTCCTCCGCGGCGGCACCCGTGAATCAGCTCGCCGCCTCGACGCACGCAACCTCGGTGACCTTGGCGGCGTACGCGACGACCCAGTCGGACAATTCGTCGTCGAAACAGTGCTCACCGCCGGCCTAATGACAGGCAGCAAACTCGCCGCGAAGGGAGCGGGCCGCCTCGTCACCCGAGAGGCGACACGAGCCGCAGCCACAGAAACCGGATTGCCCGCGCTACGGCAGGCGTACGTAGACGAGGTCGCCTCTATCTCCGACAACGTCGCGGCCTGGCAGAAGGCCGGAGCCGATCCAGAGTTCATTGCACGTGAGGCGTGGGCTGACCGACGCGCGCTGGGCATTCAGTACAAGAACCTCACACCGCCAGATGTGCTGGAGCAGATCACGGCTCGCAACCTTCAGCGATACGGAGATCCCTACGGCCCGACCATCGAATGGCTGCGCACCCGAAACAAGACATGGGAAGAGATCATCGAGAGCGCAACGCGCCCCGGGGGTCAGGACTTGGGCTTCTGATGCTCGTCCAACATCACGATCGTCACGACGTTGTCGCAGAGTTCGATCCCACTACCGGTCGCGTCGAACCGATGCCTCGGCCGCCGGGCCTACCCGTAAACGCCACGGATGGTTGGTTCGCGAACATCGAGGGCATCTGCGTCGTGTTTTACCGCCTGGCAGGTCGACTCTGGCTCCTTGTGGATGATCGTCGATTCGACCTCGACGGCGAGGCCTCCGTCGACTGGCGGCGCGACGGTTCCATGGCTGTGTTCACCGTGTCGGGCGAGGCCGGCCAGGTCATACTGCGGTACCGGCCGGGTCCCTGGTCGGGCCCACCGTTGTCAGAGGACCCGACTCCGTTCGTCGAGGACGAGGACTGGGACCTCGGCCTCTTCATCGCGAACATCCTGTTTGACGAGGAGCGCAGTGGACTCATGCGTAACGCTCCGTCGTAGGACGCAGGGCCGGCCGGGCGCGTCTGCTCGCGTCATCCTGCTTCTCGTCGTACTGGTAGTTGCGCTCACTTTGGCCGCTGCGGCGGCCCTCGGCCCATCCGCCGCCTCCGCGCCACGCGCTGTTGGACACAGCTACGACGCGCCTGCCATGCGTGTACGCGGAGATGCGGCGTTTCACCTTGGGGCGCGAAGCTGCGACCCGGTCGTTAAGTGCCGCAAGCTGGCTCACGGGTCGACATCTCCGACGGTCGGCGAGACCGCTGGCTCTGCACCCCTGTTGCTTGTTGCCACAAACAGCGGGCTGGTGGGTGCGACGTCGAAGACCGCAGCGCGAGAAGGGCTCGCCGGTCTGGGCGCGACCGAACAGCAGGTCGCCGCTGCCAACCGCGCCATCGGTAGGGCCACATCGACCTCGACTATCGACGTTGTGCAGAGTGGCCCGAACGTGATCGTGCGGGTCGCTCGACCTGGCGTTGACGGCCATCAGGTCATCGAAACCGTCGTCCGTGCTGACGGCTCGAAGAGCGTTGTCCAGCTCGCCTACGACTCGAGCGGTCGATTGGTCCACTACGACCCGAAGACGCCATGACCGACACGGCCGCAGTGCGCGATCTTGTGAGGGCTGTCGTGCGCGGGGAAGTAGATGCATCGGAGCTGGCGGTGATCGGTGTCAAGATCGCCTGGACGGACGCGGGTTGCACGATCGACGAACCTGCTGGCCTTGCGGTTACGAAACCGTCGGTCGAAGACATCGCGACCGGAGCGCTCGTGCATTGGGCGCGGTCGACTGGCCTGCGTGACTGGGCACGCGTTGTTCTCGCCGCGACCTTCCTCGATCTCGGCGCAGTCGAGGACCATCAGCATGGGGATCGAGTCCTAGAGGCGCTCTGGATGGCAGCGGCAGGCGACGACCTCGCTGATGATGACCTCGCGATTCTTCGTAGCCTCGTCTCCGGTCCAGCAGCGGATCTCAGCGGTGACTGAAGCGCACCTCGGCATTCGTGAGACGCGGATGCGCTCTCGCGTCGGCCTCGCGGTTTCGCTTGTGTTCGCCCTCGGCTTGTGGATGGTCGGAGCCGGTGTTGCCACAAACAGCGGCGCGGGCGTCGCTGACGATGCGCTCGCGAGCGTCGATGACGTCACGCGGGGGCTCAGCCCGGGAAGGCAGCCTCACGTCAGCGCGGTCAGCTCCCAGGCAGAGCTGCAATCTGTCTACGACGATTTGGCTAGAGGCGGGTCACCGGCCGAGTGGTCGAACTACAAGGGGACTGTCGTCCGTCGCCCTGACGGTGTTGAAGTCGGGATTCGTCCGGGCGCGACGAGCGGCGGCGCGACGGTTGACATCCGGTTGCCCGACGGCACGACGCAGAAGATCCACATCGAATGACCGCATGGGACGACCGCACTCTCGTGGAGGATGTCCTGGCGAACGGGGTTGATGACTGGGTCTACGCGGCGTGGGTTCACCAGATCGCTCGCAGGTCCGGAATCACCGATCCATCCCAGCTTCGCCAATTGTCGATCGGCCTGATCGCTGAGTTGCTGGTGCGGGGACTCATGGTCGCGGGTGAGTACGACGGTGTCGCCCACCGGCCATGGGAGTGTTCAACGGGCGAAGCGATCGACAGGATCGTGGAGGAGTGGCAGACCTGGGGCGATGACTTTCCAACACCGGGAGCGATCGTGTGGCTGGACCTCACACCGGCGGGACGTGAGATCGCCGAGGCTGTTCTAGCTCGAGAGCAAGCGACATGAGGTTCGCGGCGCTCCGCGCGATTGCGCTCATCGTGATCCTGGTATCGATCGCAGCTGTCCTGAGTGCTGCAACTACGACGCGCGACGCGATGATGAAATACCGCTACGACTTGCCGGCCGCGTTCGCCCTCTGTGTCAACCTCGGGTGAGGCAGGTCGAAGGACCGTTTCATTGAGTTGAGAGGGCGGGGAAGGACACTCCCCGATGAGGACGACCATCACCGATTCGTTGGACGCGCGCGCCGATGCTGGCGCGATGAACGACACGACCGACCCTGATCCCGAGGTCCCGGAGAGCGCCCGTGGCCCACGTCGCTATACGGCGAAGTACAAGGCGCGGATCCTTGGCGAGTACGAGACGCTCGACAAGGCCGGCAAGGGCGCGTTGTTGCGACGTGAGGGCTTGTACACGTCGCTGATCACGACGTGGCGTGCCCAACGTGACCGGGGTGCGCTCGAGGCGTTGGCCAAGCCGGCCGGACGCCAGACCGCCGACCCGCGCGAGCGGGAGAACGTGAAGCTGCGCGGTCGTGTCGAGCGTCTCGAGAGCGAGCTCGACAAGGCCCGCAAGGTGATCGAGGTCCAGGGAAAGCTCTCGGCGCTGTTGGAGCAACTCGCCACCGACAGCGCGACCGAGATGGGCGAGAGCCTGTCAAGTTGATTGTGTAAGCCGCCGTGGTCATGGTGTTTAGATGTGTGGGTTGATGCGGTCGGGGTAGACGAGCGCGAGTTGTTCGAGGGCCTGTTTCCAGTTGGTGACGACCTGGCCCTCAACGAGCCTGACGACGCTCGCTGAAATTCCCCAGTGTTGCTCGCCGAAATTCCCCACCGTGGTGGGACCGTCAGGCTAGCGATCACCTCCTCGGCTGGTGTGTTTGCGGTTGCGGGCTTGGTGCTGGCGGAGCC
>JBQTGT010000019.1:0-2349 GCA_052390615.1 Actinomycetota bacterium
ACATGTCAGCCGCGGGGGCCGGTCACAATGCCTTCGTGAACGGCCGCGTCTCGACAACGTTCGGCGCTACGACTCAATCAATAGAAAGACTCCGCGCGATCTCCTCGACCAGCTCGGCGTTGCCCGGCTCGTCCTTCGCGATCGCCGAGAAGAAGTAGACGTCATCCCCGCGCTTCGCGGTCACGAACGCCCCAACTGCCGGCCCCGAATACTTGCTGTCTTGGCGTTCAAACCGAGCAGTCGTCAAAAGCGCGCCATCGGCACCGGACACATCAATGGCCACCGCGACACCGTCCTGGTCAAACCCGCGAACGTGGAGCTGCAGCGAGGCGCTTGACATCGCGTCGAGCTCCGCAAGTGGCTTCGAAATCTCATCGACAACCAACGATGCCGACGCGGAGCCCTCGTTCCCCTCGATCGAAAGCGCGACGGGAACCTCCAGTGTCGGGTCCACCTCGCTCCGGCGCCAACCCTCAGATGTGCGAACGCTGGCGTCGCCCGCGTCCCATTCCATCGGCAGCGCCGATACCACTGCCGGGTCCTCGGTTGTCACGCTCGAACCGCGGCTCTGGTCGTCGCCGGAACACGACACGGCGAGTCCCACGAGGAGAAAGGACACAACGAGTTCCGTACGCCTGCGCAACGTCGCGGTCCTTTCATCTCGGTTCGAGCCGTGCGATCTCTATGTCGGCGGTGACACCGAGCTCGATCGCGGGGTTGGGGATCGAGAGTCCGAAACCGTACTGGTCCGAATCGGCGGCGAAGGTTTGGCTGGTCTGGTTGACGCCCGCTGCGGTCGTTTCGCGGCTGATGAGATCGAGCGCGTCTACGGTCAGTGTGATGCCGCCGGGCGTGAACGCGAAGTCGCGGACCAGCTCGGCTGTGCGTCGACCGTCGGGGCTTTCGAGATCGAACGTGGTCACGCGCATCGTCGCTTCGTCACGACTCTCTCGTCGTGAGCCGGCGGTAACCGACGCCGAGCTGCCGGCGCTGTCAGGCAGCAGAGCCACCCTCCATCGAGCGGAACCGTGTAGGCGGGTGGGGGCGCCGACTCACCCAATCGAAAGGCTCCGCGCGATCTCCTCGACCAACTCGCGGCTATCCCGATCGCCCGCGGCGGCTGCGACCGAGAGGAAGTACGCGGTATTGCCGGCCTTCACCGTGAGGAACGCGCCTACGGCCGGACCCAAGTAGCTGCCGATTTCCGTCTCGAACCGTGCCGTCAGCAACAGCGCACCGTCTGCACCAGGAATTGAGATGGATACCGCGGCGCCGTCTTGGTCGAAGTCGCGAAGTCGGCGCAGCATCTCGGCGTTCGCCACCGCCTCGAGGGTTTCCAGCGATTCCGCAAGCTGCTCGGTCGTCAATACAACGTTCGCCGGACTGTTGCTCGCTTCGACCACGAGAGCGACGGTCCGATCGGAAGCCGCAAGAGTGGTATCTCGTTGCCAGCCGCTCGGTGTGCGTAGCGTCGCGTCGCCGGCGTCCCACTCCATCGGCAGAGACGACGAGGTCTCTGGTTCCCGCGTGGTCACGCTCGCTCTCCCTCCATTGTCGTCACCGGAGCAGGATGCGAGGCCGCCCACGACGGCAACGGCAGCAAGTGAGCAGGCGAGCGCTCCGCGCACGGTTGCAGTCCTTTCATTTCGGCTCGAGGCGCGCGATCTGCGCCTCTGCGGTGACGCCGAGCTCGACGAGCGGGTTGGGGACCGAGAGTCCGAAACCGTACTGCTCCGAGTCGAGGGCGAAGGTCTGGCTCGTTTGGTTGACGCCCGCCGCGGTCGTGTCGCGGCTGATGAGATCGAGTGCGTCGCCGGTGTGGGCTATCCCTCCGGGCGCGAACGCGAAGTCGCGGACCAGCTCGGCTGTGCGTCGACCGTTGGGGCTTTCGAGGTCGAACGTGGTCACGCGCATTGTCGCCTCGTTGCGGCTTTCGGTCGTGACGACGGCGGTGACCGACGACAGGGCCCCGGCGCCGTCGTACAGCGCAGTGACGTCGATCGCGCCTGACTGGTTGAGTCCATGCATGCCGCCAGGCGAGAGACCAACCTCGGCGATCGCAGAGCCGCGGATGATCGCGCGGAAGCCTCTCAGGTCACCAGGACCAACGACATTGCCAACCGACCCTCCGGCCGACGCCGAGAGCTCGGCCACGGCGTCGCCCATACCCGGGCTCGAGCGAATGCCTACGCCGGCCGCGATGGACGCCGCCGCGGCGGCATAGGTCATGATCGGCGGAGGCATCTCGAATTCGGCGATGTTTTCGATCATGCGGCGGGTGTCGGCGAGGTTGGGGACGCCGGGGATTGCGTCGAGGGTGTCGCTGAGCCAGCCGCCGATGTCGTCGAG
>JBQTGT010000020.1:0-1859 GCA_052390615.1 Actinomycetota bacterium
TCGTCGTCGCATCCAGCGGGCCGGCCACGACCGCATATGTGCCGATGGTCGCGGCTGCGACCACACAACGGGACGCGAACGGGCGGATCGCGCGGTGCTCACGGGCGATGGCCGCGAGGACGATCCCACCCGCGATCGCGCCGATCGCGTGCGGGAGGCTGAGCGCGTGGAGGGCGACCAGCATCGGGATCAGCGACAGCGGCCGCGTGTCGCGCCGCAACGGCCGCAGGCACACCAGCTCACCGGCGGCGACGAGCGCCCCCAACGAGACGGTGGCCGCACCCAACAGGCCGGCGCCGATCGCGACGATCCCGAGCGCGGTGGCGAGCGCGACGGCGTGCGGCACCCGCCCCCGGGCGGGCTTTTCGATCTCGGCGTCGTCGGGGGCGGCTTCGCCGTCGTGCAACGTCTTGCCCAACGCCGCCTTCGGCGGCGGCGTGTCATAGACCGTGACCTCTTCCTCGGCGCCGGCTCCGTAGAGCTCCGCGCGCGCGTCGAGCTCGGCGCTCAACGCATCGACCGTCGCCCGGTGGAACTGCTTGTCGGCCTTGTCGTACATCTCGTGCAAGGCCGCGGTCTGGGTATGCGGCAGCCGGTAGGCGCGCGTCGAGGTCATCGCGTCGAACGCGTCGGCGGCGTGCACGATGTGCGCCGGGCGCACCGTGCCGTCCAACGCGGCGCGGTCCTCGCGGCCCGACGCCACCGTTGCCGCGTCGGCCAACATTGGGATGCGGGCCAAGATCGCCGCCCCCGCGGGTTCGTGACGCAACATCAACAGTCGTTCGTCGTCATCGAGCGGGCCGGCCTTGCGCAACACGTGGTTCGGGACCGCGAGCTTGCCGATGTCGTGCATCAGGCCGTGGCGCTCCACACGCGCCAACGCCGCGCCCTTCAAGCCCAGATGCCCACCGATATAGCGGGCGAACCGAGCAACACGCGCCGAGTGCCCGGCGGTGTATGGGTCCTTGCGCTCCACCGCCGCGATCAGACCCTCACAGGTATGCCGCTCGCTCTCCACCAACTTGCGATACGAGGCGAAAACCGCCTGCACCATCACCAACGTCGCCGCCGCCAACCCGAACACCACCAACCCGAACCGCAACGACAACTCACCGACGAACGCACCGAACAAGAACGGCACGTATCCGGCACCGGACGACGTGAGCTCGCTCACGAACAAGAGCCGCGCCGCGTCCCGCAAGGAGATCTGCTCGACCAGCGCGATGCCGGGCGCCATCAACGCCGCGTTTGCCAGCGCGTAGGCGAGCGCGACGGGAAGCCCGACTGCGGCCAACGTCAGAGCCGATGGCTGTGAGGAGACCTCGAACATGCTGAGTGCAGCTGCAGCTGCGAGCGCGGACAGGCCGTTTGCGCCGAGGTTGCCCGGCACGGTGAACCACTGGTGGCGCGTCCGCGGCAGTCGCCAGAACGCCGCGCACATCCCGACCAGCAACGGACCCAACAGTGGCGACGAGTCGCGGAAGGTGAGAACGGCAGCGGCGACCACCATCGCCTGTGCGGAGGCCGAGATCTTCTCGTCGTCGTCGGCCGCAACGCTGAACCGCACCGAGAGCGCGCTCAAGCCGCACAGCACGACCATGGTCGCGATCGCCGGCGCTGGCTCAAACCACGCGAGCAGTCCTGCGATCGCCAGTGATCCCAGGCCATACGTGATCCACAGCCGCTCGTATCCGCGTAGCCGGCGAGTTTTCATCCGGCGGGTCGTCGGACCCGAGGTTGACCCAGGTGTCGTAGAAGTTCAGTGGCGGTCCTCCGCCTCGTTCGTGCCGTGAGGCACGCTCGGGGTTCTCACGCCATCCAAGTGAAACGGAGGACCACCAATGAAGAAGCAAGCGTCG
>JBQTGT010000021.1:0-4264 GCA_052390615.1 Actinomycetota bacterium
ACGTGTGGGTCGACGGCGTCCACTTCAACATCCGACTCGACGAGGAGCGGCTGTGTTGCCTGGTCATGGTGGGTGTGCGCCTCGACGGCACCAAAGAGCTCGTCGCCATCCGCGACGGCTATCGCGAGTCCAAAGAGAGCTGGGCGGACCTGCTACGCGACCTCAAGCGGCGCGGTATGCCGGCACCGGTACTCGCGGTCGGTGACGGGGCGCTCGGGTTCTGGGCGGCGCTACGCGAGGTGTGGCCCGAGACCCGCGAACAACGCGACTGGTGGCACAAGACCTCCAATGTCCTCGATGCGCTCCCGAAGTCGGCGCACCCAACCGCCAAGACGATGCTGGCCGAGATCCGCGACGCCGAAGACAAGGACAAGGCGCTCGGCGCCGCGAAGCATTTCGCGAACGAGTACGGGGCGAAGTTCCCCTGTTCGGGTGGGCGCATCACGCCGAGCCGCAACCCGATCGACCCCTCGTGGCGGCTCGGCCAACTCGTGCGCATCCGCCGCACACGCACCTGGCAGCCCCACTGGCTGACCGTCACTCAGATCGCGGCGCTGTTGCGCGCCGCTGACGGCGATGACCTCGCAGCCAACGCGACCGGGCCCTGTTGATGCTCGGCCTCTTCGCCGGGCTCCGTACCGGAGAACTGCACCGGCTGTGCTGGCGCGATATCCACGTCGCCGCCGGCATGATTGAGATCGTCGGCAAAGGCGCCAAGCCCGCGACCGTCGTCGCGGCGCCGCAGCTGCGAATGCAGCTCGAGCATTGGCACGCGAGCATGCGCGTGATGGCGGGCTTCAGCGCGGCATGGCCGGTCCTCGTCGCACCGAACGGAAACAAACACGACATCGCGCTGCGCGAGCCGATCAAGGCGCTGAGCATCGAAGGCATCCGCCGCGTCGTCAACCGCCACGGCGCCACGATCGGCATCGCCTATCTCCGGCCGCACGACTTACGGCGAATGTTGGCCGGCACGCTCGACGCCCGACACGTCCCGCTGCAAGACATCCGCCTTGTCATGCGTCACGACACGCTCGACGCCACACAGGCCTACCTCGCCGACAACCCGCTGCGCGTCACCCGTCGCATGCGGACGTTCACGATCGACCTATGAGCCGCCTACTGGGGTTCGGTATCAGTGATGGGTTGGCGCGGTTGCTGGCGGTTGCGAGCACCTCCGTAGCGTTCTCCGCCTTCGACGCCGATCGGCAGGGTGCCGGTGGGTGGGTAGTCGAGGCTGTCGACGTCGATCTCGGCGGTGCGGCGGTCGAAGCCAACGGCCTTCGCGGTCATCGACAACGACAGCGCGACTGCGACATCCGCGGCGATGATTCCGTTCTTGCGCGCTGCGACTGCGATGCGGGTCTGGCACCGGCAGTCGATGGAATGGATTGCCGCGGTCTTGGCGGCCGAGCCGACTGCGATGCCGAGGTCGATGTCGCGTAGATTGCAGGTCGGCCCCGCGAACTCGAGTTCGTCGGAGTCGTCCCGTAAACCCTTGGTCGCATGTAGGAACTCGGCGCAGGTGGCGTACCCGCAGGCGCCACAGTCGTAGTTCGGCGGGTACCAGTCGGCGAGGCCGACGAACAGCACCGCGTCGATGGCGTCGGCGACATCGGCGTCGCGAAACCAGATTGCCTCACGCCGTTCCTTGCCGCGGGCGCGCATCCACTCCGACAACATTGCGAGGGTGGCACGGTCCTCGACGATGACGGTCTCGATGAAGTTGTGCTTGCCGGCGAGGAACAGTTGACCACCGGACTTCGGTGCCGTGATCGCGGCGGCCGCCATCAACTTCGCGACCTGGCGAACGGTCTCGGCGCGCAGGTCGTCGTATCCGATCGGTCCGGTCATGACGCACCCGCCGCGACCTGCTGCGCGCACCACGCATAGAGCGCGTCGTAGACGAACGACGCCCGCTCCAGTAGCCGGTGATCGTCTGCTTCGACATCGAGACCGCCGAACGCCAACGCCAACAGCGCGGGCGCGAACGGATCGGTGGTGCTGTCCGAATCGATGTCGGCGGCGTGCACGATCCTTGCCAACCGCACCAGAGCCGGGTCACCGTCGAGGTGGTAATCGTCGATCAACACTTCGAAGGTGCACTTGTTGCCGCGGTGGTCGTACTCCGCACCGGGGGTGTCAAACCCGCGCGCACCCTCGCGTGAAGCGACGTCGAGGACCTGGTCGGTGGGGACGTAGAGGATCTCGGCGTCGGGGTCGATGAACTTGCGGATCAACCACGGACAGGCGATGCGGTCGGTCTTGGGGCGAGCGCGAGTGACCCACTTCATCGAATCGCCTCCATCCGAAGCGCAGCCGCGGTGTAGCCGCCGGCGGCCTCGTAACGGGTGATCGGCCGATAGTCGACCGCGTGGTGCACGTCGGACGCGGTGAGCGCGTCCCGCTCGGGTGTCGCGATCCAGGTGTCGAACACCTCGTGCGACGGCCACACGGTGACCACCACCGTGTCGCCCGCGCCGCCGGCGGGTTCGAGCACCCACTCGGCGAGCAGACCGTGAGCCTCGCGCACGGCGCGACCGTCGTCGATCCACTGTAGGTACCGGTCACGGACCTCGTCGGGCACCACTACCGTGCGCAGACAGACGATCACACCGACACCTCCTGATGATCGGGAAGCCGAACGTCGCGGAGCCAACGCCACAGCATGAGGTCGTAGACCGACTTCAAGGTGCCGGCGATCACGAACGGGAACCCGAGCGCGACTGACGCCGCCGCACCAGCCAACACCGGACCCGCCGGTCGCGTGAGATAGCGGGCTGAGTTGGTGACCGACGCCGCCGCCGTCCGCTCCGACGGCGCGACCAACGCCATCACGTAGGCCTGGCGAGGTGCGACATCCATCTGGGAGAGCAGCACGCGCACCGCCAGCAACGCGATCGCGACCGGCAAGGTCGGCGCAAACGCCACCGCGATCAGGACCAGGTTCGACGGCAGGTGCGTGAACACCATGGTCGGCAGCATCCCGAACCATTGCGCGAGCCAGCCGGAGCTGAGAAACGACGCCGTTTGCAGAACACCAAACGCGAAGAACGTCACGCCAATGACCTCCACCGAGGCATCGAAGCGCTTGGCCAGCCAATAGGCGATGAACGCCTGGACGGCGAACCCACCCGCGAACGAGTCGAGACTGAACAGCGCGGCCAACCGAAACACGACCAGCCGCGATTCACCAAGTATGCGCGCTTCGGCGGTCGGTGTGAACGAGCCGTCGCGTTCGACGGTGTCGCTCAGTCGACGCGCCAGGAACAGACCGATCAGCGCCGCCGGGACCAGCAGGACGAAGAACCGCTGGGCATCGGGCGAATCAGGCCAGGCCCCTTGCAGGAGCCCGATTGCGGCGGCCGCCAGCGCGCCGAGAGAACCGAACGCGGCGGCGACCGCGTTGTACACGCTAAACCCGCGCGCGAGGCGGCGATGCTCGAACTGGCCGGCGAGCATCGCCTGTTCCAACGAGGGGAAAGGACCGGACTCGATCACCGCAGTCGACAACGCGCCGAGCAGTGCCACGCCGACGAGCAACCATGCCGCGCTGCCGTAGCCGAACACAACACCGGTGAGCGCAAGGAGCACGTACAGGGTTCGGTAGCAATGCCGCCGTCCGAGGGTGTCGCCGTAGCGGCCGATCACCACCGTTGCAATCACCGTGCCGACCAGCACCGAGCCGAGGATGAGTCCGACCTCGAGCGAGCTGAACCCGCGCTCGTCCAACGTCGCGCCGAGCAGCACCGCGCCCAGTCCATAGGCGAACGCGCGCGCGGCCTGCGCGGCGACCAGGAGGCGGGCGTCCCGGGTCAGCGCGCACCGCCCAGCAGGCTGCGACGGCGTTGCTCGTAGAGGCCGTCGAAGATCACAGCACTTACTTCGAGCACCCGCTCGTCGTCGGCAACGAACGTCAGGCCACGACAGATCGCGTCGAGCCCGGGCGCGGCGGGCTCGTCGAAGCGATCGTCGGCCAGGTCGGCTTCGTGCACCACTTGCGCGATCTCCCACAGCACCGGATCGTCCAATCCGTAGTGCCGCAAGACCGTCTCGAACGTGCAGTCGCCGCTGTGGTGCGAAAGCTCAACGCCACGCATGTCAAACGGGACTGCGTCTGAGGGCACGTCGTCGGTGGGGTCTGCCGCGGGTTCGGTTGACGTTCTTTGTGCGAGGTCGAGCCTCGCGGGAAGGATGTTCCGATGCCCAAGAGATTCCCACCGGAGTTCAAGCGTGATGTTGTCGCGGTCGCGCGTCGGGGTGG
>JBQTGT010000022.1:0-31391 GCA_052390615.1 Actinomycetota bacterium
ACCTTCATCTCGAGCTCCTTCCGATCGCGAAAACACTGCGTCGGACCGGATAGAGATCTCGTCACAAAGAGACTGAGGTTCGTGCTCGAAGCAACAAGACGGAGCGCCCGAGACCTCCGCGTCAAGCTAACGACGGGCTCCATGCGCCATAGAAGCACGACGTCTGCCCGGGCCGACCACACCCGATTCTCATCGCCCGAGAGCGGCCCCGCCAGGGGCCATGGGAGCTAACGGACGACCCGTCACCAAGCGTCCGGAGCCGTACCCGGCGTCACCGCCCGGATCGCGCATGCGCAGGTCACGGCACGATCCGGCATGAGCGGTCACGCCGCAGCACGCCATCGAAGAGGCTCATAACCCGAAGGTCGCAGGTTCAAATCCTGCCCCGCTACTCACGAGGTCCGGCGCCGTGCGCCGGACCTCGACGCGTTCGGAGCCCACGTCAAACGTCTGTGGAAAGAACCCGCGGCACCGTCCCAGTCTCGGCGCGCGCGAACGGCCCTACGACTGCGGGCACGGGTCGCGCCCGGGTGCTGTCCACCCGTGGGCGGGTCGCCGGTACTCGTGCAGTGGGGGCCGATCTCCTCCGCGTGGGCTGACACGAGTAGCCCGCCGTCAGATGCTCGACGCTGTCGACCCGTTCATAGTAGAAGCGCCACTCGATGGAGGGCGGAGAGGCGAGCATGGGCACGAGCGGTCTGATTGGCGACGTGCCCGCGGCGGCAACCAGCGCGGACCGCGACACCGCACGCCCCCATTAGGTCGTGTCGTGGGCAACTTCCGCCGGCGAGGACGCCGCACGCAACGTCTGGTCGCATCCATGATCGACGAGGGTCGTCGCCTCGTCGGCGCGCAGCTCATCGTGACCGTCGGCGGGTCCACGGTGTGCGACGAGGCGCTCGGCGACGCGCTCCCCGGCCGGGCCATGACGCCGCGCACCATCCAACCGGTGTACTGCTTGACGAAGCCGCTTGTTGCCGCGGCGGTCTGCAGCACCGCGCAGGATCACGGCGCCGCGCTCGACGCGCCGGTCGGCGACATGTCGCCGCGCGTCGCCAGCATGCTCGGCGCCCGTCGTGTCTCGCTTCGAGACGTGCTGTCGCACTCGGCGGGGCTCCATCCGGTGCTTGCGGCCGACGTCATGCTCATGCCCGGCCCGGAGCGAGACGCCGTCGCCGCACGAACGGTGATCGCCGACGACTTTCGGGTGGGCGTCGACCACGCGTACAGCGAGTTCCAAGGTTGGAACCTGTTGCGCTGCTGGTTGGAAGACGTCTCCGGAATGTCGCTCGGCGCGTGCGTACGCCGATTGGTCTGCGAACCCCTTGGAGTGCGCGACGTGTACCTCGGTGTCAGCGACGACGAATGGGATGACGTGCGCCAGCGGCTCGGTGTCCACTATGAGATCACGCAGGGGTGCGCGCGGCCCCTGCTGCACGAGCTGCTTCGCAAGCACTTCGACGACCCGGCGATGCAATCGATCGGCGGGTACGCGTCGGCGCGCGGCATCGCCGATTTCTACGCGGGGGTGCTGTGCGCGCGGCGCGACCCGGTACCGGGGATGCCGGACCCCGCGACTCTGCGTGCGATGACGAGATCGACGGCGCCCGCCGCCGTCGATCCGCTGTTGACGTCGGAGCTGTCGTACGGACTCGGATTCATGACCGACCTCGATGGCGCCCTCAGTGCGGCGTTGGGTGCACGGACCTTCGGCCATCTCGGCCCGCTCGGCCACTCGTTCGCGTTTGCAGATCCGGACCGCGACCTCGTCGCCGTTTTCTGCGCGAACGGTTTCTTGGGCGTCGATTCCGACCGCCGCCGAGCCCGAGCGGCGCTCTGCGACGCAATCTATGAGGACGCGGCGGCGTTCGCGGCATGACAACCGTCGGCGCATCTTTCCCGGCACCGCGACTCGTCACCCGCTTCGTTGCGCCGGACGCGATCGTGCACGAGGTCGACACCGCGGATGGTCGGGTTCTGGCGTGGCGCCGGGAAGCCTCCAGCCCGGCGGTGTCACTCCTCGAGCTGGACATCCCGCGCCCGGTCGCGGCCGACGAGGAGCTGTTGCTGCCGTTTCTCGAGGATCCGTCCCTGCACGGATCGGTGTTGATCTCGTCGAGTGCGAACGACGCGGACGTCAGCCGTCTGTTCCCGTTGAGCATTGGAGCAGCGCCGGTCCCGCCGCTCTTGATTCCGGAGTTCGCGATGTTGTGGATTCTCCACGATGGTCCGTTCGGGAGGTTCGCGTGGCGCAACGCCTTCGTCGACGGTCAGTGCGTGCTGAACGACGCGCTCGACCCGGACGCGGTGGGCGGATCGGGTTGGGATGTCGTGGCCGAGGTCGACTACGCCGACTGCGCCCGATACTTCCTCGGCGACATCGAGATTCGCGACCTCATCGCTCGTGGGCACCTGCACGGCTCCCTCGCCGGTATGAGCACCCTGAGCTGGTACGTCGAGCGGGACGAGACGCCCGCGCGCGCGGCGCTGTATCGTAGCCAAGTCGAAGCGCTGCTCGCGTGGATTGAGGTCGCCCGCAGCGACGCCGTGCTTCAGTGGGTCACGGAGATGCGTCAGTCGGGAACGGCTGGCCTCGTGCAGCGGTCGCGCGATGCCTCGGTGTGAGCACGCCGATCGCTCGGTCGTTGCGCGCGCGGTGTTCGCACCTGACCAGTCGCCCGTTTCGGCGAGCCGCACGTGGACCATGAGCGCATCGCGAAGAGGCGCGAACCTGCCCCAGGTGCCATGCCGCCTCGGCACGGCGGCCAGCGAATCGATCCGCACGAGTGCGATTGGATGATTCGCGCCGGCCCTCCCGAACGAAAAGTCTCGCTCTCCGGCCGATGACGCGCGTGGGCGAGAACCTGCACCATGGAGTCGCGGACGCGCCCGCATCGACGAGCTCGACCGCACCCACTCGACGACACGCGTCTATCGACGGCGAAGGGGGAGCGGTGCACACGAAGGCGAAGCGCAAGCGCAACAAGCGGCGGCGGGCGAAGCGCTTCGCGGTCGCAACGACCGCCGCCGCGATGACGATGGGACACGCGTCGTCGGCCGGGGCGGCGGAGCCGATCGGGGTGACTCCGCAAGTCATCGGCGGCGTTCCGATCGACATTTCGGCCACGCCTTGGCAAGTCGCGATCCTCGAGAAGGGCGTCTCGAACCCGTACCAGGCCCACTTCTGCGGCGGATCGATCATCGCCGGCTACTGGGTGCTGACAGCAGCCCATTGCGTCGAGGACATGACCGCGAACAACCTCCAGATCGTCGCGGGGTACTCGACGTTGAGCAGCATTCCCGCGTCGGCGCGTCGAAACGTCACCCAGAAGCATGTGCACCCCCTCTATAACCAGTTCTCGTTCGTGCATGACGTGGCCTTGCTGCGCGTCGACCTTCAGAACCCATACCCGCCGCAGGTGCGCATCCGTGTCAACGGGTGGTGGCAAGGCCCGGCGTACGGCACGCCGTACGGAATCTCCGGCTGGGGCTGGACGGGCTCGGGCTATTCGGACCAGCTCCAGTACGCCACCGTGTACGACAAGGCCGGGCCCTCTGGTCCCTGCGGCGCGTACTATGACAGCTACAAGCCCGCCCGTATGCTGTGCGCCGGCGGTCCGGCCGGCGGTGTCCCCGACACGTGCACCGGAGACAGCGGTGGCCCGCTCGTGTTCAAGCCGCCTGACGGAATCAGCACATTGGCTGGGGTAACGAGTTGGGGAGGGGGCACTGGCTGCGCCGATCCCAACTTTCCAGGTCTGTATGCCCGAGTCTCGGACAACATCAATTTCATCTTCGACTGGGCCCCGGGCGCGCGGACCTACTACTACGCGAGCACCAAGTAGTCGCGACGATGCCGTCGACGACCGTCGCAACGATCGCCACCATGCGCCGGATTCGATAGCGACGGATTCGGTTTTCCGGTGTCATCGGATCAGCCGGCGAGAGAGACGATGGAGCTGACCGTGAAGAAGAACGCCAGCGCGAGCTCGGCGATACCGAGCATCGACGCGACGAGCTCCACGTTTCGCTGCCATGATGCGGGCCGTAGGTGTGGGGCGATCATCGCCGCGGCCAAGGGCGCGAGCGACCAACATGTGAAGGTCGCCATGCCCAGCACGGCGAACCCGCCGTCGACTTCATTTCGGCTGGCCCATCCGACGGGCGGTGTCGCCGCGACGAAGGCCACCGTCGCGTAGCCGGTGACCCGTCGGGCTGGAGATCGAGGTTTGCTCACGAGCCCAATGTGTGCCGACGGTCGGGCGCTCACCATAGGGAGGTGCCCCCAACGCCGGGTGGGGTCAGTCACACAAGTTGCGCGCGCCGACACCTACCACGAGGCCTGAGAACGGCGACAACTGTGCGAGTGTGAGCCCCGATGCCGAGCGAACATTCAGCTGATCGCCAGGCGGTCTGGGACGAGCGCTATCGGTCGAGCGCGTCGGTATGGAGCGGGCGGCCGAATTTGCAGCTCGTCGCCGAGATTGCCGACCTCGCACCGGGTGCGGGGCTCGACGTCGGATGCGGGGAAGGCGCCGACGCGATCTGGCTCGCGGAACGGGGATGGAGTGTCACCGCGCTCGACATCTCGACCGTCGCGCTCGAACGAGCCGAAGGGCGCGCGCGCGAACGTGGCGCTGACCTCGCGTCGCGCATCTCGTGGGTGCACGCCGACCTGATCGACTGGAGCCCGCCCGCGGCGGCGTTCGATCTCGTGTCCGCGCAGTTCATGCAGGCACCCGCCGATGTGCTGCAGGCGCTGCACGTTCGGCTCGCGGGCGCGGTCGCACCAGGGGGCACGCTGCTCGTCGTCGGCCACCATCCCTCCGACCTCGAGAACCCGGCGGTCCGGCGACCGCCACGCGCGTACCTCTTCACCGGACGCGAGGTCTCCGCGACCCTGCCGGGCGACCACTGGGTCGTCCTCGTCGACGCGGCGCGCCCGCGCGAGGTGGCGGGACCGAATGGTGAGACGATCGTCGTCCACGACACCGTCGTGCGCGCGCGCCGAACGGCATGACACGCGATGGCTAGGCGCGCGGCGTGGCGACGAAGACGGGGATGACCCGTTCGGTGTTGGCCTGGTAGTCGGCGTACGGTGGATAGGCGGCAACGGCACGCTCCCACCACGCCGCGCGCTCGTCGCCGTGTACCTCCCGCACCTCGACCAGGAACGGTTCTGGTCCGTCCTGGATCATGACCGCCTTCGGGTCGGCGACGAGGTTGTAGTACCAGACCGGATGCTTCGGTGCGCCGCCGACCGACGCGACCAGCGCGTACTCACCGCCGTGTTCCACGCGCATCAGCGGCGTCTTGCGGACCTTGCTGCTCTTGTTGCCCCGCGTCGTCACGATGATGATCGACAGCCCAGTGTCGAGCAAGGTGTTCGCGTCGCGCCCGCCGGTGCGTTCGTAGGTCTCGACCTGGTTGCGCACCCACTCCCACGGGCTCGGTTCATACTCGCCGTCGACCTGCGCCACGTGTGTCTCCGATCCGTTTGCTGGTTGCGCAGACTACGCCGCGAGTTCAGCGCCGCGCCTCGACCGTCGGCGCCTCTCGCTCGCCGACGAACTACGGGCTTCGCAACCACGGATCCTTCAGGTCGATGAACGTGAGGTTTTGGACGAGCGAGTTGAACTCGGCCATGTCGTCCTCGGTGTCGTCTTCCATGCTGCTCTCGCCCTTGCGAGCGTCGGCTTCACTCGTGAAATAGATGCAGTCGGTGAAGTTGTCGCCGTCCCACGCACGAATGCTGCCGATCACGTCGCGACGCATCGCCTCGAGCTTCGGCATGAACTCCTTCTCGAGCTCCAGAAGCCGGGCCTTGTTCGTCACGCGGCCTTGCATGATCTGCACGAAGCCGGCGTCGTCCGAGCCGCCGCCCAAGGTTTCGTCGACCTCACCGCAATCGCGGAATGTCACCTCGCCATCGAAGTACTTCGACGTCTCATTCCACCAGCTGCCCTGCTCGGGCCGGTCGCTGTTCGCGCGCGCGGCCGCCTCGTTCGCAAAGCGGGCGAGGAAGATCGTGGTGCCGTCGTCGGCGACGCCGCCCGTCGTTCCGAGCCAACCCTTCGCCCCCGAACCGATCTCCGTTTCCCAACGCTCGAGTTGTCGGCGCAGTCCTTCGGCGTCCTTCGTCTTGCCCTGAACGACTTGAATGAACATCGGTGTTACCTCCGTCGGGATCTCACCTTCACACGCTATGCCGGTTGCCTCGGCTCGCAAAGTCCTCGAAAGTCGCCGCAGTGCCGTTGATGCGCCACAATTGAGACAACGGGCTGGCGAGGGAGGGCTGATGGTGTCGCTGGACTACCGCACTCGCACGGAAGGTGACATCCGCTCCGTCGACACGCGTGCGTTCTTCGAGGACGAGCTTCCCTCCCTGATCGTGCGGCATGCGGATCTCGTGATCCCCGGCGCGCGGGAGCTCGGCGTCGAGCCGTTCAGCTTCGTCACGCCGTCGGGCGCGTGGACGCTCTCGATCGAGGCGATGCAGTTGACGCTGCACGCGGGCGACGACGGTGCCGGAAGTGTCTCGCTTTCCGACGAAGACATCGCCGACGTCGTCAACGATCTCAAGACGCCGATGACGTTCCTGACCGGTGGTGTGCTGCGCATGCAACGCGGTGACCTCGGCGACTTCCTCGACTGGTGGGTTGTGTTGCGGGCATTGATCGATGGACGGCGCGTGCACACCCGCGGCGCGGTCACATTCGAGGATCGTGACGGCGCGGCGCTCGACCTCGGCCGCGCGTTCACGCCCGATGACAACGACGACGACATCGTCCACTTCTTCGCGCAGGCCGGGTTCCTGCATCTCCGCGGCTGGTTCGACGTCGAGATGATGGACGAGATCTCCACCGACATGGATCGTGCGCTTCCCACCTACACGCGCGACGACGGTCGTTCCTGGTGGGCGAAGACCGCGAGCGGCGACGACCGCTGCGTACGTATGCAGTACTTCCAGGAGTACTCGACTCGCGTGAACGAGCTGCTGACGAGCGAACGGTTCCTGCGGATCGGCCGGCTCCTCGAAGGTGATTACCAATCGCGCACCGTGGGCAACCGCATCGAAGCGTTGGTGAAGCCGGTCGGCGTCGTCGAAGGCATCTCCGACGTGCCGTGGCACAAGGACTGCTCGCTCGGCATGCACTCGTACCGCTGCTGCGGCCTGACGACCGGCATCTCGGTCACGGGTGCCGACGCCCGCTCCGGACAGCTCCGCGTCGTCGCCGGCTCGCACCGCGCGCTCGTGCAACCGGCGTTCGTGCGCCGCAGCAGCGACCTCCCGATCGTCGACCTGCCGACGAGCACGGGCGACGTGACCGTGCACTGCAGCTGCACACTGCACATGGCGCAACCGCCGGTCGAGCGAGAGCGCCGCGTGATGTACTCCGGGTTCGGGCTCCCGGCGAAGGACGAGGTCGGCGAGGGCCAGCAACGAGCGATGGCCGCGATCGGAGCGGTGCGCGAAGGCGCGTACAAGACCGTGTCGCAGGCGCCGGGCTTCACGGGCTGACCATTTCGCAATGGGCTTCTGATGACACAAGGCGCGGGTATCGCGCGGGTCTGCGCTTCTGATGGCAATAGGTGAGCGACGAGACGGGCGCGCGACGACGCCGACGTGCAACAGAGTCACGAGGACCACGAGGGGCCCTGCTCCCGCGGTCGCACGTGATGCCCGCCGAGCGCGCATCGCCGTGGCTGCTCGTGGCCCCGGCGCGCGCATGATCTACGGTGGGGCCCATGGCGGTAGGCAAGGATCCGCGCCCGCTGCGCTTCGCAGTCATCGGCGCGGGAATGGCGGGCATCCTCAGCGCGATCAAGCTGCGCGAGATCGGTGAGACCGACTTCACGGTCTACGAGAAGGCCGATCGGGTTGGGGGGACGTGGCGCGAGAACACGTATCCCGGGCTGGCGTGCGACGTCCCTTCGCACCTCTACAGCTACTCGTTCGCGCTGAACCCCGACTGGACGCACCTGTTCTCGCCCGGCGCGGAGATCCAGGCCTATTTCGAGCGCGTCGCGCGCGAACACGACATCGAGAGCCACATTCGCTTCGGTGACGAAGTCGTGCGGTGCGAATGGATCAACGGTCGTTGGCATCTGGGCACCGCGAGCGGTCATCGCGACGTCGTCGATGTGGTGATCGCCGCGACCGGCGTGTTGCACCACCCGAAGTATCCCGACATCGACGGGCTCGACTACTTCGCCGGGGCGTGTTTTCACAGCTCCCGCTGGGACCACTCGATCGCGATCGACGGCGCGCGCGTCGGCGTCATCGGCACCGGATCGACGGCAGTGCAGATCGTCACGGCCGTGGTCGATCGAGTCGCCCAGCTCGCGGTGTTTCAGCGCACCGCGCAGTGGGTGATGCCGGCGACGAACCCGGCGTACACCGATGAGGAGAAGGACGCATTCCGACACGATCCCGAATCGCTCATGGGGTTGCATGCCAACCTCGGGAACCTGTTCGACCGGTTCGCCGACGGCGTCGTCGACGCCAAGTCGGAGCAGATGCAGCTGATCGCCGGCGCGTGCCGGGCGAATCTCGAGGACAACGTCACCGACCCCGAGCTGCGCGAACGGCTGCGGCCCGACTATCAGGCCGCGTGCAAACGATTGGTGATGGCCGACGGCTTCTACGACGCGATGCAACGGCCGAATGTTGGTCTGGTCACCGAGAAGATCCTGCACGTCGAGCCCCAGGGTGTGCGCACCGCCGACGGCACCCTGCACGAGCTCGACGTGCTCGTGCTCGCGACCGGCTTCCACGTGGACGCGTTCATGCGGCCGATGGCGGTGACGGGCCGCGCCGGGGTGCAACTCGCCGACGTGTGGGCACACCGACCGAACGCGTACCTCTCCATCTCGATCCCGGATTTCCCCAACTTGTTCATGCTGAACGGCCCGAACGGGCCGGTCGGCAACTTCTCGCTGATCGAGGTCGCGGAACTCCAGTTCGACTACATCATGCAGCTCGTCGACAAGCTGCGCTCTCGGGAGTGTCGGGAGATCAGTGCGACGTACGCCGCGATGGAGGAACACGAAGCGGCGCGCACCGATGCGGCGAAACACACCGTGTGGGCGACGGGCTGTCGGAGTTGGTATCTCGACGACCGCGGTGTCCCCGCCGCGTGGCCGTGGCCGTTCACCCGCTTTCGCGAGGTGATGGTCGCGCCCGACCTCGCCGCGTACGAGCTCGTGTAACCGACCCGAAGGGTCAGGGCCCCGCGGTGGATGCCGTCGGGCGCGCGGTCGTCGGCCAGCGCACCTTGGTCGCCCATCCGGCCTGTTCGAACAGCCGGATGAGCCGCGCCGACGAGTCGAGCTGGTGTCGCAGCACACCGTGGCGTGCCGAGCTCGGCTGCGCGTGGTGGAAGTTGTGCCATGACTCACCGAATGACAGGACGGCGAGGGGCGCAAAGTTGGTGCTGCGGTCCCTCGTGACGAACGGCCGCGGGCCGAACACATGACAGATCGAGTTGATGCTCCACGTCACGTGGTGCAACAACGTCACGCGAACGATGCCGGCCCACACGAGCGCCGTGACCGCACCCGCGAATTCTCCGGCGAGGAGCCAACCGAGCCCGAACGGCGCGGCCAGCGAGAAGGTCGCGAACACCGGGAACAGCCGACTGATCACGACGAGGTCGCGATCGCGCAAGAGATCACGGGCGTAGTGCTCGGCGGACGTCGGCTCCGCGACGAAAAGCCACGCCACGTGCGCGTGCACGAACCCGCGTAACTGTGCGCGCACACCCGAGCCGTACCGATGCGGTGAATGAGGATCGCCGGGGCGGTCACTGAAACGGTGGTGCCGGCGATGGTTAGCGACCCACCCGATCAGCGAACCCTCCAGCGCCATGGAGCCCATCGCCGCCAGTGCGATCTTGAGCGGCCGCGTCGGCGTGAAGCTCGAATGGCTGAAGAGTCGGTGATAGCCGATCGCGATGCCGTGACCGGTCACCAAGTAGAAGACGATGGCAAGGAGGATGTCCCGCAAAGTCACGACGTTGCCCCACAGCAGGGGGATCGCGATGCCGAGCGCAATACCCGGTCCGATCACGAGCAACGAAGTAACGGCGCGCGCGACAAACACGCCCTGCGAACGAGCGGCGACTGCGCCGGGTGTGGCCATGGTGCTCTTCGCGGCATGGGTTGGGAGGTTCCGGTTCAACCCAGTTCATGCCGATGGCCGGGCCCGAAGGCGTCACGAGACGCGCTCCGACGATACCGCCTCCCGTGGGGGTATCAACACACCCACGCCCGCCCGGGTTCGCGGGTGAACGGATCGCTCCGGTCGGGCGTGGTTGAATCCGCGTCGTGCGCCGCCGCGTCGCCATCGCGTTGCCACTGGTCCTGCTCGCATCGCGGCTCGCGAGGTGCTCGCGTTCGGCGACCGACCTGACCGCCGCGAGTTGACCGCCGCGCCGGTTGCGCCGGCGGTCCTCGTCCCGATTCTCCCCAAAGTCGAGTTTCGGTCGGCGAGGGACCTCTCGGCTCCACAGAGTCAATTTCACGCCGCGAACGCGGTGGCCTATCCGCGGCGTCGCGCCAGGAGTACCGTCGGTGGCAGGGTCGCGCGCGCCGCGATCCATACCGCGAACCGAGGAGACGGCCCGTGGCTCGGTACCTCATCGTCGCCAATCGCACGCTGGCGGGACCGCAGGTGATTGCCGAGGTCCTCAAGATCCAGGCCCGGGAACCGAGCGAGTTCCATCTGGTCGTCCCGGCGTCGCATGCCCACTCGGGATGGTCCGAGGGCAACGCCACCGCGCACGCCCGCGCCAATCTCGAACGCGGGCTCGAGACCCTGCGCGAGGCGGGCGTCGACGCGACCGGCGAGGTCGGGGACGAGAGCCCCTCGCTCGCCGTCGGCGACGTGATGCAACGCGCACAGGTGCAGCCGTTCGATGCGATCATACTGTCGACACTGCCCCCCGGTGTATCGCGCTGGCTCAAGCGCGACCTGCCGCACCGCCTCGCGCAGCGCTACGGCCTTCCGGTGATCCATCTCGTCGCCGCGCCCGAATCGGTCGCCTGACCGCGGCGCGCACCGCTCAGAGCGCGGCCGCGTCCATGTCTTGGGACAGGCCCTCGATCGCGCGCGCGTCTTCACCTTCGACCGGTGTCTCGATCTCGTCGACGGTCGGGCCGACCTTGGCCGCAAGCGGTGCGAGCGCGTCGAGATCGAATCCGTACAGACGCGCCGCGTTCCCCGAGAGCATCATTTCGGTCTCGTCGCGCGGAAGGTCGTGGAAGCGACGGCGGAGGTGTTCTCGCGTGTGCGGGTGCGTGCCCTCGTCATGCGGGTAGTCGCTGCCCCACATGAATCGGTCGAGCCCGACTTGGTGGCGAACCTCGATGTCGGCCGCGCCCGGGCCACTGACGCCCATCCAACAGTTCTGCCGGAAGTACTCGGTCGCGGAACGCGGTGGCAACAGCCCGTCTGCGTACTTGATCTCACCGGTCTCGCCGGTTCCGCGAATCTGATTCATGGTCGCGTCGAGGCGGTCCAGCAACGGTGGGATCCACGAGCAGCCGATCTCGGTCAGCACGAAGTTGAGACGCGGGAAGCGCTCGAAAACACCCGACACGATCATCTGGACGAGCGGACGTTGTGTGTAGAAGCCGACTTCGTCGATATAGAGAATCATCGAGATCGGATACTTGCCGTAGTCCGGGTTGCCAGTCCCACTGTGCACGTTGACCGGAACCTCGAGGTCCTGGCAGACCTCCCAGAGCGGGTCGTACGCGGGGTCGTAGAGAGGCCGTACCCACTTCACATCGGGTGCGAGGTTCGGTAACAGGACTCCGCCGCGTAGCCCGTTCTCCTTGATCCACTTGACGTCGGCGATCGCGTCGTCGATGTCGTTGAGGAAGATCTGCCCGACGCCCGCGCGCCGCGGCGCGAACTCGTTGCACCAATCGATCAGCCAACGGTTGTGCGCCCGGATCCCGGCGTGACGGTGCTCGTACTCCTCGGGTGACGGCGGCTGCGCGAACAAGACGAAGCTCGGGAAGAACGGCGGCACGGTGTTCGGGAACACGACCTCGCCGACGACGCCGTCGCCCTCCTGGGCGGTGTTGCGCATCTCATTGTCCCAGTTGCGGAGGCGCCGGTTGTCGCCGAGGTCCTTGTACGGGTTCTTGTACTTGCCGCGCCACGCGTCGAAATCCTCGAGGTACCTCGGATCGAGGTACTGGCGGTACGCGGCGTGGCTGCCGCCGGCGTGGGTATCGGCCGAGATCACCGTGTAGTGCTGGGTGCCGTTGGAAGCCATGACCCTCCCGTGCGTCGCCGCCGAGTGTGACCCGCGAAGCGGGCGCGTGTCACTTCGAAACGGTAGCCGTCGCACCCGATCGTCAGACCGGGCCCGCACGCGCGACGATGGGGCAACTGTCGAACTCGGGAGACGCCGTGGCCAACGCCCTGCTCGAACGAACCATCGAGCGAGAAGCCGAACAGCACGCAGGGTGGGCGGCGGCGGCGCCGGCCGGGCCGCGCGAGTCCGTGCGCGATGCACCGATGACGATGGGCGGGGTGGCATCGGCGACCGGCGTGCTGTTCGTGATCCTGCTCGGGACCGGCGTGTGGGGCTGGTCGCTCGTCGACTCGGCGCCGCCCGGTGAAGCCGAGATCCCGGGGTGGCTGTTGCCGGCCGTGCTCGGCGCGTTCGTGCTGGCGATTGTCGCCATGTTCAAACCGCCGCTCGCGCGATTCCTCGGCCCGGTCTACGCCGCGATCGAAGGGCTCGCGCTCGGCGCGATCTCGCACGTGTACGAGAACGAGTGGGACGGCATCGTGGTGCAAGCCGTCGGTCTCACCACAATCGTGTTCGCGACGATGCTGTTCCTCTACGGCACGCGGATCGTGCGCGTCACCGAACGCATGCGGCGAGTGATCATCGGCGCGACGATCGCCATCATGGTCTTCTACGGCATCTCGCTCCTGCTGTCGTTGCTCGACGTCGAGATGCCACTGATATGGGACGCGGGGCCCTTCGGGATCCTGTTCAGCTTGTTCGTGTGCGGTCTCGCCGCGTTCAACCTGATGCTCGACTTCGATCTGGCCGAGCGAGGTGTGCAGGCCGGGCTTCCGAAGTACATGGAGTGGTTCGTCGCGCTCGGCCTGATGGTCTCGATCGTGTGGTTGTACCTCGAGATCCTGCGACTGCTGGCGAAGCTCCGCTCTCGATAGCGGTGCCGCCAATCCCGCAACAACGTTCGCATTCTCCTCAGATCGAAGGCGTGGCGACCGATAGGGCGTCGGACCATGTCTTTGTCTGGGGGGCCACGTGGCGACGAAGAGTCCGAGCGAGCCGACGGTGGTCGCAACGCGAGTGTTGCCCGCTCCGGCCGCCGATCCTGGTGTGACCCGCGTGCTGATCGTCGACGCCAACGAGTCGACGCGCGAGCTCTTCGCCCGTGCCTTGCACCGCGTCGGGTTGTCCACCGTGCAAGCGAGCAACGGCGTCCGCGCGTTGGAGATCGCGCAACGCGAGAACATCACGCTCATGCTGCTCGACAGCCAGATGCCCGGCCTCACGGGAGTCGAGGTGCTCGAGCAGCTACGCCGACGTCCTGAGACCACGCTGCTCCCCGTAGTGATGGTGACGGCCGAGAACGGACTCAACGCGAAGGTCGCAGGCCTCGCCGCGGGCGCCGACGACTACGTCGCCAAGCCCGTCGATATCGAAGAGCTCGTCGCCCGGGTGCGATCACAGTTACGACGCGTCGGCGCCTGGCAGGAGGCCGTGACGCGAGCGGCCGACCTCGAGAAGCTCCACGCGCGCCAGCAAGGCCGCATCGATCTCGCCAGACTCGTACGCGCGAACGAACACAGCGTGCACTTCCAGCCAATCATCGATCTCACGTCGAACCATACGGTCGGATTCGAAGCGCTGACGCGGTGGGCGGACGGCACTCCGCCCGACTCGCGCCTCGAAGAAGCGCGCAGCGTCGGATACGCACACCAGCTGGAGCGAGCGATGGTCCAGCGGGCAGTCGAGTCGGCGCGCGCGCTGCCGCCCGCGTCCTGGGTCAGTCTCAACGTGTCGGCCGCGTTCGTGATCCACGAGGCGACGCTGCCCGCACTAATTGGCGAAGCCGATCGTGACGTCGTCATCGAGCTCACCGAACAAGAAGCGGTCGAAGACTACGACGCGCTTCGGGTCGCGCTCTCCCGGTTCGGCGCGGGCCTGCGGCTCGCGATCGACGACGCTGGCGCCGGCTATGCGAGCCTGCGGCACATCCTTGCGCTCGAGCCGAGCTTGGTGAAGCTCGACATCGGCTGGATCCGCGGCATCGACGGCGACCGCGCCCGCCAGGCGCTCGTCGCCGGGTTGCAGCACTTCGCCACCGAGACCGGCCGGTCGCTGATCGCGGAAGGCATAGAGACCGAAGCCGAGTACGAGACGCTGCGTGGCCTCGGCGTCCCGATGGGGCAGGGCTTCTTCCTCGGTCGCCCCGTCGCGGTCGACGCGCTCGGCGCGATGCGGTCGGCCTGAGACCCAGTAGCGTCGGAATCCATGAACGACAACGTGAGCGTGGAGCGGACGATCGCGGCGTCCCCCGAGGCAGTGTGGTCCTTGGTCGCGGAAGTGACCCGCATGGGTGAGTGGTCGCCGGAGACCGTCGCCTGCAAGTGGGTCGGGTCGCAGTCGAGCCCCGTGGTCGGTGCTCGATTCCGCGGGAGCAATCGCTTGGGTGTTCGCCGCTGGTCGACATCGTGCACGGTCACCGATGCAATCCCGGGCCAGACTTTTGCGTTCGAGGTGAAGGCAGGACCGTTCGCGATCTCGCGCTGGGAGTATCGCTTCGAGGCGACCGCCGGGGGATGCCGGGTAATCGAAACCTGGACCGATCGGCGCGGCGCGCCGATGAAGCCGCTCGGAAAGCTGATCAGCGGCGTCGGCGACCGCGCGAGCCACAACCGCGCAACGATGGAGTCCACGCTCGAGCAGCTCGCCGCCGCCGCGGCGGGGGCGCGCACCTGACGGCATTCCGCGGACATTGTTCCGCCGTCGACCACGATACGAAGCACCCGAACACGCGCGGTCGGCGGTGTGTGACGGACGTCACCACCGACCCGACGGTCTCGCCGCCACTGCACGCCTGATCACTGCCGCCGCGTTGATCATGGTGGCGGTGTTCTCTGCCTTCGTGCTCGGCGACGACCGCTCGCTCAAACTGTTCGGTCTCGTGCTCGGCGACGACCGCTCGCTCAAACTGTTCGGTCTCGGGCTCGCGGTCGCGGTGTTCGTCGACGCGACCGTCGTGCGCATGCTGCTTGTCCCGGCGACGATGGAGCTGCTCGGCGACCGCAACTGGTGGCTGCCCAAGTGGCTCGGCCGTATGCTTCCGCGCGTGCACGTCGAGGGCCACGCGTGGGCGATCGAGCAGCTCGACCGCCACGACCACGAGTTGGTGGCCGCCGGACGTGATTAGCGCGAGGGGCGTACAGTTGGTGCACGACGAGGAAGTCGACCCCGAGGAGGTCGGCGTGCGCGCCCGAGTTTCGCCGTATCACCACGCCGTTGATGACGATGACGCGCTCGAGCCGCTCGCGGTCTACGACGAAGACGGCGTCGTGATCGCGCCGATGCCGGCCTCCGAGGAGGTCACGGCGACCGATTTGTGGTACTGGGCGCTCGAGCTCGTCGAAGCGGCTCGCGACACGCTGGCCGACTCCACCGAGCTGCGCACGCGCCAACCGTGGATGTCGGTGCCGGTCGCGCCGCCGATCGTGCGCGGCGGGAAGGTACTCGCCGCGTTTAGCCGCATGATCGGTGTGCACCCGTCTCAGCTCGCATCGCTGCCGGAATGGTGGCGCCAGCGCGCCCGAGACGATCGGGTGCAGGTGACGCGCCGCCTGTCGCTCGAGGCGCCGCGCTCGGGCCCGAGCGGCACGTGGCGCATGCGCGGCCGGATGAAGCGGCCATTCCACGTGCGGTCGACGCCGGTCGAGCTGCTGCTGTGGCCACATCTCGGTGCGTGGACGAAGCTGACGCTGGAGCCCCAGTGCCGCGTCCATACCGGGCGCCGGTACTTCTCCAAGGGCCATCGCGCGCTCGATGTGCTCACGGATCGCCTGTCCCGGGAGCTCGTCGCGCGCTGACGCGCGGGCACTACCGTTCGCCGCCCATGCCGACATCGCGCGATGTGCGACGCGTCGGCGCCGACGCCGTGCAGCGCCTGCGCCGCACGGGCGGAGAGCGCCTCGCCGACTTGCTGCAACGCGACCCCGAAACGATGGCGCGCGCGGTCGAACTCGGATTGGTGCGACGTGAGTGGGTCGAGCGGCCCGGTGAGGAACCGCTGCGAACGGCGGGACCGGTCGAGGTCCTCCAGCGGTGGCTCGAGGGCGAGGTCGAGCGGCGACCGTCCACGATCGCGAAGCTCGGGCTCTCCGCCGTCCAGATCCTGTCGTCGAACAGTGACGACGACACGACCGACGGTGTGCCGGACACGCTGACGGTCGTCTTCACGGATCTCGAAGGCTTTACCGCCTACACCGCGCGCAATGGCGACGAAGCCGCCAGCCGGTTGCTCACCGAGCACCAGCGCACCGTCGGCCCGATCGTGCGCGGCCGCGGCGGGCGTACCGTCAAGCACCTCGGCGACGGGCTGCTCGTCACGTTCGCCAGCGCGGAAGCCGCGGTGCTCGCTGGTCTCGAGCTCGTCGAAGCGCATGACGAGCCGCTCCGGATGCGCGTCGGCTTGAACGTTGGCGAAGTTCGCATCACGCCAACAGACGACGTCGTCGGCCACGTCGTGAACGTGGCCGCGCGCGTCGTCGAGGCCGCCCGCGGGAGCGAGGTGCTCGCCACAGCGGCCGTGCGGGCGGCCTGCGGACCACTGCCCGGTGTGAGATTCGGGCGGATCCGCAAGCGCGGGTTCAAGGGCGTCGACGAGTCGATCGAGGTGTGTCCGGTCACGCGCGCGTGATCGTGCCGCCGTCCTTCTAACGTGACGGCCGTGCGGACGGACGTCGTCGTCGTCGGCGGAGGGTTGCTCGGCCTCTCCACCGCCTACGGGCTGCGTGACCGGCGTGAGGTCGTCGTGCTGGAACGGGAAACGGTCGGTCACTCGCGCAGCGGGTCCCACGGCTTGTCGCGCGTGTTTCGCCTCGGGTACGCCGACCCGCTGTACGTGCGGCTGGCCGGTCTTGCGCTCGACCGCTGGCGCGCGTTGGAGTCCGACACCGGCGTGGCGCTCCTCGAAGTCACGGGCCAGCTGTCGTTCGGTGCCGGTGCCCAGCCGGTGCTCGACGCGATGAGCGCCGTCGGCGCTCCGGTCGCGTCGCTCTCCGCGGCGGAGGTCGCGGAGCGATTCCCGGCGCTGCGGGGACACGGTGCGGCCGTGTTCGAGCCCGAGTCCGGCGTGATCGCGGCCGCCGAGACGCTCGCCGCGCTGCGGGCGACCGCCGCGTTCTCCGTGCGGGAACACACGCGGGTCCTTGCGGTTGGCGACGGTCACGTCGACACCGAGGACGGCGCGATCACCGCCGACGTCGTGGTCGTGTGCGCGGGTCCGTGGACGAGACAGCTCGTCGACGTGGGCGTCGGCAATGCGACGCTCGAGCACGTCGCGTACCTGCGGCCGCATGACGTCACCGCGCCGCGGCCGCCGATCTTTATCGCGCACGACGAGCCCGTCGTGTACGGCCTCCCGACGCCACGGTCATCGCTCTACAAGATCGCGCTGCACCGCGCCGGTACCGCCGTCGATCCCGAAACGATGAGCGCCGATCCCGATCCGGTCCTTGTCAGGGCGCTCGAGCAGGCGGCGCGCGCGTGGCTCCCCGACTTCGATCCGACCGCATTCGAGATCGACGTCTGCCCGTACGACAACACGCCCGACGAGGACTTCGTGCTGTTCCGTGACGGCAACGTCGTCGTCGGCGCGGGCACTTCCGGTCACGGCTTCAAGTTCGGGCCGCTACTTGGCGAACTGCTCGCGGAGCTCGTGATGGGCACCGAGCCGAGCGTGCCGCTCGCCCGCTTCGCGCCACGCCGCTGACACCAGCGGGCGTGCGTCTACAGTGCCGCCGACAGCTGGATTGTGGCGCGGCGAGGAGACGGCGATGGGTAGCGAGTGGGGTCCCCTGCAAGCGTTGATCGGCGAATGGGAAGGCGAGGGCGGTCTCGACACCGCGTTCTCTCACTCGCAGGACAAGGTGATCGACACGCCGTATCGCGAGAAGCTCACGATGAAGCCGTTCGGTCCCGTCGACAACGGGCGCCAGTCGCTGTACGGCCTCGACTACAAATCGGCGATGTGGCGGGGGAGCGAGGAGAACCCGTTCCACACCGAGGTCGGGTACTGGCTGTGGGACGGCGCGACCGGCGAAGTGCTACGCGGCTTCGTGGTGCCGCGCGGGATCACCACGCTGGCCGGCGGTACCGCGGCGGCCGACGCGAAGAAGTTCGCGCTGCACGCCGACCTCGGCGGAACCAACTACACGATCGGTGAGAACCAATACCTCGCGAAGAACGCGAGCACGCTCAGCTACGACGCGACGATCACGATCAACTCGGACGGCACGTGGTCGTACCACGAGACGACGCTGCTGAAGATGAACGAGTTCCCCGACCCGTTCCCGCACGTCGATCACAACACGCTGCACCGCGTCGGGTGAGCTACCCCGCGTCGCGTACTCGCGCCTCGTAGAAGTCAGCCAACGCGAGTACCGCCTTGGCGCCGTCGCAGGTGTACACGGGGCCGTGCATCAGCGCGCTCGCTCCGTACTGGCGTCGATTCCCACCGCGTGGCGGGGGTGTGTGACGTCAGTTCGGACTCAGACGAGATACCCCGCCTGGTGCGCGGCGATCATCGCGGCCGCGTCGGCGTACGCGGTCGGGCCGTAGGTGTGCGCGGCCGGCATCGCGGCGCGGATCGTTTCGATCTCCGCGGGGTCGAGGTCACAGGTGCCACGAATCGGCTCGATGCCGTAGAGCGCGGCGGCGTTCAGGCCGAAGATCTTCGCCTTGATCTCGTCGGTGAGCGCCGGGTAGCCGTGCGTCTCCTGAAGCTCCTCGGCGATCTGGAACGTCCGCAGCGCTTGGATCTGGTCTTGGGGTGTGCCGAACCAGATCGAGTCGGTGCCCCACAACACGCGGTCCTCGCCGACGTAGGTGAGCAGCTTGCCGAGCACGTGCGCGGCCGCGGTCGGGTCCTGCATCAGGAACCACCAAGTGCCACCCAGCTCGGCATACACGTTCGTATTCGGTTCGACACCGGCGTTGGCCATCGTCTTGACGAGCCGGTCGACACCTTCGGGGCTCGCGGTGTTCGCGTCGTAGGCACCGACGCCGCCCGCGCCGGGCTCGAACCCGGAGTGGTACACGACGAACGACACGTCGGGATTGCGCGCGGCCGCGGGCCCGATGTCCACCGGGTCGGCCAGCTCGGGCGTGGATCCCACGATCGACGAGATGCCCTTGTGCGTGCAGATGATCGGCGGCCCGAGCTCGCGCACATGGTCGATGAAGCACTGGCCGATCTGCGGCCGCGCGGGGTCGTGGTCGTCGAAGAAGAAGTGCGCATCGGTCGGCACCATCGTGTAGATCTTCCACGCCGCGACGTCGTAGTTCTCTCGCAAGTCGCTCATGCCGAGCAGCTGGGTCTCGATCGGTCCGCGATGCGGATAGGCGCCGCCATGCATGAGGACGCGGTCATCACATCCCAGCCGGTTCGCCACGTCGATGGCGTACGCCATGTCCTCGGGACCGAGGCCGGTGCCGCCTTCCGTCGGCAGCGCCGACAGGATCGTCATCGACGTGTCAGAGCGCACGAACATCTCACGGAAATACGCGTCGGCGGTGAAGCAGACCTTGGAGTTGCCGGCGGCCTCGCCTTCAGCGCAATTGGCGAATGGGAACACCTGCGTCCACTCGCCGCCGTCGACGGCGAGGTCGTAGTTCACGTAGTGCGTCTGCACGTCCATGATGAACTCTTCGCCGCTCAGAGCGTCGATCGCGGCTTCCGTGTCCTCGGTCGCGGTCTCCGGCACGTCGAACGTGCCGCCGGGCGACTCACCGCGATCGTTCGCCTCTTCCTTCGAGCACGCGTTCAAGACGAAGAACGTGGCCGCGGTTCCGGTGATGCCCGTCAGGAACCGCCGGCGGGAGATGCCGAGGCGACGCGCGTTCTCGTCGGCGAGCGCGTGCGTACGGCGGATGGTCTCGCGCACGACCGGACTGTGGGACTTCGGCCGCGACCGCGGCCATCGGGATCGTCACCCACGGGTTGCCTTCGGGCTGCGCCCACACGGACGCGGCCACCTTGCCGCCCGGCTTCAGGACGCGCGCGAGCTCGTTGGCGCACGTCTGGATGTCGGGGAAGAACATGAACCCGAAGCGGCACGTCACGCTGTCGAAGCTCGCGTCGTCGAGCGGCAACGCGTCGGCGCTTGCTTCGCGAACGTCGACGTTGGCGAGCCCGCGGCTCGCCGCGTTCTTGGCGGCGACGTCGAGCCGCCGGGCGCGAGGTCGGTGATCACGACGCGGCCCTTCGGTGCCAGCGCGGCGATCGTCAAGCCGGGCTCTCCGGTACCGGCGGCGACGTCGAGGTGGCGGCTGTCGTCACGGATGTCGACGAGAGTGATCATCTCCTGGCCGACCGGAGCGAGCATCGGGAGCACATAGTCGTCCCACTTCTCCCAGCCGGCCGAGAACTTGTCCCAGGACTGGCGCTGCTGCTCTCGGATCTCGTCGTTCGTCGGCATGGTGCTCTCCCTGTCGTGGCCCGGGCACCCTAACGCCGGAGCCCGCGTCACCGGTAGGCCGACGCCTGGATCTCGTACAACTCCGCGCACTGGTCGGCCATGCAGACCGTCGAGCGATGCGGTCTGCTCGTCGAGCACGCACAGCCGCGGGCTCGCGCGTGAACCCGCGTGACAGCGCGACCTTATGCCGCTGTCCGACCGAGAGCCGCGTCCCCGGCGCGATGACCTCCCTCGAGGTGCCATCGCAGTCGCGCAGCCCGAGGGCCCCGCGCCGCCGACCGCGACGTCATTCATGGCGAAGCTCCGGCAGTGGACGCGCGGCCACGGCGGCCGCCTCCTCACTCGGCACGCCGAGCAAACGCAGTACCTGCTCCGCGACCGCAGCCGGAGTGTGTTCGTCGACGAGGCCCTCGAGTCGGGCGCGCATCGCCGCTTGGACGATGGCGCCGATGGCGACGGGCGCCACGCCGTGGAGCTCCGGGTCGAACCGGCCCGCCTCGACGCCGCGCCGAAGATCGCGCAGGATGCGGCCGCCCCCCACCGTCGTCATCACGCGGTGGGTGATCGCGGCCCGGACGACGAACCACGCCCACACCGGATCGACATCGACTCGCGCGATCGTGTGCCGCAGCGACGCCGAGACCACCTCGGCGGGGTCTTCCGTTGTGGCGGTCAGCGCGTCGAGGTCGGCGCCGAGCTCGTCGACGACCTCGGTCGCGACCGCCTCGATCGCGTCGTCCTTGGACTCGAAGTGGTTGTAGAAGCTGCCGAACCCGACGTCGGCCGACTCCGCGATCGTCGCGATCGTGGCCCTGGCGACGCCCTTGTCGGCGATCACGCGGCGGGTGGCGGCAACCAACTTGGCGCGGGTCCGGGCCCGGCGGCGGTCCTGGCGGGCGGCGGGCACGCGCCGACCCTACGGACCGAAAACTGATCTGTCAATCAGTTATGATGTAGTGATCATCCGGCGTCTGACCAGGCCTTGGCCCCGGCGGTCCGGCCGTCATCGGGCGGGCTGGGCGTGGTCGATCGCCGGTCCATCGCACGGATCCGTTTGCCGGACGCAGTGCCTGGGAACATCCGCCCGCGCATGACAACGCGCGCGAGCAACCGGTCCATATCCCTTCGGCTCGTGTTATTGGTCGCGCTCATTGGCGCGGCGCTCGTCGTGATGCCCGCCCCCGAAGCGCGCGCGGCGCCGGGCGGTCGACAAGATTCGCCTCGGGCGTGACGAACGCGGGTGCGATCGGTTCGGGCGCGAGAGCACCACCGCGGCGCGCAGCAACGCCGTCGCTTCCTTCGCGGTCGCCAAGCGGCGCACAATCGCGTAGCCGTCGCGCTCGAAGGCGGCGATATCGATCATCGGCCGGTGATTCTCGCGCGCTCGTTCGTCGTGGCGCCGCCTGCGGGTAGTGTCGCATCCCTACGTTCGGGGGGAACATGCACGCCAGGTCTCGTAGGTGGGCAGTCGTGCTTGTCGCGGTTGCACTGTTCGGCGCATGCAGCTCGTCAGGAGACGACAGCGACGCTCATGCCGGCGACGCCGACGCCGGGCCGACACCCGAACACGTCGGGGCAACGACGCGCTCCACGACCAACGACGAAGGGCTCGTGATCGAGACCACTTCCACGCGCGCCGACTTCGTGAGCGCGGGGAATGTCTTGGTAACAGTGTCCGGGCCCGACGCGGCCGACGCCATCGAAGTGACGAGCAACGGCGAGGACGTCACCGCCGCGTTTGGTCAGACCGATGCGGGCTGGCGCGGGCTCGTCGAGGGCCTCGACGAAGGAGAGAACGAGATCACCGCGACGTCGGGTGACGCGACGGTGAGCTTGGCCGTGCTGAATCACCCGAAGAACGGCCCGGTGTTCTCCGGTCCGCACCTCGAGCCGTGGATCTGTACGACCGAGGACAACGGCCTCGGCGCGGCGACCGACGACGACTGCGACGCGCCGACGCAGGTGTCGTGGTCGTATCAAGCCGCGGGCGGGAACTTCCTTCCGCTCGAGAGTGCGACCGATCTGCCGGCCGACGCCGGAATCGTCGAGGTCGGCGGCGCGCAAAAGCCGTTCGTCATCCGCTCTGAGCGCGGCGTCATCGACCGGGGCGTGTACTCGATCGACGTGCTCGAGCTGCGACCCACCGAGATCGACGAGTGGAGCGGCAACGGCTGGAACGGGCGCCTCGTATACCGCTTCGGCGGAGGGTGCGGTACCGGGTACAGCCAAGGCGCCGGCCTCGGCACCGATCTCGCGGTCGACCTCCTTGCACGCGGCTACGCCGTCGCGACGAACACGCTCGACACGTTCCAGACCGCATGCAACGACGTGCTGTCAGCCGAAGCGGCGCTGATGACTCGTGAGCACTTCATCGAGAATTACGGAGTCCCCGAGTTCACGATCGGCGATGGAGGATCGGGTGGTGCGATCCAGCAGCTGCTGATCACGCACAACTATCCGGGTGTCCTCGACGCGATCTCCGCGGGCGTGCCGTTCCCCGACGCAGTGTCGATCTCCGGTGGCGTCTCCGACTGTGGTCTGCTCGGCAACTACTTCGAGAGCGAATTCGGTGCGGGGCTGACGCCGGAGCAGCGCACGGCGATCTACGGACACGCGACGAGCGGAACGTGCGAGAGCTGGGTGCGCTTGTTCCTCGGTGCGATCGAGCCGTTCGAGGGCTGCGATGGCGAGATACCGGACGCGGAGATCTACGACCCCGAAACCAACCCCGCGGGCGTGCGCTGCACGCTCAGCGACATCAACCGCAACGTGCTGGGTACCGATCCCGACACCGGCTTCGCGAACCGGCCACTCGACAATGTGGGCGTTCAATACGGGCTGAACGCGTTGAACAGCGGTGCCATCAACGTCGATGAGTTCCTCGACCTCAACGACCACGTCGGCGGCTACGACATCGACGGGCAATTCGTCGCCGAGCGGGAGGCCATCGACGAAGAGACGGCCGCGATTCCGTACCGCACCGGACGCATCATCGGCGCGGGTCCGTTGCAAGAGGTCCCGATCATCTTGCGCAACCTGTATACGGACGCGGTCGGCGACATTCATACGCGCTATCACTCGTTCTCGATCCGCGAGCGGCTGCGGATCGACGGCGAGGATTACCCCAACCTGTTGCTCTGGACGCTGCCGATCGAAGCGAGCGACCTCGGTGCAGCGTTGGTGGGCGCGATCGGCGCCGCCGGCGATCCGATCGCGCTGCTCGACGAATGGCTGACATCGGGCGCCCAGCCGGCGGCGGCGACGCAGCGCTGCTTCCTGGCCGACGGGACCGAGATCAGTGGCGGTTGGGAGATCTACGACACGGCCGGCCCGTGCACGGAGGCGTATCCGACGTTCGGTGACTCGCGCACCGCGGCGGGATCACCGGTGCGCGAGGACATCGTGAAGTGCGCGCTCGCGCCCGTCGATACTCAGAGCTACGAGGTGCCGTTCACCGATGCGCAGGCCGCGCGCCTCGCGGAGGTGTTCCCCGAAGGCGTCTGCGACTGGACGCAACCCGGAATCGGACAACAGTCCTCCACGGGTGTGTGGCAGACGTACGGGACCTGATGCGCGCGGCCGCTACTGCGCGGCGCGGAGACGCCGCAGCGGCGGGACCGTCTTCGGTGGCTGGCGGCGGGGCGGGAGATCAGCCAGCAAGTCGGTCGTCGCCGCGACGACGCGCTCGACGGCGCGTTCGAAGACCTCAGTCGTGCGGGCAGAAGGCACACGCACGCCGCTGATCTTGCGGACATACTGGCGTGACGCGGCCTCGATCTCCTCGGGGCTCGCGTTGGGGTCAAGTCCGTGCAGGGTCGTGATGTTCCGGCACATGGGTCGCTACTCCTGGGTGAGCGAGAGGGTGACGTCGACGTTGCCGCGCGTCGCATTCGAATAGGGGCAGACCTCGTGGGCGCGTTCGAGCAGTGCTCGAGCGGCGGCGGCGTCGAGTCCCGGGAGTTCCGCTTCGATGCCGATGACGAGACCGAACCCACCCGTGTCGTTCGCGCCGATACCGACGCGAACGGTGATCGCTGATTCCGTGACGTCGAGCCGTTGGCTGCGCGCGACGAGCTTCAACGCGCTGTGGAAGCACCCTGCGTACCCAACCGCGAAGAGCTGCTCGGGATTCGTGCCCGCGCCTCCGGGCCCGCCCAACTCCTTCGGGATGACGAGTTGCACGTCGATGTTGCCGTCCGAGGATGCGGAACGACCCTCGCGGCCACCCCACGCGGTTGCTTCTGCCGTGTACAGCGCCTGCATGAAACGAACGCTATCGCGGCACCGGCGGTACAAATACGGCGAGGTGCGCGGATGTCGGACCACCGAGCTAGTCCAAACACCCTATTGCGTGCGCGAGAAACCGTTTGACTCGTCGGCCGTATTCCCGCATCGTCCGGTGGCCAAGGATTCAGGCGCGCGCCTGCAGAGTGCGAGACGAGGGTGAGACTCCCTCCCGGGCGTCCATCGCAATGTCCACGTGGTCGTGGTCCAACGAAGAGGACCTCAGCGCGCCATGCTGAGGCTGCGGGTTCGACTCCTGCCGACCACACGCAGGTCCAAGACAATCGAGGAAGAGGAGGGGGTGACATGCCCACCGACATCAACGACAAGCTCATTTCCTGGGCGAGCGACATCGACCCGGAGACGATCCGCCAGGCGGAGAAGACGTCCCGGCTCCCGATCGTCGAGGGCCACGTCGCCCTCATGCCCGATGCGCACGTCGGCATCGGTGCGACCGTCGGTTCGGTGATCCCGACCAAGGGCGCCGTTATCCCGGCCGCGGTCGGTGTCGACATCGGCTGCGGCATGATCGCGGCCGAGCTCGACATCGACGAGCATCAGCTCCCCGACTCGCTCGAGCCGCTGCTCGTCCGCATCGGGGAGGTGATCCCGGCCGGTGTGGGCAAGGGCCACGACGACATTGGTCGAAACGCCGACCGATTCCTGGCCGCGCACCGTCCGGCAACCGCGCTGTCGATTGACCAGTCGATGAAGGCCGCGAAGCAGTTCGGCACGCTCGGTTCCGGCAATCACTTCGTCGAGCTGTGCGTCGACGAGCGCCACCGAGTGTGGGTCGTGCTGCACTCCGGTAGCCGCGGCATCGGCAACAAGTTGGCGCAGATGCACATCGGCAACGCCCGCCGACTGGCCAAGGACCTCCAGCTCCGGTTGGAGGATCCCGACCTCGCGTACTTCCTCGAGGGCACGCCGGAGTTCGACGCCTACATCACCGACATGCTGTGGGCGCAGGAGTACGCCCGTGCGAACCGCGATCAGATGATGGACAACGCGATGCGCGCAGTGTTCGCGTTCCTCGGCTTCGGTCGAGAGACGCAGCGCATCAACTGCCATCACAACTTCACCCAGCGGGAGATCCACAACGGCGCGCAGATGTGGATCACGCGCAAGGGCGCGATCAAGGCGGACACCGGCGACCTCGGCGTGATCCCCGGCTCGATGGGCACGCGCAGCTACATCGTGCGGGGCAAGGGCAACGCGTCGAGCTGGACATCGTGTTCGCACGGCGCCGGTCGCCGTTACAGCCGCACCAAGGCCAAGAAGCTCTTCAGTGCCGCCGACTTGGCGGAGCAGATGAGCGGAAAGGTCTGGCTCGCCCACCGCGCCGACGCGCTCGTCGACGAAATCCCGGCCGCGTACAAGGACATCGATCAGGTCATGGCCGACCAGGCCGATCTCGTCGAGGTCCTGCACACGCTGCACCAGGTCCTCAACTACAAGGGCACCTGAACCCGCCGCCGCCGTTGACGGGGCGGCCGGTGCGTGCCGGTGAGGTCCCCAAGGTTGGACGCACGGTTCGTACCCGAGAGGCAGCGGGTTCGATTCCCGCCGCCGTCACGCCATCCACGCCGATCGGCCCATCGCTTTTCGGCCGAAAGGGCGTACGCTGGTGACCACGGGTGGGGGTTCTGGGACCATGGATGGGTTGTGGGTGCCGGCGGCGTGCCGGTCGTTGTCGTGGCCGCTGTTGCTTACCGCGGCGGGGGTACCGCTGCTGTGTACGGCCTTTCTGGGGCTGCCATCGGCCGCGATGGTGTTCATCGTGACCAGCTTCATCGGCGCCCTCTTCGGCGTGTCGTCGATCGTCGCATGTCGCCACGCCGAGCCGGGAGTACTCCCTGAGGGCAGCCGCGTCGTTGCCGACGCAACATTTGGTCGCAACCTGCACCGCTACGGCGCAATCGCGTCGGCGGCCTTGATGGCCCTGTTCGTTCTCGCGGTCACACTCGATCTGATGTTCCTCGTCGTGGTTTGGTTCGTGCTGGTCGGCGTGCCGTGGAGCCTGGTCGTGAGCAGCGCCGCGTTTGGCGCGTATGTCGAGCGCATGGAAGTTCGGACCGGCCTACGCCTTGTCATGCAGTGGAGCGGCGTGGTCCGCTATCTCACGGCGACGCGGTCAGAGTTGTTGCTCGTCGGCGAGAACGTCGTGCCCACCGACTCGCGCAGCCATCTGTAACGGCTTCGTCGCGCGCGGCGGGAGATCTGGGATCAGCGGGATCTCATCGTGCCGAGGCACAGCTCACTCACGCGAACGGCAGTACGACCGAGTCGTCGGTACTCCACGGAGCGATCTCCCTTGGTCGGCGGGGCGGGATGTTCTGGTTGTAGCGGAACACCGTAGTGCTCGTTCGCCGTCGCCACACCAGCGGGATCACGTTTCCTATACGTTTTGTTTGTGAGCACCACTCGAGGTCGCGTTCGGATCGAGGCTTCCGCAAAGCGGATACGCGCCTTCCTCGGCGGAGTGGCAGTCGTCGACACGACCCGACCGGTCTTGGTGTGGGAAGGGGCCAGCTATCCGGCGTACTACTTCCCGGCCGACGACGTCCGCATGGAATTGTTGCAGTCGACCGCCACCGAGGCACAATCACCGAGCCGAGGAGTGGCCGCGCACTTCACGATACGAGCCGGCGACGAACAACGCATCGACGCGGCGTGGCAGTACCGCGAGTCGCCGATCGAGGAGCTGCGCAACCTCGTGCGGTTCGACTGGAACGCGATGGATTCGTGGCTCGAGGAGGACGAGGAGGTCTTCGTCCATCCACGCAGTCCCTACACGCGTGTCGACATCCTGCCCACATCACGGCACGTGCGCGTCGAGATCGACGGTGTCGTCTTCGCAGAGTCGGCCAAGACCCGTGTGCTCTTCGAAACCGGGCTCCCACCGCGTTGGTATCTTCCCGAGGACGACGTTCGGATGGATCTGCTCGTGCCCACCGATCAACTCACCGGGTGTCCGTACAAGGGCCGCGCCCGCTATTGGTCGGCGCGCGTGCGTGACCGCATCGAACCGAACATCGCATGGTCGTATCCGACGCCGCTCCCGGAGAGCGAGCGAATCGAGGGATTGCTCGCCTTCTACGACGAACGTGTCGATGTTCTCCTCGATGGTGTTCGACAGGACCGGCCGAAGACACACTTCGCATGAGCGCATCGACCTTCAACGGCTGGCCCGCGGCCGCATTCGAGTTCTACGAAGCACTCGAGGCCGACAATTCCAAAACCTTCTGGCACGCGCACAAGCACGTGTACGAGTCGAGCGTGAAGGCGCCCTTCCTGGCACTCTCGGCCGCCGTGGAGCGGCAGTTCGGAGCAATGCGTTTGTTCCGTCCGAACCGCGACACGCGTTTTTCGAAGGACAAGAGCCCCTACAAGACGGAGGCCGCGGCTGTCACGGAGAGCCCGGGCGGTGCTGCGTACTACGTACAGATCTCGGCGGAAGGGCTATTTGCCGGATGCGGCTTCTACACGATGGCGAGTGACCAGCTCGAGCGGTGGCGCGCGGCCGTCGACGACAACCGCGCCGGTGCAACCATCGCGAGGATCGTCGCTGCAGCGCACGCGCAGAAATACGAGACAGGCGCGCACGAAGCGTTGAAGACGGCGCCGCGCGGCTACCCGAAAGATCACCCGCGCGTCGAGCTGTTACGACAGAAGGGTCTCTACATGGGCCGCCAGTTCGCGGTCGCACGGTGGATGCACGGAACGAGTGCCCTCGACAAGATTCTCACGGTGTGGCGCGACGCGGCGCCGATGAACCGCTGGCTCGACACCCACGTCGGCCCGAGCACCCTGCCGCCGCCCGAGCCGAGCTGGTAGGCGCGAACCTGCGTGGATCGAAGGCTGACCGGGCAGGCTTTCCCCGCGCTCGCGAGTCGTTGCCGTGACGGCGTAGGTTGCGCGCATGGCATTGCGTGACTACCTGGTCGGCGAGGTCGCCGAGGACTACGCCGATGGTCGTATGAACCGGCGCGAGGCACTGCGCCGGCTGGGTCTCCTGGGGCTCGCGTTCCCGAGTGCGGCCGCGTTGTTGGTGGCGTGCGGTGGCGAAGATGACGATGATGGCGCGTCGCCGACCGGCGAAACGTCGCCAACCACGACGGGTTCGTCCAGTCCGACCACGGATGTCACCGCCGCGCCGGAGACCGCGTCGACGGGCGCGCCCGCGGCCGGCCCACACGCGATCACGTTCGCCGGACCCACGGGCGAGCTGATCGGCGCGTACGCGGACGCCGCGGTACCCGTCGGCGCAGTCCTCGTCGTGCACGAGAACCGCGGGTTGACGCCGCACTTCTTCGACGTCGTCGGCCGGCTAGCCGCCGACGGGTACTCCGCGCTCGCGGTCGACTTGCTCTCCTTCGAGGGTGGCACCGCATCGTTCGCGGACGAGGGTCAGGCGATCGGCGCGCTCGGCGCGGCGCCGCTCGAACGCCTCATCGCCGATCTACGCGCCGGCATCGACGAACTCGAACGACGGGTGCCCGACGCGAAGATCGGGGCGGTCGGCTTTTGCTTCGGTGGCGCGATGGTGTGGAACCTGCTCGACACAGGTGAGGACCGCCTCGCGGCCGCGGTGCCGTTCTACGGACCCGCGCCCGACAGCCCGGACTTCAGCGGCGCGACGGCCGCGGTCCTCGGCGTGTACGCGGAGCTGGACGATCGCGTCAACGCGTCACGTGAGGCCGCGGGTGCTGCGCTCGTTGCTGCGGGACTCACGCACGAAATCCGCACCTTTGCCGGTGCCGATCACGCGTTCTTCAACGACACCGGTGAGCGCTACAACGAGCAGGCGGCAACGGAGGCATATGCCGCGCTTCTCGACTGGTTCAGTACGCATCTGCGCGTGTGATCGGCGACCGTCACGCCGACGATTTCTCGAGCCGCTGGGTCGCCGCCACGCGGGCCGGTGGTGGCCCGAGCGCGATGTGCGCGGCGCCCAGAAAAACACGCGCCGCGGGTTGCAGGAACGGCTCCGCGGGCGGGAACGACGGCACCCGCAACGCGAGTCGATCGCGCACTGAGAGGAGGCTGATCGCCGACGCTGCCATGATTCCGTAGGGCGGCAACAGCATCGGTGGGAGCTTCGGGAAGACCAGAAAGCGTACGGTCTCGCGCGCTTCCTTCGTGGCGCGCCGATCGGGGACGGTGGCGACCCACCGTCGCAAGTCCTTCATGGTTTCCGGGAGATCGTCGGCGCCAACGGCGGCGCCGACGCGCGTCATCTCGCGCACGTACCGATCTGACTCCACGCGGCCGAGCCCCGGTCCGAACCGCCGGTAGGCGACCAGGATGCTCTCGACCTCGACGTTGTGTACCCACGACAACAACGCGGGATCATCCGCGCAGTAGGGGCGACCGTCGGGCGCGACGCCGCGGATGCGAGTGTGGATGCGGCGGACTGCCGCGATCGCGCGCTCCGCCTGGTCGGTCGTCCCGTATGTCGTGTCGGCGACGAACTGCGCCGTGCGGCGAAACCGACCTAGCGGGTCCTGCTTGTAGGTCGAGTGCTCGGCGATCCCCGCCATCGCCAGCGGGTGCAATGTCTGTACGAGCAGCGCCCGCAGCCCTCCGACCAGCGCGCTCAGGTGCCCGTGCACCCGCCACGTCGTCGAGTCGGGCCCGAAGAGGCCGGGATCGCTCACGATCATCTCTTCGGCACGGAGGGCTGACCGGCGTAGCCGTCGCACCCGTTGGCTACAGTGCGGGTGCGCGCTCGGCGAGCCCGGGCCCGGTCGTCGGTGGAGTTGCACGCACCGCCCGAAGTCGCCCATTCGACTCATGGAGGTGCGCAATGTTGCAAGTACGTGATCTCGACGCGTTCGCGCTCGCCGTCGATGCCCGGGTTCGCCTGCTCCCGCTCGGTTGTGATCCGGCGCGGCTGTTCGGTGTGCGGGTGCGCGACGAGCGGATCATCCTGGTGCCGTTCTGGTCGGGTGTCGCTCGCGAGATCCCGCCCTGGCTCACACCACCCGACGGATGTGTCGCGCTGGCGCTCGACACGAGTGGCTGGGCCGCGCCGATGGACGGCGACGGCATCGAGGAGACGGGACGTGCGAGCCGCCACCCCGAGCGCAAGCGCATCCATCACACGGCGTTGGTGTACGGCGACCATCCCGACGACGAAATCGGCGTGCTCACCTATGAGGACGAACCGCCGCAGATCATGCGGGGCGCCCTCGGCGCCGTCCCCGAGCTCATGACCGCGTGCTGGGCGCGGCGGCCCGACTAGGACGCTGTTGAACAGGGCGCTTTCGTGGAGGCGTTTGGGGTCGTAGCGTTTCGCTGGGCCCGGGTTCATGACCGACCGAAGTGCCGGCGTGAGAGGCTGAGCCGGTCACCCTGGTGGCGTATG
>JBQTGT010000023.1:0-6209 GCA_052390615.1 Actinomycetota bacterium
TGGCTCGGCCAACACCAGAAGCTGACCGAACACGAACCCGGCACACCCGCGCTCGTCGAGATGGGCGCCCGCCTCTACAGTCCCGCGCTCGGCCGGTTCCTCGAAATCGACCCCATCGAAGGCGGCAGCGCCAACGACTACGACTACGTCAACGGCGACCCAATCAACGCATACGATCTCGACGGTGCCTGTCCTGACGCGTGTGTTGCAGAGACTGGAGTCGGCATCTATGTCGCCGGCGCGCTGGCGGTGGGCGCAACGGGCTGGCTGCTCAGTGGGGGGGAGCGAGACGTCACGCTGCCGCGATTGCCGCACATCGGCGGCGGCCTAGCCAAATACAACCGAGGCGGTGCGTTCGTCCAACGGGGGCTCTATGCAGCCGTCGGGTTCTTGTTGGCGCGATCCGTCCAGAACAAGGGCAAGTCCTATTGGAACTCCCCTCGGATCGTGGAGGGTTCGGTTTACGCGTGATGGTCTCGTGGGGCAGTGATTTCGGTCGGGTGTTCGGTGCCGGTCGATGTCTCGATTCGGCGCAGAGCGCAACGTAGCGTCGTACGTCTGTTCGGTTCGGCGTTCATGCAGCCTCTTCGTTGCGTTCGATGGTGATCTTCTCGTACGCGATCGGTGCACGCCAACCGCAGTAGCTGTGACGACGGGTCCGGTTGTAACGATCGAACCAACGGGTCAGCACGCGCCGTGCGTGTGCTCGGGTGGCGAGCACGACGCGGTACACGAGCTCGGTCTTGAGCGTCGCGAAGAATGCTTCCGCGACGGCGTTGTCGAGACATTAACCGGCTAATCGGGCCGCGGACTGCGGTGACGCGTAGCGCTTGTCGCGGTTGTCAGCGCGCCTTTCGTTTCCGGTCGATGCGACGGAGTTGCTCGTCGTGTCGGCGGACTCGCTCGGCGAGCGTTTCGACGGCGGTGCGCAGGTGGCCGATCTCGGTGGCGAGGCCCGTGAGGGTGCGGGGGTCGTGACTGCGCGCGCGGTGTTCTTCGACGACCGCGCGCAGGGCGTCGTCGCGGTAGAGGGTGGTGCGGCTCACACCGGCCCGTTCGGCGACGTTGGAGAAGGTGACCGGCTGACCGTCGCGGAGCAGTCGGGTGCAGGCATGCTCGACCTGGGCCAAGGTGTCGGGCGATGTCATCCGGTGGCGTGTTCGGCCAGGAGAAGGTCGAGGCGGGCGACGAGGCGCCGGTGACGGTCGGCTTCGTCGATCCAGCCGCGTGCTTCGGCGTCGGCGGCGAGCGCTTCGGCGTCGACGCGTTGCGCGCCGAGCACGGTGATGCTCGCGGCGTCGGTGCGAAAGTTGGGGCAGTGCTCGCAGATGTTGGCGTAGGGGCAGGCGCCCTGCGCGGGCGCGCGCAGGCAGTAGCCGCCAGCGAGACGCGCTTTGATGGCGGGCGCGTCGCGCCAGTCGCCCTCCGCGGTGACCGGGATCCGTGTTCGCCGCTCGGGGAACGGGCCGAGACGGGCTTTGGCGAGATCGAGCGCCCGTTCGTATTCGGCGCGCACGGTGGTGTCGAAGAGCCGTCCGTAACGCAGGCTCATCTCCGCGGAGACATGCCCGAGCAACGCCATGAGCGCTTGGAGCGACACGCCAGCGTTGACCATCGCGGTCGCGAACGTGTGACGCAGCTGATGCGGAGTGACATGGCCGATCCCGGCGGCCCGACCGGCGCGAGCGAGCTCGGCGCGCACGGCTTGTTGAGCGAGCCGCCGACCGTGATGCGTGAAGAGGAACTGCGCCGGCCGCCCGGTGCGCGGGTGCGGGAGCGGCCGGCCCTGCGAGCGCGTGGAGACGATCCGGTCGATGAGCGCGACGGTCTCGTCGTCGAGCGGGACCATCCGTTCGGTGTCGAGCTTGCCGAGCGGGACCTTCAGCCACGCGCCGTTGTCGGGGATCTCGTGCACGCAGTCGAGCTCGAGGTCGAGCAGTTCACCGATACGCAACCCGCACGCCCGTTGTAACAACAGCGCGTCGGCGGCGAGGCGGAACTCCGAACATGCCAGCGCGTCGGCGAGGCGACGGTCTGCGTCGACGGGCAGGTAGCGGGGAAGCACTCGCGCCAGACGCGGGATATCGGCGCGGAACACGAGCCGCCGCGCCGGCGCGTCCTGCCAGCCCCATTCGGTGATGTCGGTGAGGAAGCTCGACACCGCGATGACGCGCCGGGCTTGATCGGCGATCGTGATCGGCTCGCCGTTCTTCATGTTGTCCGTCGTGGTGAGCGAGTTCAGGAACGGCTCGATGTGACGTTGCCGCTCGAGGTCAGCCAACGAGCCGAGCTCGGGATCGACCTGCGCGAGGAAGCGCCCGAAGTGCGCGAGCCGGCTCGCCATCGAACTCACGGTCTTGGGCTTGCACGTCCCGGACTTGCGTTCCAGATAGGCGACGAACGACGGCCGCAACCGCGCATGCACCGCCGAGACACGCTCAGTGAGCGACATCGGCCCTTGCCAGTGCGGCGGTGGGACGTCGAGCACCCCGAGGTGGAACAGGACGCGATGCGCGGCGTTGAGCGCCGAGCGGTAGTGGTCCCATCCCTTCCCGGTGCTCGCCTGGCGGTCGCGACATGCGGCGGCGAGCTCATCGAAGTCAGCCAGGGTCAGCTCGTCGAGACGCCGACCGGTCTGCACGACGAGACGCCCGACCGACTGCGACGCGATCCGCAGCGCATGGATCGGTGTGAAGCCGATCGCCTCACCAGCATCGCGGAACCGTTCCATGTCGTCTTCCAGCGGACTGCCGGTCGCGTCGCGCCAGAAGCTCGACAGCTTGCGCGCCACCAGGTAGTCGTAACCCGGTCGCAGCGAACCGTGCATCATCAAGAACGTCACGAACGCGGTGACGCTCGGGCCGAGCGCGAGACGAACCGCCAACGGCTCCTCGGCGAAGGTCTGCGGCACCGGCCAGCGCCGCAGGAAGCTCCGTGCGCTTGTCTCGGAGTGGCTGTGGCCGCGTCCTGTGCGAGCGAGATGTGCCGCGTACGCGGCGAGGAGCTCCCCCGCCGCGGGGCTATCAGCGGGCGCGTTGGCGAGCGCGGGCAGCATCGAACTCGGTCTTCACATGCACAGGAGCGAGATGGATGTAACGGGCGGTCGTGTCCACGTGCGCGTGGCCCAACAGGGCTTGCATCACCGCCAGGTCGACGCCCGCCTCGGCGAGCGCGGTGCCGAAGCTGTGACGCAACGCGTGAGGATGGCCACCCGGCACCCCCGCCGCCGCGCGGTGATACCGAAAGATCGTGCGCAGCCCCGCCGCGCTCAGCGGCTCGCCGCGTGTCGGGCCCTTCGCCACGACGAACAGCTTCGTGGTCGTCGTCTCCGGTCGCTCGGCAAGCAGGTAAGTCTGGATCACACCCGCCACGTCCACATCAAGCGGGACTCGGCGTTCCTTGGCGCCCTTGCCGCTCACCCGCAACCATCGCCCGCCGATATCGACGTCGCGGACATCGAGTGCAAGGACCTCGCCGGCGCGCAGACCGCAGAACACCATCAGCCCGGCGATCGCACGGTCGCGCCACGTTCGAAGGCTCCCCATCAGCGCGACCACCTCGTCACGCTCCAACGCCCGCGGAAGACGCTGCGGCTCGCGTAACCGCAACACCGAACGGTGTCTCGGCCGGCGTGCCACGTGCGCGAGCAGCCCGTTGCGTTCCCCGGCCGACAGCCGTCTCGCTTCCTTGCCCCGAGGCACCGGGTTCGACGCGTCCAGGTCGCGCATCGCGCGGAACCCGAACAGCGCCGAGATCGCGGCCAGACGATGGTTCAACGTCGCCGGCGCGTACCCATCCACGCGACGTCCATCGATGCGCACCACGTTCGGTCCCGGCCGGCCCGGCACCGACGCCTGCCGGCACGCCGCGAGATACCGCAACAGCACGTCAGTCGTCACCACGTCGAGACCGATGTCCTCGCTCACCAGCCAACGACAGAACGCCAACAACGCGAAGCCATACACACGCACCGTCTGCGGCGAGTAGTTCCGGTCAGCCAGATAGCCGAGGTACTCGTTCACCAACCCGAAGCGAGCCGCGTCGACGCCAGCGAACCGCCAACCGTCACCGACACGTTCGAGACGGAGCGTCGCGTCGACCACAGGGACATCTGTAAACAGTGACGTCCCGAAAAGCAAGCATCATGCCGCCAGTTGTTGCAGATCCCTTCGAACCAACTGATCGCAATAGCCGGTAAATAGACAATCGCCGACCGAACCGATCGATGGGACGGCACCGATCTCCGCGAGTCGTTCGCCGTAACGCACGCTGGTGAATTGACCAGGCTCAATCGATCGAAGCAACATCGACTGCTTGCAGAGAGCGTAGATGCTCGTCGAGTGCTTCGGCGGCGTCTGGGGTGGGCTCGCAGGATTCGGAATCGGGGCTGCGTTCGGCCCGGGCGCGTTTGCGGGCGCCGGCATAGGCGCAACCGTTGGGGCCGTCGGCGGAGCCATCGGGGGTGGCATCGTTGGTGGCTGGCGAAACTGGAAGTGGTGACGAGAGTGAAACGTGCCCGGTTGACGAAAGGAATGAGGGATTTCCTTTTCGGGACGGCCCCGGCGATGGTTCAGCGAAGGGCGTTCTTCGCGCTCCTTCTGAACATCCTGGTCGTCATCTCGCCCACGTTCCCGCGCCCGATGCGGATCCTTGCATTGATTGTGGCGGTCTATCTGTTGGCGGTATTGATCGCGATATTCCTGCGCCGACGTCGGGAAGGTCTGCCTCGGCGATCGCGCGGCCGGGATACTTGAATCTCGGGCTGGTGTTTGGGGCAGTGCGGCAGTGGGAGTGACCGAAGGGATGCAAGTCGGCGGGACACGCCTCGTGCTGGGCCAGGCGTTCCAAGGCGGTGGCAATCTCGGATGGATCGGCGCGAGCCGGACTGTTCCCGGCTCGATTCTGTTGGCACAGTACGTGCGTCTCTTCGGCCCATCGGCATGACACGTGGTGTTCGGGGAGCGCGCATGATTCGCGATCGACCGCGCGCGCTCTGGCTGGGCGTGTACGGCATCGCGGCGCTGTTCGCTGCTGGAGCCTCCCTTGAGGCAGGGAACTCGAGGCAAGCGGGCGCAACGCTCGCGGCGCTGTTGGTTGCCATCGGCGTCTGGTTCCTGCTGATGGCGAGGCGCGGCGTTCGCGTGGATGCGGAGGGGATTGTCATCGTTTCTCTCCTGCGCGCTCGGCGCGTCGAGTGGCGGGACATCTCGAGATTCGATCGAGCGGAAGTGCGAAACATCGTCGGCGAACGACTTACGAAACCAGTCGTGTTCCGGCGCGACGGTTCGACCGAGGTACTCCCGGGGATCGAGGTTCACGGTGGCGTCCTGATCCCCCGCGGTCCGAAAACGCGGTTCCCGGCCCTGGACGAACTCCAACGTCTGCACGCGCGGTATCGCGAAGGCGGCTCGGGTTTCGACTGACGCGCCGATGGGCGCTTCATAGTGGCTATCGCGGAAGCGTCGCCTGAGAGAACCAGCTCGAGAACTCGGCGAGTGAGACGAAGACGGCGTGTGCTCCGGCGGCACGGAGCGCGGCAGCGGCGTCGGGTCCGGTGGTAACTGCGTCCGCGATCGCGGCGCTGGAGGTCGTGCTCGAGGTCCCGGGTGGTCGACCGAGGCCAGGCTCGAGCCGGGTCAGCGCGAGGCCGTGACGCAGCCCGATCGGAGTTCCGCTCCCGTCGGCTCGCGCTCATCGTCATCGCGGGTGCGCTCGCATTCCTCGCCGTGTTGCCCTACCTCGCCGCGAGCCTGTCGGCGCGCCGCGAGCGTCGCCGGGTCGACGAGCCGGCGACGCCGCTGATGTAGAGACCTCTGTCAGCATCGGCCACCTGGCCGACGTGGGCGGCGTCCGGCGTCCGGAGAGAAATCGGCCAGAACTGGCTTTCTGGCCAACGTGCACGGTGACAGCCGTCCTTACCCTCGAAATTGCAGCGAGGGTCGCAGACGGTGGCGACGACGGGGATCACGATGTCGTGGGCGAAGCGGGCGTCGACCGCGATCGTCGCGGCAACGGTTTCGGCGAACACGGGACGGGCGGTGCTGTTCGGCTACGAGACCGGGACGACGATGGTCGGTGTGAGCGCGCCGGCGCGGCGGGTCGGCATCCCGATCAACACTGCTCCGGCGTCCCGGTTGAACGCAACGGGCTGGAGCCTGCTCGAAGGTGCGATCGGCTGGGCCGTCCCCGAGATCCGCTGTGAGCGCTGG
>JBQTGT010000024.1:0-11975 GCA_052390615.1 Actinomycetota bacterium
TTCCGTCAGGCCGGTGTGGTCGTGGTTGACCACCAGCCTCGGAGGGAGTCCCACCCCGAAAGGTGGATGCTCAGAGGTGGGGAATTTCAACGAGCAAGTCTGGGGAGCACTACACGAGCGTGGTCAACGATGGCTTGCGCGAGATGTGGACACAGGCCAATCGCCGGACGAACTTGCCGCGCGTTACGACGTGAGCCGAGAGGTCATCTTCATTGCGCTTCAGCGCTCCCGTCTACTCAAGCGCGTTCGCAGGTAACCCTGGGACGTACACCGTTCGAAGCCGGTCTTCGATGTGCTCGCCGGCTTACGACGAAGAGGAGATCGGCAATGTCGAGCATCGTGAAACATGACCGTGACCACGGACGCGGCCGAACTGTCGAGTTCACGATCGACGGCGAGGAGTTGAGAGCGACGATCGACGTCAGCCAGCGGCGGACCTGCTCCGCCTGGCTGGTCTCGACCCTGTGGACTACGACCTCGGTGAGCTTCGAGGGCGTCGCGACAGCGTGCAAGCTGCGTGACGAACGGACTATCGAGGTGCTCTCAAACGCCTTCGGCGTCCAGGAATAGACACCACGCGAGATTTCCTGTCGTGTTCGTCGTTCACGGGACGAAGAAGTCCCTCGACCGGATCGGTGAGCCGACGAGCGCTCAAGCCGCGGTGCGGTCGTCGTAGTGGCGAGTTGCGACTTCGACGTCACCAGCGAGCATGGCGCTAAGTAACTCGTCGAGGCGTGCGGCGACGTCCCACGCGAGCCAGTGCTCGCCACACGCCGGACACTCTTCCATCGGCACGCCGAGCACGACTGCGACGCGGCCGTCACGCTCGGCGGTCTTGGCCCGTCGTACGGAGACTCGGGCGGCTTGGTCGCAGCGTTCGCAGCGCATCAGCGCCTCCTACGGTAGTCGCTCGTCCAGCGGCCCGGATCGGGTTCGTAGACAGTGACGATGCGCTCCTCTTCGTGTGCGTCGTCGACCGCCACGACGACGTGCAGCGGCCGGACCCAGTCGATGACGAGGACCAGCTCCCTCAGCGAATCCGGAGAGAGCACGGTCTCCTCGATCACTTCGGCGTCGGCCAGCGCGGCGTCGAACTCGGCGAAGGTGCAGTCGAGCCGTCGGAGCTTGTCGAACGCGTGCACGCTCAGGAGCCGCGGGTGTCGCCAGACCTTTGGATGCGCCAGCGGCTCGTCCACGCTCCGATCATTGCGCTACGTGTGCCGCTGCACGCGGATTCGTGCCACAGCCGTGCCACAAGCAGCGGAAAATCGCGGTCACCGGCGGTATATCGCGGTCCACAGAAATCGCCTCTGACCTGCGATTTCTCGCGCCACCGCTGATCACGCAAGTGCGTCGGGGAACGTTCGCATCGTAGAAGTCGGCGGTTCGAGTCCGCTCACCTCCACGCTCGAATCCGCAGGTCGCGTCATCATCCTGCTGCGGCTGCGCGGTCGGGCGCGAGCTTTCGTGCCACAACAGTCCCGTGGGTGGCGGGCGCGGCACCCGCGACGCTTACCTACGCTTCGTGCGTACCGTTCATCGTTGCGACGTCGGGCACGCGAGGGTGTTCCGTGCCACGTTCGGGTCACGTCCAGGGACGTGGTGTATGACGACGACCACGTCAACCTCGTAATGGAATTCTAACTGGCCGGTGCAAGCGCGTTGGTTGGTGCCTCCTCGAGTTCGGATTCTTGTTCGCCGTCGATGACGCGCATGCGCGCCTTGGTGAGCAGCTCGGCGCTCATGTAGCGACGCGCGACTGCCCACTCGTCGTGTTGCTCGGCGAGTACGGCACCGACGAGCCGGTTGATGGCGGGCCGGTTGGGGAAGATGCCGACGACGTCGGTGCGCCGCCGCAGTTCCTTGTTGAGCCGCTCTTGCGGGTCGTTGGATCGGATCTGCCGCCAGTGCTCTTTGGGGAACGGCGTGAACGCCAAGATGTCGGGCGCGGCGTTGGCGAGCATCGCGGCCGCGTCCGCGAACCGTTCGGTGAGCTGCTCGACGACACGACCATGCTGCGCCAGGGTCGTCTGCGCGTCGGGCTGTTCGAAGATCGACCGGACCAGCGTCGCGACCATCGCCTGCGCGGACTTCGGCACCCGCGTCAACAGGTTGCGCACGAAGTGGGTGCGGCATCGTTGCCACGAGGCGCCAGGCAGCACCGCGGCGATCGCGGCCTTGAGGCCTTCGTGGGCGTCGGAGATCACCAGCTGCACACCCGAGAGGCCGCGTGCGACGAGGGAGCGTAAGAAACCCGGTCCAGCCCGCGCCGTCTTCGGTGGTGATGACGTCCATGCCCAGCACTTCCCGGTAGCCGTCGACGTTCACGCCCACCGCGATGACCACGGCGACGTTGACGATGCGGCCGGCCTCGCGGACCTTCTGGTTGATCGCATCCACCCACACATACGTGTAGGGCCCACGATCCAACGGCCGGTTCCGGAACTGCTCGACCTTGGTATCCAGGGACTTGACGAGCTCGCTCACCTGCGACTTCGACAAGGCCGTGATCCCCATGGCGTTCGCGATGTCCTCGACCCGGCGCGTCGAGACGCCTTCGACGTAGCACTGGGGCGATCACCGCGACCATCGCCTGCTCGGCGCGGCGGCGCGGATCCAACAGCCAGCGCGGGTAGTAGCCATCGTGCCGCAGCTTCGGGATCGCGAGCTCGATCGTCCCGACCCGCGTATCCCAGTCGCGGGTCCGGTAGCCGTTGCGGCTGTTCGTGCGCACCGGGGTCCGGTCCCCGTAGCCGGCGTTGCACGCCGCCGACGCGTCCGCCGACATCAACTGCTGCGCGAACTCGCCCAGCATCTCGCGTACCAGATCACCGTCGAGTTCGGCGAGATGCTGGCGTAACCACTCGAGCGGGTCCATCATGTTCGGGACTGCCACCGTGTTCTCCTCACGCCGACTCAGCAGGTCTTCATGAGGTTGACGCGGTGGCCGTCGCGTCTAGCGGATACTCAGCCCATCAAGCCGTTACCCGTACACCACGCCCGTGGACGCAACTCCACGTTCGTGCCACATGCAAGGAAACTGTTGAGAGTCGGGGCGGGTTTCTCTGGCTGGCGCCGGTGTCCTCGCCTCACGTCCCATGATGTGCGAGTCTGCACTGCGGTGCGCCATCCGATCGATCCCGACGACCGCCTGGCCGAGTTCAGCGCGCTGTGGTCGGCGGCGACTCCAGACGAACTCCACCGGGTCCTTGTGCTCGAGCGGCCGGTGCGGTCGAGTGCAGAGGATTTCGAACCCTTCGCACTGCTTCAACGGCATTACGAAACGGAACCCGCCGCAACGATGGTGACTGCGCTGTTGCTGCTCACTGACCGACGGTGGCGCGGCGGTGTCGGTCAGCTCGTGCGACGGATCGCCGCGTCGGACGTTCTTGCCGACGACGATCTCGAGTTGCTCGCTCGGGCGTTCCTCTACGCGGGACGGGTCATCTACTGGGCGATTCCCGACGACTGGCATTCGGACGAGAGGATCGTGAGCGTCTCCGCGCCGACAACAATGTCCGACGCGCAGGAGGAGGAGGGCGCGGGTCTGGGCGCGGTTGCGCCCCGTTTCGTGTTCCATCCGCTGCGTCGCTGGGCCGCCGGCTGGCTTGTGCAACGCGAGCCGAGCGCGTGGAGCGCGATCTGGGCCGCCGCGAAAGAGCTGGACGCTCGCGCCGCGGCCGCGGTGTTGGCCGGGCTCCTCGACGAACGCGCCGCGCTTGCACCGAACGTGCGTGAGTTGATCGTCAATGAAGCGCGACGGTCCGGTGACGCAGGCGTACGCAAGCTCGGGTACATGGCGCTCGCTGAGCGTGACGGCGCCGAGGCCGCGTACGCCCTTGCAACGCGCGACAAGAACGCGCACATCCGCGCATGGGTGCCCAGCTTGCTGGAGAACAGTCACGAGACCGGCAAGATGCCCGTCCGCGGTGGTCGCTCAGCCCAACCTCCGACCTTGTTCTGAGCGCCACGGTGCGAGCGCCTCGCGCACGAGGGAGAACCGGACGCGTTCCTGTTCGAGGCGGATGGCGTGCCCGAACCGATCCTCGATCAAGTCGTTGTAGAGCGCCCGCTCTTGGGCAGTGAGATGCGGCAGCGGTTCGCTCGTCGGGTTCGGTTCGGAGACGTACTGCGTCGGGTGGGCGAGCAATGTTGCCTGGTCCATGAGGATTGATTGCACCGAGCTGAACCGTTGACGGAGCCTGTTCAGGATCGCAAATCCGTGCGTGTCGATATCGCCCCAGTAGACGATCTCTCTGTGGTGGAGCCACGGCAATGCTTCGAGGCTCGTCAAGTGGAACCCTTCGCCGAACATGACAATAGCATCGGCGACATCGGGGAAGGCGAGGTAGCTCACCTCGTTCTCGACGACGAAGACAGTCCCGACGGGGAGCTCGAGCGCGGCGAGCTCGTCGGTTCGCACGCGGAGTTCGCTGAGCGCTGAAGGGAACATCGGCTGGGGAGACAGGACCCGGAATCTCGTGTAGTCGGGTTTCGGGCGAAAGCCGAAGCGACGCGCGAAGTTGGTGTGCGAGAGATCGACGCGGTGCGCCGGCAGCAGCGTCAGGAGGAGTTGGGCGACGATCTTCTGGTGCCGCTCGACGAACTTGGTGTCGACGCCGGGGACGTCAATGTGTCGGAGGTAGAGCTGCGCCGTGTCGCGCTCGGCGATCCAGGTGACCGTGTCGAGCATGGTGGTCCAGATCTCGTGGTGCGCGATGGCGACGAGCGGGTTGCCCGTTACCCAGACCAGCGACTCGGGCGCCTTGTCGCGGGTCTGTTCGATGAGCCTGTCGAGCGCTCGTACGTCGCTGCCGGTGCCGAGAAGCGCGCAGAGTCCGTCGAAGGTGTCAATGCGGATGCGGGCCGGGACATTGTTGATGCCCAGGCCCTTGCCCTGGACCGTGCGTGTCTCGATCGCGAACCGCGGGAGCCCATCGGTGGTTCGGCTGTCGCGCTGGAACCGTTCCGCCCACCGCACTCCTTCGTCGAGGTGATCGCGGAGCTCGGTGGCCGTTGGGGCGCGTACCGGCAACGTGACGGGTTTCCACTCCGTGCCGCTCGCGTGGTCCCGCAGATACCGTCCGCTGTTCCAGCGCCTGCGCAGCACGGCGACGATCTCGTCGACGCGGGTCCAGCTCGGTGTTGTCATCCGGTGTTGTGCTGGCGACGCCGACGGCGGTACTCCTCAACCGTGAGGCACTGGAGCCGCGAGTAGCTGCCGTTGAGGTTGTCGACGAAGCCAACCGCCGACACGTGCGGCTCGATTACATGGATCTTCTGTAGCGGCGTCACGATGAGCAGCTGCAGGCCGAGGCTCGTGAACAGGTTCAAGGCGTAGCGCGTGGAGACCTCGGAGCCACGACCGAAGGCTTCGTCGATAGCGACGAACCGGAACGCCTTCGAACGCGTTGTGCCGAAGTCAAGCCTGAACTGGTAGGCGAGCGACGCGGCGAGGATCGTGTAGGCGAGCTTCTCCTTCTGACCGCCGGACTTGCCGGCAGAGTCGGTGTAGTGCTCGTACTCGCTGTCGTTGCTGCGCCAGCGCTCGGAGGCGGAGAAGACGAACCATTGCCGGACGTCGGTGACCCGGCGCATCCAGTTGCGGTCTTGGTCGACGCTGCCCTCGCGGCCCTTGAAGCGATCGATGATGTGTTTCACCTGGAGGAACCGCTGCTCCGAGTACTGATCGGAGTCATCCGTGCCGATGATGTTGTCGGTGCAGCCGCGCAGCTCCTCTCGGAACTCGCGGATCTCGGTGTTGGGTGTGCGATCCGGGACGAGGCGTATGTAGCGGTCATCGTTGTAGTCGATTCTCCGCAGAGACTCGTTGATCGTTTCGACGCGTTCACGGATTAGCTCCTCTTGCTTGTTGAGCTGGGCAGAGAAGCCCGCGATCTCGCGGATCGTATTCTGGTTCAGGTACTGCTTGAACTCGTGCTCGAAGCGGGGAAGATCGTCGGTTGCGACCCGCGCGTGCAGCGTTCGGTACTCGACGGCAGACGCGAGTGAATCGTCGAGTTCGGCCGTCTCTTGCGGATACGCGACGCGGAACGCCCCCATCGCCCTGACGACGCGGATGCCAAGCGAACTCTGCTTGGACATCAGCTCGTCCTTGCGCGCGCGGATTGTCTCGTTCACGGACTCCTGCGCGTCGCGCACGCTCGAGAGGTCTGTGATCGCGGCATTCGTTGCGGTCGACATGAACTCGTCGATGGACGCGAACCATTCAGTTGCAGCTGTCGCCGCTGCGCCCTCCGTGAGTAGCCGGTCGACGCTGGTGAGCTGCGATTCCGCGGTTTTCTGCTCGGTCTCTGCGCCGCCCCGCTCCCGCTGGAGCGCGTCGAGCTTCTTCTGCAAGGTCGTAAGCTCGCCCTGGACATCGTCGCGTTCGTTCGACAGCGCGTCCAGCTCGTTCGAGGACGACCGGATCCGCTGCTCCTCGGCGCGCAACTCGCTGATGCGCGCGACGAGGGCCTGCCAGTCGAGTTCGTCCCAGTTCGTCTGCTCCCTCAGACCGAAGAGCTTCTTCAGCTGCTCGTCAACGGCCTTTCGGTTGCCTTCGGCTTCGTTGACCGTGGTGTGCAGCATCGCCAGCGTGGCTTGGAGCCTGGTGGCGTGAGCGACGAGCGCGTCGATCTTCTGCTCGTTGGTCCAACCGAGCACGTATTCACGCCTGTCGTCGACGCGGTGCCGGTCATCTTTCTCGTGACGGTTCTTGTCTTTGATCTGACCGTTGCGCGTCACGGCCTTCTCCGCGCCGCGCAGCTCGGCGACGGAGTCGACGCAGAGATGGTTCGCGCGCCGATCGAGCTCGGACGCCAGCCAGGCCGTGAACTCCGAGCCCGGTTTGATTTTCAGCACATCGCGCAGCACTGGTTGCGCGGCGCTCTTGTCCGATCGGACGACGGGCGCAGATCGCGCCGGGACCCGGAAGTACACGGCGCGCGCGGACAAGTGTCGGGCATCGATCCAGGCGGCAACCTGGTCGTAGTGCGTGTCGTGCACGAGCAGCGAGAGCGCAAAGCCGCGCAACACACGTTCCGCCGCGCCCTCCCAGTCGCGGGCATCCGCACGCACCTGGATCAACTCACCCACATACGGCAGCGCCGCGGCGTCGATCCCGAGCTCGCCGCACAAGGCGTCGCGCAGCTCGAGGCTGCGGCGGGGAATGTTGCTCTGGCGCGATTCGAGGCTGCGGAGCTCGGCATTGACCGACATCGCTTCGTCGTCGAGAGTACGCAATTCGTGACGGCGCTCAGTCAGCTCGTTGTCCAGCTCGCGGATTCGATCTTGTAACTCGGTGTCGCGGTGCTCGAGGCGAGCGCGGGTGGCGTTGAACTGCTCGGCGACGGTCACCTCGTCGAGTCCGGCTTCCCGAAGCAATTCGTTGAAACGGTCAAACTTCTTCCGGCGCCGCGGCTGTTCCTGCTCATGCTGCTTGATCGAGGTCTCGATTGCGGCCAACCGGTCGCCGCCACACCCCGCGATCTGCACGTTGAGCTGCGCGTCGACGGCGCGCCATTCGTCGGTCTCGACGTTCGCGTCGGCGATCTCGCGGTCGAGCTCGCTTATCCGAGCAGCCAGGCGCTCGAGTTCCACTTCGAGCAACGACCTCGTTTGCTGCGCGAAGTAATACGGCAGCGCGCCGTGGAGGTGATCGAGCGCCTGGATGTCGACGCTCCGGGCATCGTACGTGTCGAGGTCGCCGACGAGCGGTTCCAGCAGGTCGAGCTGTGCGCGTGCACGCAGCACTGCGTCGTGCGCGCGGGTCAGATTGTCGAAGTGGTCGACGAGCGATTCGATGCGTACCTTCGTGTCGAACGGCTCGAGCATGTGGACGCGCACGAAGTCGTTCAGGTTGTCGACTGCCTTCATCGAGACGGTTTGAAGGAATAAGTCCATGGCCTGCTCCGACTCGATGCCGAGCCGCCGGCGGAAGTCCTTCCCATAGTCTGGGAACGTGTCGTACAGCCGGGCGTCACACGCGCGCAGCTTGCGACGCAGGGCGACGATTTCGGAGCCGAAGTCGGAGAAGTCCTTGGCGATCGAGAGCTCGCCGTCGGCGACGACGTAGAACCGGTCGGGTTGTCCCTGACTCGGGTCGCGCGCCTGGAAAACCTGCGCGACTGTGACCGTCTCGCCGTAGCCGGCGTTGGCGAACACGCCGAGAACTACCGAATAGCTGCTGGTGTCGCGCAAAGCGACGGGGCGGGACGTGCCGGTCGTCTCGTTGCGCTCCGATTTGTAGTAGCCGAAGACGTATGACCGCAGGTCGCGTTCGCGTGTATCGGCGCCGGCTGCCTTGTTGTACGAGATCCGGTGAGCCGGGAGCAACAGTGTTGTAATCGCGTCGACGAGCGTCGACTTGCCCGAGCCGATGTCCCCCGTCAGCAGCGCGTTGCGGCCGTCGACGTCGAAAGTCCACACCTTCTGGTCGAACGTTCCCCAGTTGAAGACCTCGAGGCGCCGGAGTCGGCATCCCGGTAATGCGGCAGACTTGGGCGTCGCCGCGGTCGACGTATCGAACAAGCGCTCCATCATCGTTGGCCGCGGCTGAACTCGACGAGGTACTCGTCGAGCCGTTGATCGAACTCATGCAGCCATTGGCCATCGACGAACGCCTTCAAGATCCTGCGCACCTCGAACTGATCGGTATCACCCGGCAAGCGGCGGAGAAACCCCAGCTCGACGGCCTTGGTGATGTGGCCGTCGATGTTGTCGACGAGTCGCGCATCGTTGCTTGTCTCCGGCATGAACACGCGCAGCATCTCGACGATGTTTTCGCGGCTCATCACGAGGCGGCTGTCGGAGCTCGACGCGTCGAACTCCGCGAGCCGCTTCCGGAGCAACGCGAGCAACAAGCTCAGATGGAAGGACAACGAGCGACGGGCCACTAACCGAGGCGCCTCCGCTTCCGCGTCGGGGGAGACGGGGCGACTTCGGAGGAACGCGTATCCCTCACTCTCGTCGACGACGAGTTGCAGACCGAGCACGCCCACGTAGTCGTTCACGGGTGGTCGCAGCTTGCTCAACGCGTCCCAGACCTTCTCGTGTGTGTCCAGGTAAACCGGTCCCTTGAACAGTTGCACCAACACGCGCGACAGGTCCGACGGGCCCTCCGTTCTCTGCGCGTTCACCGTGGTCATGGCGCCTCCGACCCTGTCTGGCTGAACGTGACTCGCGGGAGGTCGGCGATGCGCTCGCCGTGATCGCCGGCCCAGGCGACCTGCGCGCGACCGTCGTTGTCGAAGACGACGGCGAGCCCAGGCTCGCGTAACGACAGGTAGCCGATGAGCTCGGCGAGACCGTGTCGCAGCGGTTCGCGGGCGACGACTTCCTCCAGCGCCACCTGCGAGCGTGTTTCCAACGCCACGAGCACCTTGTAGAGGAGTTCTTCCTGGTCGACGTGGATCTGATCGAGCAGAACCGAGGCGTCGAAGGAACCGTCGCCCTCCTCGACCGGCCCAATCGCGAGCGGTGTCGGACGAGCGCTGTGGTACAGCGGCCGCTCCACTGGAAGGACAATCGTCACCTTCGTGTCGTCGAGCACGGTGGTGACGTCGGGCGATGCGACGTCCCGCACACGGATCGCGTTCGATTCGATGCGGCGTAACAGATCGAACACGCGGCGGTTTTCCAGCCACACCTGATCGTCGAGGAAGCGTCGCAGTTGCTCCGACAGCAAGCGGACAGTTGCCTGCGTCCGTTCGCTCGCATCGATCCAGTCAAAGTGGATGCGGGCCAGTCGGGTGTCGCGGTCTTCGATCGCGTCGATTCGTTCGAGACGATGGAGCAGCTCAGTGAGTTCCGCCTGCCGCTCGGACGACAGCAAGAAATCGTAGAAGGCCTGGAAGCTGCGGCCCTGATCGGATTCGGCGATGCCGGTGCGGCTACCGATGATTTCGTCGAGTAGCTCGCCCTTCGAGCCGGTCCAGCCTGTGACCTGCGCGCGCAGACGCCGGTCGAGTTGGCGAAAGTTGTCTTCGACCTCGCGGAAGTCGGCCAGGAGTTCGCGGGCGGTTCGCGCGAATTGCTGATAGCGATCGCGTTGACCGACGGCGTCGAGCAGATCGACATCGCCGCGTTCGGCTCGGCTGATTTGACCGTCGAGCTCCGTGCGCTGGCGCCGCAGCCGCGCCAAGCGTTGTTCAGGGTCCGCGTCCGCTCCGTACACCATCTGCCGCAGGAGCTCGAAGATCGTGTTCAACCGCGACTCTGTACCGATGAATTCGCGGGCGCGGAGGTCGCGTACCCATGCCGCGGCCTTTTCGACCGAGGGCGAGAGATCGTAGTGCGCTTCGTCCGATCCAGGGGGGTAGTACTTGCGCAGCCACCCCCGTTCCGGCGACGCCCATTCATCCAGGTACGCGCGCGCAGGACGTGGAAAGGCGTTCTCGCCGAGGCGAGCATTGAGCGCGTAGATCTCGTCGTCGAGTTCACTGGCAAGTGTTGAGGCAGGAATGCCGCCGGCATTCGCCTCGATGAACACACGACCAAGGAAACTGAGGACCAAAGGAGCATGGTCAGCCCGCAGGAGCATCCACGCCGGATGCTTGGTCTGCAAGAACGCGATCTCGTCGTGGTGCATCGTCAGAACCCGATCTCGAGCCCGATACCGCGGCCGCTCGCCCGGCTCCCAGGGTCTTGTCCCTGCGGAACTGTACGAGACGCCTCGGACGGCATTTCCTTCGCAGAATCCGACGGAAGTTGCGTATTGAGCAAGGTATATTGCGTGATATGAAAGAAGGGCCTAACCCCTTGCTCCCAATTCTGCGATCCCGGCTGCAGGCCGAGACCCTGGCGGCGGTGTTGCTGGATCCGGACCGGGAGTGGAGCCTGACCGAGCTGGCCGGGATGGTCGAAGCATCCGTGGCGACCGTGCAGCGGGAAGTACAGCGAGCGGAGGAGGCGGGCGTGGTGCGCTCCCGCAAGCAGGGCAACACACGCCTGGTGCGAGCCGAGCCCAGCGGAGATCTCACGGCGCCGCTCACCGAGCTGTTGCTGCGCTCCTTCGGACCGAGGCATGTGCTTGCCGGTGCGCTGCGCGACGTGCCCGGCATCGATGCCGCGTATCTCTTCGGATCGTGGGCCGCGCGCTACGCCGGCGAGCGCGGGCCGGCACCGCGCGACATCGATGTGCTCGTCATCGGGCAGCCCGATCGCGACGCGCTCGACGAGGCCATCTCCGCGGCCGAGCGACGACTCGCGCGTCGGGTCGACGCCACAATCCGCCGACGCAGCTGGTGGGACAAGGGTGACGATTCGTTCCGCAAGGAGATCGCGAGGCGCCCATTGCTCGAGATCGTCGTCGCGGGCGATGCGAAGGACGCGTCATGAGCTGGACGCCCGGCGCGGATCGCGTGCGCGAGTTGCTCGACGCCTCGGAGCTGGAGCAGATCGAGCCGAGCACCGATGTTGCGAACAGGCTCATGATCGAAGCGACGCGTCATGTCGCATCGGCCGAGGCGATCTCGGCGGTGGGGGACACGAGCGGCGCGTACTCGCTGGCGTACGACGCGTTGCGCAAGAGCGCGGCTTCATTGCTCGCCGTGCAGGGCTTGCGGGCGACGAGTCGCGGCGGCCACATCGCGGTGCAGGACACTGTCATCGCGCAGTTCGGCGACACCGTACGCTGCTTTCGTGCATTCAGCCGGCTGCGGCGGAACCGCAACCGCTTCGAATATCCCGGCGACGCCGCGAGCGAAGCGGCCGAGGACGACGTCGAGGACGCGTTGAAGGTCGCGCGCGAAGCCGTCGACCGCGTCAGCACGATCCTGCGCGAGGGCGTGTTGAGTCCGTGGGACGAGTGAGTCGTGCCACTCGCGTGCCACAACGGGCGGAAACTGGCGGTCAATGGCGGTATATGGCGGTCAGCCGAAACCAACACTGACCTGCGATTCCGCCTTCAACACCTGATGCACGAAGCAAGTCCGGGAACGTTCGCAACGTAGAAGTCGGCGGTTCGAGTCCGC
>JBQTGT010000025.1:0-9944 GCA_052390615.1 Actinomycetota bacterium
GACGCCGAACAACGCGGCTGGACCGACGAAGTCGCACGACACCAACGCGTCGCCGACGCGCTCGACAGCCACCTCCGACAGCTCGATCGCGTCGCCCGCGCGGAACACAATGCTTGACCCGCCCCCGGAGGGCCGGTTAATGCGGGCGCGGTGGATCGCACATCGTTGGCGGCGTGCCCGCCCGAAGTGCAGCTGCACGGCGGCGATCAGGCCGGGGGCGCCGTCGGAGATGACCAACAACGGGCAGCGCAGGCCCCGGTGCTTCAAGTCGGCGAGGAAGTCGCCCCACGCGTCGGTGGATTCCGACGACACGCCCGACAGGCCCACGAGCACGGGCTTGCCGGCGGTGGTGATCCCCCACGCGGCCAGGACCGGTTCGGCGTCCGCGCCGTCGTGGTAGCGGAAGTGCGAGCCGTCCAAGAACAAGTAGTCGAGCTCGACATCGTCGAGCCGGCGCTGCTTCCAGGTATCGAACTCGCCGCGGAGCCGTTCACAGATCCGGCTCACCGTCGACTTGGAGATACTCGCGTCCGGTCCCAGCGCCTCGGCGAGCGCAGCTTCGACGTCGCGGTCGGACAGGCCCCGTACCCACCCGGCGATCACCAGGCTCTCGAGCGCGTTCGTGCGGGTCACGCCCGCACCGAACAACTGCGAGGCGAATGGCGTCAACGTGGCCCGCAGCTTCGGGCGGCGGACCTCCACCGCGCCCAGCGTGGTCTTGATCGTCGACGGCGGCTGATAGCCGTTACGCGCCCCCGTCGGCGAGTCCGGATCGCGGCGCTGGTAGCAGTCGCGTTCCAAGAACGCCGTCACTTCGGCCTCCCAGACGCTCTGGATCACCAGCCGCACGCTCAGGCGCGCGACGTCCTCCAACACGTCGCCGAGCTGGCGGCCCGAACCGAACAGCTCATGGATCTCGTCACGGATGCCCTCGATGGGCGATACTCGAACAGACACGGGTGTAGGCCTCCTTCGTGCTTTCACAGGGTTCGAAGGAACCTACGCCCGTCGTCGATTTACACCAGGGACAGGACGCCACCATCGCGAGGGCTTTGACACGATGCTGGGTAACCCGCCGTTTCTCGGCGGCAAGCGTATTTCCGGCAGAAACGGCATCGACTATCGCGAGTTCCTTGTGCGCTGGCTCGCGGATGGAACACCGGGCAGCGCAGACCTTGTCACCTATTTCTTCCTGCGCGCCGCGCAGGTGAGCGGAGGATTCGGCCTCCTTGCTACGAACACGATCGCGCAAGGCGACACGCGCGAGGTGGGCCTGGACCAGCTCACGGCGAAGGGTTGGATGATCCATCGAGCGGTCAAGAGCACGCCTTGGCCGGGCCAGGCGACACTGGAGGTCGCAACGACGTGGCTTCGCCATAGGTGGCTTGGTCCATTGGTACTCGGAGACGAGGTGGTCTTGATGATCACCCCATCACTTGACCGCGCCAGCAGGGTTAGGGGCAATCCGCACAAGCTCGCTGCGGCACGTCCCTTCTCCCACTATGGCTCTATCGTTCATGGCGCCGGATTCTTGCTTGAACCCGAGGATGCACGAGACCTAATCGCCCGCGATCAACGCAACGAGAATGTGCTGGTTCCGTACCTCGTCGGAGAAGACCTGAATTCGAGCCCGACCCAGCAGGCGAGCCGCTGGGTCATCAATTTCTCCGACTGGCCGGTCGAAGTGGCGAAGGGGTACCCGGAGTGCTTCGAGATCGTTCTGAGACGCGTAAAACCCGAGCGGGACAAGGTGCGGCGATCTGCATATCGCGATCGCTGGTGGCAGTTCGCCGAGCGTCAAACCACGTTGTACTCCGCGATCGCAGGCTTCGAACGAGTCATAGTGATCGCGCAGACGAGCAAGGTCATTCAGCCGGCGTTCGTGCCGACACACCAGGTCTTCTCGAGCATGGTCGTCGTCTTCGCCTTCGACGATGACTTTCATTTCGGACTGCTCTCCAGCGCTTTCCACCGGTGGTGGGCTGTCACGCGAGCATCAACGATGCGGACTGACCTTCGCTACACGCCGACCGACTGCTTCGAAACATTTCCGCAGCCGTCGTACTCTGAGTCCGTCGAGCACGCGGGGCGCGCGCTCGACGAGCATCGACGCGAGCTGATGAACGCCGCCGACGAGGGGCTGACGAAGACCTACAACCGTGTCCACCGCGCCGCTGACACGTTCGCGGGCATCGTGCAGTTGCGTGAGCTTCATGTCGATCTCGACCACGCGGTGCGGGACGCGTACGGGTGGAACGACCTGTTACTCGACCACGGGTTCCACGACACCCCGCAGGGCGTGCGATTCACCATTTCGCCGACCGCGCGGGTGGAAGTGCTGGATCGGCTACTCGAGCTGAATCACGAGCGGTACGCCGACGAGGTGCGGCGCGGCCTGCATGCCAAGGCCAAGAAGGGCAGCACCAAGGGCAAGGGGCGGAAGAGCGCCCGCTCGGCGGCCGAGGATGGCACGCTGTTCGGCGACGGTTGATGTCTCAGCCCGCTGGTAGAACGTCGCCGAGGAGGTGAGCACGATGGGCATTCCGCCGACCTACAACGAACGCAAGCTGGCCGAGTTGATGCTGTATGTGGCCGACCGGCTGCGCGATGACCGGGCCGGTGGCGCGACGAAGCTGAACAAGGTGCTCTACTTCGCCGACTTCGCGCACATGCGGCGCACCGGACGGCCGATCACCGGGGCCGAGTATCAGAAGCTGCCGCAGGGTCCGGCGCCGCGGCGACTGCTCCCGGTGCGCGACGCGATGCTCCGCGGCGGCGACGCGGAGATCGTGCAGTCGTCGTTCCTCGGATACGAGCAGCATCGGCTTGTACCCATCCGCGCGGCTGACGTGTCGGTGTTCACTGCCGACGAGCTCGCGACCGTCGAAGCCGTGCTCGACGACCTCCGGAACCTCACGGCGACGCAAGTGAGCGAACTGTCGCACGCTGAACCGGGGTGGAAGATCGTCGATGACGGCGAGACGATCCCATACGAAGCGGCATTCATCGCGCCGGCTCACATCGACACCGACGTAGCGCTCGATCTCACTCGAGCCGTCGCGGCTCGCTACGACCTTCCCGTTGCGTGAGATTCCGCGTCCAGATCGGCCCCATCGTTTGGGAGCAGATCGACGCGCGCTATGGGTCCACACGTACAGCTGCTGGTCAACCGAGCCGACTCGACTTCGAGAATGGTCCGCTTGCCGCCGCGGCGCTCCAGTTCTCACGCTTCGATCTGCTCGGCGCGTCGATCGGCGAGTCGGTGCGGCACTGCCACGTCCTGGCTCCCGGGTTCGGCGCCATCGTGTTCATCGGCGTGCTCGTCGGCGAGGATGTGGTCGAGATCGGCGACTTCACCGAGGATCCCGAGTACTGGGACAAGGTCAATGAAGATCCAAACATCTGACGCACCACACGAGCCGTCGCCCCGCGAGCTGCGCGCAGTCAGATCCGGCTGATGCAAATAGCGGAGAATGAGGTCGTTTCGTCGTGCGGAGCGCCCGCGGGCTGACGACGCGATCCACTTGCTCAATGCCAGGGCCCGGCCCTGGGGCTCGTCGTGGGCCGGTGCTGTCGCGCGAAGCCGGATGGCGCATCCGGGCGGCGACGATTTCGGATCTCCGGGATCGTGAGGCGCCGCTCGTGCGTCCTTGTAGGTGATGGCTCGCAACCGGAGTGTCGCGCGCGGAGGCCGCCTTGCGCCCGATGACTTCGTCACGTTCTACCGCGCTTGGGAACCGCGACTGCGCGCGGCGGTGCGTCTCGAACTCGACAGCAGCGACGACACGAGTGATCTTGTTCAGGAGGTCTTCGTCCGCGCGTGCGAGCGCTGGGCGACAGTGTCCAGCTACGAGTCGCCGGAATCCTGGCTGTTTCTCGTCGCATACAACCTCATCCGTTCCAAGTGGCGCCGCGCATCGACCGAAAGACGATCCCTCGAGACGTACGTGCGGCGCGATCAACAGGCGTTGCCGCCGGATCTCGACGACGAGGTGGCGCGGCGCGACGAAGTGAGCCGCCTCCTCGCAGACCTGCCGGACGAGGTCGCAGCTGTTCTGCGTCTTCGGTTCATCGAGGGTTGTTCTGTGGCCGAGACCGCGGCGCTGCTGGACTCGCCGGAGGCGACCGTGAAGTCACGATCACGGCGTGGCGTCGCTGCGGGCCGTCGACTACTCGGGGTGCGGATGGAGGCTCAAGATGTCAAACGTCAGTGAGACTGATCGCGAGACGATTGATCGAGTGTGGCGCAAGGGGGTCGCGCGCCGCCGGCGGCGCCGACTGTGGATGTCGCTACCCTCGGTTGCCATTGTCGCTACTGGCTTTGCCGTGTTCGCCGCCGACACGGGCAACGACCCTGGCGAAAACCCACTGGCGGCAGTCACTCCCGAAGGTTCGCCGGAGACGACGCAACTTCCGGCCACGTCGACTACGTCAACGACGATCGATGACGCGCCGCCGGTCAGCGTGAACGCGCCGACCGCGACGATCGACATCGAGGTTCCGACCGAGTGGTCTGTGGCCCACGAAGCGGTGTACGTGCCGATCGGTACCGGCGCCAACGTCACCGTCAGCAGCCATGCCTTTCGCGCTGAACCATCGAGGAACTGCAACATCCCAGTCGCGGCCTTGTCCTCGATCGGGGTTGATGGGGCCGTCTTCTCGGTCGTCGAGGTCGGTCCGGAGCAGGGCAGCAACCGCACCAGACCGTCGCTCGAAGAGTTCCTGACCCTGGAGCCCGATGATGGCCTGCATCCGCGCTGCCTCGACGAGAGCGTGCCCGCGTTCCGCCTCGGCGTTTTCGAGTTCACCGAGGTCGGCAGGTACTTCTTGGCATACGTGGCTCTCGGAAGCGACGCCTCGCCGGACACGATTGGCGCGCTCGAGTCAGTCATTCAGTCGCTCCGAATCGAGCCGCTGTAGCGATCGCGACGCTCGCGGTGCGACTTCGATCCTCCGGTCAACCGAAAGCAGCGACTGCTCCGCTGTGAGCTCACCGAGACGCAGCGAGATCGCGTCATGAGCGGCGAGGCCGGTTCGCAGCTTGACGTGGTGAAGGAATTGGCGATGCGAGGTCACGCCGCCGACAGGCCCCAGTGCCGGCGGCGAACCGCGGCTATAGCCATCCCTACTGTCATCCCTACTACTCGGCGGTAAGGCCGACATCAGGCGGACGCAGCGAACGCGAACGCCGAGGTCACGACACGTCGCGGTACTCAACGAACGAAGGTCGCTGATCTACACGATCTTCGAAGGCACCTCGGAGATTCAGCGCCTGGTAGTGGCCCGAAGTATCTCCGGCCTGCACATTCCCTAATCGAGCAGGGTCGCGCGGCTCGGCGGACATCCGTGGGCATCCCTACGTCCGTCCCTACAACTTGAGCGGTCCCGGCGAACGGAAGCGATCCGCGTGGACTGCGACCTGGACGCTGCCGCACCGGACGGACTCGACGGCGCGTCCCGGACGGCGTCCGGATACGCCGCCGGTCAGCCTGTCCGTGCCGACGGCGACGATCGACGTTTCGGTGCCGAGCGACTGGTTCGCTACTCACGACGGCGTATACGTGCCGATCGGTACCGGCGCCAACGTCACCGTCAGTCGCCATGCCTTTCGCACGGAACCATCGAGAAACTGCAACATCCCAGTCGAGGCGCTGTCGTCACGGTCGTGGTTTGCGTCTGACTCAAGGCCACAGATCGCGGGTTTGATTAGTCCGCATCCGGTGGGGGTTCGGCCCTGTCGGAGAGGATGTGGTCATGGGTATCGAGGGACGTGGTACGGACCGTGCGGGTCGGCGCCGGAAACGGTTCCTGACGCCGATCGAGAAGTACGAGATCTGGCTGGGGCTGTTGCGAGGCGAGATCACGATCAGCGAGGCCGCGGATCGCTCGGGTGTGGACCGCTCGACGGTGATGAAGCTCCGCATGGTCGCCAAGCAGGGTGCGCTCGACGCGCTCGCGCAATCGCGGCCGGGCGTGAAGGCCAACGGGATCGATCCCGAACTGGTCGAGGCCCGCGCCGAGGTCGCTCGGTTGAGCGAGGCGCTCAAAGAGATGGGCGTGCGGCTCATGTTGATCGAGGGAAAAGGGCGCTGGGACTGAGTGGCCCGATCCCACGCCGGGTCGACGCGGCCACCAAGACGATCTTGTTGGGCATGATCGGCCAAGCGGTCAAGGAGGGCTGGGACCATCGCCGTGTCTGTCGGCTGCTCGAGCTGAAGGAGTCGCGGGCGTATCGGTGGGTTGGTCGTTGGCAACTCGGCCGACTCGACGATCGCGTCGCGGGTGGCGGTCCGGTGCACGGACTTCTCGACGACGAAGCCGCCGAGATCGTCCGGCTCTTCGATGAGTGGCCGAGATCGATCGGTCGCATCGCAAGCTCGCACACCGGGGCAGCTACCTCGGCCGGATCTGGGTGTCGCCCAGCTCGGTGCGGCGCGTCCTGGCTGCTCACGGCCTCGTATTGCGAGCCCCGAAGCGAAAGGGGACCTCGACGAAGACCCCGTGGCCGGACTGGTGCACCTACGCGCCGAACGAGATGTGGATCTACGACACGACGCACTTCACCGCGACGAAAGGAGCCTCGGTGAGCGTGGTCGAGGACATGATCTCCCGCAAGTGGATCGACACGATCGTGTCCGCCGAGGAGACCTCCACCCAGATCCAGGTGCTGTTCACCAACGCGCTCGAACGCGAGGGCCTGCTCGCTCAGATCGAAGCGCGTCTCGATGATCCGATCGACATCACCGTCGACGACGACGAACGACCGATCTTGTTGGCCGTGTCGGACAACGGCGCGCAGATGACCTCGGGCAGCACCCGCGAGTTCATGGCGTTGTGCGCGATCGCGCAGCACTTCGGCCGGCCCGGGACCCCGACCGATCAGGCGTGGATCGAGACGCTGTTCGGTCACGTCAAGGCCGAGTTCCCGCACCTCGAAAAGATCGTCGATGTCGCGGTGCTGCGCGCCGAGCTCGAACGGATCCGCGAGCAGTCACGATATGCGGGTGATCCACCGCCTGTTCCTCGCCGGCGATCAGGATGGGTGAGATGGCGTTCGTGCCGTGCATCGTCCGCGGTCTGGGAGGTGACGACAGCCGCGGCGTGATCCGGCTCGGCCATCGGCTGGTGGACTCCTATGTCGAGCTGGTGACGGCACGGGCTCGGTGGAACACGGTGCTGGCGACCGTGTTCGACTTGAAGGTGTTCTTCTCGATCGTCGGCAAGGACCCCGCCGATGTCGTGACCGCCGATGTGCTCGCGTTCATCAAGGCGCAACGCGCGCCGCGTCGTGGCGGCACGGTGGTGCGGATCGAGGACGGCGAGACGGGACTGTCGGCGCGCACGATCAAACGGCGGCTCGCCACGATCGCTGGGTTCTATGAGTATCTGATCGTGCGCGGCGACGCGGGCGTGACGCGCAACCCAGTGCCGCGAGGCCTGTCGTTGCGTCGGCCGGGCCAACGCGCGGTTCGGGGCGTGCCGTTGATCCGCGCGCCGCGCACGTTGCCGCGGGTCATCGACCTGGACGAAGCGAACATGTTCGTCGCCGCGCTGCGCACGCAACGGGATCGGGCGATGATCGACGCGATGCTGTTGGGCGGCTTGCGTCGCTGCGAGGTGCTCGGTGTGCGTCTCGCGGACCTGCAGCCCGGCGAGAAACGCGTGTTCGTCGCCGAAGGCAAGGGTGGCCATCAGCGGATCGTGCCGATCTCGAACCGTTTCTTCACCGAGGTCGGCGCGTATCTCGAGACGGAGCGGCCGCGCGAGTCGGCAACCGACGCGCTGTTCGTCGTGCTGAAAGGCCAACGACGGGGCCAGCGACTCAGCTCTGCCGGCCTGGACGAGATCGTCGCGGGTGCGCGTCGGCGGGCCGGGATCGAACGGCTCACGTGTCATCAGTTGCGCCACACCTGCTTCACGCGCCTGCGCGAGGCGGGCATGGCCCTCGAAGCGATCCAGGCTCAGGCCGGGCACCGCTCGATCGAATCGACCCGCATCTATCTGCATCTGGCCAACGACTGGCTCGCCGGCGAATACCGGCGAGCGATCGAGGCGATCGACGCCCAGGCGATGGGGGGAGGGTGATGCCGGCCGCGGTCGCGCTCGCAGCCGAACACGTCGACCTGGTTGCCGACTACCAGGCGGCGATGCGCGCCGCGGGACGCAAGACCGGTCGCTCCACGATGCAAGCCGCCCGCACCTTCTGCACCAAGGTCGAGCGCGCCGGTGGCTGGGAACACATGAGCCGGTCCCGCCAACTCGACGCGATTCGCAAGGCCCGGTCGTTCGCGTCGTGGCTGATGGTCACCGGCCAGCTCACTGTCGACGCGGACGTGTTCGGCCGCGTCTATCTCCGGTTGGGAACCGCCGCTCGAACGTTCGGCGCTGACGTGCACGCATGGTTCGTCGAGATGTGCGAGCGGCTCGGCGTCCGGCACGGCGATGTCGCGTTGCAGTGGAACACGCTGGCAATGATCACCGCGGTCACCGGCGTCCCGCCCGATCGTGTCGGCGACCACGAGTTCGACTTCGCATGCGGTGCCGTCGTCGACGCCTACGTCGCCCGGGGCAAGCCCGAGTCGGGCCGGAACATGGCCTCGATCTTTCATCGCCTTCGGCTCACGCTGTTCCACGCCGGCCGGCTCGACAGTCACCGCCGCCCAGCGAGACGCCAGCCGGTGTCGGTCACTGGATGGACCGTCGTCGCGCCCGCCTAGTCCGCCCACCGTTACGTCGAACAGGTCACCGTCAGCCTGCGCCCCGCGACGGTCAAACACATCGAACAGCACCTGCGCGTTTTCGGGATCTGGCTGGCCGAGCATCATCCCGACGTCGCCAGTTGCGCGGATCTGGATCGCCATCACATCGAGGCCTTCAAGGCGTGGCTGGCCACCCACTCGAGCAGCCGGACCGGCAAGCCGCTGTCGCGCACATCGATCAAGGAACAACTCATAAACTTGCACTGCTTCTTCGACCGCATCACCGAGTGGGGCTATCCGAACTCGCCGCGGCGGCCGCTGATCTTTGCCGGCGACCTACCGATCGTCGACAAGCCGCTGCCCAGGTTCCTCGACGACGCTACCGCCGCGAAACTTCTGCGCGCGGCCCGCGCCGACACCGACCCGCTCTCGCGACTCGTCACCGAACTGCTCGCCCGCACCGGCATCCGCCGCGGTGAGCTGCTCGAGCTCACCATCGACGCCGTCGTGCAGATCGGCTCCGCGTTCTGGCTGCGGATCCCCCTCGGCAAGCTCCACAACGACCGCTACATCCCGCTGCATCCGCAACTCAAAGAACTGCTCGATGACTGGGTCGCCGACCACAGGCCTGCCGGCGTGCGCTCCGACCGTCTCCTCATCGAACGGAACCGTCCGCTCACCGGCTACCGGGTGAGCCAGATCCTCCACGACCAAGCCACCGCGGCCGGCATCGGCCACGTCACCGCCCACCAACTCCGCCACACCCTCGCCACCCAGGCCATCAACCGCGGCATGAGCCTCGACGCCATCGCCGCGCTCTTGGGTCACAAGACCCTCGCCATGACCATGATCTACGCGCGTATCGCCGACAAGACCGTCGCCGAGGAGTACTTCGCGGTCACCGAGAAAGTCGAAGCGCTCTACGACCAACCCCGCCAACTCGGCGCCGACGACGAAGGCACCGAGATGCGCAAGCTCCGCGCCGAGATGCACCGCCGCATGCTCGGCAACGGCTACTGCGCACGACCCATCGAGATGGACTGCCACTTCGAATCGATTTGCGAGAGCTGCACGTTCTTCGTCACCACAATCGAGTTCCGCCCCACCCTCCAACGCCAACGCGACGACGCTGCCGACAAGGGACAGGTCGGCCGTCAGAAGATCTTCGACGGCCTCCTCACCCGCATCGACGAAGCCGCCTCATGACCGTTCTCCACTCGATGCTTGACACGATCACCCGCATAA
>JBQTGT010000026.1:0-23231 GCA_052390615.1 Actinomycetota bacterium
ACCTTCATCTCGAGCTCCTTCCGATCGCGAAAACACTGCGTCGGACCGGATAGAGATCTCGTCACAAAGAGACTGAGGTTCGTGCTCGAAGCAACAAGACGGAGCGCCCGAGACCTCCGCGTCAAGCCAACGACGGGCTCCATGCGCCATAGAAGCACCACGTCTGCCCGGGCCGACCACACCCGATTCTCATCGCCCGAGAGCGGCCCCGCCAGGGGCCATGGGAGCTAACGCCCGAACAGCTCGCGCAACTCGACCGGGGCGATGGTTTCGAGTTGGCCGTAGGTGCACTCGGCGGGATTCTTGTCGGGCCGCCAGCGGCGGAACCTCCCGTTGTGGCGGAAGCGGCCGTTCAGCAGCCCTTCGTACGCGACCTCGACGACGCGTTCGATGCGCAGCGGTTCCCACGACAGATCCTGGTCGGCGTTCCAGCGCGACGGGCCGCCGGGCATCCGCTGGTTGCCGGCCGCGTCGAACGCGGTCGCCCACTCCTCCCACGGATGGCCAACGAGCGCGTCCGCGCGCAGCGGCTCGACCTCGTCGAGGAGCTGCGCGCGCACCGGCGCGGCCATGCCGCTGGCGACGCCCACGTGATGGAGCGTGGCCTCGTCGTCGTAGAGACCGCACAGGAGACTGCCGACACCCTTGCCGTCCTTGTGCACGCGAAATCCCGCGACGACGCAATCCGCGGTGCGCTCGTGCTTGACCTTGAGCATCGTGCGCTGCCCGGGCTTATACGGATCCGCGAGCTGCTTGGCGACGACACCGTCGAAACCGGCGCCTTCGAAACGCGCGAACCAGTCCGCCGCAGTGTCCCGCTCGAGCGTCGCCGGCGTCAGATGGATCGGCGGCGTCGCGTCAACGAGCATGCGTTCGAGGCGGGCGCGCCGTTCGTGCAGCGGCGAGTCGCAGAGGTTCTCGTCCCCGACGGCGAGCACGTCGAACGCGACGAATGACGCGGGGACTTCCGCCGCGAGCTTGCGCACACGCGACTCGGCCGGATGCTGACGCAGCTGCAGCGCGTCGAAGTCGAGGCCGCGCTCGTTCGCCACGACGAGCTCGCCGTCGACGACGACACGGTCGGGGAGCTGCCCGAGCAAGGGCTCGCGCAGCTCCGGGAAGTAGCGCAGCAGCGGCTTCGAGTTGCGGCTCTGGAGATCGAGCTCATCGCCGTCGCGGAACACGATGCACCGGAAGCCGTCCCACTTCGGTTCGTAGAGCACCGCGCCCTCGGGAGGGAGCTCGCGGGTGAGCTTCGCCAGCATCGGATCGACCGGGGGCATGACGGGCAGCTTCATGAGACCTCGGCTTTAGAGCTGATCGAGCGGGACGTCGTCACGCGCGCCGGTCGCGCGCGTCTTTCGCTCGACAACACCGCGCGCGAGTCCCTTCCCGCCCACGACGAACTGCACCGGCAGACCGATGAGATCGGCATCTGCGAACTTCACGCCGGGACTCACGTCGCGGTCGTCGAACAGCACATCCAGTCCGCGCGCTTGCAACTCGCGGTAGATCCGTTCGGCTTCGGCGACGACCGCCGATGCCTGCTCGCCCCGGCCTGGCACGGCGATCAGGTGCACGTCGTACGGCGCCAGCGCGGGCGGCCACGACAGCCCGTGCTCGTCATGAAACTCCTCGGCCGCGGCCGCGACCACACGGGAAACGCCGACGCCGTAGCACCCCATCACCATCGGGTGCTGGGCACCCTTCTCGTCGGTGTAACGCGCGTCGAGCGCCCCGGCGTACTTGCTCCCGAGCTGGAATACGTGGCCGACCTCGATGCCGCGGTTCACCGACAGCGGCGAGCCGCAGCGCGGACACGGGTCACCCGAGACGATCGCGACGAGGTCGGCCCACGCGCCCACTGTGAAGTCGCGGCCGAGCACGCAGCCGCGCACGTGATAGTCCGGCTCGTTGGCGCCGGTGATCCACGCGTGGGGCGCGCCGACCGCCGGGTCGGCGATCACGACGGACGCGTGCGCATAGTGCGGCCCGATGTACCCCTTCGGCAGCTCGGGATGCGCCTCGAAGTCGGCGTCGCCGTACACGCGAACCGGTCGCGGTCTTAGCGCCGCCGCGAGTGCATACTCGTTCACCTCGCGGTCGCCGGGGACGAGCGCGAGGCCGAGCTCGCCTTCGACGTCGAACGCGATGCATTTCAACATCGCGCCATGTTCGGTGCCGAAGAACTCCGCGACACCCGCGATACCGGGGCGGTCGGGCGTGTGCACCTTTTCCATGGGTGGCGCATCCACGTTGCCGTTCGGCGATGGCGGCGCGCCCCGCCGCGCCGCTTCGATATTCGCGGCGTATTCGCAAGAGGTGCACCACACGAAGTCGTCTTCTCCGACGGCCGCGACGGCCATGAACTCGTGGTTGACGTCTCCGCCCATCTCACCGGCCTGCGCCTCGACCGGGCGGAATGTGAGCCCGCACCGCTCGAAGACACGGTGGTAGGCGTCGTACATCGCCTTGTAGCTCGCGCGCAGCCCCTGGACATCAGCGTCGAACGAGTATGCGTCCTTCATGAGGAACTCGCGGCCGCGCAGGAGCCCGAAGCGCGGGCGCAGCTCGTCGCGGTACTTCCAGTGGATCTGGTACAGATTCACGGGAAGGTCGCGGTACGACGTGTATTCCTGCGCGACGAGGGCAGTCACGACCTCCTCGGCCGTCGGCGCGAGCGCAAACCCAGTCTCCTTGCGGTCCTCGAGTCGGAACATGAGGGGGCCGTAGGCGGCGTCGCGGCCGGTGCGCTGCCACAGCTCGAGCGGCTGGATGATCGGCAATAGCAACTCCTGGGCACCGGCCCGGTCCATCTCCTCGCGCACGATCTGCTCGACCTTGCGCAGGACCCGGTGGCCGAGCGGGAGCCAGGCATAGACGCCGGCCGCGACCCGTCGGATGTAGCCCGCGCGCACGAGGAGGCGGTGGCTGTCGACCTCGGCGTCGGCGGGGTCGTCGCGCAGCGTGCGCAGGAATAGGGTCGACATCCGCATGGCCGCCGACACTAGGCCGACCCTCTGCGCCGCCGAGCCGCTTTACTCCCGGTCTCTGTTCTGTCCTTTGGGGACCCGGGAGGCCGGAATCCGGCGTGTTCTGTCCTTTGGGGACGACGCGGGCCGGCGAATGCGGCGGCGCGCCGTGTCTCGCCCGGACGCGAACCGGGAGCCGGTGCCGCCCGCACCAGCTCCCGATTTCCCGCCGCCCGTCGGCCGGCCGTATTCCGCCTGGCCACGTTATGTGGTCTAGCGTACGCTAATTGTGGTCACGGGCCATGGGACCGGCGGCCCAGGGGGAAATCCGACCCTTCTGCTGGCATTTTGCGGCCGAATTCCGTAGAGTCCAGGTCATGATTCTGCGGGCGTCCGGCGCCGCGAGCATCTCCATGGGTCGCACACAGCACGAAGTGCGCGACGAGATGTGTCGCGCCATGGCCCGCTGAACGCGCCGCCAACTTTTCTCCGGCCCCGCGTTCTGCACCCTCCGCCCCCGACCCGAAAGGGTTCTTCATGGCGATCGACGTCCGCGAACTGCACACCCGACAACTCGACCCGGTGATCTCGGAGGAGCTCGACACGTTCGAGCGCACCACGACCGAGTACCTCGACGGCCGCGTCGACGAGGACACATTCCGCGTCTTCCGCCTCAACCACGGCGTGTACGGCCAGCGCCAGGGCGGCCGCAACCAGATGCTGCGCGTCAAGATCCCGCACGGCCGCATCACCGCCGAGCACCTCGACGCGTTCGCCTACATCGCCGACACGTACTCGCGCGGCTGGGGCCACCTCACGACGCGCCAGAACGTGCAGTTCCACTTCATCCAGCTCGAACAGACGCCCGAGATCCTGCGCTTGATGGCGTCGGTCGGCCTCACGTCGAGGGAAGCATGCGGCGACACGGTGCGCAACGTCATGGGCTGCCACCTCGCCGGCGCGTGCCCCCAAGAAGTGCTCGACATCACGCCGTGGGCCCAAGCCACCACCGACTTCTTGCTGCGCCACCCGTACGGGCAACGGCTGCCCCGCAAGTTCAAGATCAACTTCTCCGGCTGCGCAACCGACTGCGGCCAAGCGATGTTCAACGACATCGGCGTGGTCGCCACCTCGCGCACGCTCGACGACGGCTCGACCGAAGGCGGCTTCCGCGTCTTCGTCGCGGGCGGGCTCGGCGCCAACCCGCACCCGGCGCTCGCGCTCGAGGACTTCACCGCCAAGGAAGACCTCCTGGCGACCATCTACGCGTGCGTACGGACCTTCGACCACTACGGCAACCGCGACAACAAGATCCGGGCCCGCATGAAGTGGCTCGTCGACACGATGGGCATCGACGAGCTGCGCGAGCGCATCTTCCGCGAGCGCAAGTTCCTGCGCGGTGCCGCCGACTGGCCGGGTGGCATCCCCGAGTACGTCACGCAGGTTGGTGACGCGCCCGCCGGCGGCACGCCGGAAGCAACGAAGGTCGGCTACAAGGATGCGCCGGTTCGGTTGCTCTCCACCGACCCGTTCGATCGGTGGGTCGAAGCCAATGTCGTGCGCGGCGTCGCCCGGGGAACGATCAGCGCGATGGCGTACTCACGCCTCGGTGACATCACCGCCGACCAGTTCCGTGCGCTCGCCGACATCCAGCGCGACTTTCAGCTCGACGTGCGGATCACCAACCGCCAGAACCTTGCATTGCGCGATCTCGCGGAGCACGAACTGCGTTCGCTGTACGACCGCCTCGTCGACATCGGCATGGCCGAACCCGGCGCCGAGCTGGCACGTGACGTCGTCAGCTGCCCCGGCGCCGACACGTGCAACCTCGCGGTCACGCAGTCACGCGGCCTCGCGGCCGCGGTCGGCGACGCGCTCGAAGCCGAAGGGCTCGCCGAGGTCGGCGGCGTGCGCGTGAACATCTCCGGGTGCACCAACAGTTGCGGCCAGCACCACGTCAGCGACATCGGGTTCTTCGGGCTCGAACGGCGCGCGCACGGACGGGCCGCGCCTGGCTACCAGATGCTGCTCGGCGGCCACCTCGGCGAGACGCAAGTCGAGTTCGGCGAGAAGGCCACCAAGATCCCCGCCAAGAACGCACCGGAAGCGGTCGTGCGCATCGTCCGGCGCTTCAACGAGGAGCGGAACCCGGGCGAGATGTTCGCGTCATGGCTCGAGCGATCGGGTGGCGCCGGCGGCGTCGGCAAGAGCCTGGCCGAGCTCGACGTGTTCCCCAGCCCCGATGTCGGCCCCGAGTTCTATGTCGACTACGACGAGACCGGCCCCTACGTCGCTGACGTCGGTGACGGAGAGTGCGCGGCAACATGACGACCCTCGATTCTCCGTCCGTGCACACGCCGCTCGTCGACATCGACCTCGCCGAGCTTGCGGCGGTCTCGCGCGAGATGGAATCCAAGCCGGCGTCGGCCGCGATCCGCTGGGCGCACGAACGCTTCGCAGACGGCCTCGTGCTCGCGGCGTCGTTTCAGGACTGCGTGCTCGTCGATATTGCCGTGAAGGCGGCACCCGAGATCGAAGTCGTGTTCCTCGACACGCAGTACCACTTCGCGGAGACGCTGTGGTACGTCGAGCGAGTACGCGAACGCTACGACCTCAACCTCCGGATCATGGAACCGCTCGTCCCGCCCGACGACCTCTGGCAGATCGACACCGACGAATGCTGCGCGATGCGCAAGGTCGAGCCGCTCGCCCGCGCGTTGCAGGGCAAGCAGGCGTGGATGTCCGGCGTGCGTCGCTCCGAAGCACCATCGCGCGCCAACGCGCAGATACTGCACCTCGACGTCGGCCGTGGCATCGTGAAGGTGAACCCGCTCGCGCCATGGAGCGACGCCGACGTCGAGGCGTACAAGCGCGACCACGGCCTCCTCGAGCACCCGCTGGTCGGCCAGGGCTACCCGTCGATCGGCTGCTGGCCGTGCACCCGCGCGGTCGCGCCCGGCGACGACCCCCGCTCGGGCCGCTGGTCCGCGACCGGCAAGACCGAGTGCGGCCTGCACGGCTGGCCCTCGCCGTAACCCGCGGGTGATTGCATCGTGCACCGATTGATCTCGCATCTCGACGCGCTCGAAGCGGAGTCGGTGCATCTCCTGCGCGAGGTCGCGGCCGAGTTCGAACGGCCGGTGCTGCTGTTCTCGGGCGGCAAGGACAGCGTCGTGATGTTGCACGTCGCCAAAAAGGCATTCTGGCCCGCGAAGTTGCCGTTCCCGGTGATGCACGTCGACACCGGTCACAACTTCTCGGAAGTGCTCAACTTTCGGGATGCGACAGTGGAACAGATCGGCGCGCGCCTCATCGTCGCGTCGGTCCAGAACGATATCGACGCGGGTCGGGTCGTCGAAACAACCGGTCCCCGCGCGTCGCGCAACCGGCTCCAGACGACGACGTTGCTGCGCGCGATCGAAACGCATCGGTTCGACGCCGTGCTCGGTGGCGCGCGGCGCGACGAGGAACGGGCGCGCGCGAAGGAGCGGTTCTTCTCGTTCCGTGACGACTTCGGCCAGTGGGATCCGAAGAACCAGCGGCCCGAGCTGTGGAGCCTCTACAACGGCAGGCACCGCAAGGGCGAGCACATCCGCGTGTTCCCGCTCTCGAACTGGACCGAGCTCGACATCTGGCAGTACATCGCCGACGAGCAAATCGAGATCGCGTCGATCTACTTCTCGCATCGGCGGCCGGTGTTCCGCCGCGACGGGATGCTGATGGCGGTATCCGAGTACCTCCAGCCGAGCGATGGCGAAGAGGTCTTCGAAGCCACGGTGCGATACCGCACGGTCGGCGACGCGAGCTGCACGGCCGCGGTCGAGTCGACGGCGACCACGCTCGACGAGGTCATCGCGGAGGTCGCGGCGTCGCGGATCACCGAGCGCGGCGCGACCCGCGCCGACGACAGGATCTCCGATTACGGCATGGAGGACCGCAAGCGGGAGGGGTACTTCTAGTGGAGCTCCTCCGCTTCGCCACTGCCGGCTCGGTCGACGACGGCAAGAGCACGTTGATCGGGCGCCTGCTCTTCGACTCGAAGCAAATCTTCGAGGACCAACTCGACGCGATCGAGCGCACGTCGCGTGACCGCGGCGAGGAGATGAACCTGGCCCTGCTCACCGACGGGCTGCGATCCGAGCGCGAGCAGGGCATCACGATCGACGTTGCCTACCGGTACTTCGCGACACCGAAACGCAAGTTCATCATCGCCGACACGCCCGGGCACATCCAGTACACGCGCAACATGGTCACGGGCGCGTCGACCGCCGACCTCGCGCTGATCCTCGTCGACGCGCGCAACGGTATCGTCGAGCAGTCCCGCCGGCACGCGTTCCTCGCGTCGCTGCTCGGCGTCCCCCACCTCGTGCTGTGCGTCAACAAGATGGACCTCGTCGACTACGACCAAGCCGTGTTCGACTCGATCACCGACGAGTTCCGCGAGTTCGCGGCGAAGCTCGACGTCCACGACCTGTCGTTCGTGCCCATCTCGGCGCTGCGCGGCGACAACGTCGTCGAACGCTCGGCCAACACACCGTGGTACGACGGCGCCGCGCTGCTCCACCACCTCGAATCAGTGCACATCGCGTCCGACCGCAACTTCATCGACTGCCGTTTCCCGGTGCAGTACGTGATCCGCCCGCGTGACGACAAGTTTCACGACTACCGCGGCTACGCCGGTCAAGTCGCCAGCGGCACGTACAAGCGCGGCGACGAAGTGGTCGTGCTGCCATCGGGGTTCACGTCGACGATCGAGGCGATCGATACCGCAGACGGACCCCTCGACGAGGCGGTCCCGCCGATGTCGGTGACCATCCGCCTCGCGAACGACATCGACATCGGTCGGGGTGACATGATCTGCCGGCCCCACAACCGCCCGCACGTCGGCCAGGACGTCGACGCCATGGTGTGCTGGTTCAGCGACCGCGCTCAGCTCGCCGCCGGCGGGAAGTTCGCGATCAAGCAGACGTCGAAATGGGCACGCGCGCTCGTCACCGATCTGCACTACCGACTCGACGTGAACACGCTGCACCGCGACGAGGCCGCGCCGTCGCTGGGCCTGAACGAGATCGGGCGGGTGACGTTGCGTACCACGCAGCCGCTGTTCTTCGACGAGTACCGCCGCAACCGCGCCACCGGCTCGTTCGTCCTCGTCGACGAGACGACCAACGACACCCTCGCCGGCGGCATGATTCTCGGCCCCGCGCAGTAGCCACGTATTTGGTCCGGCGCCGGGGTCAGGACCCCGGTTAGCGTCCAAACACGTGGTGCACGAAGTCGCGCAGGCGGGGTTTGGCAACGCGGCCGACTACGAGGCAGCCCGTCCCGGGTATCCGCCGGAAGCGGTCGACTGGCTCGTCACGCACCTTCGGATCGGGCCGGGACGGCGCGTGTGTGATCTCGCGGCCGGCACGGGAAAGTTCACGCGCCTGCTCCTGTCGACCGGTGCGGCGCTCATTGCCGTCGAACCCGTCGCCGGCATGCGCGCGCAGTTCCGCGCCGTGCTCCCGGACACGGCACTCGCCGCAAGCACGGCCGAAGCGCTGCCGTTTGTCGCGGCCGCGCTCGACGCCGTCATCGTCGCGCAAGCGTGGCACTGGTTCGACCCGGCTCGCGCCGGCGCGGAACTGCGACGGGTCGTGCGACCCGGCGGCGGCGTCGGCATGGTGTGGAACGCGCGCGACCGCACCGTCGGCTGGGTCGACGAGATCTGGACGATCATGGACCGCGTCGAGAAGCGCGCGCCGTGGCGCGATCATGAGCAGTGGCGCGACAGCGCGCGCGACATCGCGGGCTTCACGCCGATGGAAGTCGCGCAGTTCACGCATTCGCAGACGCTCACGCCCGAAGATGTCGTCCGGCGGGTCGCGTCGGTGAGCCACGTCGCCGTATTGCCCGACGCGCAGCGGCGGGCGGTGCTCGGCGAGGTCCGTGCCATCGCCACCGGACATCCCCAGACGCGCGGCCGGGAGACGCTCGAGCTGCCGTACCGAGTGGACTGTTTTGCCTGCTCACGCGAGGCGCATGCGGGCGGTTGAGGCGGATGTCACCAGGGGATGCCTCCATTTGACCTGACGAATGTGTCAGCATCGAGAGGTGACGGTGACAGCCAGAGGCCCCGGCGCCGGCCCCGCAACCGCGGGTCGGGACGCCACCGACGGCGGGCAGGACCCCCAGGGTCCGGTGCTGCCGTTGGGTCGGCGCGTCTCGCTCGGCCGTCGCGGCTCGACGTTCGTGCGGGAGGTGCCGGGCCCGCCGGGCGCGCCGACGCTGCTGTTGCTCCATGGGTGGGTCGCGAGCGGCGGGATGAATTGGTACCAGGTCTTCGGGCCGCTCGGGCAGAAATACCGAGTGATCGCGCCCGACCTGCGGGGCCACGCGCGGGGGCTGCGGACGCGTCGGATCTTCCGGCTCGCCGACTGCGCCGACGACTGCGCGGCGACGCTGGCCGAGCTCGACACCGGTCCGGTCATCGCGGTCGGCTACTCGATGGGCGGTCCGGTGGCGCAACTGTTGTGGCGCCGCCATCGCGATCTTGTTTCCGGGCTGGTGTTGGCCGCGACCGCACCCGGGTTCCTGCCCGTCTCTCGGCAACGGCTCGCGTACCAGTCGTGGATGCTGGGTGTCGCGGCGGCCGCGCGCGCGGCGTCGCTCGCGCCCGGCCTGCCGGTGCTTGCGCTCGGTGGAACGCCCCGCATGATGCCGACGTGGGTGGCCGCCGAGATGCGGCGCCACGACTGGCGGATGGTGCTGGAAGCGGGCCACTCGCTCAGCACGTTCTATTCCGGCCGCTGGATCAATGAGATCGACGTCCCGACCGCCGTCATCTGCACGACCGAAGACCGCGGCGTACAGCCGTCGCTGCAGCGAGCGATGGCCGACGCAATCCCGGGCGCGCGGCTGCACGAGATCGCCGACGGGCATCTCGCGTGCGCGCGGCCCAGCTTCGCGAAGCCCCTAATCCGCGCGTGCGACGAGGTCGCCGACCGGTCCGCTCGGATCAGCCGCACCCGCTGAGCCGGTACCGCCCTCACCGGCGACCGACTCGTACCAACGCGGTCGTTCCGTACGTGCCCAGTGCTCCGAAACCCAGCCGCGCGTGATCGAGCGCAGCGACTCCCGGTCGGACAGCGCGAACAGGATGTGGCCGGCGACCGTCAGGTAGACGCCGATCGCGAACCAGTCGTGCACGAACGTCGCGCCGGTGCGGACGTCGTTGGCGAACGGGTCCGGCCACCGCAAGATCGCGCCGGTCGCGAGCATCACGACAATCGTCGCGCCCACGAACGTCGCATTCAGCTTCTGACCGGGGTTGAACTTGCCGAGACGAACCCGGCCGCGTCGCGCCCGACGCCACCAGCCCCGATCCTCGACATCCCAACGCGCCAGCCGCCGCAGGTCCGCGCGCAACGGTGCACCCGAACGCAGCACGATGCCGAGCAGTATCGGGATTGGCAGCGCAATACCGGCGTACACATGAATGGTCTTCATGAGCACCCGCCGCCCGACCATGGTCGACACCGGCCCCGCGTACAGCGCGAGACCGGTGAACATCACTGTGAAGAACAGCGTCGCATTCACCCAGTGCACGGTCCGTTCGGTGCGGTCGAAACGCGCAATCACGTCACGGGCTCGTCGTCACGACCGTTACTGTCGCCGATCCACGCGTCGACGTCGTAGCCGAGGTTCTCCCAGTAGCCGGGAATCACGGTGCGGGTGAGGTTGATGCCGTCGAGCCACTTGATCGACTTGTAGCCGTACATCGGCGCGACGTACAGGCGTACGGGTCCACCGTGTTCGCGCGAGATGTCGCCGGCCAGCATCTCGTACGCGACCATCACGTCGTCTCGCCGCGCCTGTTCGAGCGTGAGGCTCTCGGTATACGCGCCGTCGAACGACGTGAACTGCAACGCGGTCGCGCCGTCTTGCACGCCGGCGGCGTCGAGTAGGTCGGCGAGCTTGACGCCGCGCCACTCGACGTCTTGCACGCGCCATCCCGTCACGCACTGGAAGTCTTTCGTGAGGTTGAGCGGCTCGTACGCACGTAAGTCGTCGAACGTCAGCTCCATCGGCGTGTCGACGAGCCCGCCGATGCGCAGGCGGTACTCCTCGGGTTGGCGGTAGGGGAAATCGCCGGTGACCGTGTAGAGGCGGAAGCGTCCGATCGGTGCGAGCTGTGCGAGGCCGGTCGGGTCCTTCTCGAGAATCGGACCGACGTTCGTCTCGAGCCACGCCTGGGCCTTGGCCCCCCACAGCACGCCCACCGCGCCCGCGCCGAGCAGTCCGAGGAACACGCGCCGCCCCACCGGACTGCTGGTGACCGCCTCGGTTGCCACCCTGTCAGGTTAGGGCCACGCGCGGCACTCGGAGTACGCGACCCGAATACGCACTACTCGGCGATCTTGCGGATCCGGTCGATCTTGGCCGACGCGTCGTTCGCGTCGACACCCTGGATCAACAGGAGCTCGTCGCGAGTCGCGGCCGCGATCGCGGCGGCGTTGGCGTCGGCGGCGGCAAGACGCGCGTCGATGCCCTCGGCGACGATCCGTTCGGCCTCGTCGACGAGCGCCGCCACCATCTCCGCTTCGGGCACGACGCGCACGACTTGCCCGCGCACGAAGAGATGCCCCTTGCCGCGGCCGGCCGCGATGCCGAGATCGGCTTCACGCGCCTCGCCGGGCCCGTTCACCACGCATCCCATGACTGCGACCTGCAGCGGGATCTTGCGCTCCTCGAGCGCGGCCTGGGCCTCGGATGCGACGCGGATCACGTCGACCTCCGCCCGCCCGCAGGACGGGCACGCGATGAGGTCGAGGCCCTTGCGTTCGCGCAATCCCAACGCCTCGAGCAATACCCGGCCACCCTTGGCCTCCTCGACGGGGTCGGCGGTGAGCGACAGGCGAATCGTGTCGCCGATGCCTTCGGCGAGCAGCGCACCGATACCGGCGACCGACTTCACGAGCCCTTGCGGCAACGGACCCGCTTCGGTGACGCCGAGATGCAGCGGGTGGTCGGTCGTATCGGCAAGCAGACGATACGCGTCGATCATCAACACCACGTTCGACGCCTTCACCGAGATCTTCACGTCCTCGAAGTCGACCTCGCGAAAAAGGTTCAACTCGTGCATCGCCGATGCGACCAGCGCCTCGGGAGTGATGCCACCGTGCGCCTCCGCCATCGCGGGATCGAGCGAACCCGCGTTGACGCCGATACGGATTGGCAGCCCTCGATCCTTCGCTTCGCGGGCGACGAGCTTGATGTGGTCGGCCTTGCGGATGTTGCCCGGGTTCAACCGCAACGCCTGCACGCCGGCTTCGATCGCGGCGAGCGCAAGCTTGTGCTGGAAGTGGATGTCGGCGACGATCGGCACCGGCGAGCGGGGCACGATCTGCGCGAGGCCAACGGCGGCTTCCTCTTCGTTGCACGTGCACCGGACGATGTCGGCGCCCCCGGCGGCCAGGGCGTAGATCTGGGCGAGCGTGCCGTCGACGTCGGCGGTCTTCGTCGTCGTCATCGACTGCACCGCGATCGGCGCGTCGCCGCCGACGGGAACTGACCCGACCATCAACTGGCGCGTGCGCCGTCGTTCGATCACACGATCAGCGTAGACCCGTCCTAGAAGGGATCTTCGATGGGACGGGTGATGTCGAGGAACAGGCTCGACAAGAAGATCAACCCGAGCACCGCGACGACTGCGGCGGTGAGCGGCAACAGCTTCTCGACGTCCACCTGCACCGGCCGGCGCCGGATCGCGGACGCGATACGTTCGTAGGTTGCGATCGCGATGTGGCCACCGTCGAACGGCAAGAGCGGCAACAGGTTCAACATCCCGACGAAGACGTTGATCGAGATGAAGAAGCCCATCAACGTGATCCAACCGTCGTCGAGCGCTTCGCTGGCGATGTTCTCCGCGCCAACCGGCGACAAGAACCGCGCGTCGTCCTTGGACTCGTCGCCCGTCACTGCATCGACGTAGTCACCGATGCCCGCCGGCGAGAAGCGCTCGGCGAGCGCGCCAAGCGACCGGGAACCAATCTCCCAGACGTATTGGGGCGCCTCGACCACGGCACCGCCGATCGACAGGGGCGGCACGTCCGGCTCGGGTGTCACGCCGACGAGGCCGCGCTTCTCCCCTGTTTCCTCGTTGATGACTTCCTCGCCCAGTGTCAACGGAAAATCGCGTTCGACGCCGTCGCGCATGACGGTCACGGTCGCCGGTTCGGAGGGGCGGTCGCGCACGGCGTCTCCGAGATCGGACCACTCCGCGATCGGCTGGCCGTCGACCGCGACCAGCACGTCGCCGGGGAGGATGCCGGCTTGGTCGGCCGCGGAGTCGGCGATGACCTCGTCGATGGTCGTCGTGACTTCGGCCTCGGCGATGTCGCCTTCGGCGAACAGCACGACGAACATCGCCAACAGCGCGAGGAAGAAGTGCATCGTCGAACCGGCACCGGCGACGATGACTTTCGGCAAGAATTTCTTCGAGCGGTACGCGCGCGGCTCGTCTTCGGGGGGCACGTCCTCGAGGTTGGTCATGCCGATGATCTTGCAGTAGCCGCCGGCGGGGATCGCCTTCAGGCCGTACTCGGTCTCCCCGCGGCGAAACGACCACACGCGCGGTCCGAACCCGATGAAGAACTCCGTGACCTTCATGCCCGATTTCTTGGCGGTGACGAAGTGCGCGAGCTCGTGCAAGAAGATCACCGCGACCATGCCGGTGAGGAACACGACCCACCCGGCGAGCGGGGTGAACAGCGACGCGACGACGAACACGCCGAACGCGAGCAATCCCCACGACGCCTGCCGGGCGTCGACTTGGATGTCCGCGAGGGGGTCCTTCACTCATGCACTCCTTGTCGCGACGGCCGCTTGGGCCCGCCGGCGGGCGACCCGATCGGCCTCCATGACATCGGAGACTTCATCGGCGCTCCCGTTTCCGTGACCGAGCACTTCGGTGACGACGGCGGCGATGGATGCCCAGGCGATCCGTTCCTCGAGGAACGCCGCGACCGCCACCTCGTTGGCCGCGTTGAGCGCCGCCGGGGCCGTGCCCCCCGCCCGGCCCGCGTCGTACGCGAGCGCGAGACACGGGAAGGTCTCGGTGTCGGGCGCCTCGAAGGTGAGCGTCGAGACCGTCCGCCAGTCGATGGCGCCGAACGCCTCGCCCAGGCGCGCCGGTGCACCGAGCGCCAGACCGATCGGCAGGCGCATGTCGGGCATCGACGCCTGCGCGATCGTGGCGCCGTCGGTGAACTCGACCATTCCGTGCACGATGGACTGCGGGTGCACAACGACGTCGATCGCGTCGTAGTCGACGCCGAAGAGCTCGTGCGCCTCGATCACCTCGAGACCCTTGTTCATGAGGGTCGAGGAGTCGATCGTGATCTTCGGCCCCATGTTCCACGTCGGGTGCGCGAGCGCGTCGGCCTTCGTGACGCTCGCGAGGTCGGTCGCGGTCCGTCCCCGGAACGGTCCGCCGCTCGCGGTCACGATAATGCGCGCGACTTCGTGCATTCCTCCGGCGCGCAAGCTCTGCCAGATCGCGGAGTGCTCGGAGTCGACCGGCACGATCTCGCCGCCGCCCGCCGCGCGCGCCTTGGCCACGATCGCGCCCGCCGCGATCAGGCTCTCCTTGTTCGCGAGCGCGAGGCGCTTGCCCGCGTTGAGCGCGGCAATCGTCGCCGGCAGCCCCGCAAAGCCGACGACGCCGTTCAGCACGACATCGGCCTCGGGGAGCGCCGCCATCTCGGCGAGCGTCTCGGCATCGGCGCCGGCTCGGGTCCGGTCGGCGGGAACACCGAACTCCGCCGCCTGCGCGGCGAGCAACTCGGTATTGCGCCCGGCCGCTAGGGCCACGACACGGAAATCGCAGGGCCAGCGGCGAATGACGTCCAGGGCTTGGGTCCCGATCGAGCCGGTCGACCCCAGCACCACGACGTCGCGCATCGCCCCAGGTTACGGGGTGTGGACCCCTACAAAAGATCGAGGTACACGGCGAGGTAGTACGTGATCGGCAGGCACACGAGCAGGGAGTCGAAACGGTCGAGGACCCCGCCGTGCCCGGGCAACACTGAGCCGAAGTCCTTCAAGCCAAGATCCCGCTTCAGCATGGACTCGCACAGATCGCCGAGAAACGCCCCCGCCGCGACGAACAGGCCGAGCACGGCGGCGTCGCCGGTCGACCACGGCTCGATGCGGCTCACAATCATCCAGCCGATCACCACGGCCGCGACCATTCCGGCAACCGTTCCCTCGAACGTCTTGTTCGGTGACACCTTCGGCGCGATCGGGCTCTTGCCGAACTGCGACCCGACGAAGAACCCGACGACGTCGTACGCGATCACGCACAACACGACGCCGAGCACCAGCCCCACGCCATCGTCGGACGCGAGCAGCAACCCCGCGAAGCCGCCCAAGCCGCCGACATAGCCGAACGCGAGCACCGTCGTGGCGACGCCGAGCAGCGGTCGGCCGGGCGTGACCTCGAACAAGAACCACAGCATCGAGAACACGGCGACGAGCCCGAAGAAGATCGGGTACGCGGCAACGCCTTCCTCGCGTGCTGCGATCGGCAACGTCGCGGCGCCAACGAGCGCGAGGGCCGACGCGGGCCGAAAGCCCCGCGACTGGAGCGCGGACGTGAACTCGAGCGTCCCCACACCGAGGATCGCGGCCGTGAGCACAACAGTCCAGGCCGGGCCTTGGTTGAAACACACGAGCGCGACGACAGCGACGGCGGCGGCGGTGGCAATCGCGGATGGAAGATCGCGACCGCGCGGTGGGGTTGGTTCGGGCTCGGTGTCCGGCGGACGGCGCCGAGGTGGCGCGGTCGCGGTCGCGGGCGTGACCGGCGCGGGTGGCGGCGTCGTGACCATCGTGCGAGGTGCGCGACCGCGGGGCGTGCGGCGCCGGCGCTCGGCGACGTCGGCCGCGAATGTTTCGTCGTCGTCGACCACGGCCGCTTCTGCCAGCGCGCCGACCCTGACGTTCTCGTCGCTCAGGTCGTCGCGGGCGAAATCGGCGTCCGACCAGTCGGAGCCCTCCGCCCGAAAGCGCGGACCGGTGCCACTGATCGCGGCCCACGCCTCCGCGTCGACCTCGCCTTCTTCGGCGTCGTCGAGCGAGAAGATTGCCGGCACCGCGCCGGTCGCGGGCTCGGTCCAGTGTTGCAACGGCGGTACTTCGCCGGAGGGCGGATCGGAGACAGCGGGCTCGACCGCAGTCGCGGCCCAGGTCGGCCCCGCCTCGAGGAAGCGGGCCGGGCGCGGCGGCGCCTCGTCCTGTGGGTTCGCGCGCTGATTGAGCGCGGACTGCGCCTCTTCGGCGCCGAGGATGCGAACGCCCTCCAAGGGCGCGCCGACGCGAGGCTCGTCGTTCGTGCCATTGCGATCGCCGTCATTCGGCTCGCTCACCAGCATCCTCCCGGTCGGGTCAGGCTAACCCCGCGCTGGAATCAGTGCCCCCTGGGCCCCGCCGGGCCGTTCGGGGGTCACACGTCCAGGAGCTCTCTCTCCTTGTGGGCGAGGAGGCCGTCGATCTCGGTGACCACATCATGGGTCAGCTTTTCGAGCTCCTTTTCGATTCGGTCGAGCTCGTCCTTGGAGATCTCGCCCTCCTTTTCGGCGTGTTCCAGTTCCTGGCGGGCGTGCCGTCGGATGTTGCGCACCGCGACGCGGCCCTCTTCGGCCTGTTTCTTGACGACTTTCACGAGGTCCTTTCGGCGCTCGGTGGTCAGCTCCGGGAACGTGATGCGAACGATCGTGCCGTCGTTCGACGGGTTCACCCCGAGGTCGCTGGTCTGAATCGCCTTTTCGATCGCCTTCAGACTCCCCTTGTCGTAGGGCGCGATCACGAGCACTCGCGGTTCGGGGACGGTGATACCCGCGAGTTGTTGGAGCACCACCTCGGAGCCGTACACGTCGACCTTCAGCTTCTCGACGAGGGCCGGGGTTGCCCGACCGGTGCGTACCGCGCCGAACTCGTCCTGGAGGTGGGCCACCGCCTTGTGCATCTTGTCGCGGGCTTCGTCGACCTTCGGGTGCATCAGCCCCCCTCCTTCGAGCTCACGCGCGTGCCGATCGCATCGCCGACGAGGGCCTTCATGATGTTCCCCGGCTGCATCACGTCGAACACGATGATTGGAAGGTTGTTGTCCATGCAGAACGTGATCGCCGTCGAATCCATCACCTGGAGCCCGCGACTCAGTACTTCGAAGTGGCTGACTTCGGTGAGTTTCACCGCGGCGGGGTCCACGCGGGGATCGGCGCTGTACACGCCGTCGATGCCGGAGTGCGTACCCTTCAGCACCGCTTCGGCGCGCACCTCCGCGGCGCGCAGTGCTGCGGTCGTATCGGTCGTGAAATACGGGTTTCCGTTCCCGGCCGCGAAGATCACGAGCCGGCCCTTCTCGAGATGGCGGATCGCCCGCAGCGGGATATACGGCTCCGCGACCTGCGACATCGTTATCGCCGTCTGCACCCGGGTCGGCTGGCCGAGCGATTCGAGCGCGTCTTGCAGCGCGAGCGCGTTGATGACCGTGGCGAGCATGCCCATGTAGTCGGCACGAGCGCGGTCCATACCCAGGGTTGCGCCCGAGAGACCGCGGAAGATGTTACCGCCCCCCACAACGATCGCGATTTCGACACCCAGATCCGCGCGCGCCTTGCTCACTTCTTCGGCGATGCGCTGCACGACGTTGGAGTCGATGCCGAAGCCGAGTTTCTGATCGGCGAACGCCTCTCCCGAGAGCTTGAGCACCACTCGGCGGTACCGACTCTCAGGCATCAGCGACTCCTCTCGGCGGGGCGGGCGTGCGAACTCGAACTCGGGTGCTATTCCTCGCCGATCTTGACTCGCGCGAACCGGCGCACGCTCGCGCCGGACCCGAGGCTGTCGACGAGGTGTTTGATCGCGGTCTTCGGATCTTTGACGAATGGCTGCTCGACCAACGCGACGTGCTTGAAAAAACCGTTCAGCTTGCCTTCGACGATCTTGGGTAATGCCTGTTCGGGTTTGCCCTCCTCGCGAGTTTGGGCTTCGAGGATGCCGCGTTCCCGTTCGACTTCGTCCGGCGGGACATCGTCGCGCGCGACGTAGCGCGGTGCGGCACTGGCGATGTGCAGCGCGATGTCGTGCGCGACGGCGCGTGCCTTGGCGTCGCTGGCGTCGACACCGGCCAGCTCGACGAGCACTCCGACGACCCCGCGCTCGTTCTGGACGTGCTTGTAGCCGTCGATCAGGCCATCTGCCGAGTCGAAGCGCACGATGCGGCCCAGCTCGATCTTCTCGCCCAGCGTGCCCGATAGGCCCTTGACGAAGTCGTCGACGGTGCCGCCCTCATGTTGCTTCGTGCCGAGGTCGGCCTCACCCTCGGCGACGACGAGTTGCATCAACCCGCGCAATGCGCCTTTGAACACGTCGCCCTTGGCGACGAAGTCAGTCTCGCAATTCAACTCGAGGAGCGCACCGATAGAACTCTCGACGACGACCTCGATCGCGCCCTGGTCGGCGTCGCGTCCGGCGCGTTTTGCGGCGCCCGCGATGCCCTTCTCGCGCAACCAGTCCTTCGCCGCCTCCATGTCACCGCTGGTCTCCTCCAACGCCTTCTTGCAATCCATCATCCCGGCGCCGGTTGCCTTCCGGAGTGCGGCGACGTCCGCGGCTTTGATCTCAGCCATCACGCACTCTCGGTCTCGCTCGCAACGGCCGCGTCCGCCGCGGGCGTTTCGGCGGCCGCGGCCTTCGCCTGCTGCGCCCGATCCTCGATCTCGCGCTGCTTCGCGGTCGCCGCTGTGCGCGCCTCCGCCTGCTCCTTTTGGAACTCGGCTTCCTTCTCGGGGGTGCGCTGCACCTTCGCCGGTGCGGCGCCCGCGCCCGGCGCGCTCACGTCCTCGGTGCGGGTGCCGGGACGCGCGTTGCGCCGCGACGCGATGTGCTTGCCCTCGATGACCGCGTCGGCAATGACGCGCGACATGAGGTTCGCGGCGCGAATCGCATCGTCGTTGCCCGGAATCACGTAGTCGATGATGTCGGGATCGCAGTTCGTGTCGACAACCGCGACGACCGGGATCTTCAGCCGGTTGGCCTCGGTGACGGCGATGTGTTCCTTCTTGGTGTCGATCACGAACACGGCCGACGGCAGCTTCTCGAGGTACTTGATGCCGCCGAGGTTGCGGTCGAGCTTGGCGAGGTCGCGCCGGACCTTCAGCCCTTCCTTCTTGGGCATCTGGTCGATCTCGCCGGAGTCGACGATGCGCTGGAGCTCTCGGAGCTTCGCAACCCGCGAGTGCACGGTCTGGAAGTTGGTGAGCATGCCGCCCAGCCAGCGGAAGTTGATGTACGGCATCCCGCAGTGCTCGGCCATGTACTGGATCGGTTCCTGCGCCTGCTTCTTCGTACCGACGAACAAGACGGTGCCGCCGTTGGCCACGGTGTCGCGCACGAATCGGTAGGCAGTGTCGATCCGGTCCAGGGTCTGGTGCAGATCGACGATGTAGATGCCGTTGCGTTCGCCGAAGATGAACCGCCGCATCTTCGGGTTCCAACGTCGGGTTTGGTGACCGAAATGGACTCCGGCCTCCAGCAGCTGCTTCATGGTCACGACGGCCACGGCCGCGCCTCCCTTGGTTCTGCTTCCGCCCGCGCGAGCGCCGACCTGACTGTCGGGTCGGACGCCACCTCGGGGTTGCGGGCGTGCCTGGTGCCGGGTCGAATGCCCGGGTTTCGGGGTGGCAGTGTAGCGGCCGCCTGCGGGCCTCCATCGGGCGCAGGGGCGGTCATCGTGGATCCCCGAACGGCGACGCGGCGGCCAGGGTCTCGACGGTCTCGACGAAGCCGGGCACGACCGCGCCGGTCAGCACTGCGGCGGCGGTCCGACACGGGAGCGCCCGCCCCTCGAGGGCAGCCCGCGCGCCCCGGAGGGCCTCACGATCCGAGAGCACGGCGCCGTGCGCGTTGGCGACCTCGGTTGCGACCAGGAACGCCCGCGCCCCGTTGGTGGTGGCCCGTCCGGCCGGAACAATCCAGTCGAAGACCGACGCGATCGTCGTGAGCTCGACTCCATCCGGAAGCGGCGCCGCGTTCAGGTCGGCGATGAGCGGCGACCGCTCGGACATGTCGGCCAGCGCGGGGGCGGCGAGCGGTGGACCAGGCGACGCGGCGTCGGCGACATCGATCCCGCTCTCGCCGACGCCGGGAATGCCGCGGCGCGAGCTCACGAACGTCGCGAGTGGCGCGCCTTCGAGAGGCGACGCGAACGTCACGACCTTCCCGAGCGGCGGGTAACGCGTGTCGGTGGGGTCGTACACGAGCTTGAGGAACGCGAGGATCACCAGCCCGCCTTGCGAGTGTCCGATGAGATCGACCGCACGCCCGGGCGCGGCCTGGGCGTGGGCACGCAGCTGTTCGGCGAGACGGTGCGCCGATTGCAGGATCGGCGCGTAGGTGTCAGCTCGGTCGTAAACGGGGCGGCCGTCGGCGGCGTAGGAGAAGTACGCGACGTCGCCCGGGTCGTAGCCGAGCCGTTCGACGGGCAGCGCGATCGGAGGGGCGTCGCGGCCGGCGCCCGTATCGATGCCCGCGACGACGAGCGCACGGTTCCCGGAGCCGCCGGTGCCGTCGGCGGGCGGCGCGTTCGCATCGCAGTGTCGGTGCTCGTCGAGCACCTCGACCAGCGTCGTCATTGTCGTCAGCGCGAGCGAGACCCCGCGGACGGGCGGCGCACCCTCGATGATGTCGATCGCGCGCGGAAACAGATAGTCGGCCGAATTCATCAGGTACCACAGCGGCGTGAAGGGTGGCACCGCGAAGTCGCCGAGCGTGTCGATGAGGTCGCCGGCGGCCCCGAGCGCGCCGCCGATCGTGTCGCGCAGTCCGTCGAGCAGGCCGCCGCGTTCGTTGACGATGCTGTATCCGAACGGTCCGAGCGTGGGCGCGAGGTGCACCACGTCGGTGAGGTCGACGACACCGAACAGCTGCAACGGATCGACGTAGGTGTCACCGACGCGCAACCCGAAGTGGAACTCGCCGGGTTGATGGTGCGCGAACACCGGGCCGCCGGTCGTGCCGATGATGTCGCCCGCGCGCACGACCTGGAACATGCGCACCGAGGTCGTGGCGAGGAACGAATACGACGTCCGTAGCTCGCCACCGTGCTTGATCGTCACGTGGTTGGCGCCGCCCGCGTCGCCGGCGAAGACGACCGCACCGGCGCCCGCGGCGCGCACCGGCGTGCCCGGCGTCGGCGCGAAGTCGGCGCCGTGGTGGGCGGCACCGAACCGTGACCGGGGCGGGCGAAACGCTTCGACGACCGCGCCCTCCACCGGTTGGTGCCAACGATCGTCGGCAGCAGCGGTGGTCGGGGCGAGCGTGACGACGGCGAGCGCGACAACCAACAGACAGCGCACGGAACCCTCCCAGGGCGCGCGGAACGACAGACCCGGGGAAGGGAGGGGGAAGGTGTCCGCACCCTAACGCGAGGGTGCGACCGCGTCTATGGATGCGACTGGAGAAACGCCCGCGGAACGCTGCGCGCGAGGAATTCGTGCACCTCGGTCGTCGGCATCTGCACGAAGAACTGACCGGCCTCGGCCGCGCATGTGACCCGCAACGTCGTCGCCCGGCCACGCTGCATCGGGAACAACTCGACCTGCGTCGGTGCGCCCGACGGTGTCCATTGGCGTCCCGCGCGATCGGTCTCGAATCGCGCGTGCGCTTCGGTGACCTGCAACCGCCCGCTGGCGTACACCCGGCGGGTCGCGCCGACCGGGAGCTGATACAGCCGGTCCGACACGGCGAAACGCGTGGCCGCCAGCCACGGCCCCGGCGCGGGTGGGCCACCCATCGCGAGCCGGCGCGCCGCCGTGTCGCGCTGCACGATAGGAACGCCCAGCCATGCGGCGACCAACGAGAACACGAGCGAGACAGGATTCCCCGTAAGCGCGGCCAACGCGACGCCGACGCTCACGACGGCAATGACGACAGCCGCCACCTTGACGAACGTCGCCGCAACCGATGGCGTTCGACGAGTATCGGTCATGACGACTGCACGCTATTCGTCACGCGTCGATCGTCCGCGTGTTCGTAGCCGTGTTCGAGCCGAGCACTACCAGCGCTACGAGAGCAAGCGAGAGAACGTGCCCTCGGCCACCGATCGTCACCGGTCGTCCAATCGGCTCCGCGCGATCTCGAGCCGCTTCTGGTCGCTGGCCTGGAGCTCCTCAGGCCCCGCGATCACGTACGCGTCGATCGCTTCTCGCCAGTCGCTGCGAGCGAACGCCGTTCGCGCGCGCGCGAGAAGCGCCTTCGTCTCGGTTGCATCGCGTTCGGCGACTTGTTCCTCGATAAACGCGTCCACGGCAGCCTGGATCGCGTCGCGATCGATGAGCCGATCCCACACCTGCACATCGAAGATCGCATCGGCCACCCTGTTGCACTGCTCCGCGAGTTCCTGCGGCGTCGAAAACGGGCGACTTGCAATGCGCTCTAACTCGGGGACCACCGCCGAAAGATGTGTCCCCTTGATCCCGACAACGCTCCCGCCAACGCCGCGTTCAAGAATCGCGGGACCCACCATCAGAAGGTACCGAGGCGCATCCTCCGGCCAGTACGACAGCCGCACCGTGACCTCGTCACGTGCAAACGCGATCGTCGTCTCCGACGCGGCGGGGAGCTCGACAAAGCCCCGCGTCGCGAACCGCGGCTCCAACTGCTCACGACACACTGTCGCGAACCACGGAATCTCGAAGTCACGCAACGCGCTCACAATCGTCCGATCCGCGCGTATACCTCGGCCTTGTCGACTTTCGCATACGCGATCCCACGTTCTTCCAAGCGCAGGAGTTCGGAGCTTGCGAGATCGAATCGCCCGCGATCCGCGGCCTCCCGACTGACATCACGGCCGATGTATGCGAAGTCGTCCCCCGCGTTAATGCGTTCACGCAATTGTCCGTCGTTGGCCTGCCATCGCTGACGAGGAGTCATCGCGTCCCACTCCTGAGGGGTGTGCCGAAACTCGAGGGTACGACCACCGGTTGCGTGTGCGTAGGGAACGACACGATCGCGCATGTTCTCCCCGAGGATCGTCGTCGAGTGGCCTCGAGGAAGCGCGAGTCGCTCGGGTGCGGCGGGGAGCGCGGGTTGCGGGTTTGGCACTTCGACGGCGGACGTTTGCGGACACATCCTGATCCCGCGCGCGACGGCGCCGCCGGCGCCGCCTAATGCGGCGCTGACTCCGATGTTGGCCCAGTCGAGGTCGAGACC
>JBQTGT010000027.1:0-83455 GCA_052390615.1 Actinomycetota bacterium
GCCCCCCCCGCCCCCCGCCCGCGCTCCTCGCACCCCCACACCCCCTACCCCCGGGCGCGGTGGGCGCCGGCGGCGCCCCCCCCCGGCCACGACGGGTTCGCGACACCCGGAGGATCGTTCTCTTGACCGCCCCCGAGGGCGCCCAGATGACCCTCATCGAGCACCTGACCGAGCTGCGAACGCGGCTGTTCGTCTGCATTGGCGCCGTCGCCGTCGGCGGCGTCGTCATGTTCGTCGTGTTCCCGGAGATCCTCGAGTTCCTGGCCCAGCCGTACCGCGACATCACCGCGGGCAAGGGCAAACCTCCGTGTCCCGCCGACGGGTGCGACCTCATCGCAACCGATCCGTTGGCGCCGTTCATGGTGCGCGTCAAGGTCGCCGTCTATGGCGGTCTGGCCCTCGCGCTCCCGGTCGTCATGTGGCAGATCTGGCGGTTCGTCGTCCCGGCGCTGCACGCCAAGGAAAAGCGCTACGCGATCCCGTTCATCGTCTGCGCAATCGCACTGTTCCTGGCCGGCGCCGCGCTGGCGTGGTACACGATCGACAAGGCGCTCGGCTTCTTGCTGTTCGACTCCGTGGGCGGCGAGATCCAGCCGTTCGTCACCGCCGACAAGTACCTGACGCTGGTCGTGTTGATGGTGCTCGCGTTCGGCATCGCGTTCGAGTTCCCGCTGCTGCTCGTGTTCCTGTTGCTGGCCGGCGCGATCTCGACCGAGACGCTGCGCCGCCATCGGCGCTGGGCGGCGGTCGGCATCACCACCGTCGCCGCGATCATCACCCCGACGGCCGACCCGATCTCCCTATTGTTCCTGGCCGTGCCGCTCTACCTCTTCTACGAGAGCTCGATCCTGATCGGCCGGGTGATGCACAAGTGAGCCCGCGGAAGCCGCCCACCCGCGCGTCGGCCCGCCGCCATCCCGTCCACAAGCTGCGCAGCCGCCGCGAGACCGCGACTGCCGTCATCGGCGCGGTCGCAGTCGTTGTCGTCAGCGCGGCGCTGGTCTGGCTGCTGCGACCGGGTGCGGCCGGGACGCAAGGATCGGGCGGGCTCGCGAACCGCCAGCCGCGGGCGGCGTGGCTCGTCGTACTGGTACTGGCGGCGTTGGTGTGGCTCGTGCCCTGGGCGCTGCGACGCCAGCGACGGTGGGTGGATCACAGGCGCCGCGTGCTCGCCGCCGGCGTCGCCGGGATCGGGGGGCTCGCGGTCCTCGCCGGGTTCTTCTGGCCGGGCGGCCTGTTGCGGCACCCGGCGCCCCTGACCGGCAGCTCGCCGCCGTCCGACACCGGAGTGTTAGACACCGGGCCGTTCGACACGACATTGACCATCCCCGTCGATCCCATCGCCCCGACCGTCCCCGTCGATCCGAACGCCCCGACCGTGCCCGGCACGAGCGTCCCGGCCGATACCGCGCCCCTCACGCAGCCGCCCGCAACCGACGCCCCGGCCAGCGCCGTCGCCCCCTGACGGGCGGCGCCGGGCCCAGCCCCTAGCGTTCGGGTGTGGATCGCGGTGCCGCGCGCGCGGCGTTCGAGGCCGAGCGCCCGTTTCCCCTCGACGAGTTCCAGGTGCGCGCCCTCGATGCGCTGGACGCGGGCCGATCGGTGCTCGTCGCGGCGCCGACCGGGTCGGGGAAGACGCTCGTCGCCGAGTACGCCATCGCGACCGCGCGTGCCGAGGGCACCAAGGCGTTCTACACGACACCGCTGAAGGCGCTGTCGAACCAGAAGTTCGGCGATCTCGTGCGCGCGTACGGCGCCGAGCACGTCGGGCTGCTCACCGGCGACAACTCGATCAACGGGGACGCGCCGATTGTCGTCATGACGACGGAAGTGCTGCGCAACATGATCTACGCCCGGTCGCCGACGCTCTCCGGGCTGCGCTACGTCATACTCGACGAGGTCCACTACCTCCAGGACCCGTCGCGCGGGGCGGTGTGGGAAGAGGTGATCATCCACCTGCCCGCGGACATCGACATAGTGGCGCTGTCGGCGACGGTGTCCAACGCGGAGGAGGTCGCGGCGTGGATGCAAACGGTGCGGGGGGAAACCGAAGCGATCATCGAGGAGCGGCGGCCGGTCGAGCTCTCGCACCTGTACATGGCCGGCGACCGAACGCCCGAGCAGCTGCACCTCCTGTCGACGTTCACGGACACGCCCGGCGGTGAGCTCACCCCGAACCCGGTCGCGGCGAAGCTCGACACGCGGACGCTGCCCCGTTCACCCAAGGCTCGGCGCGCACGGATGTACACGCCGTGGCGGGCCGAAGTAGCCGAACGGCTGTGGGACGAACAGATGCTGCCCGCGATCGTGTTCGTGTTCAGCCGCGTCGGCTGCGACCAGGCCGTCGACCAGTGCGTCGCGGCCGGATTGCGGTTGACCAGCTCGACCGAACGCTCCGAGCTCCGCCGCATCGCCGAGCAGCACACGGCCGCGCTCTCCGACGACGACCTCGACGTGCTCGGCTACGACCCGTGGATGGCCGGCCTCGAAGCCGGTTTCGCGTCCCATCATGCGGGGCTCGTGCCGCCCATGAAAGAAGCGGTGGAGGAAGGCTTCGCGGCCGGGCTGTTGAAGGTCGTGTTCGCGACCGAGACACTGTCGCTCGGCATCAACATGCCGGCCCGCACGGTCGTGATCGAGAAGTTGTCGAAGTTCACCGGCGAGCATCATGAGTTCCTCACACCGGGCGAGTACACCCAACTCGCCGGGCGCGCCGGCCGGCGGGGCATCGACGACCGGGGCTATGTCGTGGTCTTGTGGGACCCGTTCGTGCCGTTCGAACAGGTCGCGGGGCTCGCGTCGCGCCGCACCTACGCGCTCACGTCATCGTTTCGGCCGACGTACAACATGGCGGCGAACCTGGTGCATCGGTATCCGCCCGAACAGGCGCGACACCTGCTGAACCTGTCGTTCGCGCAGTACCACGCCGACCGCGATGTCGTCGCGCTCGAGCGCCAGCTCGCACGGGCGCGCGAGCAGCTCGGGCGCGCGAGCACGGCCGCGACCCACCCGGCGGGCGACGTGACCGAGTACCGCCGCCTCCTCGCCGAGCTCGAGGCCGCCAAACGGGCGGCCGCCCCCGACACCACACCACGCCTCGACGCACTGCGGCCCGGCGATGTGGTGCTCGCACCGCGGCGTGGAGGCAAAGTCGTCGTGCTCAAACAGGAACGGGGCCGGTCCGGCAGCCGGATCCTCGCGCTCACGGCGGGCCGCGACCTCGTGCGCCTCGGCGCCACCGACTTTCGCGGTCCGGTCCGCAAGGTCGCGACGCTCGAACTGCCGCGCCCGTTCGCGCCACGCAGCCCTGCGTTCCAACGCGCCGCCGCCGAAGCGCTCCGCCGGCTGCAGATCGCCGACGTCAGCCTCGACGCGACCGGCGGCGCCAATGCCGTCGCGGAGTTGACGGCGCGCGTCGCGCAGCACCCGCTGCACGACGCGGCCGGTTTGTCCCCGGTGCTGCGCGCCGCCGCGCAGGCCGATCGCTTCGAGCGAGAAGTCGCCCGCCTCGAGCGGCGGGCTGCGGCCCGCAACGTCAGCCTCGCCCGCCAGTTCGACCGTGTGCTCGGCGTGCTCGAAGCGTGGGGCTACCTCGAGGCGTGGCAGTTGAGTCCCGCCGGCGCGCTCCTCGCGCGGCTGAACACCGAAGGCGACCTCGTCCTGGCCGAGGCACTGCGCGAAGGACTCCTCGACGAAACCGATCCCGGTGAACTCGCCGCGGTGGTCTCGACGTTCACGTTCCAGCGGCGCGGGCCCGACTCCAGCGAGCCGGTGCCACCCCGCCGGTGGCCAACCCAGCTGGTGGCGCGCCGCACGCGCGCGGTCGAGAGGATCTGGCGAGACCTGAACCTCGCGGAACGGGACGAGCGCCTCACCGAGACCCGCCGGCCTGATCCGGGCTTCACCGCCGCGATCCACTCGTGGGTGATGGGCGACGACCTCGCCGACGTCCTGGAAGACGAGGAGATGACCGGCGGCGACTTCGTCCGCAACGTGAAACAGACGATCGACCTCCTCCGCCAGATCGCGGACGTCGCGCCCGATCCCGTGACCGCCGCGACCGCGCGCGCCGCCGCCGACGCCTGCCTGCGGGGCGTCGTCGCGGCGTCCAGCGTGGTCGCACTGCCCGCGTGAACGAGCGGTGAACATTCGAAAGGGACGCGAGTGGGGGAGGCCCGCAACCGGCCCCGCTGACCACGAGGTCGCCGGCGACGATGCCGACCTCGCGTCGTGGCTGACGCATGGGACACCCACGCCGCCGTCGTTGATCGAGTTCGCGCCGTCGCCGCACTCGGACCTGGCGCGCGCGGTCGGGTTGGCCGCCCACGCGCCGCACACGACCGAGGTCGCGATGGACGCGCTGGTCCTCGAGGACGGAACCACTGCGGTCAACATGATCGTGCTCGGCGTGCCGCCGGACCGGCTCGGTCGTTTCGATCGGCGGGTCCCGGTGACCGTGCGCATCGACGGCATCGAGCTGCTCGCGGGCCGGGCGACGACGATCGTCGTCGCGGTGGGGCAGTGGCGGCGAGGCCTCGACCTCGTGCCGCGGGGACATCCCGGAGACGGGCGGGCCGAGGTCCAGGTGTATCGCCTGCGACCGCCCGAACGCGCGGCGATGCGCCGGCGCCTGACGCGGGGCGAACATCTGCCGCATCCGCGCATCCTCGAGCGGGCCGGTCGTCGGGTCGAGGTGCTCGCGGCCACGCCCCTGGCGCTGGAAGTCGACGGGGTGACACGCCCGCCGACCGCCCGCCTCTCGGTCGAGAACCGGCCCGCCGCGTACCGGCTGCTCGTCTGATCCGGGGCGAAAACCATCCGCGGGAATCGTCGCAGGACGCGCCTACCATCGCCCTCCCCATGCTGTACGCGCCGGAGACGTTCACCGACACCGAAGCGGCGACCTTGCGGCCGTATTTCACCAACCTCGACGGCCCCGTGTTCGCGCTCACGAACTTGCCGGAGGTCGTCAAAGGCGCGCTGTTCGCCCGCTACTCGCGCAGTGAGAAGAGCCTGCGGCGTCTGTTCCTCGACGAGTTCGTCGGCGACCTCGACCTGACCGGTGACCTGACCGTCGACGCGACGGTTGGGCTCAAGCGCGCCGAGGAACTGTATGCACGCGTGTTCTTCGAGTACGGCGACGACTCCGTCGCCCAACTCGGCGGCGTCCACCTCGCGTGCGAACACGCATCGAACCTGCTCACGAAGGTCCTCGAGTGGGGCCGGCTCATGGCGTACCTCGAGCAGTCGACCCGCTACATCCCGTACGACGCTCGCACGTTCGGGCGCTACCGGTACTTTCGACCCTCCGACGTCTGCGAGTCCCGACTCGGCGCCCGCTACGTCGCCGACATGGACGCGATCTTCGACTCGTACAGCGGCATGCTCCCCGCGATGATGGAGTGGGCGCGCGAGCAGTACCCGAAGGACCCCTCCGACTCCGACTTCGTGTACAAGCAGACGATCAAGGCCAAGGCGTGCGACGCGGTGCGCGGCGTGCTCCCGGCCGCGACACAATCGAACGTCGGGATCTACGGCACCGGCCAGGCGTACGAGGCGATGCTGTTGCGCATGCGCGCCCATCCGCTTCCCGAGGCCCGAACGTACGCCCAGCTCATGCTGGACGAGCTCCGCAAGGTCATCCCGTCGTTCCTCGTGCGCGTCGATCGCCCCGATCGGGGCGGCGCCTGGGTCGACTACCTCGAGCGGACCCACGACGAGACGCGAGCCCTGGTCGAAGAGCTATTCCGCGGGGAAGCGCCGGAGCCGGTCGACGAAGTGACCCTCATCGACTGGGACCCCGAGGGCGAGGACAAAGTGCTCGCCGCCATCTGTTACCCGCACGCGAGCCTGCCCGAAGCGCAGCTGATCGACCGAGTGCGCCGCCTCGGCGCCGGCCAGCGCGTCGCCTTGCTGCGCGCCTACGTGGGCGATCGCACCAATCGGCGTCATCGTCCGGGCCGTGCGTTCGAGCGCACCGGGTACCGGTTCGATGTGCTCGGTGACTACGGCGCGTTCCGTGACCTTCAGCGTCACCGCATGCTGACCATCGAGTGGCAGCCGCTGTCGCCGCGCCACGGGTACGAAGTGCCGGACGCGGTCGTCGCGGCCGGACTCACGAGTCGCTTCGACGAGGCGCTGGGCCGTTCCGCCGACCTCTACGCCGCCCTCGCAACCGAGTTCGCCCCGCAAGCTGGGTACGCGGTGTCGCTCGCGTATCGGGTCCGTTACGCGATGCAGCTCAACGCACGCGAAGCGATGCACCTGTGCGAGCTGCGGTCGAGTCCAGCAGGTCACGCGACCTACCGGCGCGTCGCGCAAGCCATGCATCGTCAGATCGCGGAACGCGCCGGGCACCTCGGAATCGCAGACGCGATGTCGCACGTCGATCACGCCGAATACGAACTCGAACGCCTGAGCTCCGAACGCGCGGCCGAAGCGAAACGGGTCGCGCGCGGGTAGAAAAAAAATCGCGGAGGCTCGTGACCTGCGCCGACGCGCGAGCCCCCTGGTCAACGTGGTGCGCCGCGCGTTGCCGCCGCTTGACACTGCCGGCGATCTGAGGCCGAATACCCCTCGCCCACGACGCCGGTGCCGAGAGCGTCGCCGAAACGGCGGCGCTTCGAAGGGGGCGTGGGTGCATACGAAAGCGCAGGGATCGCGGACGGCTGTCCAGAAGTCCCAGTAGAGAACGTTGCGATAACCCGCCTGGTACGAGCGGGCCGGGCCACCCAGCGGCCCCAACGGACTCCTGGAGCTGTCCGCGTCCCCGTGCGTTCTCCCGGCGCCGCGCGCGGTCATGGGTCGGCTCCGCGCTCCGCTCCCTCCGGTCGTTACACGCTCGCCTCGATATCCATGGGTCGGCTCCGCGCTCCACTCCCTCCGGTCGTTACGCGCTCGCCTCGATATCCATGGGTCGGCTCCGCGCTCCGCTCCCCTCCGGTCGCTACACGCTCGCCTCGATATCCATGGGTCGGCTCCGCGCTCCACTCCCTCCGGTCGTTACGCGCTCGCCTCGAGCAGACCCCGTGTCGGTTGCTTCTATACTCCCGCGGCCCTGGCGGCAGAACCCCGACGCGAGAACGGGAAACCGGGAACAAGATCGGTGCCGCCGTGGTTCTCGGAACCCTCGGTAGCCCCAGCGAACGGCCTGCGGTCCATGAACGACGACGACGACTTCGACGACGACGAACCCGCGCTCGACGAGGAGGACATCGACGAGGACGCGCTCGTCGAGGACCTGATCGACGATGAAGACGACGACGACCTCCTCGAGGACGACGACGTCATCGACGGGATCGACGTCGTCGCGGTCGTCGTCGACGACGAGGAAGGTCCGGTCGCCGTCCCGGTCGAAGTCGTCGAGGAAGAAGAGGACGACATCGTCGACCTCGACGAGGAACTGCACCCCGACGACGTCGAGGAGGCCCTCGATGTCGTGCTGCGGGAGCGCACTGCCGCGGCCGGCCTCGAAGCCGAAGACGATGAGGACGACGAACCCGACGATCGGGGCGAGGGCGGCACCAAGATCGTCCCTCGGCGGCCCGGCGAGTTCTTGTGCTCGAGCTGCTTCCTCGTGTTGCCGCGTCATCAGCTCGCCGACGAGAAGCGAATGCTCTGCCGCGATTGCGCGTGAGTCCTGCCGCGGCGCGGCGCGTGGGCGCGGCGGCGGTCTCGGGTCTCGCCCTCGGGTTGGCCCGGCCTCCCGTCGATCTCGGGCCGCTCGCCCTCGTGGCGTTGGTCCCGCTGTTTGTCGTGTGGCGCGACCGAGCGCCCGGTGGTCGCGCCCTCCTCGCGTTCGTGGCCGGCGTCGCGTACCACGCGGTGCTCGTCGCCTGGGCGTGGTACTTCGGGCCGATCGCGTTGGTGCCGTTCGTCGTCGCGCTGTCCGCATACTGGGCGGCGGCCGGCGCGATTATCGGTGGGCTGGCGGCACGGGGCGTGCAGTCGCCGTGGTTGACGGCCGTGGTGTGGGTGCTCGCCGAGGCCACCGTGGCGCGCGTCCCATTCAGCGGTTTTTCGTGGGGTGAGGTCGGCTTCGCGTTGCACGACATCGCACCCGCGCGCGCCGTCGCAAGCGTCGGCGGCGTCGCGCTCGTCACGTTCCTGACGGTCGCTGTCAACGGGCTGCTCGCCGACCTGTTCGCGCGTCCGTCCCGTACCCATGTTCGCTTCGCCGCGGCCGGGATCGCGACCGCGTTTGCCGTTACCGCGGCGGCAGTCGTGGTGCGCAGTGACCCGACGCCGGTCGCCGAGCTGCGCGTCGCGATCGTGCAGGGCAACGACAAGAACCGCGACTTGACCGCGGCCGAGAAGAAGGCGCGGTATCTGCCGAACTCGCACTTCGCGTTGGAGGCGACGATCGATGAACCCGTCGATCTCGTCATCTTTCCGGAGTCGAGCATGGACGAGGACCCGCGCACCGACACGTTCATCCGCGACCGGATCCGGCGGGTCGCCCGGCAACGGGATGCGTGGGTGCTCGCCAACGCAACCGTCGACGGGCCTGACGCCGAGACCGAAGCCCGCAACCTCAACCTGCTCTACACCCCCGACGGTACGTTGGCGGGGACATACGCCAAGCGTCATCTCGTCCCGTTCGGTGAGTACGTTCCGTTCGATTGGCTGCGCGACATCGTCCCCGCGCTCGACGACGAGATCCCGCGTGACTACGTGCCCGGCGCCACGCCCGGGGATTTTCATGTCGCCGAGGTCGCGCTGGCGACGGTGATCTGCTTCGAGTCCGCGTTCGGACATGAAGTGCGCCCGCTCGTCGCGGATGGCGCCGAGGTGCTCGTCGTTTCGACGAACAATCGGTCGTACCGGCGATCGGCAAATTCGGCGCAACACGTCGCGCTCGGGCAAATGCGCGCCGCCGAGACGGGACGCCCGGTCGTGCACGCGTCGATATCGGGCATCTCGGCGTTCATCGACGCCGACGGCGACGTGCAGGGCACGACCGCGCTGTTCGAGCGCACGGTGCTCACCGGCACCGTGACCGCGACAAGAGGCGAGACCCTGTACGTGCGGTTCGGGGAGTGGGTCGTGCTCGCGAGCGTGCTGACGCTCGGCGCGACAGTCGCCGGGCTGTGCGTTCGAGGCCGGCGTCAACGGTCCGTACACTTGGAGGCCGATGCGCAAGACCAACGGTGAACGGGCAGAGGATCGGGTCGCGGGCGATTCGATCGCGCGTGCCATCGAGGTGCTGTTGTTCGTGCCCCTCGGCGCCACGTCGTATCTCCGCGAAATCGGCCCGGAGCTCGTGGACACCCTGATCGCGCGCGGGCGGGCCGAGGTCGACCGGCGCCACGAGCAGGTCACGCAGCACCTCAACACCGCCCGCAGCATGGGCGAGGTCGCATTGACGTTCGGGTTCCCGAAGGTGCGCGCCCGTGTGGAACGCCGCGCCGATGCGGTGCGCAGCTCGACCGCCGACTGGCTGACCGCCGCCCCGCTGACCCGCACGGGTGCGCCGCCGCCCGATCGGACGTCCACCGCACGCGAGCGCGCACCGGCCCGCGTGACCGTGCCGGTGATCGTCACGGCCGCTGCCAACGACGGAGCCGCTGCCGACGCGCGCGCGGCCCTGCCGATCCCTGGGTACGACGCGCTGTCGGCGTCGCAGGTGGTCGAACGACTGCCCGGGCTCCTGGCCGTCGAGCTCGACGCCGTGCGTGACTACGAGTCGTCACACCGCAACCGGCGCACGATCCTCGGCAAGATCGATCAGCTCGTCGGGTGAGCGCCTCGGTCGAACAGGCGCGGCTCGCGACGATCGCAGACATCGGCCGGCTGGTCGAGCTGGGTTCCGCGCTGCGCGATGAACTGCGCGTGATGCGGGGCGGCCCATTGTGGGAAATGCGCGAGGCGCGCCTCCACGCGACTCCCGACGCGTTCCAGACGTTTCTCGCGCGCGGCGACGCCGCGATCGTCGTTGGTACGATCGACGATGTCGTCGTCGGATACGGCACGATCGAGGTCGAGGAGCTCGGCGACGGCACGCGGCTCGGGATCGTCGGTGACCTGTATGTCGAGCCCGAAGCCCGAGCCATCGGGGTGGGGGAGTGCATTGCCGATCTTCTCGTTGCGCGCGCCCACGAGGCGGGCTGTCGGGGCGTCGACGCGTTCGCGCTGCCTGGCCACCGCAGCGCCAAGAACTTCTTCGAGCGTTCCGGCTTCACCGCGCGCGCGCTCGTGATGTACAAGCGACTCGCACCCGATGCCGATGACCCCGAAACCTGAGCTGTCCGTCGCCGCGATCGTTGTCGCCGACGGCGCGGTGCTCTTGGTCAGGAACGCACGCGGCATCGCGACCGGGAAGTGGGCGCCGCCGGGCGGCCGGGTCGAGTTCGGCGAAACGATTCGCGCGGCCGTTGCGCGCGAGGTACGCGAAGAGACAGGAATCGATGTCGAGGTCGGTGCGCTCGCGGGGTGGGTCGAGCGCATCGGCGACGACCCCGTCCCGCATCACTACGTGATCCTCGACTTCTTCGCGGTTCCGGTCGGCGATCGGACGCCCGTCGCCGGCGACGACGCGAGCGACGCTCGGTGGGCCTCGCTCGCCACGCTGGCGTCGTTCGAGCTGGTCGACGGCGTCTACGACTTCCTCGTCGAGATAGGTAGCGTGCGGGAATGACTGCGACCGCCGACATGACCGCCGATGGCGTGGTCTGGGATCTCGAGTCGCTGCTCCCCGCGCCCGGGGAACCCGGGGTGCTCGCGCTACTCGACGAGGCCGACGTTATCGCCGGCGAGCTCGCGAGCCACCACGGCCGGGTCGCCGACTTCGATCCGTCGTCGCTCGCCGCGTTCATGGGTCGGCTCGCGGAGCTGTACGACCGCGTCGGTCGCGCGGGGAGCTACGCCGGACTCCAGTTCTCGACCGATACGACAGACCCGGCGCGCGGCGCGCTCCTCCAGCGGGTCGAGGAACGGGAGACGGCGATCGCGACGAAGTTGCTGTTCTTCGATCTCGAGTGGGCTGCGGTTCCCGACGAGCAGGCCGATGCGCTGTTGGCGGACGACCGTCTCGCGTTCGCGCGCCATCACCTCGAATCGGCGCGCCGGTACCGTCCGCACCTGCTCACCGAGCCCGAAGAGGTCATCCTCACCGAAAAGTCCGTGACCGGCCGCAGCGCATGGCAGCGGCTGTTCGAGGAGCAGGTGTCCACGATCAGCGTCCAGGTCGACGGCGAGACGGTCCCGCTCGAAGCGGGCTTGGCCCGGCTCCATTCGCCCGACCGGGCGGTGCGGGCCGACGCGGCGCACGCGGTCACCTCCGGTCTCGAACCGGGCCTGCGGACGCGCGCGTTCGTGCTGAACACGTTGCTCGCCGACAAGGGGATCGACGACCGGCTGCGGCGGTATCCGTCGTGGATCGCGTCGCGCAACCTGGCGAACGAGGCGAGCGACGAGTCGGTGCAGGCACTCGTCGACGCGGTACACGCGCGGTACTCGATTCCGCAACGGTGGTATGCCCTCAAAGCCCAGCTCCTCGGCCTCGAACGGCTCGCCGACTACGACCGCATGGCCGCGGTCGCCGAGACCGAGTCCGAGATCGGATGGAGCGAAGCGACCGCGATCGTGCTCGATGCGTACGGCTCCTTCTCCACAGAGTTGGCCGACACCGCGCGCCAGTTCTTCGACGGCTGGATCGACGCGGGGACGCGGCCGGGCAAGCGGCCCGGAGCGTTCTGCGCGTACACGGTGCCGTCGCACCATCCGTACGTGCTGCTGAACTGGACGGCCCGCCAGCGCGACGTGCTCACGCTCGCGCACGAGCTCGGACACGGCGTGCACGCGTCGCTGTCCCGCCCGCAAGGAGTGTTCCACCAGTCGACGCCGCTGACGCTGGCGGAGACCGCGTCGGTGTTCGGCGAGACGGTAACGTTCGGACGCCTGCTCGAAGCCATCGATGATCCGCGCGATCGCCTCGCGCTGTTGGCCTCGAACCTCGAAGATCAGATCGCCACAGTGTTCCGCCAGACGGCGATGAACCGATTCGAACACGCGATGCACACGGCCCGTCGCGAAGAAGGAGAGCTCTCGGTCGAGCGCCTCGGAGAGCTCTGGGCAGAGAGCCAGATCGCGATGCTGGGACCCGCGGTCGAAGTCACCGAGGGCTACCGCACGTGGTGGTCGTACATTCCGCACTTCATCGGCTCGCCCGGCTACGTGTACGCGTACGCGTACGGGCAGCTGCTCGCGCTGTCGGTCTACGCGCAATACGAAGCGCGGGGGAGTGGCTTCGTGCCCCACTACCTCGACCTCCTGCGGGCGGGCGGTTCGATGGAACCGCAACGTCTCGGCGAGATCGTCGGCGTCGATCTGGCCGATCCGCAGTTCTGGGACCGCGGCATCGACATCGTCGAGCGGCGCCTGCTCGAGACCGAGCAGGCCGCGCGCGACGCGGGTCGTCTGTGATGGCGCACCGCGTGATCCCGTGGTCGACCGGCAATGTCGGCGCGCACGCGTTGCGTCTCATCGCGCGTCATCCCGACCTCGAGCTCGTCGGACTGTGGGTGCACAGCGCCGACAAGGCGGGCAAGGACGCGGGGAAGTTGGCGGGGATCGAACCTACCGGCGTGCGGGCCACGAACGACGCGGACGCGTTGCTCTCGCTCGACGCCGATTGTGTGTGTTACACGGCGACCGCCGATCTGCGCCCGACCGAGGCGATCGCCGACATGGCGCGCATCGCGGCGTCGGGGAAGAACATCGTGTCGAGCTCGGTCGTGCCGTTGGTGTTCCCGGAGCACGTCGATCCCGCGATGCGCCGGCCGCTCGAGGAGGCGTGCGCGGCCGCGGGCGTCTCGTGTTTCACGTCCGGCATCGATCCCGGCTGGGCCAACGACCTGCTGCCCCTCGTGCTCACCGGGACGTGCGAGTACGTGACCCAGCTCCGCGTCATGGAGGTCGTCAACTACGCGACGTATGCGCAGCCGACCGTGCTGTTCGACACGATGGGATTCGGCCAGGCGCTCGACGCGAAGCCGTTGTTGTTGATCCCGGGCGTGTTGTCGTTTGCGTGGGGCGGCACCGTGAGGGCGCTGGCCGCGGGGCTCGGCGTAGAGATCGAGGAGTTGCGTGAGGTGCACGAGCGCCGGCCCGCGCCCGACCAGATCGATCTCGGCTTCGGCGTCGTCGAAGAGGGCACGACCGCCGCGTTGCGGTTCGAAATCCAAGGCATCGTCGGCGGTGAGCCCCGCATCGTGCTCGAACACGTCACCCGCCTCGACGATGCGCTCGCGCCCGACTGGCCCCAACCCGCGGGCCACCGCGGATACCGGGTCATCGTCACGGGGAACCCGAGCTACACGTGCGAGGTGCAGAATGCGCGCGTAACTGCGCCGGCGGCCGCGCGCGTTCCACCCCCGCAACTACATCAAAGTCGGGTTGGCGGGCTCCACGCCGAGCCATTGCCATCAAAGTCGCAATTGTTGGTGTCCAGCGCGCTAGATTCGTCACTGTGACGCAATCTCACTGCGCCTGGTGTGGCCGACCGTTCTCCGTCACCGCCAGACCCGGACGTCCGCGCCGCTTCTGTCGCGACTCGTGCCGCCAGCGCGACTACGAGAGCCGGCGCCGCGCGTCGGAGCTCGGGCTCAGCGAGGGCGAGCTCGTGGTCACACGCGCCGAACTCGAAGGGATGCGGGACCGTCTCTACGTGCTGGCGTGTGCACTGGCGGACGTCGAGAAAGACCTCGCAACTGCTGACGACGAAGACTGCACACGCGCGTTCGCGTGGCTGCTCGAGGCCGCACGCACCGCCGCGGCCTCCTGACACAACTGTTTGGATCGCAGCCGGGGCTCTGACCCCGGTCGCCGTCCAATCACACGCGCCCCCGTGCTCAAAGCCCCATGCCCGAAGGCCGATAATCCTCGTTATGTCAACTTAGGAGGATCTCGGGTTTCGTCACCGTGACGATTCGCCTCCGCGGGCGGATTGCGACCGGCCCCGTGGCGCCGGCAGGCGCCCCGCCCGGCGGGCCGCGTCGCTCAGGAGGAACTCGATCTGGGCGTTGATGGAGCGCAGCTCGTCCGCGGCCCAGCGCTCCAGCGCGGCGTGCAGCGCAGGGTTGAGGCGTAGCAGGTACGGCTTGCGGTCGGCCATGGCACTAGGAGTAGATCGAGCCCGCATTGACGATGGGCTGGACCCCGCGATCGCTGGTGAGGACGACGAGGAGGTTCGACACCATCGTCGCTTTGCGTTCCTCGTCGAGGTCGACGATCCCTTGGTCCACCAGAGAGTCGAGGGCGTGGCGGACCATCCCGACCGCGCCGTCGACGATGAGCTGGCGGGCCGCGACGACGGCCGACGCTTGTTGGCGCCGCAGCATCTCGCCGGCGATCTCGGGCGCGTACGCGAGCCGGCGCAGCCGGCAGTCGACGATGGTGACGCCCGCGACCTGGAGTCGCTCCTGCAACTCGCGCTGGAGCGTCTCGGCCACCTCGTCCGCGTTGGACCGCAGCGACGGCCGGTCGTCGTCGTAGGAGTCGTATGGGTATTCGCTAGCGACGTGGCGGACACCGGCTTCGGTCTGGATGGCGACGAAGTGCTGGTAGTTGTCGACGTCGAACAGCGCGCGCGCGGTATCACGCACGAGCCACGTGATCACGGCCGCGATCTCGACCGGGTTCCCCACCGCGTCGTTGACCTTGAGCACATCCGAGTCGAACGTCCGCACCCGCAACGACACGTTGCGCTCGCCGTTCGACGGGTTGGCGGGGACGACGAGCGGGTTTGTCCATTGGAACCCGTTGTTGCGAACGGTACCCACGTAGCGGCCGACCAACACGAGGACGCGCGCGTGGTTCGGCTGGTTCATGAAGAACCCCATGAGTCCGACGGCCGCGGCAATGACGAGGACCGTGCCGAACACGACCGCGGCCCCGCTGCCTCCATCGGCGGCGCCGCCCGCGGCGATCGCGAAGCCGAGCAAGAACAGCACCACTTCGACGACGATCATGAACCAGCCCGAGATGCTGAAGCCGTTGCGTTCCTGCATCATTCGCCCACTCCCCTCCCCGTCGGGTGCTGCGCCCTGACGATATTAGAATGATATCACTATGCTATCACCCTCGAATCGCGCGACGCCGGATTAGATTCCGGGTCATGACGCCCGAGGAGCTGTGCGAGGTCGAGGAGATCAAGCGGCTGAAGTACCGATACGCACGGTGCCTCGACCTGAAGCGGTGGGACGAGCTCGCGACCTGCTTCACGCCCGACGCCGTCGCCGCGTACAGCGGCGGTGGCTACACCTTCGAGGGTCGGGACGCGATCCTCGACTTCCTCCGACGGTCGATGGGCGCCGAGACCTTCCATTCGAGTCACAAGATGCACCATCCCGAGATCGACCTCACCGGCCCGACCACCGCGGCGGGCCGCTGGGCGCTCGACGACGTCGTGATCATGACCGACTTCGAGCTGACGATCCGGGGCTGTTCGTTCTACGAAGACGAGTACGTCAAGGTCGCCGGCAGCTGGTGCATCAAGCGCACCGGCTACAAGCGGGTCTTCGAAGAGATCCAGCCGCGCGGCAACGTCGACGGCCTCAAGCTCACGGCATCGTGGTGGGCCACCGGCGGCCGCAGCGAGCTGCCGGCGGGATGACGGCGTCGCTCCCCCGCTGGCGCACCGGAACCGTCACCTCCGGTGGCGAGGACATCTACTACGAGGTCACGGGCGACGATGACGCGCCCGCTATCGTGCTGACGCACGGCGCCGGTGGCTCGCACGCGGTGTGGTACCAGCAGGTGCCCGCGTTCGCGGCCGCGGGGTATCGCGTCGTGACGTGGGATTGTCGCGGCTTCGGTCGCTCTTCGTTCCGTTCCGAGGTGCACGGCACTGCGGCGGTGGTTGCTGATCTCGGCGCAGTCATGGACGCGTGCGCGATTGACGCCGCCCATCACGTCGGCCAGTCGATGGGCGGCTGGTGGGTCGCCGCGTTCGCGCTCGAGCAGGACGAACGCGTGCGGTCGCTTGCCCTCACGAACACCGTTGGCGGGCTCTGGACCGACGCCCTGAAGAAGCACTTCCGATCGTGGGCACGCGCCTTCGCGGCCGACGGGCCGCGACTCGGCGTGCACCCGGCGATCGGGATCGACTTCACCCATCGCGAGCCCGCGCGCGCATTCTTGTACCAGCAGCTCAACACGTTTCACGAGCCGCCCATGGACCGGGTGATGCCCGCGCTGTGGCGCACGGAGATCGCGCACGCGGACCTGGACGCCCTCGGCATCGCGATCCTCGTGCTGACTGGCGCGAACGACGACCTGTTCCCCGCCGCGCTCGTCGCCGAGAGCGCAGCCCAGCTCGCCAACGCGATCGTGGTGGAGCTCCCGGACGTCGGTCACTCGTCCTACTGGGAGACGCCCGACGCGTACAACGCCACCGTCCTCCAATTCCTCGGGCCGGCCCGATGATCGGCGGCTCGGTCGTCGAGTCGTTCCGCCGCGATGGCTACGTCGTCATCGACGGGCTCCTCACCGACGCCGAGCTCGACCACTTCGAGCCGCTGGTGACCGCCGCCGTCGCCCGGCGCAAGGGCGGCGACGCGCGCGCGCTCACCGAGCGTTCGTTGTACGAGCAGTCGTTCTTGCAGTGCATCAACCTCTGGGAAGACTTCCCCGCGGTGCGGCCACTCACGTTCCATCCTCGGGTCGGGCAGGCCGCGGCGGCGTTGCTCGGCGCGACGGGTGTGCGGTTGTGGCACGACCAAGCGCTGTACAAGGAAGCGCACGGGCGCGAGACCGATCCCCATCAAGACCAGCCCTACTGGCCGATTGCGGAGACCGACACGGTCACGGCGTGGATCCCGTTCCGGGGCTCGACCCATGCGAACGGCGCCATGGGATATCTGCCCGGCTCTCGTGCGCTGGGCGTGCGCAAGTTCGTGAACATCTTCGGCGCCGAGGGCGCGGCCGCGCTGATGGAACTGCCTGAGGTCAAGGCGATCGAGCCGGTGTACGTCGAGGTGCCGCGCGGCTCCGTTGCGTTCCACGCGGGGCTGACCGTGCACATGGCGAAGGCGAACACCACCGACGAGGATCGCGCCGTGCACACGGTGATCTACTTCGCCGACGGGTGCACCCGCCGCAATCAGATGTTCCACTTCTCGGTTGACCGTGACGCCATCGAAGTCGGCGCGCCGATCGCGGGTGCGTGCACTCCGATGGTGTGGCCCCGTGCCGACGGCGACTTGCCGCCGGCGCCGGCGGCGCCGCCGCCGATGCCGGATGCGGTCCGCAACATCGCCGGTGCGGGCACGCTCCCCGGCTAGAACGTCTGGGCGCGAGACGACACCTTGTACACGAGGGTGCCGGTAGCCGCGAGCGCGCCTGACGCGGCGCGCACCTCGGCGTCGCAAAACACGATCTGGCGCCCGCGCTTGACGACCCAGCCTTCGGCAACCGTGTCCTCGTCACTGATTGGCGCGAGGTAGCGGAGCTGCAGATCGATCGTGAACAGTTGACGGGGCTCGTCATAGCCGCTGCCGACCGCAGGGACGACGACCGTGTCGATCATCGACGCGAGGACACCGCCGTGGATGACGCCCGCGGGCTGGCGGAACTCGGGCCGGTACGGGAGCCGCATCCGTGCATAGTCTTCGCGGATCTCCTCGACGACGAGCCCGAGGAATTGCGGGAACCACACCGTGTCCCAGTTGCCGAAGCGCGACCACCGTTCCAACCGGTCGGCGGACAACAGCGGGAACTGCTCGGCACGCGACATCCCCGTACGCTACGCGCGTGGTCGAGTGGTCCAACTGGTCGGGGAACGTTTGGGCGACACCAGCGCGAGTCGAGGCGCCGCGTTCCGAGGCCGAGGTGGCCGACCTGGTCCGGCGGGCCGCGGTCGACGAGCTGGCTGTCCGCCCCGCCGGGTCCCGCCATTCGTTCACGGCCCTGTGTGCGACCAATGGCGTCGCGGTCGACCTGCACCGGCTGTGCGGGATCGAAGCAATCGACGGCGAGGCCGGCACGGTCACGGTGCGGGCGGGCACGCCCATCTCCGCGATCGGCGCCGACCTGCGCGCGGCCGGGTTGTCGCTGCACAATCAGGGTGACGTCGACACGCAGACGGTCACCGGCGCGATCGGCACCGGCACGCACGGGACGGGACCCGAACTTGCGAACTTGTCGTCGGCCGTCACCGAAGTGCGGATCGTGACCGCTACCGGCGACGTCGTCCACGCGACCGAGGATGTGAACCCCGGCTTGTTCCAGGCGGCGCGTCTGTCGCTCGGTGCGCTCGGCGTGATCACCTCGGTCACGTTTCGCTGCGTCCCGACATACAACCTGCACGAGTGCGTGTGGTACGAGGGGGCGAACGAGAGTCTCGAACTCCTCGCGGAGCGGATCGCGGCGACGCGACACTACGAGTTCTTCTGGTATCCGTTCCGCGATCTCTTCGAGCACAAGGCGCTGGCTCTGACGAACGCTCCGCCGGACCCACTCCCCGATCGCAAACGCGAGCGCATCGGCGCATCGCATTGCGTCTTCCCCAGCATCCGCGAGCACCGGTTCAACGAGATGGAGTACTCGGTGCCAGCCGAACACGGGGCTGCCTGCTTCGCCGAGATCCGCATGCTGCTGATGACACGATTTCCCGAGGTGCAGTGGCCAGTCGAATACCGGACGCTCGGCAGTGACGACGTGTGGCTCTCTCCCGCGCACGGTCGCCCGACGGTCACGATTTCGATTCACGAGGACGCCGCGCGACCGTACGAATCGCTGTTTCGCGAATGCGAAGCCGTGTTCCGTTCGTACGATGGCCGACCGCATTGGGGAAAGATCCACAGCCGTACTGCGGCAGACCTCGCGCCGTGCTTCGATCGGTGGGAGCACTTTTGGCGCTTGCGAGCCGAGCTCGATCCGGACGGTCGCTTCTTGAACGACCATCTCGGCGTCGTGGGCAGCTGCTGACGACGCGGAGATGGTCGTTCAGGTTCTGGACACGGAGTCCCAGCGCCAGACGGTCCACTCGTCCATCGGCGCTGCGCCGAGCGTGCGGTAGAAGTCCTGCGCGGGTGTGTTCCAGTCGAGCACGGCCCATTCGACGCGCCCGTCGGTACGCGTGCGCAGCTCGCGCAGCAGCGCTTCGCCGAGTCCGAGTCGGCGGTACTGCGGCCGGACGAAGAGGTCCTCGAGCCAGATGCCGGGTTGCCCGCGCCAGGTCGAGAACGTGCGATAGAAGAGCGCGAAGCCGCCGATCTCGACGGAGTCCGCCTCCGCGATCAACGCGCGCGCGACTGCGCCGGGACCGAACACATGGGTGCGGAACTCGTCGACCTCGAACACGACCTCGCCGGGACTGCGTTCGTACTCGGCCAGTTCGCGCACCAACGCGACAATCTCGTCGAGGTCGGCGGGTATCGCGTCACGAACGGGCATCGGTGTCAGCGGGCGACGAACGGCGGTGCAACCACGACCGCGTCGAGCAGCTTCCCGCGCACGTCGGCCTGTACCGCAACTCCGGCCTCGACCGATGGGTGCAAAAACGCGAGCGCGATCGCGTGGCCCAACGTCGGCGAGAAGTTGCCGCTCGTGACGCGCCCGATCTCCTCTCCGTCGCGCAGGACTGCCGCGCCGTCGCGCGCGGGCTGACGGCCCGTGAACGACAGCCCGGACAGCAGCCGCGCCGGCCCTCTGTCGCGTTCTCGCTCCAGTACCTCGCGGCCGCGGAAGTCGCCTTTCTCCCAGCGCACGACCCAACCGAGCCGCGCCTCGAGCGGCGTGATCCCAGGCCCCAGCTCGTGGCCGTGCAGCGGCAGGCCCGCTTCCAGCCGCAGGGTGTCGCGGGCGCCGAGGCCGGCCGGCACGATGCCTACCTGGAGCAGCTCGTCCCAAAGCGTGGGCGCCTCGGCGATGGGCACGTGGATCTCGACGCCGTCCTCGCCGGTATAGCCGGTGCCGGCGACCACCCAGTCGTCGATACGTCGCACCTCGAAGCGCGCGACGACAGCGGCATCCGAGGACACCTTGGCAAGCAGCGCCCGCGCTTCGGGTCCCTGTACGGCCAGCACTGCCCGTTCGGCGGTGATGTCACCAAACGCCACCGCCCGATTCGCGCGCGTCACTCCTTCGCGCAACGCCGACAGGAGCCGGTCCGTGTTCGACGCGTTCGGCATGACGAGGAACTGTTCAGGATCGACCCACCAAACGATGATGTCATCGACCACGTGCGCATCATCCGGGTCCAACAGGTGCGTGTACTGCGCCTGCCCTGGTTCAATGCGCGCGAGATCGTTCGTGAACAGCCACTGGAGCTCGGTGTACGCGTCGGGATCGTTGACCTCGATCGTGCCGAGATGTGATACGTCGAACACCGCCGCGTGTTTACGGCACGCAGTGTGTTCCGCGATCACGCTGTCGTACTGGATCGGCATCTCCCACTCGCCGAAGGGCGCCATCCTCGCCGACAGGGCGCGATGACGGGCGTCGAGCGGGCTAATGCGCACCGCTACGCGCTCTCGGCCGTCGCGCCACCGCCGGACGGGAGGACGCGACGTTCGACATCGAACCGAAGCGGGGGCCCGTCAGCCGGCGCGTCCGCGTCGACGAGTTGCGATGGCGGCTCGAGTCCGTACTTGACGAGCAGGTGCAGATAGTCTCGCTGGTACAGCACGCGGACAGAGATCTCGGGGTGCATCTCCTGCAGGCGGCGCGCCTTGCGGTTCTTCTTGGTGACGAGCTTCTGGTTCAGCGTGGTGATTTCGATGAACAGGTCATACGCAGGAAGGTAGAAGTCGGGGCTGAACGCCTGCGAAGGTCGACCGTCACGATCGAACTCGAGGGTGAACGTGCGGGGTTCGTACTCCCACGCAATGCCGTAGAAGTCGAGCAGCTTCGCGAACTGCCGCTCCGAGTTGTGCGCGAAGCGAACGACCTCGTGCGGCAGCTCCTCGGTATCCAGCAGCTGACTCCTACCTCGCGGCTGTGTTCGAAGGATGCGCGCTCGTGTCGGGCATCTCGGGTGTCACGCGCACGAGCTGCTCGGCGAGGTCGTCGACGACCGGGCCCAGCGGCACCACGTTCAGGACCCCCTGTCCCGCGCGCAGCAGGTCGACGATCTGGTCATTCGTCTGTGCGAGCACGGTGTTGGCACCGGCGATCACGAGATGGGCGGACGCGAGGTCGGCGCCGAGCTGCGTGCGGAGGTACTCGATCGCCTTGCGCGCCGACTGCAGCGCGATGCCGCCGTCGAGCAATCGCTTCACGACCTTCAGCTCGACAAGGTCGCGATAGGAGTACAGACGCTGGGTGCCGCTGCCGTTCGCGTCGCACACAGAGGGCCGTACCAGATCGGTGCGAGCCCAGTAGTCGAGCTGGCGGTACGTGATGCCCACGATTGTGCACACCTGCGGGCCCCGGTACCCCCCACCTTCGAGATCATGTGCAGTCATCGGCGCCGCTCCCCCAACCTGGACCCGGGAACCCCGGGTCACAGCAGTGTAACTACAACCGTGAGGGTCAGCGTCAACTCGACAGTTCCGTCCGAACGCTTGGCACGGCGTGGGGCGTTTTCCGCCCCTTTTCGGGCGTTGCGCAGGTTCCGGGTGACCGGCATTTCTGGGCCCGCATGCCGGGCGCGGTGGGTGGCCGCCTATTGGGCGAAGTCCTCGGGCGTCACCCGATCGAGAAACTCGCGGAACTGCTCGACCTCTTGCTCCTCTTCGTCGGCTTCGAAGATCACCCCGGCCTCGTCGAGCACCGCCTCGTCCGCGAAGATCGGGATGCCCTCGCCGTAGCGGACGGCGAGGGCGATCGCGTCGGACGGGCGGGACGAAATGCGGGTCTTCTCGCCATCACGGTCGATCTCGATCTCGGCGTAGAACGTGCCGTCCTGCAGATCGGTGATCTCGACCTTTTCGAGGGTGGCCTCGAGATCGTCGAGCACGCTCTTGAACAGGTCGTGGGTCATCGGGCGCGGCGTCTCGAGGCCTTGGAGGGCGTAGACGATCGCGGTCGCCTCGGGTGATCCGATGAAAATCGGAAGGAACCGGGCGCCGCCCTCTTCGCGCAACAGCACGATGGGTTGATTCGTCGGAACCTCGACGCGCACCCCGATGAGCGACAGGCGGATCACGTCTGCTCCGTCCCCTCCGTCGGGTGGCCGAGTACCGCTGTGCTCACGCTACCACCGCGCCCGCGCGTCTCGTCCCCGCCGCCGTACAGGTCGGGGACGTAGCAATCGGGCCGGGAGAGTACGTCGCCGCGTTGGCCTTCGGCGACAAAGGGCAAGTTGCGATACAAGTCCTGGACGTGCAGTCCGTACCCGAGGACGTATTGCTCGCGCAGTTCAATCCCCCGGTAGCGCAGCTCGTGGGGAACGATGCGGCGCGACGGCCGGTCGAGCAGCGCGCACGCGTGGAGCGAGCGCGGCGCCCGGTCGCTGAGCTGACCCATGAGGTACGCGAGGGTCAGGCCGGTGTCGACGATGTCTTCGACGAGGACGACGTCGCGATCGCCGATGTCGACACCAACATCGTGCATGATGCGCACGCGCCCCGAGTCGGGCGCGAACCGCGAGATCGCCATGAAGTCGATGTTCACATCGATCTCGGGAATGCGGCGGGCCAGATCCGCGAGGAAAAGCAGCGCGCCCTTCAGCACGCCAATGAGCAGCACGCCCTGCGGATAGTCGTCGGCTATCTCCTCGCCGAGCCGCCGGACGGTGGCGTCGAGTTCATCGGTGGAGACGAGAATGTCGGGCGAGCCCAACGACTCACCACTCGAGCGTGCGCCGCACCGACTGGCGCAACAGCGCGGTCCGCAGCTGGCGGCCGAGGGTCGCCATCTCGACGAGCGCCTCGGCGGTTCTCGCGTTGGCTTCGGGATTGCGCTGCCGCCGGTACGGCGACAGCACCTGCTCGAACAGACTCGCTTCCCGTTCCGCAAACGCGCGGTACATGCGAAGGTGCCGAGGCTCGATGCCGTGGCGCATGAAGCTTCCGGCGATACGGGCCACCGCCACCGCGTCCTGATCGAACAGGACGCGGTCTCGCGCCATGTGCACGGGTTTCACGAGCCCGAACTCCTCGAGCAGCGCAACGTCGTCGTCGGTAATGCTCGCGGCGCGCGCGAGCTCACGACGGGTCAGCGTCGCGTCGCTCGAGCTCGCCGCAAGGTCGTCCGGTCCATCGTTGTCCTCAACCGTGGCGACGACGCCACTGGCCTGCGCCCGCGCGCGGGCCCGGCGAGTCTCTTCGAACAGCGCCGGTTCGCGCGTCGACTTCTTCGAGCGGCGTTTGGCTCGCGCATCGGCGGCCGTCGCAGTGGGTGATGGCGCATCGGCATCGGGCACGGCGAATCCTCCCGACCGGTCGATCTCGTCGAGGCGGTCCTTGATGACTTTCAGCGGGAGGAAGTTCTGCTTCTGTTCACGCAGGATGAACCGCAGACGCTCGACGTCCGCCGCATAGAACTTCCGGTAGCCGGACGGCGTCCGCTCGGGCTCGACCAGACCCTGGCTCTCGAGGAAACGGATCTTGGAGATTGTGATATCGGAGAACTCGTCGCGGAGCTGGTTCAAGACGTCACCGATGGAGACGTGGGCGCCTCGTGCGACGGTCATGAGTCCCGCGCGCCGCCGAGCACGAAGCTCACGCGGTACCTGCCGATTTGCACTTCGTCGCCGTGGTGGAGGGCAGCGCCGTCGACCCGTTCGCGATTCACGTAGGTGCCGTTGAGCGAACCCGAGTCCTCGAGGACGTAGGTCCCGTGCTCACGGCGCAGCTGCACGTGGCGGCGGGACACCGTGATGTCGTCCAAGAAGATGTCCGAGTCGGGGTGGCGGCCGATGGTCGTGACATCTCGATCGAGCCGGTACGAGGCACCGGCATCGGGACCGTGGCGCACGACGAGCAGACCGACCCCCGCGGGCAGCCCCTCGAGATAGCCCTCGAGCTCGTCTTCGCTCTCGGCGGCCTCGACCGCCGACAACGTCATCGTGGTGGTGACGTCGTCGTCGGGCAGGGCGGCGCCGCACGACGAGCAAAAGCGCGCGCCGTCCTGATTGCCGTGACCACACCGGGCGCAAACCACGGGCGCAGGTTACCGAGGGGGCTCCACCGCCACAACGGTCCACTCGACCTCTAGTCGAGGTACAAACTCAGCGGTGCTCGATGTCCACCGAGTCGGCTCAGCCTTCGGTGAGCGCGCGGTACGCATCGGCGTCGAGGAGTCCGCCGAGCTCGGAACTCGCGGCGAGCTCGATCGCCATGATCCAGCCCTCCCCGTACGGGTCGCGGTTCGCCAGCTCGGGTTCGGTCGCGAGCCGTTCGTTGACGGCGCGTACCGTTCCCGAACAGGGCGCATAGATGTCGGAGACCGATTTGGTCGACTCGATCTCGGCGACGCTCGCGCCCGCGGTCACGGTCGCACCGATCTCCGGCGGCTCGACAAACACGATGTCGCCGAGGCTGTCCTGCGCGAAATCGGTGATGCCGACGGTCGCGACGTTGTCCTCGACCCGTACCCACTCGTGTTCCTTGCTATAGCGCAACCCATCGGGGATGTTCATTGGTCGGAACTGTAGAGATCAGCGCGTGAGCTCGGCGACCTGGCCGGAGTGAATGGCGACGAGGCGGCGGGCGTCGGCATCGCCTTCGCCTTCCGCCCAGACGTGGGTGATCGGAAGCTCGGGGTCCGGCAGCACCAGTGCCCACCCGTCCGGGTAGACGATCTTCACGCCGTCGACGAGCACGATCTCGTTGCCCTTCGCCCGCTCCATCACGCCGCGCATCACGGCGCCTTTCTTCTCCCATGGTGTCGGCACGGCTTCGTGGGCGACGTGCGGCACCGGTACGCGGGCGACGATCGCCGACAACGGCTCGTCGAGGTGCGCGAGCAGGTCGAGCAAGTGCACGAGTGTGGCGGTGCCGTCGTACGCCGGCAGAAACGTCGGCCAGATGAACCCACCCTCCTGCGACGCCGCGAAGTCGACATCGCCGCGCCCAGCCACCTCCATCAAGTGCGCGGCGGAGAGCTTCGTCCACACGATGGACGCGCCGTGGGCGCGCGCGATCTCGGTCGAGGCTCGGCTCACCGACACCGGCAGCGCCACCCGTGCCGGTGCCCGGACCTCACAGACGAGCGACAGGAGCGCCAGCAGCGCCTGCTCCGAGCTCAGGGCATCGCCTTGGTCATCGACGATCGTGGCGCACTCGCCGTCGGCGTCGAAGACGAACCCGAGATCGGAACCGGAGGTGCGGACGAGATCGCCGATGGCCTTCAGCCGCGTGTCGAGGTCGTCGATGGCCGACGTCGCGCCGGCAGTTGCCGCGTACGGATTGACGCCGAGCACCGACGCGCCGATCTTCGACAGCACATTGGGCATGACGATCGAAGTCGCGCCGAACGAGTAGTCGAGCACGACCTTGAATCCGTGTCGCGCCAGCCGTTCGGCGTCGACACTCGCCTCGAGCGCGGCGGTGTAGTACTCGATTGCTCGCGGTGGGAACACGATATCGCCGATGTCGCCCGCGAACGCTCGGCGGAAGTCCTCGCGATACAGGAGGCGCTCGATCTTTCGTTGTGCCCCCTCGTCGATGTCAGCGCCCTTCTCGTCGAGAAACCGGATCTCGACGCTGTCGGGATCACCGGGCGCGAGGCGAACCGTGATCCCGCCCTGCCCGCGCTCGCTGCGCACTTGGAAGCGCGTGAGCGGAACCGTCGTCAGTTCGAGGTCCATGACGTGGACGCCGCTGAGGTTGAGACCCGCGATGAACGCGCGCTTGAGCGCGCGCGCGGACCGGCTCGTGTCGCGGCTCGTGCAGACCACCGATCCCTTCTTCAAGGCGGTGCCGTACGCCATCGCGAGCCGGATCGCGACCTCAGAGGTGATATCGACATTGGCGAGTCCTCGCACGCCCCGGCGGCCGAACAACGTGCGGGCGCCCCGCGTCTCCCACACGATCGACGACGTCACCAGCGCGCCTGGATCGACCGACTTGAACGGATAGATCTTGATCGACGGGTTGATGATCGCGTGCGCGCCGATAAAACACTCGTCCCCGATGACGACCCCCTCTTCGATGCGGGCGCCCTCGCGCACGTCCGAGGCCCGCCCCAACACCGCACCGCGGATACGCGTCGCCGGCCCGATGTACGCATGGTCGTGCACGACGCTGCGCTCGATGTTGGCGTCGCCCTTCACGACCACGTCGCCTCCAAGGACGGTGTACGGCCGCAGCACCGCACCCGACTCGACACGACAGTTGTCACCGATCAGCACCGGACCTTCGATGTGCGCATCGGGCGACACGTCGGCGTTTTCGCCCAGCCACACGCGGTCGCGTACCTGGAAGCCCTGGATGTCGACGCGCACCTTCTGATCGAGGATGTCCTCGTGGGCCTGACGGTACGCCTCGAGCGTCCCGACGTCTTCCCAGTAGCCGTCGACGACGTGGCCGTACAGCTTGCGGCCCTGCTCGAGCGCGGCGGGGAAGACGTCACCCGAGAAGTCGACGACCTGTCCGTCCGGGATGTAGTCGAACACACCCGGTTCGAGGACGTAGATGCCGGTGTTGATCATGTCGGAGAAGACCTGCCCCCACGTCGGCTTCTCCAAGAAGCGTTCGACGGAACCGTCGTCGCGGGTGATGACGATTCCGAACTCGACGGGGTTCTCGACTCGCTTCAACGCGATCGATGCGAAGGCATCTTTGGCGCGATGCGCGTCGGCGAGCGCGCCGAGGTCGACATCAGTGAGCACGTCGCCGTAGATCACTAGGAATGTGTCGTCGAGCTCCTGCATGGCGTTGCGCACCGAACCGGCCGTACCGAGCGGTGCTTCCTCGGTCGCGTACCGCATGCGTACGCCGAAGTCGGAGCCGTCGCCGAAGTAGTTGCGGATGTGGTTGGCGAGGAACGCCACGGTGACCACGATGTCGTCGAACCCGTGGCGCGCGAGCAGCGTGACGATGTGTTCCATCATCGGCACGTTGGCGATCGGCATCATCGGCTTCGGTTGATTGCTCGTCAGGGGTCGCAGCCGCGTACCTTCGCCGCCGGCGAGGATCACTGCCTTCATGCTTGCACCTCCACGGTCGCGCGCGCGGCCCGGCCTTCTCGAAGCGCCTCACGCGCAGCCGGGAGGTACTTCGCGGCCGCGTAGTACCCCAGCCCGATGCCACCGATCGCGAAGCCGAAGCCGGCGAGCGTCAGCAATGCCTCCGCGGGGTCGGCATCGACCGGCTCGGCGACGAGGAAGAGCGGCAACGCGAACATGATCGCGAGCGTTCCCGCCTTCCCTGCCCACACAACGTCGATACGGCGCGCGCCGGCTGCTGCCAACGCCAACGTCGCACCGACGATCAATACTTCGCGCGCGAGCACGATCCACACGATCACGTCGACGGTCGCCGGCACGTCCGCGACGAGCAGCGCCACCGCCCCCGCGACGAGCAGTACGCGGTCCGCGGTCGGGTCGAGGACCTTGCCGAGCTCGCTCCCCTGGTCGAAGTGACGGGCGATGTAGCCGTCGACCCAGTCGGTCGCGCCCAGCACGGCGAGGAGCAACGCCGCCCAGACCTCTTCCTCGGGGCCCCAGAGCAGCCACAAGAAGACCGGCACGAACGCCAACCGGACGATCGAGATCAGGTTCGGGATCGTCAGGATGCGGGCGTCGTTCACCGCCGCCAGCGTACGGGCTACAGCCCGGCGGCGGCGCCCTCGGCCCGCGGGTCGGTCGCGACGCGGTATCCGGGCTCGAGCAGCTCGATCGCGTGCGCGTGGCCCATGCGATCGTCGTAGCCGCGCCCGACCCGGACATCGTGACCCTTCGCCGTCAGCCCGTCGAGGATCTCGCCGTCGAAACGGTTCTCGGCGCTCACGAACCAATGATCGGGGTCGACCGCCCAGCGCGGCGCGCTGATCGCCTGTTGCGGGTCGTCGCCGTCGACGCACATGCGGACGAGCATCTGCAGATGCGTCTGGGCTTGGGTGTGCCCGCCCATCGCCCCGAAGGCCAGCCACGGGCGGCCATCGCGCAACGCCAGCGCCGGGATCAGCGTGTGCATCGCAAGCTTGCGGCTCCCCATCGCGTTGACGTGCGCGGGATCGAGCCGGAACGACGACCCGCGGTTGTGCAAGTTGATGCCCCAGTCGCCGACGTGCAGGCCCGCGCCGGCGGCCGTGAAGTTCGTCTGGATCAAGCTGACGAGCAAGCCGTCTCGGTCCGCCGCGCACAGGTACGCGGTGCCGCCGTCGGGGCCGGGATCGGGTGCGGGTGTCGCCGCGTACGCGGGATCGATGACGGCCCGTCGCCGCGCGATCCACTCGTCGGCGATCAGCGCCGGCGCGGGGATCGGCATCGTGTCGGGGTCGCCGACGTACTCGTTGCGATCGACAAGCGCGAGCTTCGCGGCTTCGATCATCAAGTGTGCGCGCTCGGGGCCGTCGCCGCCGAGGTCGAGCGCGTCGACGATGCGGAGCGCTTCCAGCGCGGTGACGCCTTGCGTCGGCGGCGGGAGCTCGGCGACCTCGACGCCTCGGAACGACGCCCGCAGCGGCGCGACCCAGCTGCCGGTGTGTCCGGCGAGATCGTCACTCGTCATGAAGCTGCCATGTAATTGCAGCTTCGCGACGATCGCGTCGGCGACCACGCCCTTGTAATAGATGTCGGGGCCGTCGTTGGCGAGCACGTCGATGAGACGTACCAACGCCCGTTGGTACACACGCGCGCCGGGTTCGGTATCGGGATAGGCATTGCCAAAATCGTGCAAGTCGAAGTGGTCGAGGATCGCGCGCGTACCGCCAAACATCTGCGACCCGCGGCGCGTGAGCACAAACCCGTCGTCGGCGTAGTGGCGCGCGAACGTGGCCAGATCGCCGAACGAACGACTGCCCCACCGTTCGAGCAGGTCGAACCATCCGCGCGGCGCGCCCGGCACCGTCACCGCGTGCGGACCGAACACAGGCATCTCGTCGGCGCCGGCTCGTTCGCGCACACCGTCAACCGTCGCCGCCGCGGGGGCGCGCCCCGCACCGATGTAGCCGTGCAGGGCGCCGTCCCAAACCATGGCGAGGACATCGCCGCCGTACCCACACAGGTAGGGCGTGACAACGCCCAACACGAGGTTCGCGGCGAGCGCGGCGTCAAGCGCGTTGCCGCCGTCGGCGAGCACGCGGAGGCCCGCTGACGTGGCGAGGTAGTGCGGGGTCGCGACGACGCCGTCGGGATACGCGCGCGCCTCTCCCATGGAGCCGGCCATTGGACCAGACCCTAGTGTGCGGCCATGGAGTTCAACCTTGCCGACTTGTTCCGCGCGGTCGCAACGACGGTCCCCGACCGTCTGGCGCTCGTCGCCGGCGACCGCCGCTTGACGTACGGCGAGCTCGACGATCGGGCGACGCGCTGCGCCCGGGCGCTGGTGCACCTGGGCGTGCAGCCCGGCGACCACGTCGGCATCTACGCGTACAACCGGGCAGAGTGGGTCGAAGCGATGCTCGGCTGTTTCGGGGCGCGCGCGGTACCGATCAACGTCAACTATCGATACGTCGCCGAAGAGCTGCGGTATCTGTTCGACAGCGCCGACCTCACGACGCTCGTGTACGAGGCGAGGTTCGAATCGCCCGTCGCCGCCGTCGCGCCCGAGCTCCCGAAGCTGCGCGACCTCGTCGTCCTCGAGGACGGGACGCCGCGCGCCGGCGGCGTTGACGCCGTCGAGTACGAAGCCGCCCTGGCGGCCGCCCCCGACGACCTCGTCCTCGAGCAACCGACCGCCGACGACCTCTACATCCTCTATACCGGAGGCACGACGGGGATGCCGAAGGGCGTCATGTGGCGCAACGAGGACATCTTCGTGGCGGCGATGGGCGGCGGGAACTACGGCGGTCCGCCGATCGGGCGGCCGGAGGAGATCGTCGAGAAGGTTTCGCCGATTCCGGGCGTGACGCTCGCGATGGCACCGTTGATGCACGGGCAAGCGCAGTGGACGTCGTTCATCGCCTTCTTTGGCGGCAACACAGTCGTGTTGAACACGTTGACACGGCTCGACGCCCACAGGCTGTGGGACCTCGTCGAACGCGAAGGTGTTGCGGTGGTCAGCCTCGTCGGCGACGCCATGGCGCGGCCGATGATCGACGCGCTCGCCGAGCGTCCGCACCTGCCGCCGACGCTGTTCGCCATCGTCTCCGGTGGCGCGATTCTCTCGCCGACGATCAAAGCGCAGATCGCGGCGTTGGCACCGAACGTCGCGGTGCTGGACGCGTTCGGTGCTTCGGAGACGGGCGCCAACGGTGCGGTCGACGTGACCGAGCGCGGGCCGCGTTTCCGCATGAACGAGTGGACCACGGTGATCGACGACGACGGCAAGGTCGCGACGCCCGGCGAGGTCGGCATGCTCGCGCGGCGCGGCCACGTCCCGCTCGGCTACTACAAGGATGCGGTCAAGACCGCGGCGACGTTCATCGAGTCGAACGGCGTGCGGTGGGCCGTCCCTGGCGACCGGGCGCTCATCGAGAATGATGGAAGAATCACCGTGCTCGGCCGCGGGTCGCAGTGCATCAACACGGGCGGCGAGAAGGTCTTTCCCGAAGAGGTGGAATCCGTGCTGAAGAGCCACCCCGACGTGTTCGACGCGGTCGTGGTCGGCCTGCCCGACGCCCGCTGGGGTGAGACCGTCGCCGCGGTTGTCTCCGGGCGGCCCGGTCGCACACCGACGCTGGACGGGCTGGTCGAGCACGGCCGTACCGCGCTCGCGGGCTACAAGCTCCCCCGCCACCTCGTGCTCGTTGCCGAGGTCGAGCGCAGCCCGTCCGGCAAGCCCGACTACCGCTGGGCCAAGGAACGGGCGTCAGCAGCGGTACTGGGCCGCGGTACGTGACGCGAGCACCGCCGCGATGAGGTCGGTACCGATGCGACGGTGCTCGGGATGGTCGCGGTACGCGGCGTAGCCCGCCTCGTCGTCGAAGTCCGCGACCACGACGAACGATGCGTTGCCGGCCGCGAGACCGGCATCCGCGCCGACGCGATAGTCGCGCAGCGCTGGGATTCGCGCGGCCAATGCCCGCAATGCGTCGACGATCGCTGCGATCTCATCGGACGTCGTCCCGTCGCGGAACGTCAGCAGCGAGACATGGCGGAACATCGTCACAACAGACCGGCGTACGCGCCGCCGTCGACGAGAATCGCGGCGCCGGTGATGAACCTCGCGTGTGCCGAGCATACGAAGGCTGCGACGCGTCCGAAGTCGGCGGGATCGCCCAGCGCGCCGACGGGTATCCCCGCCGCGGGAGCGTCGTGGGAACCGTGCAAGCTGAGAACCCGTTCGGTTGCGTGCAGACCCGGCTGCAGCGAATTCACCGTGACGCCATCCGCCGCGATCTCGCGCGCGAGCGTCTTCAGGAACCCGCTGAGTCCGGCGCGCGCGGTGTTCGACAGGATCAGGGTCGGGATCGGCTGGCGCACTGCGATCGACGTGATCGCGACGATGCGACCCCACCGTTGCTCACGCATGCTCGGCACGGCTTCGTAACACATCGCGATTGCGGAACGGCAGTTGAGCTCGAACGCGTCGAGGTACTGGTCGAGACTCGTCGATGCGAACGTCCCCGGCGGCGGACCACCCGCGTTGGGCACGAGGATGTCGATGCCGCCCAACACGTCTCGCGCCGCGTGCACGAACCCGGTCGCGCCGTCGATGCTGGCCACGTCGGCGACGATGGGTACCGCGCCGATGCGCGCGGCCGCCGCTTCGACGACGTCGCGGCGCCGCCCGCAGATCGCGACGTGCACGCCTTCGGCCGCCAGCGCGGCCGCGGTGCCGTACCCGAGGCCGGCGGACGCGGCCGCAACCGCCGCGCGCCTGCCCGCGATCCCAAAGTCCATCGCTGTTCCTCCCCCGAGCTAGTGGATCGGCCCGGCAGTGTCGCGCAACGACGGCGCCACGCGCCCGGTGCGCAGCGCGATGATCTCGGCGCAGATCGACACCGCGGTCTCCTCGGGCGTACACGCCCCGACGTCGAGCCCGATCGGCGACATGACGCGCCGGAGTTCGTCGTCGGTGCAGCCGGCCTCCCGCAAGCGCTCGACCCGGCGGTCGTGCGTGCGACGTGACCCCATCGCGCCGAGGTAGCCGACCCCGGTACGCAACGCACCGACGATCGCGGGAACATCGAACTTGTGGTCATGGGTAAGCACACAGACCGCGTCACGCGGGCCGAGATCGTCACCCACCTTGGCGAGGTAGCGATCGGGCCAGTCGTTGACCACCTCGTCCACCATGGGAAACCGCTGCACCGTCGCGAACACCGCGCGCGCGTCACACACGATCACGTGATAGCCAAGGATCTTGGCGACCCGCGCGAGGGCGGCGGTGAAATCGACTGCACCGAAGATGATCATGCGCGGTGGCCGTGCGAACGACTCGATGAAGACGCTGACGTCCTCTTCTCGGGCTTCGCCGTGGCGTCCGTAGTGGCGGGTCGACGTCAGGCCCGCTTCGAGCTCACCGAGCGCGTCGCGCGCGACGACGCGGTCGAGGTCGGGATCGCCCAGCGTCCCCGCCGGTACCGCACCGCGCTCGACCAGCAGCTTGGCGCCGAGCTGCGGCCCGTCGATGACGGTTGCCAGGGCGACCGGCCGCTGCGCGCGCAGCGCGTCGCGCAACTGCTCGTAGACCCCCGCCATGGTCGACGGCTACCAGTCGAGCGGCTCGACGAACAGATGGATCGTGCCACCGCACGTGAGCCCGACCGCGAACGCATCGTCGTCGGAGTACCCGAAGGAGATCACGCCCGGCGCGCGCTCGCCTGCGAGCACCTTGAGCGCCTCCTGCACGACTGCGCCTTCGACGCAACCACCGGACACCGAACCGGCGACCTCGCCCGCGTCGCTCACGACCATCGTCGCACCAGGATCGCGCGGGCTCGAACCATCCGTGGACACCACACGCGCGATCGCGACCCGCTGGCCGGCCGCGCGCCAGCGCTCGATATCGTCGATGACTTCCTTCATGTTGCAATCACCTCGGCCAGGGCCTCGAGCGACGCCAGCGAATGGCCTTCGACGAACTCGTCGACATACGGGAGCGCGGCCGCCATTCCCTGCGCCAGCGGCGCGTAGCCCACTGTCGCTTTCAGCGGGTTGACCCAGACCACCTTGTACGCGACCCGGGCGAGCCGGCCCATTTGCTCGGCCAGCACCTCCGGGTCACCCCGATCCCAGCCGTCGGACAGGATCACCACGACCGCGCCGCGCGCCAGGCCGCGGATCCCCCACGTGTCGTTGAAGCGCGCCATCCCCTCCCCGAGTCGCGTGCCACCCGACCAATCGGAGGCGCGTCCCGCCGCGGCGCGGATTGCGGCGTCGGGATCGCGAGAGGTGAGCTCACGCGTGATGCGCGTGAGCTGGGTACCGAGCGCGAATGCCTCCACGCGACCCCGGCCGACGACGGCGGCGTGCAGGAACCGCACGAGCGCGCGTGCGTACGGTTCCATGGAACCGCTGACGTCGAGGAGCAGGACGAGGCGGCGGGTCTGATCGCCCCGTGCGAGAAAGCGACGCGCGACCGGTTCGCCGCCGGAGCGCAGCGCGTGGCGGACAGTGCGGCGCACGTCGGGTGTGCCGCGTGTGCGTTTCGTGGGGCGCCGGCGGCGCGACGGCTTCAGCGCACCCGCCAGCCTCAGGTCGGCCATGAGCTTGCGCGCCTCCGCGAACTCCGCCGACGTGTACGCGGCGAAGTCCATGGTGCGCAGCACCTCGGCCGGACTCCATCGCACGGAAATCACCGGCGCGTCGAACGACGGCGCGTCCGCGGAGGCGGCGGGCTCCAGCGGTGCGTCGAACGCAAGAACGGCGGGCGCTGTCGGTTCGCCGACGGCGTCGTTCCCATCGGGTGCGAGCCCGAGCCAGAACGCGTCGAACGCGCGGTCGTACGTCGGCGCGTCCTCGGGCTGCTTGACGAGCGTGGTCCGGCCGGCCCAGTAGACGCGCTCGCGGCGTTCGGATCCGACACACGCGATCGCTTCGGCGAAGAGCATCATCGCGCCCACCGGGACGTCGAGCCCGGCCCCGCGCAACACTCGCGCGAACGCGACCGCCGCGCGGTCGAGCTCAGGCACGGGCCACCGCGGCACGGATCAGCCCGTCGATACCGTGTCCGCGCACGCGTTCTTGGTCCTCGCGGTACTTGAGGATCGTGCCGAGCGTGACGTCGACAGTGCGCGCATCGAGGCGATCGGTGCCCAGCGTCGCGAGGGCCTGCGCCCAGTCGATCGTCTCCGCCACGCCCGGCGGCTTGTACAGCTCGAGGTCGCGCAGCGCCTCGACTGCGGCGGCGACGTCGCGGGCCAGTGCGTCGCTCACCTCCGGCGCGCGCATCCGAAGGATCGCGAGCTCGCGTTCGAAATCGGGGTGTGGGATCCAGTGGTACAAGCAACGGCGCTTGAGCGCGTCGTGCACGTCGCGCGTCCGGTTCGATGTCAACACCGCGATCGGCGGTACCGCCGCGTGCACGGCGCCGAGCTCCGGCACCGAAATCGTCCAGTCGGCGAGGATTTCCAGCAAGAACGCTTCGAACTCGTCGTCGGCGCGGTCGACCTCGTCGATGAGAAGCACCGGCGGCACGTCGGCGTCGTAGGCGAGCGCGCGCAAGAGCGGACGCTTTACGAGGAAGCGCTCGCTGTACAACTCGTCCTCGACGACGGCACCGCCGCTCGCTTCGACCGCGCGCAGGTGCAACAACTGGCGCGAGTAGTCCCACTCGTAGACAGCCTGCGACGCGTCGATCCCCTCGTAACACTGCAAGCGCACGAGTTCACCGCCGGTCCAGCGCGCGAGCACCTTGGCCACCTCGGTCTTGCCGACCCCGGCTTCGCCCTCGAGCAACAGCGGTCGCCGCAGCGCCAGCGCGAGGTAGATGGACGTCGCCAGCCCCTCGTCCGCGAGATAGTCGTGCGCGGCGAGCCCGGCCTGTACCGCTTCGACGTTCTCGGCCACGACCACCGCCACATCGCCAGGGTACCGACAACGCCGTGACCTCCGGCCCATGCAAGACGTGGTCATCAGATGCGGGACAGTCATCGACGGCACCGGCGCGGCGCCGGTCCGAGCCGACGTGGCGATCGACGGCGATCGCATCATCGCCATCGGTTCGGTCGACGACACGGGCCGGCGAGAGCTCGACGCCGACGGCGCGTACCTCACCCCGGGCTTTACCCGCGAGTGATCGTCGGGCTCGGCGACTCCGGCGCCCACGTCGGCCTGATCATGGACGCGTCGTTGGCGACTTGGTTCCTGCTGCACTGGGTGCGAGACCGGGGCAAGTACTCGATCGAGGCCGCCGTCCGGCGGCTCACGGCCGACACCGCGGACTTGTTCGGTGTCCGGAACCGCGGCCGCCTCGTGCCCGGCGCGTTAGCCGACGTCAACGTCATCGACCTCGATGCGCTCGCGCTCCCGATTCCCGAGTTCGTGCACGACTTCCCCGCCGGCGCGGGGCGCTACGTCCAGCGGGCGAAGGGCTATCGCGCGACGCTCGTGAACGGCCGCGTCTTCGTCGAGCACGGCAGCCCGACCGGCGAACACGCGGGCGTGACGCTGCGCCCGTAGGGTCGCCGTGCGGCACGAGGAGGGGGCGGCGCGCAGGTAGCCTTCGTCGGACGATCTGCACGGGCCGCGCCGGCCGCACCGCCGGGCGTTTGGGTCGTGCAGGAAGCGGTGCCGGGTACGGGAGGCCGGGTTCGCGATGATGGACGACTACCCGAACCGCTCCCGCCCCGACCCTCGATCCTTGGTCGTCCCCCGTGACTTCGCTGCTGCCGGCGCCCCCGGCTGACCATCGCCGCGCTTCGCTGCGATACCTCCCCGGTATCGACGGTCTGCGCGCGATCTCGGTGATCGCGGTCCTCGTCTACCACTACGCGGTGCTCGGCCAAGCCGACGGGCTCGGCGGTGAGCTCCGCAACTGGATGCCCGGTGGCTTCATGGGCGTCGAGGTCTTCTTCGTGATCAGCGGGTATCTGATCACCGCGCTGTTACTGACCGAACGGCGCCGCACGGGCACTGTCTCGTTGCGCCGGTTCTGGTTGCGGCGCGCCCGCCGCCTGTTGCCGCCGCTGTTCGTCATGCTCGCCGTGGTCGTGCTCTTCGCGCTGCTCTTCCTTCCCGACTCGGTCGAGCAGCTCAAGCGCGACGTCACGGGCGCGCTGACGTATACGAACAACTGGCGCCAGATCAACGCTCCGTATGCGGACTTCGAAGGTCGACCACCGCTGCTCAACCACTTGTGGTCGCTCGCGATCGAAGAGCAGTTCTACCTCCTCTGGCCGCCTTTGCTCGTCGTCGGCTTTCGTAAGCTCGGCCGGCAGCGGACCCTGCTCGTGACCTTCGGGGTCGCGCTCGCCGCCGCGCTGTTGATGGCCGTGCTGCGCGGCAGCGAGACCAGCATTACCGCGGCGTCGACCGCCTACTTCTCGACGTTCACGCGGCTCTCCGGCTTGCTGCTCGGGTGCGCGCTGGCGTTCGTGTGGTCGCCGAACATGGTGCGCGGCCAGCCCGGCCCCGGCGCGCGCGTCGTCATCAACATCGCGGGACTGCTCGGCCTGTACATCCTGTGGCGGGCGTTCCGTACGTGGCACTTCGACGACGTGCAGACGTTCCGGGGTGGCTTCCTGCTCGTCGACATCGCAACGGTGCTGGTGATCGCGGCGGCGGTGCACCCGACCGCCGATATCAGCCGCGTGCTCGGGATCCGCCCGCTCCAGTGGATCGGTCTGCGGTCGTACGGCATCTATCTGTGGCACTACCCGATCTTCGCGATCACGCGGCCGGGCCCGAACATGGACCTCCAGCTGTGGCCGTCGCTCGTCATCGCGCTCCGCTTCGGCCTGACGATCGGCTTGGCCGCGCTCTCGTACCGCTACGTCGAAGCCCCGATCCGCGCCGGCGCGATCGGCAACTACGTCACGCGCCTGCGCCACTCGCACGGTGCCCGGCGCCGCCAACTCGCGCTCAGCGGAGCCGGGATGGTGGCCGTGCTCGCGAGCGGCGGGCTCCTTCTCGGGATCGGCCTCGCGGGCGCGGGCGAGGAGGACAACCAAGACACGAGTCAACGCGGCGACGCACCCGATCCCGAAGCGCTTGCGCAGCTCCGGGCCATGTTGTCAACGACCACGACGGTCACGACGATCGCGACACCAACGACGGCGCCAGGAGGCGCTGTCGATCCCGCCGCGACCGCGCCGCCAACCGCACCCCCACCCCCGACGGTGCCCGCGGTCCCGGCGAGCGTCTTGGCCATCGGCGACTCCGTCATGCAGGGCGCGGAGCAGGAAGTCGAGGCGACGATTCCGGGCAGTGTCGTCGACGCGGTGAAGTCGCGCCAGTTCTTCGAAGCGGTCGCGGTATTCGATTTGCTCGGCACGGCGGGATTGGTCCCCGATGTCGTCGTCGTGCATCTCGGGACCAACGGGCGGTTCGGCGACGGCGAGTTCGACCATATGATGGCGTCGCTCGGCCCGGCACAGCGCGTCTACTTCTTGACCGCGCGCATGCCGCGGTCGTGGGAGACCGAGGTCAACGAGACGCTCGCGCGCGGCGTGTCGCGACACCCCAACGCGCAGCTGCTCGACTGGCGCGAGTTCGCAGGCTGCCACGACGACTGGTTCGCGAACGACGGCTACCACGTGACCGACGCCGGGGCTCGCGGCTATGCAGACTTCCTGCTCGCGCACGTCGCCAACAACGCGGGTGGTCTCGTCTACTGCCGGGACATCCCGACGACCACGACGGCGCCGCCGCCGACGGAACCGCCCTCGACGGCACCTGCGCCCGCGGCACCGGCGCCCGCGCCCGCACCCGCGCCGTAGTCCTGGATCCGCGCATCCGCCCACGAACGCACTTGTATGCGTGCGCATGTATCTGTAGGGTCGCCCATGGGCACGATCCGGATCCGGCGCCCGACTGCTGCGCCCGCGGCACCGGCGGGCGCCCCGACGTTCCTGGTCGGCGGCCCCGTCACGGGGTTGTGCGCCGGTATCCGCACCGACACGGCGTGGCGATCATGGCAGTGCATCGCCACCGTGTGGGACGGGCGGCTCCGCGAAGACGGCGCGACGGTCGTCAGCGTCGAGACGCACGGCATGGTCGGCGCCGCCGGCTTCGACGACCGCACGCACATCGACGAGATGGCGGCGACCGTCGATTTCGCCATCGTCGGGCTCGGTACCTGCGGGTCGTGTACGTCGTTCACCGTCGCCGACGCCGTCACGATCGAGAAGCACGCCAAGCCCGTCCTCGCGATCGTGACCGAAGAGTTCGCGACCCTCGCCCACACCATGGCCGAGCACCTCGGTCACCGTGACCTGAAGGTGCTCGTGCTTCCGTACCCGCTCGAAGCCCGACCGACGGCCGAACTGGACGCGATCGCGCACGAGTTCTACCCGCGGGCCTTGGCCGCGCTGGGTGCCAAGGCGTGAACGGGACGACCGCGTCGGTCGAGATCGACGACGATCCACGGGCGCTCTACGACCTCGCGCAGCGGGAGGGTTGGGGCGACGGCGCGCCGATCCTGCCCGCGACCGACGATGCGATCGCGGCGTTGCTCGCGACGACCCCGTATCCACCCGAGTACGTGATCGGCGCGCTCCCACCTCGATACGGAATCGCCACTGTGGAGCTGGCCGCCGTCAACGCCGCCATGGCCGGCTGCGCACCGCGGGCGTTCCCACTCGTTCTCGCCGCGCTCGAGGCGATCGGTGCGCCCGAGTGGAACGCCTTCGGGCTGACGACGACGACGTCGAGTGTGTTTCCGATGTTGATCGTCAACGGACCACGGCGCGACGACCTCGGGATCGACTGCCGCGCCGGGTGCATGGGCGGCGCCGCGGGTCGAGGATCGATGACGATCGGGCGCGCAGTCGCGCTGTGCCTGCGCAACATCGGCGGCCAGCGGGCGGGCGAGACATCGCGCACCGTCTTCGGACAGCCCGCGCGCTTCGGCCTGTGCTTCGGCGAGTGGGAAGAGCGCTCGCCCTGGCTACCGCTCGCGCGGCGACGCGGCTTCGGCGCCGACGAGACCGTCGTCACCGTGCACGGCGGCAAGGGCACATTCCCAATGGCGGATATCAACAACGACGACCCGCGTGATCTGCTGTCGCTGATCGCCAAGAGCCTCGCGTATCCGCTCGCGAACATGTTCCTCGGCAATGCCGAAAACGGCGAGGTCGTGCTAGCGATCAATCCGATCTGGGCTGACCGGTTCGCGGCCGTGTTTCCCCAGATCGAAGAACTCCAATCGTTCCTGCACGCGCACGCGTGGCAACCGCTCGACCTGTGGCCCGCCGCGAATCAGGCGATCTTGCACACGAAGCAGCGTGTCGGGAGCGATGGCCGCGTGTTCCTCACCGCGCGACCCGATCAGATCGTGCCGATCGTGTGCGGTGGGCTCGGCAGCCTCCACGCGATCGGGCTGCCCAGCTTCGGCGAGAGCCAGATGCAACACGTCGCCGCCCGCTGGAGAAACAGATGAACGCGGATGCGGTCGCCGCGGCCGTCGACGAGGTGGGCCGGGCGCTGCGCGCCGACGGCGCCGACCTCGTCCTCGTCGACGCCGATCCGAAGACGTTGCGCGTGCGCGTCGCGCTCCGCCTCGACACGGTGGGCTGCGCCGACTGCATCCTCGCGCCCGCCGCGCTCGCCGACACGATCCACGCCGCGCTCGCCCGGCGCCTCCCCGGCGAATTCGAGCTGCTCGTCGACGACCCGCGCCCAGAGGGAACCGCGTAGTGGACGACGTGCACGAGGAAGCGTGGCGCGCGCTCGTCGACCTCTACCAAGAGGTGCTGCGGCCGGTCGTCGCCCGCCTCGAAGCCGAAACCGGTCTGGACGCCGGCGTGTACTCCGCGCTCGCGTATCTCGATCGCGTGGGCGGGCGCGCGCCGCTCGCTCGGCTCCAGGAGTTGCTGCGCGTCCGGTACAGCCAGCCCGGCGTGAGCCGGCTCGTGCAGCGAATGGAAGCGAACGCGCTCGTCGACCGACGACCCGATCCGCGCGATGCACGCGCCGCCGTCGTCGTCCTCACCCCTGCGGGCCGAGGTCGCTACCGACGGGCCGAGCGCGTGTACCGGGGCGCGCTGGGCGAACACTTCGCGACGCGGATCGATCGTGCGTCCGCGACCGCGCTCGTCGAACTACTTGGAGACGCGCGGGACGAAGTCGGCGCGACCGTGCGCGGCAAACTGCGCGGCGAGGGCGGTCACGTCGTCCGCCCTTAGCCGCCGATAGGAATCGGCGCGCGGCGGTCGCCACCACACCACGTCGTCGGTGATCCACGCCGGCGCGCGCAGTGGCTTCTTGTCGATCTTGTCGATTCCCGTCGTCGGGAGCGCGGCGGTGATGCGCACGAAACGGGGCGCCCATTTGGTGCCGAGATCGGGCTGCGCGGCCAGAAATGCGTCCCACCGGTGGGCGTCGAACGCGCGTCCCGGGCGCAACTCGAGCGCCGCCATGACCTGATCGTCGGTCACGGGGTCGGGGACGCCGTAGACCGCGACGGCCGCGACGTCGGGGTGACGCGCGAGGATCCGCTCGATCGGCGCGGCCGCGAAGTTTTCTGCGTCGACCCGCATCCAGTCCGCGGTGCGGCCGGCGAAGTAGAAGATGCCGTCGTCGTCGCGGTAGGCCAGGTCCCCCGACCAGTACCAGCCGTTCCGTCGCCGTTGCGCCTCGGCGTCGGGATTCGCGTAGTAACCCTCGAACCGCAGCTCGCGGTCGCGGCGGACGATCTCACCGATCGCCTCGGTCGCGTTGGCGAGTCGCCCGGCTGCGTCGAACTGCGCGCGCGGGCGCTCGACCCCCGCGGCGTCGACGATCACCACGTCGGCTCCCGGTGGGGGTCGGCCCATCGCACCCGGACGCCCCCCGGCGACGGGCACGATCACGATCGCACCTTCGCTTTGACCGTAGCCCGTCAGGATCGGGATACCGAACCGTTCCTGGAACGCCGCCGCGTCAACCGGTGACGACTCCGGGGCGAGCGCGTACTTCACGCGGTGGTCGCGATCGTGGGGGCTCGGGTCGGTCGCAAGCACGTACGACAGCGCGCGGCCGACGAGGTTGAAGAACACCGCGTCGTAGCGGCGGACGTCGGCCATGAGCTCGGACGCGGAGAACCGGCGCCGCAACGCCAGCGTCGCCCCGGTGCGAAGCGCGGGCACGAAGCTGGCGGCGAGCGCGTTGCCGTGAAACAGCGGCATCGGGCAGTACAACACGTCACCGGCGCCGAACCCCATGTGCTCGCCGAACTCGGCGTAGCGACCTTGTGTCCCGCGGACCGCTTTCGGCGCGCCGGTCGACCCCGACGTGAAGATCAACACGTACTGCGTTGTCGGGCCCGGGAGCACGCGAGGGACCACGGCGTTGGCGTGGGCGGCGCACAGGTTTCGCCAACCATCCGATCCGACGACGTATCGACGATCAGGGGCGATACCGGTGTCGAGACCGTCGAGCAGCGGCGCGTACGCGGCCTCGGTGACGAGGAGTTGACAGTCGGTGTGGCGGATGTCGGCCGCGAGCTGGTCGCCCCGCCGCGTCGGGTTGACCCCGACGATCGTCGCGCCTGCGAGCGCGGCGCCACCCAGCAGGAACACGTACTCGGGGTCGTTGTCGAGCAGCACGCCGACGTGGTACGGCCCGTGGCGCCGCTGGGCGTCCAACACGGCGGCTCGCGCCGCGCACTCCTGCACCACCTCCGCCCACGTCCACGCGCGATCCTCGTACCGCAGCCCGATGTGTGAATCGCCGGCGCGAGCGGCGACGTAGCCGGCGATGGTTGGCGTGGGTGTGAAGCGTTTGGTCATGCGGGTGCGCATTTCGACGGGTGAACGACCAAGCGCTTTCGATCGGTGATTGGTGTCGGGCTGGCGGGATTCGAACCCGCGACCTCTTGACCCCCAGTCAAGCGCGCTAACCAAACTGCGCCACAGCCCGTGGGCGCGCCAGTGTAACGATCGGCGCGTGGCGGGCCTAGAAGATCCAGCCGGCGATCTGCAGGAGCCGCCAGCCCATGTACAGCGCGAACGCGGCGAGCAGCAGCTTCAGGTGCCACGGCACCGCGGGCGCGGGAACGTCGTCACTGCGGGTCATGCCGGGAATCAACCCGCGTTCGACGGTGGCGCCGCACTGCGGACACGTGCCGTCGGCGGTGACCGTCGGCGGGGTCAGGAACTTGTTGCAGTGCACGCACCACGGCACGGTTCCATTGGACCAGATGCCGGGTGGGAAGCGGGATTCGGTCCACTGGACGCAGATCACCGAGGTACGGGGACGGCAATCGCGCCGGCTTACACGGGCGGGACGCCGTGGCGCTTGCCGAAGTCCTCGCGCACGCGGCCGGCGGCCAGCCGCAGTCGGCGGCTCAGCTCGTCGCGCAGCTCCTCGGGTTGCACGACCGCGTCGACGACGAGCTCGGCCGCGAGATGCAACGGGTCGACATCGGTTTCGTACTCTCGGCGCCGTTCGGAGACGAACTCTGCCCGCTCCCGAGGGTCCTCGATGGCCTGAATGCGGTTGTAGAACACCGCGTTGACCGCGGGATCGGGGCCCATCACCGCGATCTGGGCGGTCGGCAGCGCGATGCACGCGTCGGGATCGAATGCGGGGCCGCACATCGCGTAGAGGCCGGCACCGTACGCCTTGCGGACGATCACCGAGAACTTCGGCACGGTCGCCTCGACGACCGCGGTGATCATCTTGGCGCCGTGACGGATGATGCCGTCGCGCTCGACCTGCGAGCCGATCATGAAACCGGGCACGTCCGCGAGGAAGACGAGCGGGACGTTGAACGCGTCGCAGAGCCAGATGAAGCGGGCGGCCTTGTCGGCCGAGTTGGCGAACAGCACACCGCCGAGGTGCATCGGGTTGTTGGCGACGACGCCGATCGCCGCCCCGTCGAGGCGGGCGAACCCGATGATCAGTTCCCTCGCCCACAGCGGCTTCAGCTCGAAGAACGAGCCGTCGTCGACCAGCGCGTCGAGCACCTTGTGCATGTCGTACGCACGACGCTCCTCGGCCGGGACCACGCTGCGGATCGTCGGTGCGGCGGCCGCCGGTGAGGCGGGCGTCGACGCCGGTGCGGGCTGGAGCCAGCTCGTCGGCAGATACGAGAGGAACCGTTGGGCGGCGTCGATCGCGTCCTCGTCGGAGGCGCACAGGTTGTCGCCGCATCCGCTGACGGTCGCGTGCATGCGCGCGCCGCCCATCTCCTCGAGTGATACCTGCTCGCCGATGACCACTGCGGCCATGCGGGGCGAGCCGAGGTACATCGACGCGTTGCCTTCGACCATGAACACGACGTCGCAGAAGGCAGGGATGTACGCGCCACCAGCCGCGGACGGGCCGAACAGGCAGCACACCTGCGGCACCTTGCCCGACAGCCGCACCTGGTTCGCAAAGATGCGGCCCGCACCGCGCCGTCCCGGGAACAGCTCGACCTGGTCGGTGATGCGCGCGCCGGCCGAGTCGACGAGGTACACGACCGGGAGCTCGTTGCGCAGCGCGTGCTCGGTGAGCCGCACGATCTTCTCGACGGTGCGCGCCCCCCACGATCCCGCCTTGACCGTCGGGTCGTTGGCCATCACGCACACGGGGCGTCCTGCGATGCGGCCGACGCCGGTGACGACACCGTCCGCGGGCAGGTCGCCCGCGAGGGTGTTCGCCAGCAGTCCGTCTTCCACGAAGCTGCCGTCGTCGAGCAGGCGGGCCAAGCGGTCGCGGACGAACAGCTTGTTCTGGCGTGCGAGCTTGTCGCCTTCCTTGGCGAGATTGCCCTGGCGGGCGCGATCGCGATGCTCGTCGACGCGTTCGGAGTCGGTCATGGGCTTGCGTACCGGCGCGTGCGCGGCCCCGCGTGCAGCAATGCGCTCGGCAGCTCCCGTCGGACGATCTCTTGCGCGAGACGGCTGCACTCGAGCACGGCGTCGAGGTCGATGCCGGTGGCGATGCCCATGTCATGGAGCATGTGTACGAGGTCCTCGGTGACCGCGTTGCCCGACGCCCCCGGGGCGTACGGGCAGCCGCCAAGACCGCCCACCGACGCGTCGAAACGGGTGACGCCGCGCGCGAGCGCGGCGAGCACGTTTGCCAGTGCGGTGCCGCGGGTGTTGTGGAAGTGCAGCCCGACGCGATCGCTGTCGATGCCGGCGCGTTCGAGCTCGTCGAGGAGGTCGTCGACGCGGCGCGGCGTCGCCATTCCGGTGGTGTCGCCGAACGACAGCCGGTCGGTGCCCGCGTCCAGGAGATGGCCGGCGACCTGCGCGACCCGTTCGGCGGCGACGTCACCCTCGTAGGGGCAGCCGAACGACGTCGACACGATTGCCTCCACCGGCACGTGCTCGCCGTGCGCGAGCTCGACCAGCTCGCGGGCGGCGACGAGCGACTCGGCGACGGATCGGTTCACGTTCTTGCGGTTGTGGGTCTCGCTCGCGCTGACGACGAGCTCCAGCTCGTCGGCGCGAGCCGCCAGCGCGAGCTCGGCGCCCTTCGGGTTCGGCACCAGCGCGGAGTACACGACACCCGGCCGGCGCATGATGCGGGCCATGACCTGGTCGGAGCCCGCCATGGCGGGGATGGCCTCGGCGCGCACGAACGACGCGGCCTCGATGCGGCGCAGCCCGGTTGCGGACAGCGCGTCGATCAGTCGGACGCGTGCGTCGACCGCGACGGGGGCCTCGTTCTGGAGGCCGTCACGCGGCCCCACCTCGCGCACCTCGACTGCGGCCGGCCAACGCACGCGTTGCAGGCTACGGCAGAGATCGCTAGCCGATGATGCGAACCGGCAAGCCGCCGAAGGACGCCGTCCACGTCGACGTGTCGGTCGCCTTGGCCGGGAAGCCGGGCGTGCTCATCTCGATCTGCAGCCAGCAACTCTTGGGCAGCGCGACGTCGCATGTGTGTAAGGCGCCGCCGGGAATGGTGACGTCAAACGTGATCCATTGCCCGTTGTGTGATGGTCGGCTCACCAGGGACGAGCATCCCCCAGGCGGGCCCAGCGGCCCCCAGGCGGGCGCGTTCACTTTCCACGGCGAGTCCTGCGGCCCCGCCGTGATGGCCGTATCGGTCGTGATCTCACACGACATCCCCGCGATGGTGGTCGACGGGTCGGTTTTGACCGTGATGGTCGATTCTAGGCCGCCGCAGCCGGAGCAGTCGCCGACGTCGAACAGCTGGACCCGCAGCGTCCGGGTGACCGAGCTCGGGATCACCCGCGCCAGGTAGAAGGTCCCGACCGCGTCGTCGTCGTTGGTGAACACGCCCATGCGATCCACCGCGCCGATCGACACGTTCGAGTCGGAGTAGCGATCGGCGCCTGTATACGCCGCGATCGAGAAGTAGTTGAGCCCTTGCGTGCCGCCCTTGGGCTGGACCCGCAGCACGTACGGGCCGGGGCTCGGGTCGATCGGGGTGGTGCAATACGGGACCCACTGGCGGAACTCGGCCGCGGCCCCCACGCTCCCGAAGGTGGCGTTGGCGTACCCGAGGTACGTTTCGTCGCAGACAGCACCCACGTTGTCTTGGTTGTCGTACGGGTTGAGAGGCGTGTCGTCGGGCGGGTAGAGCTTGAACGTCGTGTTGTTCAGCCGGTCGGGGTGGGATTGGAGCCAGGCCTCGCCCAAGTTGAAGTTGTTCTCGGCGAAACCCGTTCCGGGCGTGTCCCAGCCTTGGAACGGCACGATCGCGTCACCGGTGCAGTACGCGTTCGGGGTGCCCGAGTCGTAGCGACCGCCGCCGTTCGGCGTACCCAGGGCCGCAAGGTTGTCGTCAGTGCAGAGGTTGTTCACGGCAACCCACACCGGATCAAACAAGTCGATGTGCAGGCTCCCCAGCGTGCCCGGTTTCACGTCGATGACGTAGTAGGAGCCGTCCGGTTCGTAGTCGCGGCTGTCGAGCGCGTCGTTCGTCGGGCAGTTGTCGGAATCGTCGGGCGGCCCGAACGGACTGGTGGCGTTGGTGGTGTCGTCGCACCACCTCAGCCCGGCCGCATCACCACTGTGCTTGGCCGACAATGGCCCCGACGAGACTGCCCAGATCCGCGGGCAGTTCGGGTCGACGCACCCGCCGGGCTCGTCGGGACGGTTCCCGAAGGTGTTCAACGGGCTGCCCATTCTCACCGGCGGGTCGTACTCGGCGATCGCTTCGCGTTTGAGCTGCATGTCGAACACACGGAGGGGGGGGAAGCCGGCGAAGAACGTCCCGATCTCGGCGGTCACCTTGACCTTGAGCTGGGTCGGCAGTGTCACCTCGGGGTCTCCCATGCCCGGGCCGATCGCCTCGAACCCGGCGGGGCCGGGCAGGATCATGTCGGTGTTGTTCTTCGCGACTTCCTCGGCCAGCGCCTCGGCGGTAGGGAAGTTGGGCATGGCGACGACGCCCGCGAGCGCGGCGGCGTCGGCCGCGTTCTGTGTGCGCTGCGCCTCGGAGTATGCGTGCAAGATATCGACCACGAGGGCGGCGACGCCGAGGAGCACGACCAGCAAGATGGTGAACCACACGATGACGATCCCGGATTCGTCACGGCGGCGCAAGAACGGGCGGGGCCGCGCCATCCTCATGGGCCTCCACAGCCCGGGCCCGGGAACGGCTCGAGCGCCATGATCGTGTTCGAGGTCAGCAGCACACCCGACGAGCCGCCGACCGGCACGCCACTGAGGTATCTGTGCTGCACGGAGATGAACACACCGACCCGGTCGCTGTCGCCGGGACACGCCTCTCGCTCGGTTTCGTCCCAGCTCCCGCCCGGGGCGCCGGGCTCGACAAATGCTTCGGTCGCGGGATCCCACACGTACTTCGCGCACCGCCCTCCGCCGCAGCCACCGGGCTTGGCGTAGGTGCCGGAGTCGGTCGGGTCGGCGTCGTAGATCCAGAGCTCCTGGGGGATCCCGGTGACGAGGTTCTTTACGGCCTGGGTGGCCGCTTCGGCGGTCGAGGACTCGAACAGTGCGACCGGCGCCTTGGGTGACGCGGACGCGGTGCGCGCGGCGGTGCGGGTCGCGGCCCGGAGCGTGCCCTGCTCGTTGAACGCGAACCCGAACTCGATACAGCCGAACGTCAGGGCAATGATCAGCGGGAACACGATGGCGGCCTCGACCAGCGCCACGCCGCGCTCGTCGGCGGCGCGCCGCCGCCACGCCTCCAGCCGCGCCCATGTGCGAGCGGTCCACCCAGTTCGCATGTCCCCCATGCCCTTCGCCGCGCCCCGACCGTCCCGTCCCCGACCCACTCGGGATCCCCGAGCTGTGGGCGACTCGTCGCCCATGTCCGGAGATGCACGATTCTGCCAGATAATCACGCGGCGTGACAATCGGCCCGCGGGCCCATTCACGCTGGGCGCGAAGTCCGCTCAGTCCGCGCGACGGCGGACGCGCAGCTTGATCGGGGTGGGCCCGAGGTCGAACGACTCCCGCAGTTTTCTTTCCAGATAGCGCAGGTATTGGGGCGGGAGTGCCCGGGTGGTGAACAGGGTGATCGTCGGGGGGTCGGCCGCTCCCTGGGTGGCGTAGAGGATGCGGGGTCGGTGGCGCTTGACGACGGGCGCCGGGTGGGCGGCCTGGGCATCGCGCAGGACTCGGTTGAGGACGGCGGTGGGGATGCGCTGGTGGTACGCGGCTTGCGCGTCGCGCAGCGCCGGCAGAAGCTGGTGGGTGCGCCGGCCGGTGCGCGCCGAGATGGGCAGCATCGGGGCGTAGGTGAGGAACCCGAGCTTGTCCTCGACCTGGAGCCGCACCCTCTCGCGCCCTTGCGCGTCGAGGAGGTCCCACTTGTTGGCGACGATCACGATCGCAGTGCCGGCCGCGTCGATGCGCTCCGCCAGTCGCTGGTCCTGGTGGGTGACGCCTTCGCTGCCGTCCAGCACCAAGAGGGCGGCGTCGGCTCGGTCGATCGCCTCCAGCGCGCGCACGAGGCTGTAGTACTCGGTTGGCGCCTCGATGCGGCTCTTGCGGCGCAGTCCGGCGGTGTCGACGAACCGCAGCGGCCCGTCGTCGGTCTCGACAATCGTGTCGATCGCATCTCGGGTCGTGCCGGGCCGGTCGTGGACGACCGCGCGCTCCTCCCCCACCAACCGGTTGAACAACGTCGATTTGCCGACGTTGGGACGCCCCACGATCGCGATCGAGAAGATGCCGTCGTGCGCGCCGCCTGCCGTCGGCGACTCCACGACGGCCGGTTCGGGTGGCAGCGCCGCGACGAGCGCGTCGAGCAGCTCGCCCGACAGCCGCCCGTGCAGCGCCGACACCGGGATCGGTTCGCCGAGCCCCAGACGCGCGAACTGCCACACGTCGGCTTCACGCCGTACGTCGTCCACCTTGTTCACCACGACCAGCACGGGGGTCGACGCGCGCTGCAACACACGCGCGACGCGTTGGTCCTCCTCGGTCACGCCCGCCACGCCGTCGACCACCAGCACGACGACGTCGGCGTCACCCATCGCGGCTTCGGCCTGCGCGCTGACCTTGGCCGCCAGCGCAGGCGTTTCTCCGGTCAGCCCCGAGTCGCCGGGCGCGAGCCAGCCCCCAGTATCGACGAGCCGAAACGTTCGGCCCTGCCAGTCGGCGACGAACTCCTTGCGGTCGCGCGTGACGCCGGGCTGCTCCTCGACGATCGCGGCCCGGCGCCCGACGATGCGGTTCACCAGCGTCGACTTTCCGACGTTCGGTCGCCCGACGATCGCGACCAGCGGCGCGGTCACGACGTCACGGCGCGGACGAGCGCCGCGCCGTCGGTCGCGACAACCTCGACCGGGCGTGCCAGCGCGTCTACCGTGACGCCGTCGAGGAACTTGCCGCGCGAGAGCGTCACGTCGGGCAGCAGGTAGCGGCGGCCCGCGGGTTGGTTGGCCAGGGCGCGGGAGACGTCGGCGCCGGTGAGCAGGCCCGTCACCGCGATGTTGCCGCCGAAGAATCGATTCTCGATAGCACACAGCGCCACATCGCCCGGGAGCAGCGCCAACAAGGGCGCGAGGACCTGCGCGCCCAGCTCCCCGGTCAGGATCGTCACCGGCGCGTCCTCGGCCCGCACGGCAATCGCGGTCGCCGCGCGGGGGGCGCGATACCCGTCGGCGGGCGCGCCGTCGACCCATGCGAAGAACCCGCTGCGAACACCAGCCGCCGCAACGCCACGACCGGCCGCGGTCGCGCGCACTTCAGCCTCGAACGTGCGAGCCATGCCGATGCCGTTCTCGTGCTGCGGGCAACCGTCGTACGCGGCGAGGTCGGGAAACGGCCGCCGGGCACAGAGGTAGAACTCGTCGGAGACGTACACCAACCGGCGCCCGAGCGCGCGGCGGTAGTGCGCCTGCCACGCCTCGACCGTATCGATCACGGCCGCGGCCTCCGCGACCGTGTGCGCGCGCATCTCCGGTTCGTTGCTGTACGCGCTCACGCCCAACGGCACCACGCCGAGCGTGGCCAGCTTCGGGAACCGGTCGAGGACGCCGAGCAGCGTGTCGTCCAGCACGGCTCCGTCGTTCACGCCCGGGCACACGACGACCTGGCCGTGGATCTCGACGCCGGCATCGAGGAGCAGCTCGAGCCAGCGCAGGCTCGTCGCGCCGCGCCGGTTCCGCAACAAGTGCGCCCGCACGTCGGGGTCGGTGGCGTGGATGCTGACGTACAGCGGGCTCAGCGCTTCAGTGATCACTCGTTCGAAATCGGCCTCGGTGAAACGCGTCAAGGTCGTGAAGTTCCCGTACAGGAACGACAAGCGGTAGTCGTCGTCCTTGAGATACAGACTGCGGCGCATCCCCTTGGGCAGCTGGTAGACGAAGCAGAACGGGCAGTGGTTGTCGCACGTCTGCACCCGGTCGAAGACGGCGCTCGCGAGCTCGAGGCCGAGGGGAGCGCCTTCGGCCTTTTCGACGACGACGTGGCGGTCCAAGCCGCCCTGCCGTAGCTCGAGCTCAACTCGCGACCCGTCGGCGTGCAGCTGGTAAGCGATGACATCACGGAGGTCGTCACCGTTGACCGCCACGACCTCGTCACCGGGACCGATCCCCGCGCGCGCCGCGGGTGATCCGGGCGCGACAGCGACAACGCGAGCCGAGGGCATTGGCCGAGTCTACGAGGCCATCGCGGTCGCGGCCGAGCGGTAGCGTGGATCGCGATGGCCGTGGAACGGGTATTGCTGGCCGAACCCCGCGGCTTTTGCGCCGGCGTGGAGATGGCGATCAAGGCGCTCGCGTGGATGGTGCGCGCGTTCGATCCGCCGGTCTACTGCTATCACGAGATCGTGCACAACCGCCTCGTCGTCGACCGGTTCCGCGACCAAGGCGTCGTCTTCGTCGACGACGTCGACGACGTCCCGCCCGGCGCGCCCCTGATGCTGTCCGCGCACGGTTCGGCCCCCGATGTCGTCGCCGCCGCGCAGGAACGTGGCCGCTACGTCGTGAACGCGGTCTGTCCCTTGGTGACCAAGGTGCACCACGAGGCGAAGGTACGAGCCCGCAAGGGCTTCACCATCGTGTACGCGGGACACGCCGGCCACGACGAAGCCGCAGGGACCTTGGCGGTCGCCCCGGACGCGATGCGCCTCGTCGAATCCGAAGCTGATCTCGAGGCCGCGCTCGCCGCCGTCGACGATCCGGCGCGCGTCGCCATGCTCGCCCAGACCACACTGGCGCATCACGAATGGACGGGCCTTCTGGAGCGCACGCGCGAGCACTTCCCCGACCTGTGGACTGCGTCGCGCAACGACCTCTGCTTTGCGACGACCAACCGCCAGGCGGCGCTGACCAACATCGCGACAACCGCCGACGCGGTCGTCGTCATCGGCAGCGCCAACTCGTCCAACACGCTCGCCCTGGCCAAGGTCGCCGGCGACGCCGGTTGTCCGCTTGTCCTGCGCGTCGACGGACCCCACGAGCTTGATCTGACGGCGCTCGGCGATGCCGCCGTCGTCGGCGTCACCGCCGGCGCGAGTGCGCCCGAGGACCTCGTCGAATCGGTGATCGAAAAGCTCGCGCCCACTCGTGGCGTTGAAACGGTGCGGGTCACCGAAGAAGACGAGTATTTCCCACCGCCGCGCGAGTTGCGCGAGCTCATGCCCACACTTGACGTGATCGCGGCGCTGGTTGTCGGTGGCGATCCCACTGCCGCGCGGGCCGCCGGTGGACCATTCGTCGACGACCGCGCGCTCGACGCGTCGCAGATTCTCGCGGGATTGGGCGAGGACGCCGACGTTTCGGCGCTCTAGTTATCGGCTGCCCGTCGGATGGCGGTCAACTCGTCCGTCCCGCCACCGCGCAAGACGCGCAAGCGCGGCGCCGACGACCGGGTGACCGCGCGGTCGACCGGGACGCCGCCCGCGAGCACCCGCAACCGCGGTGCTTCGTCCAGGTCGACGACTCGCATCGCAACTGGCGTTCGGTTCGGGCGGACGAACCACCCGTGGATGCACAGCAGGCCGAGGATCGTTGCGCCACCGGCCAGCCAGACCGCGATCATGCACTGCAGTGCGATCGGTGCACCGCCCGCCAACTGAGGCATCCCGAGGGACCTCCAACTTTGCTTGCCCACGTCCGTTCCGTCACGTCTATCGGCCTCGATATCGACAAAGTGCGGCCGGACGTTCCAACTGAGCAAACCGTCACACACCACCAGATTGCCCTCATGCGTTCAGAGACGGAGCTCGTACGCCTCGTCGAACGCAGCCTGGAGCTCGTGGCCGAGCTCCGACGTGAGCGCGTCGACATCCGCGCGCGGTACGACCCCCCCATCGCGGCCGGGCGGAAGAATCGGCTCGCCGACGACGATCGCGACCCGGCCGAACCGCGGCAGCTTCACGCGGTGGCTGCGGAGGATCTCCTCGCTGCCCGCGATGCCGACGGGCACGACCGGCACTCCCGCGCGCAGGGCCAGGTATGCAGCTCCGGGTTGCAGCGGCTGGATCTTCTCGCCGTGCAGGCGCGTGCCCTCGGGGAAGATGGCGAGCGCGTCGCCCGTCCCGAGCATCGTCATCGCGTCGCGCACGGCCTTGCGGTCGGTCCCGTCGCGCGCCACGGGAAAGCCACCGAGCGCTCGGAAGACCGCTCCGAGTACCGGCACGCGAAACACCGCCACCTTGCCCATCATCCGCACCTTTCGCGGCGTCACCAGCGCGATGAAGATGATGTCCATCATCGAACGATGAGACGGCGCGAGGACGTAGCCGCCGTGATGCGGGAGGCGGTCGCGGCCGCGGATGCGGACGCGGTACACCAGACGCGCGCCCTGTCCCACCGTCAACCAGACGAACCGGTAGAAGCGCATGCCTACCCCTCCGTCTCCCGAAAGCGCGCCACGATGGCGGCGACGACTTCGTCGACGGTCCGCGCCGTCGTGTCGAGAACGACTGCATCCTCGGCCGGACGCAGGGGCGACGCAACCCGACCCGAATCGAGCCGATCGCGGCGCGTGATGTCGGCCGCGACTTCACTCACCGCGATGTCGCGGGCCGCCGCGTGCTCCTCCTGGTGGCGGCGTCGCGCCCGTTCGTCGTCGCTGGCGACGAGGTACACCTTCACCGCCGCGTCGGGCACGACGGCCGTGCCGATATCGCGTCCCTCGACGACACCACCGTCGTGCGCGGCAATCCACGCCCGCTGGCACTCGACGAGGACACGCCGCACCTGCGGCTGCGCGGCGACTGCGGATACCGCGACCGTGATGGCGGGTGTGCGAATCTCGGCGCTCACGTCGCGCCCGTTCATCGTCGTGACGCCCGAGTCGACGGCGATACGACTCGCGGCCGCGATCGCCGCGCCCGCGACCTCGTCCGCCGGGTCGGCGCCCGCTTCGAGGACCGCGAGCGTGACAGCTCGGTACATTGCCCCGGTATCGAGCACAGCCAGACCGAGCGCCGCCGCGACACCGCGCGCGACCGTCGACTTCCCCGATCCCGATGGTCCGTCGATCGCGACGACACGCCGCGCGAGGTCGCTCATCGGTCGCCCGTCATCCGGGCCAAGTGTTCGGCGAATTCCGGATACGAGGACCCGACCGCGCGCCACCCCCGTATCGTCGACGCACCATCGATCGCATTCGCCGCGATCGCGGCCGCCATCGCGACGCGGTGATCGCCATGGCTCTTCAACATCGCGGCGCGGGGCGCTCCACCGCGGATCACGAGGCCGTCGGCGCGCGCTTCGATCGCGACGCCGAGCTGCGACAGCTCCTGGTGGACCGTCCCAATTCGGTTGCTCTCCTTCACCGCGAGCTCGGCCGCGTCGCGAATGACGGTGACGCCGTCGGCGAACGCGGCGGCGACTGCGAGCACGGGCACTTCGTCCTGCACGTTCGGGATCTCGTCGCCGCTGATCGTCGTCGCGTGCAACGTCGCCGCTCGCACCACGAGGTCGCCTACCGGCTCTCCGCACCGGTCGCCGCGCGGCACGATCTCGATGTCCGCGCCCATCCGGTGCAACACGGCGACAAACCCCAGGCGGGTCGGGTTCAGCGCCACGTCTTCGAGCACGATCTCCGAACCGGGCACGATCGACGCCCCGACCACGAAGAACGCAGCCGACGACGGATCACCCGGCACGTCGAGCTCGAAAGGCTGCGGAGTCGCGCGTCGCACGCGTACGGTCAGTCCGTCGACGTCGATGGGAATACCGAGCGCCGCGAGCATGCGTTCGGTGTGATCACGTGTCGGCGCGGGTGAGACGATCTCGGTGACGCCATCCGCCGACATCCCCGCGAACACGAGCGCGGACTTCACTTGCGCACTGGCAACCGGCAACTCGTGATGGATCCCGCGCAGCGCGGCACCGCGGATGGCCAGCGGCGCGCGTGTTCCCCCGCCGCGGCCGTCGATCGTCGCACCCATCGTGCGCAGCGGTTCGACGACGCGCGCCATCGGCCGGGCCCGCAACGACGCGTCACCCGTCAGGATCGACAGGAAGTCGCGGCTGGCGAGCACACCGGCGAGCAGGCGCAGCGACGTCCCGGAGTTGCCGCAGTCGATTGCCGTTTCGGCTTCCTGCATCCCGTCGACGCCCGCGCCGTGCACCGTCGTCGCACCGTAAGCGCCCGTCCGGCGGATGGGCACGCCGAGATGTTCGAGCGCGAGTCGCGTCGCGTGGACATCCTGGCCGGTCGCGAGACCCGAGAGTCGGCTGGGACCCTCTGCGAGCGCGGCGAACAGCAAGGCGCGGTGGGAGATCGACTTGTCACCCGGGACGCGCAGCCGCCCGCGGAGCGGCCGGCCACCGCCGAAGTCGAGCTGATCGGGCAGGGCGCTCACACGATCGCGGTCCGGCTCGTGTGGTAGCCGCGCTCGTGGAGCGCGGCTTCGTACGCGCCGGCGCGCGCCGACGCGATCACGAGGACGAGCACACCCGCGCTCCCCTCACCGGAGTGCGCAATCTCGAAATCGTGCACGTTGACGCCGAGCTGCCCCGCGAGGGTCGTGACTTCGGCAATGACACCAGGCCGGTCAGGAACCGGAACGCGTAGCTCGACGAGGTCCATGTCGCCGGCCGCGCCGACCGGCAAGTTGCGCCGGGCGGCGCGCGCCCGTTCGAGCCACGCGAGGAGACCGTCGTGATTGCCGGTGGCGACGAGGGTGCGCGCGCGCTGGAGTGCCTCGAGATACGCGTCGAGCGCGCCCAGTACGGCCTCGCGGTTGGCGGTGAGGATATCGGGCCAGATTGCCGGGTGACCGGCCGCGACCCGGGTCATGTCGCGAAAGCCGCCGGCCGCGAGCCGGAGCAGCGTCCGGTGCTCCGCGGCATGATCCGTCGCGACGTCCATCAGTGTGCTCGCCGCCAGCTGTGGAACATGGCTCACCAGCGCGACGAGCTCGTCATGGTGCTCGGGTGTCACCGTCACGACCTCGGCGCCAAGCTCGCCGATGAGCGCGCGCAGCCGCGTGTACGCGGCTTCGTCCGTCGTGGGGGTCGGGGTGAGCACCCACGTTGCGCCGACGAACAGGTCGGCGTCGGCGCCGTCGACACCTTCTTGCTCGGACCCCGCCATGGGGTGCCCGCCGACGAAGCGCGCGCCGCCGCCCGGTCCGGCCTCGACCTCGGCCACGACGGGAGCCTTTACCGACCCGACGTCAGTGACCAGCGCGGCCCCGGCCGCGAGCGCCTCGCCGACGACGACCGCGATCCGTCCGACCGGGACCGCGACGAAGACCGCCTCGGCGTCAGTCACGGCCTCGGCCAGCGTGCCCGCGACGACCGTCACCGCGCCGAGCTCCTTGGCCCGCTCGCAGCGTTGCCGGTCGGCGTCGAAGCCGACAACCTCGCAACCCCGACGGGCGAGGGCGAGACCGATCGATCCGCCCACGAGGCCGGTGCCGACGATCGCGACACGCGCCGTCACCGCTACTCCGGGAGGTCGTCGCGCAACGTGCGCGCGCCTTCGAGGTACACGTGGTGCAGCGACGAGCGGTCCCGGTCACCCTCGAAGTGGATGAGCACGCGGATACATCGCTTCATCCCGTGCCCAATATCAAGCTCGCGTGCGCACAACAGCGGCACGTCTCCGAGGCCGAGCACGCGTGCCGCCGTCGCCGGAAACTCGGCGCGGAGGTCGTCGGTCGCGGTGAAGATGATGCTAACGAGGTCGTCGTGGGCCACGACATTGCGATCGAGCATCTCGCACACGAGCCGCTGCGTCTTGGCGTCGATCTCGGCCTTGGAGTCCTCGTCGCACGTAATCGCGCCGCGCAGCGCCAGGATTCGCACGAGCGAGGAGATTAGCCGGGGGCCTGGTCGGCGTCGCCGAGCGCGACCGCGTACAACGCTCGCACTTCGTCGGTCGTCAGCGCGCGCCATTCGCCCGGCGCGAGCTGGTGGTCGCCGATCGGGCCGATGCGCGTCCGTACGAGCCGGCGCACAGGATGACCGACGGCCGAACACATCCGCCGCACCATGCGCTTGCGGCCCTCCTTGACGACGATCTCGACGAGCGCGCTGGTTCGATCCTGCGCTTCTTGCACGAGCCGCGCCCGCGCGGGTCGCGTCATGCCGTCGTCGAGGTCGACGCCCTCGCGCAGATCCCGGATCGCGCCGGGGGAGGGAATGCCGTCGACCTCGGCGAGGTACTCCTTCTCGACACCGTGGCTGGGATGCGTCAGCAGTTGCGCGAGGTCACCGTCGTTCGTGAGGATCAGCAGCCCTTCGGTGTCGCGGTCGAGGCGACCAACGGGGAACACACGCGGCGTGGGTGGCACCAACTCCAGCACGGTGGGGCGACCTTGTGGGTCGTTGGCGGTGGTGACACGATCGGGGGGCTTGTTCAACAGGTAGTGCACGAGCGTGTCATCGGTGACGACCCGCACATCGTCCACGGAGACGCGGGCCCGGCGGGGATCGATCCGAGCACCCAACGACGCGACCTCACCGTCGACCTTCACCCGTCCGGCCGCGATCAGCTCCTCGCTCGTGCGCCGCGACCCGAACCCGGCGCGGGCGAGCACCTTCTGGAGCCGCTCCCCCTCCTCCGACGGATCAGGAATCGTCGAGCCCCGACTGCAGCTCGGCTGCGATGGCCGCCGACTCGCCGTGCGCGTCGTCGGAGCGCACCCGCAAGCCGCATTCCAGGGCCTCGACGATCGATGCGTCGGGGATGAACTCGCCGAGGGACGGCAACTGGTCGAGCGAGTCGAGTCCGAGCCGCTCGAGGAATATCGACGTCGTGCCGAACAGCGTCGGGTTTCCCGGCGTCTGTTCGTGACCGACCTCTTCGACGTAGCCGCGCGCGACCAGCGTCTTCAGCGTCGCTTCGACATTGACGCCGCGAATCGCTGACAACTGCGCGCGCGAGATCGGCTGCTTGTACGCGACGATCGCGAGCGTTTCCAACGCCGGCCCCGACAAGCGGGCATGCTGGCCCTCGAGCATGAATCGCTCGACGTACGGATGTGCGAACGGATGGGTCTGGAACCGGTACCCGCCGGCAATACGGGCGATCGTGAATCCGCGTCCCTCTCGTGCGTACTCGGCCGTGAGCTCGTCGCACATCGCCTCGATCCGCGCCGTGGGCAGCTCGACCAGCTGCGCGATCTCCTGCGGCGGCACCGGTTCGAGCGCGGCGAGCAGGATCGCCTCGATCGCCATGCGCGCTTCTTGTTCGGGTTGGGTCACACCTGCTCCTCGACAGAGATCGCGGCGCCGTCGTCGCCCCACTCGGCCAGCGAATCGATGTCGAGCGCGACACGCTCGCCGGGCGCCAGCGGCCGTACGAGCAGCACCGCGAAGTTTTCTGCCTGTTCGAGGTCGACGACGCCTTGCTTGAACAGTTCGAGCACGGCGAGGAACCGCACGATCACTTCGAGCTTGGTGTCGGCCCCAATGGAGAGGTCGCTGAATCGGATCGCGCGTGCCGTGGGCATCAGCGCGAGCACCGTCTCGATCGCGTCGCGCACGCTCGCGCGTATGGGAGCGACATGGTCCGTGTCGACCTCGGGTGTCGGCTTCGGAGTCAGCCCGGTCCGGGCGGCGGCGGCAAGATCGGCGAGCGAGACGCGTTCGAGCGGGTCGGGGGCAAGCGAGCGGAAGGGTTCCTCGGGCCCGGCGGTGCGCGCCACGCTGCGCGAGGCATCGGCGATGTGGCCACTGATCACCTTGGCCGCGTCCTGGAATGTCTTGCACTCGAGCAGGCGACCGAGCAGGAGATCGCGCTCCTCGAAACGGTGCAGCTCCTCGTCGAGCTCGAGATCGTCGCGGCCCGGCAGGAGCCGGCGCGCCTTCAACTCGCACAGCGTCGCGGCGATCAACAAGAACTCGGTGGCGACCTCGAGGTCAATGCGCTCCATCTTGTCGACCTCGGCGCAGAATGCGTCGACGATGCGCGCCAACGAGATCTCCCACAGATCGACCTCTTCCCGCAGGATCAAGTGCAAGAGCAGGTCGAACGGGCCTGCGAACACCGGCGTGTGGACCTCGTACGGCATCGCCATGCAGGCTATCCCCGCGAATCACACAGTTGTCGTCTATGCGATTTGACCAGGGAAAATAGCGTCGGGCGTCTAAGGTCGTCCGCCATGGCGCGGGTGTTCTCGGGGATCAAACCCACCGGCGAAATGCAGCTCGGCAACTACCTCGGGGCGGTGCGGCGCTGGGTCGAACAGCAGCCGCCCGCCGGTGCGCCCGCCGCCACCAGCCCCGACGCGATCTTCTGCGTCGTCGACCTCCACGCGTTGACGGTCCCGTACGAGCCCGACGAGCTGCGCGCCTACACCCGCCGGATGGCGATGATGCTCATGGCCGCCGGCCTTTCGCCGGATCGGAGCTTGCTCTTCGTGCAGAGCCACGTCCGCGCGCACGCCGAGCTCACGTGGATCCTGAATTGCACCGCGTCGATGGGCGAGCTCCGGCGCATGACGCAGTTCAAGGAGAAAACGACCAATCTCGAAGGCGGCGGCGGGGAGTTCGTCAGCGTCGGGCTGTTCGACTACCCCGTGCTCATGGCCGCCGACATCTTGCTCTACGACACGGAGGAAGTTCCGGTTGGTGACGATCAGCGCCAGCACGTCGAGCTGACCCGCGACATCGCCATCCGGTTCAATCACGCGTTCGGCGAGACGTTCACAGTCCCCAAGGCGACGTTTCCGGCCTTCGGCGCGCGGATCATGGACTTCCAGGACCCCACTCGCAAGATGTCGAAGTCGGAGGACTCACCGCAGGGCACCGTGTTGTTGCTCGACGAGCCGAGCGTGATCAGCAAGAAGATAAAGGTCGCGGTCACTGACTCCGAGACCGACGTCCGCCACGACCGCGACGCCAAGCCGGGCATCTCGAACCTCATCGAGGTCTACGGTGTCGTGACAGGGCGCTCGATCGCGCAGGTCGAAGCCGAGTTCGCGGGTCAGCAGTACGGCGCGTTCAAGACCACCGTCGCCGACGCGGTGGTCGAGCTGTTGGCGCCCGTCCAGGCGCGTTATGCGGAGCTCGAGGCCGATCCCGCCGAAGTCGACCGCCGTCTGGCGCTCGGCGCCGACATCGCCGAGGCCAAGGCGGAGGCAGTGTTGGCGCGCGCGTTGAAGGCATCGGGATTGTTGGCGCGCCCGCGGGCGTGACGGATCGCCCCACGCTCCGCCGCGCTCCGGCGCAAGCAATCGACTTTTGATGTCACAACCCGGGCTCAGGGGCGACCTTTCGGCCTTTGATGACAGTTCGTTGGGCTCAGTCGTCGCCGTTGTAGCGCCAGGGCAGCGGGTTGGCGAGATCGCCGGGACAGCCCACCTCGCCTTCAACGTCGCCGAGATCTTGGCCGTTCACGAGCAGGCGCGAGATCGTGCCGTGGCCCGTGAGGCTTTGCAGCACTATCGCCTGGTTGTTGCACCACTCAACATCGACGCCGATGCCCCAGTCCGCGGCGGGGTCGGAACGGATCTGCTCGTCACTCAGCCGTGGGTACGCGGCCTGGGCGGAATATCGGTCGTTGTAGTAGTTCGCGGCGCGCCGCAGACCCGGGTCGGTGGTCGCGTCCCACAGCAACTCGCGCACGGCGTCGCTCGCGCCCCGCACGCGCGCGTCGACGCCGCCGGGCGTCGTAGCCGCCCACGCGAGCCAGCCGCCGACGACGAGCCCGACCACGTGCAAGGGCCGGAGCGACGAGCGACGGTGGGGATGGTGGCGGTGATCGCGCCGGCGGGACCGTTCGTACGCGATCTCGGCCGGCGCGGCGTCGAGCCGAACGAAGTAACCGCGGTCCTGATCCTGCACGACGAAAGTATCGGCATGTGACACTCGTCACTACACCGACCAGGACTCTCCGTCGGCTCGAGCGAGCGCTTCGCACACTTCGCGGGGAATCTCGGGCGGCCACAAGGCCGGATCGTGGTGGGCGGCCGCCCACGCGACCGCTTCGGGACGAGCACCGCCTTCACGCAGCATCCTGGCGCCGATAGTCGCATGCCGGAGGTACCGCCCCGCCCGGCCCCGGACTCGGACGGGCGCGCGGACGGCGCCGGCGGCGGTCGCGTACACCCGGCGGAACGGGCCGATTCCGGCCGCGACCTTGCCGACGTCGTGGCACAGCGCAGCCGCGAGATAACGAGTGTCGCCGGCATAGGACGAGTTACGCAGTTCGCGGACCAGCCGCCGCGCCGTTGCAATGGCCTCCACGCGGTCCGCGCGCTCCAAGCGCGCCCACACCTGCCATTCGGGTCCGGTGAGTGTCGTGCGCACCCACGCGACGTCAGTCGCCGTCGGCGGGCGACGCCACAGCGACATGGCGAACCGCGTCACGAGGTGCGCGGCGCGGCGCAAGGCTCAGCGGCGGCGCGACGCGCAGGTGATGCACAGGCGCGCGAACGGCATCGCCTCGAGGCGCGCCTCCGAGATGACGCTCCCGCACTCCTCGCAGACGCCGTACGCACCGTCGTCGAACTTGGCGAGCGCGGCGTCGATGTCGTTCAGGGTCTCGCGCAACGACCCCGCCAAGGCTTCGACCTCGCCCCGTTCGGCGGTGACCTGACCCGAGTCGGCGAAGCCCTCATCGAAGTTGACGCGCTCGACACCGAGCTCGAGCAGCTGGCCGCGGACGCGCTCTCGTTCGGCGGCCAACTGGGCGCGCCGCGCTGCATGGGAAGGCTCGGACATGGGCGACAGTGTACCCAAAGGCCGCCGTTTCAGCGCCGGGCCCGGGCGCGGGGATGCGCGGCGTCGTACACCGCCCGCAGCCGCTCCGGCGATACCTTCGTGTACACCTGCGTCGTCGAAATCGTGGCGTGACCCAGCAGTTCCTGCACCACGCGCAGGTCGGCACCGTGATCGAGCATGTGGGTCGCACACGAGTGGCGCAGCACATGCGGCGACAGCGCGGCGCGCAGGCCAGCCCGCTCCCCAGTCCGCCGCACCATCGCCCAACACGCCTGGCGCGAGATGCGCCCACCGCGCGCATTGAGGAACAGCGCGTCGTCGTCGGCGCGCGCATGACGTGACCTCGCCGCGCGCAACGCGAGGCGTCCGTCGCGCAGGTACGCCCCGACGGCCAGACGAGCGGTACGCCCGATGGGAACGACCCGCTCCTTGTCGCCCTTGCCCAGGACCCGTACCAGCCCGTCGTCAAGGTCGACGTCGGCGCCGTCGAGGCCGACGGCCTCGCCGATCCGGATCCCTGTCGCATACAGGGTTTCCAGGAGGGCCTGGTCGCGGCGTGCGAGTGGACCGTCCCCCTCGACCGCGCCGAGCAGGAGCTCGACCTCGTGCTCGTCGAGCGCCTTCGGGATGCCCTGGGGAACGCGGGGCGCGCCGACATCCTCGGTCGGGTCGACGGGCAGGTAACCCTCGCGCGCGCAGAACCGGTGGAATGACCGGACCGCGACGATCGCGCGTGCAATGGACGAGGGCGCGAGGTCGGACGCGTCGAGCGCCGCCACGTAGTCGTGCACCGTGTGCTCGCCGATGAGCGCGGGGTCGATGATCTTGCGCGCGCGCAAGAAGGTGGCGTACCGGCGCAGGTCGCGACGGTAGGCGGCGAGAGAGTTGGCCGCCAGCCCACGTTCGACGCTGAGCCAGTCGGAGTGCTCGGCGAGCAGTTTCTCCAACTCGCTCATCGGTGCTACGACGGGAACGACGTGAGCGCGTCGATCGGCAGGCGCGGTGCTCGTCCGTCGGCTCGCTGACGCGCGGCCTCGACAAACGCGGCGAAGAGCGGGTGCGGTCGGTTCGGGCGGCTCTTGAACTCCGGGTGCGCCTGCGTCGCAACAAAGAACGGATGGTCGGTGAGCTCGATGAACTCGACCAGCAGATCGTCGGGCGACGTGCCCGCCAGCGCCATGCCGTGCTCCTCGAGCGTCTGGCGGTACCGATTGTTGAGCTCATAGCGATGCCGGTGCCGTTCGTACACGACCTCTTCGCCGTAGATTTCGCGGACGCGCGTTCCGGGCGCGAGCTTGGCCGGGTATGCGCCGAGGCGCATGGTGCCACCCATGTCGACGATGGACTTCTGCTCGTCCATCAGATCGATGACCGGGTGCGGCGTCTGTGTGTCGAACTCAGCGGAGTTCGCGCCCGCGAGCCCGCACACATTGCGACCGAACTCGATGACTGCGCAGTGCAACCCGAGACACAAACCGAGGAACGGGACGTTGTGCTCACGGGCGTAGCCCGCGGCCGTGATCTTGCCCTCGATACCGCGCAGGCCGAATCCGCCGGGAACGACGATGCCGTCGAGCCCCGACAACCGGCCCTCGGCCAGCAGCCCCTCGGCGTCGTCCGCCGCGATCCAGTCGATGATGACCTTGGCGCCGCACGCGTACCCGCCGTGCTTGAGCGCCTCTACGACCGAAAGGTACGCATCGGGGAGGTTGATGTACTTGCCGACCAGCCCGATGTGCACTTCGTCGTCGGCGGCCCGTACACGTTCGACGAGTGCGCGCCACTCGGTAAGGTCAGGTTGGTGGTCGGTAAGGTGCAGCACGCGGCACACGTAGTCGTCGAGCCCTTCGTCGTGGAGGACGAGCGGGATCTCGTACAGGATCTCGGCGTCGACCGCGGAGACGATGCCCTGCAACGGAACGTCACACAGCGCGGAGATCTTTTCCTTCAGCCGCGTCGGGATCGGACGGTCGCTGCGGCACACGATCGCATCGGGTTGGATGCCCCGGCTGCGCAACTCCGTGACCGAGTGCTGAGTCGGCTTGGTCTTCTGCTCGCCCGCGGGGCCGATGTACGGCATCAGCGTGACGTGCACATAGAACACGTTGTCGCGGCCGACTTCGTTGCGGAACTGACGAATCGCCTCGAGAAACGGGAGGATCTCGATGTCGCCGACGGTGCCACCGATCTCGGTGATCACGACGTCGACATCGTCACCGGCGAGCGCGTTGATGCGGGCCTTGATCTCGTTGGTGATGTGCGGAATCACCTGGACGGTCTCACCGAGATACTCGCCTTTGCGCTCCTTGCCGAGCACCGCCTGATAGATCGAACCGGTGGTCGCGTTCGAACGCCGCGTGAGCGCGACGTCGACAAACCGCTCGTAGTGCCCAAGGTCGAGGTCGGTCTCGCCCTTGTCATCGGTGACGAACACCTCGCCGTGCTGGAAGGGGTTCATCGTGCCGGGGTCGACGTTGATGTACGGGTCGAGCTTTTGCATCGTGACCCGCAACCCGCGACTCTTGAGCAACCGTCCCAACGATGACGCCGTGAGCCCCTTACCGAGACTCGACGCCACCCCTCCCGTCACGAAGACGTGCTTCGCCACCCGAATAACCTCCCCGAGGTTTCGACGACCGACGCGAGCAGGACGCGGACACTGCGACCACGGTCCAGCCCGGTGGTCTTCGGTGTCGCGCAGGGCACAAGTGACGGTACCACGCCGATGCGACCGCTTCGGTGACCGGGCGGGCGCGCGGACCTTCGCGTAGGTTCTGGCGGATGTCAGAGTCGCCGACGCGCCTCGCGCCGGCGTGGGCGGCGCCGGCCGCGCTCGCCGTCGTCGCCCTCGTGTTGCGCGTGCCCGCGTTTCTCGCCGACCGCCACCTCGCGTTTGACGACGGTAACTACGGACTGGCCGCGATCGGGATGCGCGACGGCCAACGTCCGTTCGAGGATCTGTTCTCCGCGCAAGGACCATTGCACTTGCCGCTGGTGTGGTTGGGCGATCTGCTCGGCGGTCGCACCGCGCAGTCGCCCCGCCTCGCGAGCGTCGGCGCCGGTATACTTGCCACGCTCGCGACGTATTTCGCCGGGCACCGTCTCGGCGATCGTGCGGGCGCGGTCCTCGCCGCGGCGCTCGTCGCGACGACCGGAACGATGCTTTGGACGACCGGACCGATCACCGGCGACGGCATCGCGGTTGCATTCTCGGCGAGCGCGGTCTGGGGTGCGGTCGCGTACCGCGACTCACCGGCGTCGTCGCGCGCGGTACTGACCGGCGTCGCGATGGGCGCGGCGATGTGCGTAAAGCTCCTGGTCGTCGTCGCGGCCATCCCCGTCGGTTGGTATCTGTGGTCGCACCGCCGAGCTCGCGACTTCGCGCTCGCGGTCGGCGCCGCGTTCGCGGTTGCTGTCGCGGCGACAATACCGTTCGGGTTCTCGGACGTCTGGGAACAGTCGGTCTCCTACCACCGCGACTCGGAGTACCTGTACGGGCCGGGCGAGCAGCTCGGCAAGCTCGTGACCACTCTGCTCGATCGCGACCTGCCGCTGCTGGCCGTGGTCGCGCTCGGCATCGCGATGGGCTCCCGGCGGCGGAGCCCTGGCACCGCTGTACTCGGCGCATGGGCGCTCGTCACGGCGGCCGTGCTCGTGTTCGAGCCGGCCATGTTCCGCAACCACATCGCCATGTTGGTGATGCCGCTCGCGCTCCTCACGGCGCTGCGCCCGCCGCCTGCACGGGTCCTGGCCGTTACCGCGCTGGTCGTCACTCCATGGTGGGCGGTACACCTCGACGACATGTTGTGGCCCGACGGCTACGACGGCAACGAAGCGACGCTGACGACCGCGCTGCGAGCGCTCCCCGACGGCGCGCGCGGCATCAGTGACGAACCCGGCTTCTTGTGGCGGGCCGGGATCACGACCGTCGACCAGCTGAACGACACGTCGATCAAGCGCATCGACCAGGGGCAGATCACGACCGAGTCGGTGGCGCGCGCCGCGGCGCGGCCGTCGGTGTGCGCGGTGGTCGTGTGGTCGAACCGCTTCGGCCATGAGCTGCCCGGGTTGTCCGACGCGCTGCGCGCGGCCGGCTTCGACCGCGAAGCCGAGTACGACGACGAGAGGGCACTGTGGCTCAAACGTGACTGCGACCCATATGGTCGAAGCGCCGGAGCGCGGGCACTCGCTCAATCACGCGACTGAACGATACGAACTCAGCCGCGAGATTCAACACGACAAGCGCGACGAGCACGACGTTGCGCACGCCGCGGCCGAACTCGAGGACGACCGCGAGGCCGAGCACCGCGCCGAGCACGTTGGCGCCCGTGTCGCCGATCATGAACCGTTCGCGTAGATCGTCTCCGAACAATCCGCAGTACGCGCCGATCACTACCGCGACCGCGACGCCGACCTCGCCAGTGCCGGCCGCGATCGCGATCGGAAGCCACGCGAGCAGACCGACCTTCAGGACGCGTCCGGGTGCGCGATCGAGCAAGTTGCCCAGGTTCGCCGCCAATGCGATCAGCACCGCGTCCGCGAGCAGCCGCTTGCCGCTCACGAAGTCGTCCTGTGATGCCAACACGAATGCAACCGCGGCCCCGCCCACAATCTTCAAGAGGCCGGTCGTGACGCGGCCCGTGGTCAGCGCGCGGAGATGTCCACGAAATCCGCGATCCTCGGCGGTCGCGAGGATGTCGTCGACGAATCCGAGCAAGCCGAAACCGAGGCACGCGAACAACACGAGCGGCCGGGCGGCGTTGACGCCAGGTTCGTCGCCGACGTCAAACGCACCGAGCGTCGAGCGACCCGCCTCGACGACGAGCACCGCGAGGACGACGAGGATCCCTGCCGCAGTCGGTAGCGTCTGCTCGCGGTAGTTCACGCGCGCGAGCGTGGGCGCGCCAAGGATCTCGCGCCCGGCGACGAGCAGGAACCGGACGGCCAGAAAGCCGACGAGGATGGCCAGCAGGACGCTCACGAGGTGCTCACGAGATGCTCACGAGATGACGAGCTCCGGTTCGGAGGAATCGCGATGCACGACGCGGGGCGCATCGGGGACGCGATCGCCGCGCATCGTCACGACGACCAGCACCGGCGTCGCGACGCCGAGCATTACGCCCGGCACGGCAATGCCCGAGTCGTTCAGCGCGAAGCCGAGCACCGCGAGCACGGCGAGTCCGGCGAGCGCGGCGCGCAGCGGCGGGATGCGGGCGAGAATCCCGCGCATGCGTCCTGGGGCGCGGTACACGAGGTACGCGATGCCGGCCAGGACGATCGGGAGCATCACGGTCCAGACCGAGCTGAACAGCACGTCGAGGTTGGCTGACATCTTGCGTTCGAGCACGGTCGAGAGGTGGTCCCACCCGCCGTCGCTGGTGTCGTGCACGAGGCGGCCGAGGTGGGTGCGGTCGTCCTCGGGTCGGCTGGCGTCGAACGCGGCGAAGAGCGCGACGAGCGCGACGGTGCCTCCGCCGTAGAGGAGCCCGTGACGCCAGCGCAGGTGCCCGCCCAGCAGCATCGTGGCCGTGAATGCGTACGCGGGAACCAGCGACAGCACGCCGCCGACGTCGGCGCCCCAGAACGGCGCGCCGTCGACGATGATCGCAAGTCCGAGCAGCCCGACCGCGATCCACGCGCCGCGGCGGCCGCCGACGCGGAACGCGACGAGTCCCGCGAGCAGCAGGGTCGCGGCCGCGAGCTGCGCGTACGCGAGGTTGCCGAGTCCGGCGAACCTTCCGGCGACTGTCGGCGAGTAGCCGAGTGATGTGTTGAACTGAAGCCGCGCGCCCGAGACGACGTCGACGACGAGCACACCGACGACGACGACGAGCGCGGCGATCAGGGTGGTGATCCCGCGCCGGTCGGTGAACAGCCACGCCGCCGCGCCGATCGCGGCCCCGACGCCGAGCAGGAAGCACCAGTACAGCGCCGCGCCCCACTCGTGGAACGGGAACACACCGGCGAGGTACGTCGCGGGGAGAAAACCGAGCAATCCCAATGCGCAGATCTCGACCGCGGCACGGCCGCGCGCGAACCGCGTCGACACGACCAGCGCGGCCAGCGTCAGGAGCACCTGGAGCACGACGAACCAGGTCGTGACTTTCGAGATCATCCCGTCTCGGAACCGCGCCGCTTCGTCGACGCCGGCCAGGTCGCCGACTCGCGATTCGACCGAGGCACCCGAGCGTACGGCTTCGAACGGTCGGCCTTCCATATCGTCGGTCCGCTCGAGTCCGAGCAGGTCCAGGATCGTCGGGGCGATGTCGACAATCGACACCACTCCCGTTCGCCTCGTGTAGGCCGACCGCAACTCGCCGGCGTAGCGGCCGGGCGCCCGCAATCCCGCCATTGTGAGCCGGGCCGTGCCGCCCATGTGGGCCGGCCCGACGACGAGCACCGCGTCACGCTCGGCGTCGACGCGTTGCAAGAGCTCCCCGACCAGCGCATCGAACGACTCCAACAACGCAAGCTCGAGATCGTCGCGCGCATCCTTGGCGACGGAACTTCTGTACGCGTCGAAGCGCACGAGGTCGCTCGCCTCAACGAGCACGACACTGCGCTCGATCCAGTTCGCGTCGAACGCGGCAACGAACGCTTCGGGCGCGGCGCGCACACCGAACGGTGCGGCGGGATCGCGAGTGAGGAGCTCCTGCGACACCGTGCCGCCGGGCACGACCCCGTTGGAGTCCGCGAGCGCGAGACCAGCCATCCGGAAGTAGCCGGCGGTTCCCGTGGGCTCGGCGCGGTCGGCGTTCGCGATCACCGCCCGGTGCACGCCCGCCGCCGCCAGCGCGTCGCCGAGTCCGCCGATCTCGGCGTCGAACAACAGATTGTCGTTTCGGGTCGCGATCGCGGGTTGTGCGAGGCAGACGACCGCGGTTTCGGAGATACCGGCGACCGCGATGCCCGCGCGGCGGGCCATGGCCTCGCGCGCGATGCCTTCCTCGAACGGCTCGCTTCCCGAGAAGCACTCACCCTCGTCGAGGGTGCGACCAACCGAGCGCGTCCCCGCTCCAATCGTGACGTACCCGTCGCCGAGCGTCGGCCGCCGCCGCACGCCCCGCACGGACAGGTTGGCGACGGCACTCTCGTCGAGCAGGTGCGCGAGGTTGGGCAAGCGCTCCAAGTCCAGGTTGCGGTAGCTCACACCCGGCAGCGACAACATCAGCACCCGATCGACGGGCGGACGATCGTCAGCAGCGGCGAGACCGGGCGGCGCGAGCAGCGCGCCGACCAACGCGGCGGCCGGCATGAACACGCACAGCCGATGGCGCCGGCCGCTCACGTACCCGCCCCCGTCAACTTGGGGACGCGCAACCAACGCCGCGCGGTGGCGACGTACGCGCCGGTCCCCACCGCGCCGATCACCGCGAGAGACGCGACGGTTTCAGCCCGGCCGGTCGGGTCAAGCGCTCGCGACGCCAGCCATGCACCCGCCGCCAGCACGCCCGCGAGGGCGATCGTCGCGGGGAGGAAGTGCGACACGATGCGGTGCCCCGTCCGGTGTTCAATTCCGACCGCGAGGAGCACGACACCGACCGCGTACGCGGCCGAATGACCGACGCCGAGGGCGGCGATCCGCGCCGCATCGTGCGTGACACTCGAGACGACAATCATGACTGCGACGCCGAGCACGGCCGACATGATTGCCACAACGGCCGGGGTCCGGCTGTCGTCGAGTGCGTAGTACGCGCGCGCGAGCAGGAGGAACGCACCGTACGGGTACAGACCAACGGCGAGCGCGGCGAGCGCGGCCGCGAGTAGCTCGACACCGCCGCCGTCAGCTTCGCCGAACGCGACGACGCGCATGACCGGGAGCGCCAGCGCGACCATCGCCGCCGCAACGGGCACGACGAGCAGCGCCATGCGGTCGAGCGCGGCGCGCACCGCGCTCGCGAACCCCGCGAGATCACCGCGGGCGGCGTCCGCGGAGAGCTCGGGCAGCACGGCGGTGTGGAGGGGCTGGGCGAAGATGGCGTAGGGCGCGAGGAAGAACACGAACGCGACCTGGTACGCGACCACTCCACCGGCGACGGAGCCCCCAACGACGATCGCCGACCCGAGCAGCAGGCCGGCGTTGGCGTGCAGCAGCACGCCCCACGCGCTGTGCCGTAACAATGTCTCGAGCTGCACATCACCCCGCACCCGCCGCGGACGCAACGAGAACCCGCAACGACGGGCGCCGACTGCGAGGACGCCGACGAATGCGAGCACCCCACCCGTCCCGGCGAGCGCGAGGAGCAACCGTTCGCCCAGGGAGAGGTCGAGCGTCGCGTCGGGTCCGGCAACAGCGCGGAAAACGACGAGCGCGACAACGACGACGATCGTGTTGCCGATTGGCGCGGCCGCGGTAATCGCGAAGCGCCGGCGCGCATACAACAACGCGGTGGCGACGGCTCCCCACGCGTACAGCAACACCTGCGGCAAGAAGAACCGCAGCAGGAAGGTCGTGAGCGCGCGCTGGTCAGCGGCGACATCGGGATCGTCGACACCGGCCGCCAGCACGCGGGCGAGGAAGGGTGCCCCGACAACGCCGACGAGCGTCGCGACGCCGAGCACTACACCCGCGACCCACAGCAGCCCCGACGCGAGACGATCGATCGACGCGTCATTCCCGTCGTCGCAGAGCCGGACGAATGTCGGTACCAGCACGGCCGACAACGCACCGGCGGCGAGCAGCTCGAACAACACGTTCGACAGGGAGTTCGCTGCTTGGAACGCATTCCCGAGGTAGGTAGTGCCGAGCACAGCGGCGACGACCAACACCCGCACGAACCCGAACGAACGCGAGACGGCGGTGATCGCACCCATGCGCGTCGCGGCACGTGTCCACCCGGTCGGCGTGCTCATGGCTCGCGGCTCGGGAAGCTGCGGATCGCGCCACTGCCGTAGCCGTAGTGGCCGACCTCGCCGCGGACGAGATGCTCCAACGCGATCACGAGGGCGACGCGGCCCTGCACGAGCTCGAGGTCGTCGACTGTCGAGACGGTTGCCGCGAGCTCGTCGTCGCCGCGGATGGGTGACACCGAGTGGCCACGATCCGGTGCATCCTGGCGGTCGCGATCGACGAACACCTCGGCCGTCGCCACCGGCACGTCCGCATCGAAAAGCGCGCGGGTGAGGTCGAGCGCGAGGTCACTGCCGAGAAGGTCGCTGTCGGTACCCGTGACGATGATCGCGCGCGCCGTGCGCGATGGGAATTGCGCCAGGTCGACCTCGTCACCGTCGACCTCGACGAAGCCGGCGGCGGCGAGCTGCGCGAGAAGGTCGTCGGGCGGCACCTCGCCCGGGACCGGAGGCGGCGGCGCCTCCGCGAGCCGTTCCGCGAGCGCGTCGAGAGCCTGGCGGCGCGCGCTGGCTGCGGTCCCGATCGCGCCCGTCGCCTCCTTGAGCGCGGTCAGCTGGTCGGATTCGCCGAGCCCCCAGTCGTCTTCGAGCCAGAACACTGCCGGTGCTTCCGCGCCCGCCGCGCGCACCAAGGCGAGTGTGTCATCGACGAGATCGTCATCGACGCCGCGTTCAGCCAGCACCGCGACGGGTATCGCGTTGAGGCGCGATTCGACCGCGTACTCGGCGTTTTCGCCGATGTAGTCGTCCGCAAGCGCGAGCTCATCCTTCAACCGGTCGTTCTCGACCTTGCGGAGGTTGGACTCGTCTTCGACGTCGTTGATCTCGGTGCGCAGCCCGTCGACGATCGCCTCGTCGACGACCGTCGAGCCCATGAGAATGCCCAGTCCGAGCGCGAGGAACACCGCGATAAGCGAGATGAGGTGGAATCGGAAGTTGACCATGGTGGGAGGGCCCCAGGTTACGAGCCGGTTCGCTCGAATCCGGTCATCGCGTTCACAGGCGACGGCTGACCCAGAGGCGAAGGCCGTCGAGGAACACCTGCAGCTCGTCGGATGCGATGGTGATCACGATCATCGCCGCCAACGCCGAGCTGACGAGCAACAACATGTCCCGCCGCCGGACGCGACCCTCGTAGAGCCGACTGACGCCTTTCGCGTCAACGAGGACGGGGCCGAGCCGCAAGCGAGTGAGAAACGTCGAAGCCATTCCGCGCCGGCCCTTGTCAAGGAACTCGACCATCGTCGCGTGAGTCCCTACCGCGACGATCAACTGTGCGCCCGCCTCGTACGCCAACAGCATTGCGGCGTCCTCGCTCATCCCTTCGGCGACGAATTCCTCGTAGTGCGCGCCGCGCTCGATCAGCGTTTCGCGTCCGGGACCGCGCCCGTCGGGGTGCACGTGATGCACGAGCTCGGCGCCGCAATGCCACGCGCGCTCCGATAAAGAGTCGAAGTCGCCGATGATGATGTCGGGCCGCAGTCCACGGTCGAGCAGTGCGTCGGCGCCGCCGTCGACCGCGATCAACACCGGCTTGTACTCGTTGACGTACGGCCGCAGTGTTCGCAGATCGTGTCTGTAGTCGTGGCCACGAACGACGACAAGGGCGTGGCGACCGCTCATCTTTGTCCGCAGCGGTGGCAGCGCGAGCGGATCGAACGTCAGCTCCGCTTCTTTTTCCACGAACTCGAGCGTGTTCCGTGCGAAATTTCGCAGTTCGACGCCGATCGTGCGGCGTGCATCCTCCATGCGCGTTTCGATGTCAGCGAGGACCAGGAGCTCTCCCGACGCGACCTTCTCGCCGTCCCGCCACAACGCGTTGTCGCGCAGCTCGACGACGTCGCCGTCGCGAAGCTGGTTCATGATCTCCGCGCCAACGTCATCAAGGAGGGGTATCCCGGCGGCCACGATACGGATCGGCCCGCCGTTCGGATACCGGCCGGATATCGACGAGCTCGCGTTCACGACGGCGGCGACGCCCGCGGCCACCAGGCTCTCCCCGGCGACCCGGTCGATGTCGTGATGATCGATGACGGCAACCTCTCCGCGGCCGACGCGCTTCGCGAGGTCCTTCGTACGCCGGTCGACGCGAGCTACACCGCGAATCGCGCTGGGAACCGCGCGGCGACGGCGCAGGGCAATCACCGGCGGACTTTCGTACGGGCGCGAGCGGACCGGTCGAGCAGCTCGCGCGCGTGCTCGCGCGCAGTCGCGGAGTCGACGTCGCCGGCGAGCATGCGCGCGAGCTCAGTCACGCGTGCATCATCGAGACAGAGCGCGGCTCGCGCGACCATGCGGCCGCGCGTTTCGTTCTTCGACACCGCAAGGTGCGCATCGGCGAACGCAGCTACCTGCGCGAGGTGCGTCACGCAGAGCACCTGATGACGACCGCCCAGCTCCGCGAGCGCGCGGCCCACCGCGGTGCCCGCCTCGCCGCCGATACCGGCGTCGACCTCGTCGAACACGAGGGTGGGCGGGGCTTCGGAAAGGACGACACGCAGCGCGAGCATCGCGCGTGAGAGCTCGCCGCCGGACGCGGTGCGCGCCAACGGCCGCGGAGGTTCGCCCGGGTTGGGGGCGAGCACGAACGTCACCTCGTCGGCGCCTTCGCCGGTCTGAGCCGTCGGTTCGATCTCGATGGCGAACCTCGCCTTGGCCAAGGCGAGCTCACGCAGGCGGTTGGTGACGGCCTCGGCCAGTGGACCGGCGGCGGCCCGGCGCACCCTCGAAAGGTCGGCTGCGGCGGCGTGCGCGACCGCCGCGGCATCGCTGTGCTGGGCTTCGAGGGCGGCAGCGCGTGCGTCATGGCGTTCGAGAGCCGCGAGCCGCGTGCGCGTTTCGATGGCGTAGGCGCACACGTCGGCGAGGGTCGGGCCGTACTTCCGTACGAGCTCACGCAGCAGGGCGCGTCGCGCTTGCACCGCCGCCAACCGTTCGGGGTCGGCCACCACGCCCTCCTGCGCAACCCGCAGGTCGTAGGCGATCTCCGCGGTCTCGGCTTGGAGACTGCGCAAGCGGTCGGCGAGCGGCGCGAACGGCGCCCGGCCGGCGAGCGCGGCGACGGCCGCGCCCAGCGCGTCCTGCGCCGGACCTTCCGCGGCCGTGTGCGCGGCGTACAACGCGTCGCGGTGGACTTCGGCGTCCGCAAGCAGTGCTTCGTCAGCGGCGAGGCGTTCGTCCTCGTCGATGTCCATGATCGCGGCCGCGTCGATCTCGTCGGCTTGGTAACGCAACAGGTCGACTTCGCGCGCCCGCGTCCGTTCGTCGCCACCGAGCGCCGCCAGCTCCTCCTCAGCCGCGCGCGCCGATGCGCGCGCGTCGCGCAGTTGTGCCAACGCGCACGCCGCCTCGTTTCCCGCCGCCCGGTCGAGCAGCGCGCGCTGGTCCGCGGCATGGAGGAGATGCTGGTGCGCGTGCTGACCATGCAAGTCGACGAGGCGGCGTCCCCAGTGCGACAGCTCGGCCGCCGTAACCAGGCCACCGTTTACGTAGCCACGGCTGCGACCAACGGCGGGCACGACTCGGGCCAGCACGACCTCATCCTCTTCGTCTTCGAGGACAAAGCGGCCTTGGACACGTGCCTCCGACGCGCCCTCCCGAACCACCGACGGATCGGCCCGGCCACCGCACAAGAGTTCAAGCGCGTCCACCACGAGCGTCTTGCCCGCTCCGGTCTCGCCGGTGATCACCGTCATCCCGGCCCCGACGGGGACCAACAATTCCTCGACGATCCCGAGATTCTCGACGCGCAGTTCGGAAAGCATCGTCAGCGGTCCGGGAGCGCGAACTTCGCCTTGAGGATCTGGTGGAAGTCGCGCGGCCGCAACTCGACGAACCGCAAGGGTTCCGGCGCGGCCTCGCAGCGGACGCGATCGCCGGGCGCGAGCACCCCCATATCGCGACCGTCCATAGTGCAGACAACCGCGCGTGTACCGCTGACCACGAAGTCCAGCTCCTCGTGCTCGGCCAGCACGAGCGATCGATCGAACAGCATGTGCGCCGAGATCGGCGAGAGAACGAGGCATCGTAAGGCAGGCGACACGATCGGGCCATGCACCGAGAACGAGTATGCGGTGCTCCCGGTCGGCGTGGCGACGATGACGCCGTCGGCGGCGTAGGTCGTGAACGGCGTGCCGTTGATCGACAGGTCGAGACGAACAAGGTGACCGGGATGCTGCTTCTCCAGCACCGCCTCGTTGAGTGCGAGATGCTCTCCCGTCTTGCCGTTACGCGTCAGTGCAACCTGGAGCAGCATTCGTTCCGAGATCGTGTAGTCACCGGCCGCGAGACGCGGGAGCGCGCCCGCGAGCTCCTCGGGCTCGAGCGCAGCGAGATACCCGAGCTGCCCGGCGTTGACACCAAGGATCGGTACCAACTCGCGCGCCACCAGCTGCACGGCGTGGAGCATGGTGCCGTCACCGCCGAGGACGAGCACGAGGTCGAGGCCCTTCGCGAAGCCCTCGCTGTCGTATGCGAACTCCCCAAGGCCGGCCGCGTCGGCTTCCTCTCTCGGGACCCGGACGTCGACGCCGTGCTCGACGAACCACTCGGCCGCGGTGCGCGCCAACACGTGCGCGGCCGGACGCTCGCGATGCGGCACGAGCCCGACGAAACGGACCGGAGTCATGATGGGTGTGCTACCACGGCCGCGAGCGCGTCGTCAGTGATGGTGCGGGGCGCGCCGCGCCCGTGCACGAGGAACTCGACGTTGCCGTCGGCACCCGTAATCGGCGACGCAATCGCGGCCTGGATGCCGAGGCCAGATGCATCAAGGCCGTCGGCCACCTCGCGGAGCACACTCCAGTGCACCGCGGCGTCACGGACGACGCCGCCCTTGCCGACACGGTCGCGTCCCGCTTCGAACTGCGGCTTCACCAGCAATACGAAATCCGAAGCTGGTGCAGCAATCGCCAGCAGGTGGGGCGCGATCGTGCGCAGCGAGATAAAGGAAACGTCGGCGACACCGAGGTCGGGGGGCGGGTCGAGCGCGCCCACGCCGAGCGTGCGCACGTTGGTTCGCTCTCGGACGGTGACGCGCGCGTCGTTGCGCAGCGACCAGTCGAGCTGGCCATGGCCGACATCGATGGCAACGACGTGGGCGGCACCCCGTTGCAGCAGGCAGTCGGTGAACCCACCCGTGGACGCCCCGACGTCGACGCAGTGCCGACCCGTTGCGTCCACCCCGAACGCGTCCAATGCGGCCGCGAGCTTCACGCCCCCACGCGACACGTACGGCGCTGGCACCATCGTGAGCGCGATCGGCTCGTACGGCGCGACCTGGCGGTCGGGGTTGGTCGCGGGCGCGCCGCTGACGAGCACGCGGCCGCCCGTAACCGCGTCGACCGCCCGCGCGCGGCTCGGGACGAGCCCGCGCCGCACGAGCTCGGTGTCGAGACGGCGGCGGGGCGACGCTCTCAGCCGGCCTTCTTCGCCGCGGCCGACCGGGACGACTTCTTGGCGGGCACCTTCTTCTTCGCGGCCACCTTCCTCGCGGGCGTCGTCTTCTTCGCTGCCGCCTTCTTCGCCGGCGCCTTCGTCTTCGTGGCGGTGCCGGCCGCGTTCGTGCGCTTGGTCGCGTTGAGCGTGCGCTCGAGGCGCGCAAGGTCGGCCTTCGTCGCCAGTCCGAGCGCACCGAGCTGACGTTGCACCTCGGAGCGAACGATTTCGCGCAGTTCCTCGCTGCGGCGGCGGCTCATCGCAACCATCTCGTCCACAGTTGCGGCAACCTGATCGCGTGCGAGGTGGCCCTGCGCCGCCAGGTCCGTCGCGAGCTGGCGCGCTTGGCCGCGCCGCATTTCGGTGAACTGCATTCCCGCCTCGAGATACCGCTTCCAGTCGGGTGCCTGCGGCATCGTTCCTCCTACGTCACCGGCGTAGTCGTCGGTCGTGTTTCGTCATCGGGCGCAGCGATACTCGTGCTCTGGCGGGGAACCGGTCGGGCGGAAAGCCTACCGGTAGGGTGGCGGGAAGTGGTCATCCCGCTGCGTGACGAGAATCCGACGCACCGGTTTCCCATCGTGACCGTCGCGCTCATCGTCATCAACGTCGTCGTGTACTTCGGTCTCCAGCTGCCGAAGCAGTCGACCGAAAGCGATCTGATCGAGAACGCCACCGAGAGCGACGAGTTCGTCCTGGAGTACGCGGCGATCCCGTGCGAGCTGCAGGAGGGTCAGCCGCTCGAGATCGGCCAGTTCGCCACGGGAGAATGCGAACCGCCGACCTTCCTCGAAGCGGACCGTGCCGTCGCCACGGCGGAGTTGTATCCCGACAAGAACGTGTGGCTGTCGCTGCTGTACTCGATGTTCATGCACGGCTCGATCCTGCACATCCTCGGCAACATGTTGTTCTTGTGGATCTTCGGCAACAACGTCGAGGATCGACTCGGACCCATCGGGTACGTCGTGTTCTATCTCGTCACGGGGCTCGCGGCTGCCGCCGCGCACATTCTGTTGAACTTCAACTCGACGACGCCCGTCGTCGGCGCGTCGGGCGCGATCGCGGGCGTCATGGGCGCGTACATCGTGTGGTTCCCGCACGCGCGCGTGATGAGCCTCGTGCCGATCTTCTTCTTCTTCACGTTCGTCGAGCTGCCGGCGGCGGCGGTCCTCGGCATCTGGTTCGTGCTGCAGTTCTTCACCGCACCGAACACCGGAGTCGCGTGGCAGGCCCACGTCGGCGGGTTCGTCGCTGGCGCCGCGATCGCACTCGCCCTTCGACCACTGCTCGGTCCGCCGCGCACTGCGCCACGTCGGCCGCCACCATCGTGGGGTCGCGACCGCCAGCTCGGCTGGCGTCGCGGGAATGCGGATGACGACGACTGGGGCTTCGGCTCCCGTCGCTATTGACATGGATGTTCCTTCGGCGACGCCAACGCGCGGCGCCGGGGATCGCCTCCGCCCCACGCCACACGACGCAATCGAGGTCGCAGCAGACGATCAGGACGCGTCGTCCAGGGCGCGCTGATAGTCGGGATTGTCGGGTCGCATCACCGACGCCAACCGCAGGTGGCCGCGCGCGCGATTCCGGTCACCGGCCCGCAGGCGACACAGGCCGAGACCGAAGTGGGCGTAGTCGTTAACGGGGTCGATGTCGACCGCGGCCTGGAACTCCTCTTCCGCCGCGGCGTATCGGCCGGTTCGAAAGTACGCGCGCGCCAGCGTTTCTCGTACCGAACCTTTTTCGGGCTCGAGCGCACGGGCGCGCTCGAGCGCGATCACCGCGGCGTGGGCGTTGTCTGCCGCGAGCAACCGCGAGCCCTCTTGAAAGGCGGCGTACGCGTCGTGCTTCTCGTCCATGTCCGTTCCTCGAAATCTCTGATCGCTGTGGTACAACCGGCGGGCATTCCCGCGACTTCCTGGAGCGCTCCGTTGCCTGAGTTCGTCCCCTTTGCGGCCGTTCGCTACGACTGCGACGCCGCCGGCACCGAGCTCGAGAACCTCGCCGCACCACCCTATGACGTCGTCGATGCCGACGAGCACGCCGCGCTCGAAGCGCAGCATCCGTGCAACGCGGTTCGCCTGATCCTCCCCGTTGACGAGCGCGATGAGGGCGACCGTTACCACCGGGCTGCCGCCGCGTTCGAGCAGTGGCGCAGCGCCGCCATCCTCGTCCCCGACCCGCAGCCAAGGTTCTACGCGTATCAGATGCGCTACACCGATTCGCACGGCGTCGCGCGCCACACCCGCGGTGTCGTCGGCGCACTCGGCCTGCCCGATGGCGACGACACGTCGGTTCTTCCCCATGAGCACACGCTGCCCAAGGCGAAGTCCGATCGGCTCGCGTTGTTGGCGACGATGCGCGTGAATGTCGATCCGATTTGGGGGCTGACGCTCGGCACGGGCCTGACGGACGCGCTCGAGGGGGCAGTGCCGCTCTGCGAATGCACCGACAGCGAGGGTGCGCGCCACGAGTTGGCGGCGATCGACGACCCTGACACGATCGCGACCATCAGCGCCCTTGTCGCCAGCGCGCCGCTGGTGCTCGCCGACGGGCACCACCGCTTCGAGACGGCAGCCAACTACCGCAACGAGCTGCGCGCGGCGGGCGAACCCGTCGGCGGCGCGGGGGCGATCATGGCATTGGTCGTCGAACTCGTCGACGACGAGCTGTGCATCGAGCCGATACATCGCGTCGCCGAGCTCCCGGTCGGCATCGACGTGCGGGCTCGACTGGCCGATGCCTTCGTGATCGAAGATGCCGGGTCGATCACTCCCGAGAACGTCGATGCGCTCGTCCGAGAGATGGCCACGCGTCACGCGCTCGGTGTCGCCGACGCGGGCGGTCTCGGGTTGGCGATCCCGCGTCGTGATGTGCGTGACGCGGCGTTGGCCGATGAGCATCCAGTCGTCGCGGGAACGGACGCCGCCATCGTCGAAACGCTCGTGGTGCCCCGGCTCCGTGAAGCGACCTGGCAGTACCGGCACGACGCGACCGCGGTCGCCGCGCTCGTCGACAAGGGCGCGGCGACGATCGCGGTGCTGTGCTCGCCGGTGTCCGTCGCACAGACACGCGCGGCCGCCGTCGCCGGCGCGCGCATGCCGCAGAAGACGACCTTCTTTTGGCCGAAGCCGCGGACCGGAATGGTGTTCCGGACGTTGGACTGACCGATGTCGTACTGGTGCCGTGACCGCGAACGTTTGCGACGTTGGGGCGATCGAGCGGGGCGAGCTCGCGGCCCCCCTCGGTCTCATTCGATCCGTGCTTTGCCGGTCGAATGAGCAAGAGCCGTGCGGCCGGAGGTCGCTCCATCACATGCCGACCACGAACCTATCGTTCGTGGTCGGAGCACTCGCCGACCGTCCAGGTCGGGGCCGATCGCAACAGCGCGTGCAACTCGCCGGGGCCGTTGTTGGCCGACGCGTCGACGAGCTGGCGCTGCATTTCGACCTCGTAGGCCGAGCGCTCGACGGCACGGAACACGCCCACCGGCGTCGGTGAATCCGGCCGTTCGGCGAGGCGCGACAGCGTGAACGCGAGCGACGGGTCGGCGCGGTGTTCGTCGTGGACGAGCAGGTGTTCGACGCCGACGTCGTCGACTCGGACGATCGTCGCTTCGCCGAACTCGTTCAGCACGACGCCCAACTCGTTCTCGGAACCGAATCGGATCGACTCTCCGTGCTTGAGGTTGATCAACATGTCGGGACGCGCATCTTTGTTGAGGATCGCGTCGAACGCGCCATCGTTGAACACGTTGCAGTTCTGGTATACCTCGACGAACGCGGCGCCAGGATGGCTGTTCGCGCGCAGGAACATGTCGATCATGTGCTTGCGATCCATGTCGTGGGTGCGCGCGACGAAGCTCGCTTCGGCACCCAGCGCGACCGAGATCGGGTTGAACGGATGGTCGAGCGAACCGAACGGCGTCGACTTCGTGATCTTGCCGACCTCGCTCGTCGGCGAGTACTGGCCCTTTGTCAGTCCGTAGATCTGGTTGTTGAACATCAGGATCTTGATGTTCACGTTGCGCCGCAACGCATGAATCAAGTGGTTGCCGCCGATCGACAGCATGTCGCCGTCGCCGCCGATCACCCAGACGTGGAGGTCGGGGCGCGCCAACGCGACACCGGTCGCGAGCGCGGGCGCGCGGCCGTGAATGCTGTGCACGCCGTACGTGTTCATGTAGTACGGCAGGCGCGCTGCGCACCCGATACCGGAGACGAACACGAGCTCCTCGGGTCTGATGCCGGTCTCGGGCAACATGAACTGGATCGCGGTGAGGATGCCGTAGTCGCCGCAGCCCGGACACCAACGCACCTCTTGATCGGACTGGAAGTCCTTGCGGGCCAGTTTCGTCGGCGAACCGTCGCCGTTGCCGTGGCCGTCACTCATCGGTTCATCAACTCCAGGATGTGCGCTTCGAGCTCGGCGGCACGGAACGGAACGCCCGGCAGTCGGCAATAGCTCTGCGCGTCGACGAGGAACTCCGACCGCAACAACTTCGACAGCTGACCGAGGTTGAGCTCGGGGACGAGCACTGTCTGGTACCGGCGCAACACCTCGCCGAGGTCGCGCGGGAACGGATTGAGATGCCGCAGGTGGACGTGCGCGATCGAGCGGCCCCGGTCGCGCACTCGGTGCACCGCGGACGTCGCCGCCCCCCAGGTGCCACCCCACGACACGACGATGAAGTCGGCACCTTCGGGATCGTCGAGCGCGACCGTCGGGATGTCGCGCGCGATGCCCGCGATCCTCTGTGCCCGCAGTCGGCTCATCGTGTCGTGATTGTCGGGGTCGTAGCTGATGTTGCCGGTGCCGTCCTCCTTCTCGATGCCGCCCACCCGGTGCATCAGGCCCGGCGTGCCGGGGATCGCCCACGGCCGCGCCAGCGTCTCGGGATCGCGCAGATACGGCCAGAAGTCGTCGCCGTGGTTCGGGACCGTCGCGAACGGAACAGAGATATCGGCCAGGGCGTCGAGGTCGGGAAGCCGCCACGGCTCGGCCCCGTTGGCGAGGAAGCCGTCGGTGAGCAGGATCACGGGCGTGCGGTACCTGAGCGCGATGCGAGCCGCTTCGAACGCCGTGTCGAAGCAGTCGGCGGGCGACATCGCGGCGACGATCGGCAGCGGCGCCTCGCCGTGGCGGCCGTACATCGCGAGCAACAGGTCGGCTTGCTCGGTCTTGGTAGGCAGCCCGGTCGACGGCCCGCCTCGCTGCACGTCGACCAGGATCAGCGGCAGCTCGAGGCTGACCGCGAGGCCCATCGCTTCCGACTTGAGGTCGACGCCCGGACCGCTCGTGCCGGTCACCGCGAGGTTGCCCGCGAAGGCGGCGCCGATCGCCAGGCTCGCCGCGGAGATCTCATCCTCCGCCTGCAACGTCTTGACGCCGAAGTGCTTCAACTTCGACAGCTCGTGCAGGATGTCCGAGGCGGGGGTGATCGGATACGACGCGTAGAACAGCGGCAGCTTGGCTTGCTGGGCCGCGGCCACCAACCCGTACGACAGCGCGACGTTCCCCGTGATCTGGCGGTACTCGCCCGGCGGCAGCTGCGCGGGCAGCACCTCGTAGGGGTGGTCGAAGAGCTCAGCGGTCTCGCCGAAGTTGTACCCGGCTTTGAACGCCGCAGCGTTCGCTTCCATGACTTGGGGCCGGTTGGCGAAACGCCGCTTGATCCAGTCGAGGAGCGGCTCCGTCGGACGGGTGTACATCCAACAGATCAGGCCGAGCGCGAAGAAGTTCTTCGATCGCTCGGCGTCGCGGGGCTTGACCCCCAGCGGCTTCGTCGCCTCGACCGTGATCGAGGTCATCGGCACTTCGTACACGCGGTACGCGGCGAGCGACTGGTCGCGCAGCGGGTTCTGCGCGTAGCCGGCCTTGTCGAGATTGCGGGTGTCGAACGTGTCGACGTTGACGAGCAACGTCGAGCCGTTGATGAGGTCGGAGAGGTTGGCTTTGAGCGCGGCCGGATTCATCGCAACCAAGACGCTGGGGGAATCGCCGGGCGTCACGATGTCGTGGTCGGAGATGTGGACTTGGAACGACGAGACACCGGCGATCGTGCCGGCGGGCGCGCGGATCTCGGCGGGGAAGTTCGGGAGGGTCGCGAGGTCGTTCCCGAACGCGGCGCTGATCTCGGTGAACCGGTCGCCCACCAACTGCATGCCGTCGCCGGAATCGCCCGCAAACCGGATCACCACCCGGTCGAGCGTTTCCGCGCGTCGGGTCGGGTTCGCCACTTCGGTCACCGTTGACCTCGGCTTTCAAGTTCGGGCGGAGATTGCCTCTGTACTGTACTGGCGTGTCTCGCCGTTTTTGGGTTCAGGCGCCTATTCGGTGAGCGCGGCCAGCGCGGACTCCGCCCGCCGGAGCACGGCCTGGACCCGGCGCCGGTGGCCGGCGCGAGCGACCAAGGCTGCTTCGAGTTCGACGCGCGACCCGGTACCGGCGCCGGTACGGAAGAAGCGCTGCCGGACCCGACCCAACGCGACGATCTCGTCACCGACGTCGAGGTCGTACACGCCCGCCGGCGGATCGAAGCAGACAACCGGAACCGACGTTGCCGGCGCGTCGTCGGTGCGAGTCGTGACGTGCAGCGTCACGAGCATGGCGCCCGACGGCAGCTCGCGAGCTGCAGCCGGGCTCGAACAGGTACCACGGACAACCGCGAGATTCACGGACATCACTTCCTCCTCACGCGACGAACTGCCGATGTTTCGACACACGGTTTCGAGACACGATTTCGACACACGGCGGAAGTGGCCGGGGAGGTTGCCCGCAGGGTACGCGCGGGGTGAGACTCACTCACGGTCTCGATTGGGTGTCAGGTGCCGTCAGCGCAGCACGACGAGGCGCTCGGCTACGTCCGCGAACGCCGGGTCACGCCGTTTCACCCGTTCGAACAGGTCGCGGGCGCGCGGCACGTCACCGGCGCGCTCGTGCAGGTCGGCGAGCGCGTACCACAGGCGCAGGTGGTGAGGCTGCACGCGTTTCACGTCATCGGCGCGCTTGCCGAGCACGTCGATCGCGTCGCGCAATCGGCTCCGATCGGCGAGTGAACCAGCGAGCACGATGCGGCCCTCGGTGACAATCGCGCCCGACGGCGACGATGTGGCGAGCTCCTCCCAGAGCTCTTCCACCTTGGCGTACTCGCGCATCGCCCGCGCGCAGTCCATCAGCACCGGGTGTTGTTCGACCGAGTCGGATATGGCAACGAACGCGTTCAGCTCCTTGGCCGCGGCGCGGTACTGGCCGAGGCGGTAGTGCACCAGGCCGAGCAGCTCGCGCACAGCGGTCGCGTCCGGATACGCATCCCGGAGCGGGCGCAGGAGTCGGGCCGCGTCTCGCTCCCGCCCGGCTGCGTACGCCTCCGCGGCCCGCGCGAGCTGTGCCTGCACGCGGGAGGCGTCGCGGCGGGCGATCCGGTCGAGCTCGACGCCCGCTTCGGTGCCGCGTCCGCGCCGGCGCGCCGGCGTCTTCTTCTTGGTCGTCGTGGCGCGGGCCGGCTTGGGTGCCGCCGGCTGCGAGCGCACCGTGCGCAGCGACGGGCGGCGCCCGCCCGTCTCGACCGCGGGCGCCGGTTCGCTGCGGGCGCGGTACTTCGGCTTCGGGTACTGGATGGCGGACCGGGTCGGATTGCGATCGTCAGTGCTGCGAGAGGCGCGCTTCTGCTTGGCGCGCGGCGCCTGCGTCTCCCCATGTCGGCTGGGGCGGCCCCGCCGCCCGTCGGCGCGCGGCGCATCCGTGCCCTCCCGCCGGGAAGCACGCCCGTCCCGACCGCCGCGCCGATCGGTTGTGTCACGCGTCGCCGGTGGTCGGCCCCGGCTGGTGATCTTCTTCGGCTTTTTCCCGCGATCGTCGTCGCCGCGCGCCGCGACCCGGCCCCGGCGTTGCGCGCGCGGCGCGCCGGCCCGCCCCCGCGCGGTCGGGTGCTTGCGGGGCTGGTCTTCGTCATCGGAGCGCGAACGGCGCGGACGGTGGGCCACAGGGGTTGGCCACGCTACCAACGAGCCCGAACGCGCAGAACGCCCGTCTCGTACGAGGCGGGCGTTCTGCTGCGAAATAACCCGGCGGCGACCTACTCTCCCAGGAGAATGACCTCCAAGTACCATCGGCGCGGGCGGGCTTAACTGCCGTGTTCGGAATGGGAACGGGTGTGTCCCCGCCGCCATGGCCACCGGGATCTGTTGTCAACTCGGTCGCGCGTCGCCTAACGGCGCACTCGAGGACTCCATAGCGAGCACGAACACCGATCGCAACGAAAGGGTGCAATCAAGCCCTCGGCCGATTAGTACCGGTCGGCTGAACACGTTGCCGTGCGTACACCTCCGGCCTATCAACCTGGTCGTCTACCAGGGGCCTTACCCGGTTGACCCGGTGAGAGTCCTCATCTCGAAGCGAGTTTCGCGCTTAGATGCTTTCAGCGCTTATCTCTTCCGCAGGTCGCAAACCAGCCATGCTCCTGGCGGAACAACTGGCACACGAGAGCTGCGTCCGTCCCGGTCCTCTCGTACTAGGGACAGCTCTTCTCAAGACTCTTACGCCCACGGAGGATAGGGACCGAACTGTCTCGCGACGTTCTAAACCCAGCTCGCGTGCCGCTTTAATGGGCGAACAGCCCAACCCTTGGGACC
>JBQTGT010000028.1:0-80041 GCA_052390615.1 Actinomycetota bacterium
GCCGGCACAACGCAGCCGCATCCAACAACACGCGGTTCGGATCAGACTTGCCCTGCACCCCGCCAGTCTGAACAGGCCGCGACCCGATCGCGAGCACCAACAGACGATTTCTTCAACAGCGTCCTAGTAGGGCTCGGGCTCCAGGTTGAGCGCCCGCCGGATCACGTCGGCATCGCGGCGAACGAGATCGGCTGCGCGTCGGCTGCGAATGAAGCGCCATCGGCTGGCCGCATCAACCTGAATCGGAGTACGCCGCGTCCGCACCGAGATGTGCACGGTGTAGAGGCGAACGATCTGGTCCCCCGGGTCGGGATGGCCGCTGCCCATGCGCACGCTCGTGATGTCGCCGATCTCGCTTCGATGGGTGGCGTGCCAGTTGACGACCTCGAGCTTTGTCTCGTGCACCAGAACGCCGATGTGAGGTAATCGTATGGCGATGAACACGGCGAGCGCAGCGAAGGGAACCGCGAGGAGTCCAGCGAGGATTCCGGCGCCGGCCGCGGCCGCTGCGGCAAGGACGACCGCCAAGGTGCCGGCCGAAACAATGGCGATCAACGCCCAGGGGTGGCGGGAGACGGATGGGCGCAGTAGGTACTGACGACGCACGGGCCAATGATGCATGACCGACGCCGGAGGCTACGAAATTGGACCCCGATTTGGCGGCCGTATTTCAGCGGCGGGTCGACGCGTGGCTCGCCGAGGATGTCGACGCGTACCTCGAGTGCTGGCACGACGACATGGAGCTGACGCTGCCGGGCGGGCGCGTCGTGTCGGGTATCGAGTCGTACCGCACGCTCGTGGAGCAGTCGTTCGTCTGGGCGGCGCCGGTCTCGTTCGACGTGCACGCGCTCGCAACCGAAGGTGACATCGTGTTCGCCGACTGGACGGTTCGAGCCCGTCGACGCGCCGACAACGTCGTCGTCGAATGGCGCGGCCTGTCGATCTGCCAGCTCCGCGACGGCAAGATCACGTGGTGGCGCGAGCATCACCTGGCGCCGCCGGCGCCCGTAGACGCGTGAGCAGGCGATCGGTTTCCACCGTGGTCACGATTTCGCGCGTATGTGCGCGATTTCGTGACCACGGGTGACGGCAGCCTCGAGCGCGTGCAGTGCGACTGCCTGCTCGGCGTCGGTCATGAGAGCGCGGCCGGTTTTCCACGACCAACGTCCCGCTGACGTCCCGAACACGTACACTCGCCTGCCGCCGTCACGCTCGACGAACACGGCGCGTTTGCCGGGAATACGCGGCAGCGCGTCGACGCCGACGGAGGCGATTTGGGCGAATGGCGTCGGTACGGTGCGGTAGACGTTGTGGATCACCAGCCCCGCCGCCGTCGCGTCCACACCGAGCCGGCCGATGCGTACGGCCAGCGCCGCGTGTGTGATCGCTACGCAGAGCAACGCGCCAACGAACCACGCTTTGGCCTCCGACATCGACGCCACGAACGCGCCGATCACGAACAGCATCATCGGGATGAGATGCAGGTTAGCGAGGAGCGCCGCGCGCGGCGACGTCGCGACAATCGTGATCACGTCGAGGTCGACGCCGCGTCGACCGCGCGCTGCACCTGTTGGTGCGCGTCGGCCAGTTGCGCGTCGGTCATCATCGCGTCGCCCCGCACGAACGACTTCGGGCCGCACGATGTGCAATAGACCCAAACGTCGGCGTCATCGCGTGGCGCGATGAATAGCGTCTTCCAACCCGAGCCTCCGAGCCGGACGTCGACGCCGACTTTCTGGACATCGGCGAACGGGATCACGATCGAACGAAAGAGGTTGTGCACCACGAGCGCGTTCGGCGTGGCGTCGACCCGCACTCGCCTCATGCGTGAACCGAGGACGAGATAGCACGGGACCGGGAGTAGCAGTACGAGTACGACCGCAATCGACGCGCTGCCAACTACCGCGAGCAGCCCGAACGCGCCGAACACAACCGCGGGGAGCAGCATCAGGTTGCCCAGCCGGCGGGCGCGCGCCGGCGTTGAGACAATCGTCTTCATGTCGTTGTCGGCGCGGCGGCGCCCTCCGCTGTCTGCGCCGCGTCGACCTCGTCGAGGAACCGCACGACCGCGTCGTTGAACGCGTTCGGGGTCTCGGCCATGAGCCCGTGCGCGGCGCCGCTCAAGACGTACAACCGCGCGTCGCGGATCAGCTCGGCCAACTCTTCGGCGTCGCCGACGGGCGTGAGCGTGTCCTGCGAGCCCGTGATCACCATCGTCGGCGCCGTGACCGTATGCAGCTGCTCGCGGAGCTGGTCGTCGGCCGCGAGGATTGCCTCTATCTGCGCGACAAACGGCTCCGGCCGGGTCTGCATGAGCACGCGCGCGAGCACGTTGATCCACACACCGAAACGCCGTTGGAGACGCGGGCCGATGAGCCAACGCATGCCGTCCTCGGTCAGGGCGTGCATGCCGCGCTCACTCACGACCTCGGCCCATTCCGCGAGCAACTCGCGCCGCCATTCGTGATGGCGACACGCGGTGCACGCCAGAGTCAGGGACCGGACGCGGTCGGGATGCAGCACCCCGATGATCTGCGCGATCACGCCGCCCATCGACGCCCCGACGATGTGGGCGCGATCGACCTCGTGTACATCGAGCACCTCGAGGGCATCTTCGGCCATCCGCAACAGGTCGTACGGACCCGGCGGCGCCGCCGAGAAGCCGGTGCCGCGGTTGTCGGGCGCGATGCAGCGGTGCCGCCGGCCGAACGAGCCTCGCTGCAGCGCCCAGCCGCGACTGTCCATACCGAGGCCCTGGATCATCAGCACCGGCGTGCCCTCGCGCCGGCCCCACACGTGAGAGGCGATCTGCACACCGTCACTCGCCAAGATGTGGGCCACCCCCGGAATTTACGCCCCGGCGGGCGGGTTACCCGGCTTCGAGGAGCACGGCGACGGCATCGCGCAGCGCTTCGGCGAACTGCGCGGCCGTGAGCGGGTCGTGGGCGTCGTACGCGTGCGACAGGGTCACGAGAGGCCCGAAGCGCACTTGCCACGGCCGGATGGCGGTGTTGAACGGGCCGCCCGGCGTCACCGCGACCGGCACGATGCGGGAGTGACTCATCGCGGCCATGAGCGGGAGCGGTGGCGTGCCCGCGCCCGTACGCCACCACGTCGGCGCGAGCGGGACGCCGACAAGATGCCCGGCTCGCAACGCGGCCGCGACGTCGCGCGGGCTCGCCGAGACGGATCCCATTCGACGAGCGAGACCGCCCAGCACTGGCCACGTCGGCGCGCCGACAATGCGCAGCCGGCGGTGCGCCACCTTGCGCACTGCCACCGCGACCGCAGCCGGCTCGAAGACGCCGAAGCCTCGGTTCGAGACGAGCACCGCCGAACCCGTGGCCGGTACGTGTTCGCCGCCGGCGACGTCGACGCGTACGAGGACGTCGAGTACGGGCGCGACGAGGTCGCCGAAGTGCGGGTCGAGCCCGAACGGGTCTACCGGGTAGCGGCCCTCGAGCCGCCGACGCAGTGCCTGCCCGAACGGCTCGGGCGCTGCGACCTTGTCGACGTCGATCCCGTAGTCGGTGGATGCCACAGGGCTCACGCCACCGCCTCTCGCGTGGTGGGAATTGGGACGATATGCGCCCACTCGAACAGCTCGCGCAGCACGTCTTGGGTCGACCGGATCCCGTCGAGCCCGAGCACTTCGACCGCGCGCTGTCCCGCACCCGTCCGCCCGGAGCGCAGCACCTCGACGACATGGGGCGCGATCGCCGCGCCCGCCACCTCGACGAGGCGAGACGCGAGCGGCCACAACTGCGGCGCGACCGGTATCGGAACGCGACCACCCAGCCGCGCGGCCTGCCACGGCGACGCCGCGCCCGGCCCGACGACGTTGAGCGGCCCGTCGTAACGACGTTCGATCGCCTTCACCATCGAACGCGCGGCGTCATGGGGATGCAGCAGCTGGAACGGCGGATCCGCGAGCGCGGACACGGGCACGACCGGGAGTCGTAGCAGCCGGCCGAGCGGGCTCGGGACGTGCGAACCGACGACTGGCGCGTAGCGCAACGCACCCGCCGCGATGCCGTGCCGGTTGCGCAACCCGGCCGCGACCGCTTCGACCTCCAACAGCGACATCCCGTAGGGCGTGCGCGGCGCGGGCATCACCTCCTCGTCGGGCACCGACGCGTGCAGCGAGCGGGGGCCGTACACCTCGAGCCCGCTGCGCACCACGACGTATTCGAGAGCACCGGTGCGCGCCGCCGCACCGAGGGCGGCGATTGTGCATTGTTCTGTGCGCTCGGCCGCAGACTCAGGACTCATGCGCGAGGCGGGCTCGTACACGCCGAAATGCGCGACGACCGTCGGGCGTAGTTCCTCGACGAAGTGCACGAGCTTGTCGCGGGCGCGCGGGTCGATACGCTTGAACGTTGCCCGCCGCAGCCGACGGCGGGGCGGGACGAAATCCACGCCGATGATGTCGGTCGCCCACCGCTGCTCCTCGAGCAGCTGCGCGACGCGCGTTCCGATCTCGCCGCCCATCCCCGTGACGAGGATCTTCACCTGCCTGCCTCCGGTCGCAGGTGCGGGAACAGGATCACTTCGCGTATCGACGAGACACCGGCGAGAAGCATGGTCAGCCGATCGATCCCCATTCCCATGCCGCCTGTCGGTGGCAGGCCGTATTCGAGGGCGCGCACGTAGTCGGCGTCGACTCCCTGCGCCTCGAGATCACCGAGCTGCTTGCGACGCGCCTGAGCATCGAACCGTTGGGCCTGGTCGACGGGATCGTTGAGCTCGCTGAACGCGTTGGCGAGCTCGCGACCGACCACGATCACCTCGAAGCGCTCGGTCAACGTCGGATCATTCCGGTGTTCACGCGCGAGCGGGGATACCTCGCGCGGGTAGTCGCACACGATCATCGGGCCGACGATCGCGTGTTCCGCGGTCTTCTCGTACAACTCGAGCACGAGCTTGCCCGGCCCCCACGAATCCTCGTGCGGAACACCGAGTCTGTCGCACACGGCCCGCAGCTCCTCGACGGGTTGCGACGGATGGACGACAACACCGCCGTGTTCCCGGACGAGTTCGAGCATTGTCCGCCGCGGCCACGGCGGCGCAAGGTCAATCGTGCGGCCTTCCCACTCGACGACGGTGCTGCCAGTCGCGGCCCGGGCCGCGTGGACGACGATCTCCTCGGTGAGGTCCATCATGTCGTGGTAGTCGGCAAACGCCGCGTAGAGCTCGAGCATCGTGAACTCGGGGTTGTGGCGCGTCGACAACCCTTCGTTGCGAAATACTCGCGCGAGCTCGAAGACGCGGTCGAAGCCCGCGACAATCAGACGCTTGAGGTACAGCTCGGGTGCGACGCGCAACGACAGCTCCATATCGAGTGCATTGTGATGGGTAACGAACGGGCGGGCGTCGCCGCCACCTGCGACCGTCTGCAACACCGGCGTCTCGACCTCGACGAATCCTTTCGAGATGAGAAGCTCACGGATCGCAGCCACGATCGCGAATCGGATCTCGAAGACGCGCCGGGCGTCGTCGTTGACGATGAGGTCGACGTATCTCTGGCGATAGCGGGTGTCGACGTCGGCGAGCCCGTGCCACTTCTCCGGGAGCGGCCGCAGCGCCTTCGCCAGCACACGGAACGACTGGACACGCACGGATAGCTCGCCCCGCTTCGTCTTCATCACAGTGCCTTCGACGCCGACCCAGTCGCCGCGATCGACGTCGTCGCGGAACTCGCCGAAACGCGTCGCGCCGAGATCGCTCTCGCTGACGAAGAACTGGATCTCGCCGGTACCGTCGCGCGCGGTGGCAAATATCAGACGACCCTGGTCGCGCAGCAGCACGACCCGTCCCGCGACGCTCGCGACCTCGTCGCTGGATGCGCCCGCCTCGATCCGGCGCTCCCATTCCGCGCGCAGCACTCCGAGTGGGTGCGAACGTGCGAACTCCACCGGGTACGGGTCGATGCCGCGCTCTCGGATCGCCGCGACCTTCTTGAGGCGCGCGTCGCGCTCCTCGGACGCGAGTCCTTCGAGATCTGTCACGCGTTCCGTCCGAAAATGATCCGCAACCCGTGCAGCGTGAGCCACGGTTCGTAGCGCTGCACCGTCTCGGTGTGCGGAAGAATCATCACGGCCAGCCCACCGGTCGCGATGACCGTGCACTCGCCGAGCTCGGCCGCGAACCGGTCGACGAGGCCGTCGACCTGAGCCGCGAAGCCGTAGATCGCGCCCGACTGGATCGACTCCACCGTAGACTTGCCGATCACGTGCTTCGGCGACGCAAGCTCGACCCGGCGCAGCCCGGCCGTGCGCTCGAACAGCGCGTCGAGTGAGATCTCGACGCCGGGGAAGATCGCACCGCCGAGGTACTCGCCGCGCTGGCTGATCGCCTCGATCGTCGTGGCCGTCCCGAAGTCGACCACAATCGAGGGCCCTCCGAAGAGTTCGTACGCGCCCACGGCGTTCGCGATGCGGTCGGCGCCGACCTCCTTCGGGTTGTCGTAGAGGATCGGCATTCCCGTACGGACGCCGGGCTCCACCACCAGCGGGGGTAACGCGAAGTAACGCTCGGTCATCTGGCGCAACTCGGCCGTGACGCGCGGGACCACTGACGAGATCGCGACCCCGGTGATCGAGTCGTCGAAGGAGAACCCGTGAAATCCGAGGAACTGCTGGATCATCAGCGCCAACTCGTCGGACGTGCGCTCTGGTTCAGTTGCGATACGCCAGTGGTCGACGAGGTCGTCGCCATTGAACATCCCAACAAGCGTCTGGGTGTTGCCGACGTCTACCGCGAGGAGCATGAGCCCCTCATTCTATGGAGTTATAGAAGGTCGAGGCCGATGTCGAGCGCGCGTACCGAGTGCGTGATCGCACCGACAGAGATGTAGTCGACACCAGCCTCGGCGTACGCGCCCACGGAATCCAGCGAAACTCCGCCCGAGACTTCGATCTTGGCCGCGCCGTCGAGCAGCCTGACCGCATGCCCAACGTCCTCCACGCTCATGTTGTCCAGGAGCACGAGGTTGACGCTCGCATCGCCGGCTTCCTTTACCTGCTCGAGCGTGTCGCACTCGACTTCGATGATCCGTCCCGGCCAGCGCGCACGCGCGCGCTCGACCGCGCGTGTGAGACCAAGGGCGACGAGGTGGTTGTCCTTGATCAGCACTGCGTCCGACAGTGAATCACGGTGATTGAAGCCGCCACCGGCACGCACAGCGGCTTTCTGGAACGCGCGCAGACCAGGAACGGTCTTGCGGGTGTCACGAATACGCGCTTTCCCGCGTGTCGCGCGCACATAGCGACGCGTCAGCGACGAGATCCCCGAACAGTGGCACAGGAAATTCAACGCGACGCGCTCACCACTCAGCAGCGAGCGAACCGGGCCGTGCACCTCGCCGAGTATCATCCGCGCGTCGACCGACTCACCATCGCGGACTCGCCAATCGACGGTGACGGTGTGATCGAGCTGGCGGTACACCTCCGTCACCGCGGCGGTGCCCGCGAGCACCCCTTCCTCGCGCGAGACGAACGCGGCGACGGCGGTCTGGTCCTCGCTGATACACGCGATCGACGTGATGTCGCCAAGAACACCGAGATCTTCGGTGAGCGCCTGCGCAACCAGCGCGCGCAGCACCGGCTGCGGCGGATCGAAGGTGGTCATGACTTTCCCCCCAACTCATAGGTGGGTAGCGCGACGAACCGCGGCTCGGAAGCGCCGCGGACGACAAAGCGTCCGGCGAACTCGTCGGACAGCTTCGGGAAATCGGCGCGGCTGTGCGCGCCGCGGGACTCCTCCCGCGCGGTCGCCGCCGCGACGATCGCGCGCGCGACCCGCAACAGGTTGCACACCTCGTAGGTCTCGACCTCACGGGCAGGCAGGTCCTCGGCCAGCCGCGCGAGGTCGGCCAGCGTCTCGCCCGCCATCTCGAGCGACGTCGCGTCGCGCACGACTCCACAGTCCGCCGTCATCGTGCGCTGCACCGCTCCCCGCAGCTCGGCGGGTAGGGTCGGATCGTCCTTCGGGAGAACCACGGGGTCCTCATCGGCAGAAACGGCCGAATTGTCGAGCACTCCTGTCATCGCGCCGGTCGGTTGCGCCGCCGTCTTGCCGGCGCGGATGGCCTCCACAACCCGCCGCCCGAAGACCAAGCCGTCGAGCAGCGAGTTCGACGCGAGGCGGTTGGCGCCGTGCACGCCGCTGCACGCCGCCTCGCCGCACGACCAGAGGCGGCCGATCGTCGTCGCCCCATCGAGGTCGGTCACCACGCCACCGGAGAGGTAGTGGGCGGCCGGTGCGACTGGAAGCCAGTCCTCGTGGGGGTCGAGACCGACGGTTTGACACGCGCTCCAGATTGTCGGGAAACGCCGTTCGAAGTCGACGATGCGGGTGGCGTCGAGAAACATGTGATCGACGCCCTGCGCTCGCATCCGCGAGTGGATTGTCCGGGCAACGATGTCGCGCGGCGCGAGGTCGGCCATGGGATGCACTGCGGCCATGAACGCAACGCCGTCCGCGTCGCGCAACACTGCGCCTTCGCCGCGCAACGCCTCGGACAGCAGCGGGCGCGGCATCGATGGGTGGTGCAGCGCTGTCGGGTGGAACTGTACGAACTCCAGGTCCGCGCACGCGGCGCCGGCCTTCAGGGCCAGGGCGATGCCGTCCCCGGTCGACAGCGTGGGGTTGGTCGTGACTGCGAAGCACTGGCCCGCTCCGCCGGTCGCGAGCACCGTGTCGCCGGCTCGCACGAACTCGATCGCCCCGTCGGGGGTACGGGCAAGCACGCCGTCGCATTGCCCGCGTTCGATCAGAAGCTCGACCGCGAACCAGCCTTCGAGTACTTCGATGTCGGCACGCGCGACGGCGTCGACGAGTGCGCGCTCGATCTCGGCACCCGTCGCGTCGCCGCCGGCGTGGACGACTCGGGCCAGTGAATGCCCGCCCTCGCGCGCGAGGAGCAAGTGCACGCCCTCGTCGTCGGTCTCGGTGTCGAACTGCGCGCCGATCGCGGCGAGCTCGCGCACGCGATCCGGGCCCTCGGTGACGAGCAGACGCACTGCTTCTGCGTCGCACAGCCCGGCGCCGGCGACGAGGGTGTCGGCCAGGTGCAGCTCGGGCGAATCCGGCGCCGCGAGCGCGGCGGCGACACCGCCCTGCGCGTAACGCGTCGCCGAGTGCGCCAGCTCACCCTTCGTGAGCACGAGGACGGACATCCCGCCGCGCGCCGCGTGAAGCGCGGTGGTCAGCCCGGCGATCCCGCTGCCGAGGACGAGGACGTCGTGCACGAGCCAGAGACTAGGTGGGTGGACGCATCCACACGACGTTCGAACCGGCGCGCGCGACTGCTTCCGACTCCGCGATCGGCCGATTCTTCTCGTCGACGTGCACTATGACGGGCGCGTACGTCGTCAGCTCCTTGTCGGAATACGCGGCGTAGGTGATCACAATCACGCGGTCGCCCGGTTGCACGAGCCTCGCGGCGGCCCCATTGAGAATGACGTCGCCCGTCTCGCCGGCCATGGCGTAGGTCTCGAGGCGTGCCCCGTTGTCGATGTCGAGGACGTGTACCTGCTCGAACTCGCGGATGTCGGCACGCCGCATCAGGTCGGGATCGAGCGTGATCGACCCGACGTAGTCGACGTTGGCACCGGTGACGGTGGCGCGGTGAATCTTCGACTTCATGAGCGTGCGGTTCACTCGACGAACTCTCCTCTGTCCACGTCGACATCCGCGCCGCGGATCGCGCAACGAATGTTGTCGATCAACCGCGTCGGACCGACGCGGGCTGCGACCGCGACGAGCACGTCGCCCGCGAGCATCGTGAGCGGGGTGAGGTCATGAGCGTCGCGCACCTCGACGTATTCGAGCGCAGCGAGCGCTTCTTCGCGGACCTTGCACTCGACGATCATGCGCACCTTGTCGGGATCGCGTTCGCCATCGGAGATCGCGACGGCCGCTTCCGAGAGCGCCGCGAACAGTACCGGTGCCGCCGCTCGTTCGGTGGGTGACAGGTACGCGTTGCGGCTCGACAGCGCGAGCCCGTCGGGTTCGCGCAGGAGCGGGCAGCCGACGACGTTGACCGGCAGGTTCAAGTCCTCGGCCATGCGCGTGACGACGGCGAGTTGCTGGGCGTCCTTGCGGCCGAAGAACGCGTCGCACGGGCCGATGATCGCAAAGAGCTTGGTCACGACCGTCGTGACGCCGTCGAAGTGCGTCGGTCGGGCGGCACCGCACAAATCGTCGGTGAGCACTCCGACGCGCACAGTGGTCCGCGCGGGTCGCGGATACATCTCCGTGGTCGACGGGGCGAACACCACATCGGCGCCCTCCGCGCCGGCGTGGCGCACGTCGCCGTCGAGGTCGCGCGGGTAGCGATCGAGGTCCTCGTGCGGCGCGAACTGGAGCGGGTTCACGAAGATCGTCACGACGACGAAGTCGGTCACCGCGCGCGCGGCCCGGATCAGCGACCGGTGTCCCGCGTGCAAAAAGCCCATCGTCGGCACCAACCCGACCCGCTGGCCGGCCGCGCGGGCGCGCTCGCACGCGGCGCGGAGGTCGGCGATCGTCTCGACGAGGAGTGGGGTGGGCGCGTCACGCAATGGTCGGTACCTCCGCACGGTTCCGGCCGTTCGGGTCCGGACTGGCGGCTGCGGTCCCGATGATAGATCGGTACTGCGTCCACGCACGAGGCGATGCGGCCGGCTGCGAAATGGATTCTGAGCGCGCGCCGATAGGCGAGGCTCGCGACGCCGCTCGGGCCCTAGCGGCCCGCGGCGACGCCGCCAAGAGCGGGAGCTAACAGGGAGCGAGCATCAGTTCGTCGTTACTCGGGAGTCGGCGCATTCGGGTCCCGGGGACGGCCCGGTTGCAGCACGTCGCCGAGCAGCCGGTCGAGCCCGGTGTCACGCCGGCCGGTCAGGCGCGCGGCCTCACGCGCGAGCGCCCGGTAGGCGTCCCGCTCGACCGGGTCGAGCGCGACGAGGTGACGCTCGACGGTCGCGAGATCGCCGCGTTCGATGGGTCCGGTGAGCGCCTCGGCCGGGCCCGTTTGAAATGCGTTGTCGACCGACGCCCGTACGAGCGGCCAGAACGCCTCGAACGGCACGTCGCACGACGCCGCAAGCCGTTCGACCTGTCCGAGCAGCGCCACGAGATGGTTCGACGCGACGACGGCGGCGGCGTGGTAACGGGTGCGCTGGTTGTCGGGCAGCGCGAACGGTCGCAACCCCAACTCGCGCGCGATTTGTCGGGCCTCGGCGTCGCCGGCGACCGCGGCATACGCGCCCGCGACCCGCTCGATCCCGGTGGTCGTCGACGGGAACGACTGGAGCGGGTGCAGCGCGCCCACCCTGACATCTGATCGCTGCTCGCGCAGCGTGTCGAACACGTCGAGCCCGCGCGAGCCCGCGAGATGGAGCACCAGCGCGCCCGGCTCGAGTGACGGCGCGGCGGTGAGCGCTGCCTGCTCGATCGCGCGGTCGGGCGTCGCGACGATCACGACGTCGGCGCCCCGCCCGACCTCGCTGACGAGCGTCGCCTGCGTATCGAGACACACAGCCGCGGCGGTCGTCGACGCCGCGTCGGGCGCGCGGCCGGCGACTGCGACGGCGTCCCAACCGTGGTCGAGCAGCGCGAGCGCGATCGTCGTCCCGGCGCGGCCGGGACCGATCAGGGCAAGCGTACGGGCGGGCTCGGGCTGCGCGTCCAGGAGGCGAACTCCCCAGCGGTGCCGGTCATCCGACCGGCGGGCGGCGCAATTCTACCGAAGCCAGGGCGACCCCATCCCAGCGCTCCGCCTCCGGCACGAGGTGCGGCGCGACGTCGCGCAGCGGCGCGAGCACGAAGCCGCGTTCCCACATTCGAGGATGCGGCAACGTGAGCACCGGGTCGTCCGTGCGCACGTCGTCGTAGAGCAACACGTCGACGTCAAGCGTGCGAGGCCCCCAACGCTCCGCCCGTTCGCGCAGAGCGGCGGCCTCGCACCGTTTCGCCAACGCGAGCACGTCGCGCGGGTCAAGATCGGTGTCGAGCGCGACGACCGCGTTCAGGTACGCGCCCTGGGTCGGCCCACCAACCGGTTCGGTCTCGTACACGCGCGAGACGCCCACGAGGTCGACACCCCCTGTCGCGGCGATCGCGTCGACGGCGCCCTGCAGAAACCCCAGCCGGTCGCCGAGGTTCGACCCGAGCGCGAGGTACGCGAGCGTCACCGTTCGATTCGCACCGCGACGTGCTGGACGAGTGCCGGCACCGGTGGATTCATCTTGCGAACTTCGACGACGACGCCTATTACCCGCTCGTCACCCTGACACACCTCGACGATGCGGGCCGCCAAGCGTTCCAACAGGCAATAGCTCTCCGACGTGACGACGCGACTCACGGCCTCGCAGACCGCCGCGTAGTCGACGGTGTCCTTCAGATCGTCGCTCACGCCGGCGGTTCCAGCGTCGACGAGGAGCTCCAGATCGATCTCGAATGGCTGCGGGCGCAGCTGCTCCTCGGGCAGCACGCCGTGTACCCCCATCTCCCGCAATCGCGAAATCAGGATTCGGTCCACGGTCTCGACGCTACCCGGACGGATAATGCACGATCATGCGTCGCACCAAGATCGTCGCCACCATCGGCCCGGCCACGTCCTCGGCGGAACCACTGCGGGCCCTCCTGAGTGCGGGCGTCGACGTCGTGCGCCTCAACGCCGCGCACGGCACTCCGGCCGCGCACGCCGAGCGGGCGGGGGTGGTGCGTCGGATCGCGACCGACATCGGCCGCGTCGTCGGCATTCTCGTGGACCTTCCCGGTCCGAAACTCAGGACCGGGCCCATTGTCAACGATGAGGTCGAGCTCCACAGTGGGCAACGATTCGTGCTGACGGCGCGCGCGATCGACGGCGACGCGACGCAGGTGAGCACCACCGTGCCCGAGCTCGCGCGCTGGGTTCGGGCCGGCGATGAGATCTACCTGGCCGACGGCGAAATCGTGCTGCGGGTCGATCACGTCGAAGACGACGACGTGCACTGCGAGGTCGTGCGCGGCGGCGTGCTGCGCTCACGCAAGGGCATGCACGTCCCGCGTGCCGAGTCCCATGTCGAGCCATTCACCGAGGCCGACGAGCGGGCGCTCGCGATGGCGGTGAAGATCAAGGCCGACTTCGTCGGCTTGTCGTTCGTACGCCGGCCGGACGACGTCGACGGAGTTCGGGCACGACTGCCGAAGCGCGGACGGCGTCCGCTTCTCGTGCCCAAGATCGAAACCGCGGTCGCGCTCGACCACCTCGCGGGAATCGTCGCGGCCGCCGATGCGGTGATGGTTGCCCGTGGTGACCTCGGAATCCAGGTCCCCGCGCGGCGGGTGCCCCTGATCCAAAAGGAGATCATCCGCTTCTGCAACATGTCCGGAAAGCCGGTCATCACTGCGACCCAAATGCTCGAGTCGATGACGCGCTCACCGTTGCCGACCCGAGCGGAAGTGAACGACGTGGCCAACGCCGTCATCGACGGCACCGACGCGCTCATGCTCTCGGAGGAGACCGCGATCGGCGCACACCCTGCTCGCGTCGTGCAGACGATGGCCGAGGTCGCCGAAGCGGCCGAGACCTGGCCGCGCCAACGCATTACTCCCGCGGGCGCGGGTGCGGCGGCCGACGACGATCGGGTCGCGTGGGCGGTCGCTCATGCCGCGGTGCAAGCCGCGGAGGACCTCGACGTGGCCGCGCTGATCTGTCCGACGCAGAGCGGCACGACCGCGCGCCGAGTCGCGTCGTTCCGCCCCTCGGTGCCGGTCATTGCGACGTCGGCGCAGCCCGACGTACTCGGCCGGTTGGGCCTGGTGTGGGGCGTGCTGCCGTTGGTCGTCGCCGAAGCCGACGACGACCACCTCCGGCACGCGATCAAGTGTGCACGTGACGCGCACCTCGTGCACCGCAACGATCTCGTTGCGATCGTCTCCGCGTCGTCCGGCCCGCGCGCCGGCAGCACCGACGTCGTCCGCGTCCTCCGCGCATAGTTTCCTTGTCGCCCTCGCTGCGGACTCCGCCAGTGCGCTCGCGCGGCTCGCGCACGGCAACTGCTCCGACTCATATCGAGTGTTGCGGCGATTGATCTGATGCGTCGATAGACCCGAAATTTTTAGGGTCTATCGACGCATCTGGAGGGTGGCGGCGACGATCTCGCGTCCTTCGGAACCGAGGCTGCGGCCGGTGAGCTTCTCGACGATCGAGATCGCGTGGGGGCCGGTATCGAGGATACCGGCGTCGAGCACATAGCCGCCGAGCACACCGATCACGCGATCTCCGAACTCCTCGTGGTGCAAGTAGAGCTTCTCCGCGGGATCGGCAAGAAACTTGGCGACAGTGTCGTAGATCGCCCGAAGTCGCGGCACCATCTCGTCGCGAGAACCGAGCGGCACGTGCGCGTACTCGAGGCCGACCTCCTCGTACGCGTGCAGGTTGTGAGGCGAGTCGAGCAAGGAGACGATGTGCGTGAAGTTGTTGACCTTCAGCCAGATCAGCTCTTCCTGGCGCCGAACCTTGCGGTGATTTCGGGCGAAGCCGCCGGGACGCTCGCCTGCGCCCAGACGCTCTTTGATGACCCACGTGAAATACCGCGGCACGAGACCCTGCGCCCACCGTCCGCGCATGTTCGGGAGCGTCATGCCGCCACCATCCCGTTCGGAGTCGCGCGTTCCATCATGTCCAAGAACAGCGCGGCTCGCACCGAAGACGCAGCGTCGTGTACGCGCACCATTACGGCGCCGTGCACGAAACACCACACAGTTGTCGCCAGTGTCGCGTCGTCACGTTCATCGACCGGTGCGCCGCCGAGGATCGTGCCGAGAAACGTCTTGCGCGAGGTTCCGACCACGAGTGGGACTCCGACGACGTCGGCCAGATCAGGGAGCGCGCGCAACAGCGCGAGGTTGTGCTCCGGGGTCTTGCCGAATCCGATTCCTGGATCGGCGAGCACCGCGTCGGCGCGGACACCAGCCGCGACCGCGGCGTCGACCCTCTCCCGCAGGTAACCCCCGACCTCAGTGACGACATCCGCGTAACGCGGGCGCTCCTGCATCGTGCGCGGTGTCCCCTGCATGTGCATGAGCACGAGCCCGGCGTCGAAATCGACAACAACACGCAACATGTCCGGATCGGCCGTGGCGGCCGACACGTCGTTGACGATGCTCGCGCCGACTTCGAGTGCCGCGGCGGCGACGACCGCTTTGGTGGTGTCGATGCTGATCCGAGCCTGCGCATCGGTGGACAACGCGCGCACGACGGGGACGACACGAGCCGACTCGTCGGCAGCCGAGACGGGCTCCGCGCCGGGCCGCGTCGACTCGCCTCCGACATCAACGATCGCAGCACCGTCCGCGACAAGCGCGCGGCCATGCCCGATCGCGGCGTCGGCACCGAGATACTCGCCACCGTCCGAGAAGGAGTCCGGGGTGACGTTGAGAACCCCCATGACCGCCCGACGACCAACTGCCGAAACAACGAACGGGACGGTCACGGCCGCAGGTTAGCGGCGACGAATTCAGCGCCAATGCGAAATGGGGCAGCCCAGGCGACTTTTGTCGGGTCAACGCCCCGGCTGACCCAGGCGGAGTAGCGCCATCGCCTCCGAGCGCGTCGCCGGATTGTCCTTGAAGCTGCCCCGTACCGCCGAAGTCACGGTCAACGAGCCGGGCTTGCGGACACCCCGCATCGACATACACAAGTGCTCGGCCTCGATCATCACAAAGGCGCCGCGCGGCTGAAGTCGTTGCATGAGCGCGTCGGCGATCTGTGCCGTCAGCCGCTCTTGCACCTGCGGCCGCTTCGCGAACCCGTCGACGAGTCGCGCGAGTTTCGACAAGCCCGTGATTCGCCCGTCCTCGTTCGGAATGTAGGCCACGTGCGCCTGGCCGTGGAACGGCGCCAGATGATGCTCACACAACGAGTACAGGGGGATATCGCGCACCATCACCATCTCATCGTGGTCCGCTTCGAAGGTGAGCACCAAGTGCCGCGACGGATCGTCGTGCAAGCCACTGCAGATCTCCGCGTACATCTCCGCGACGCGTCGCGGAGTGCGGACAAGACCGTCGCGCTCGGGATCTTCTCCGATTGCGATCAAGATCTCGCGTACCGCGCGTTCGATGCGCTCGACGTCGACGACGTGTCGCACGCCTTCGACGGCGTGCAGGGGGTTCGGATTGGCGTCGCTCACGACTCAGGTCTACCCGATCGGGCGCGTTTCGCTCGTCGCGGCCGCGGCCGCTCCCCACGTGGCGGGATCCAGGCCGGTCTCCCACTTCGGGACGTCCGAGACCAGCGCCTGGATCTCGGCCTTGTCGAGTGTCTCCTTGTCGACGAGCGCCGCCGCGAGCCGATCGAGCGCGTCGCGGTGCGTTTCGAGGATCTTGTGCGCGAGCCGGCGAGCGTCGCCGACAAGCTTGCGAACCTCGGCGTCGATCCGCGCCGCGACATCATCCGAATACTCGGGGGCGTGGCCCATGTCGCGGCCGACGAACACTTCGTCGTGCGAGAGACCGAGGCGGACCGGCCCCATCTCGTCGCTCATCCCGAACTCCGTCACCATGCGCCGGGCAATCATCGTCGCCTGCTGGATGTCGTCGGCCGCACCCGTCGTCTGATCGTCGAACACAATCTCCTCGGCGCTGCGCCCACCCATGAGCATCGCCATCTCGTCGCGGAGCTCGCGCCGCGAGCGCATGTATTTGTCCTCGGTTGGGAGCACCATCGTGAACCCGAGCGCTCTCCCGCGCGGAATGATCGAGATCTTGTGCACCGGGTCCTTCGTGGGCAGCGCGTGCGCGACAAGGGCATGGCCGCCCTCGTGGTACGCGATGATCTTCCGCTCGCGCTCGGACATCACGCGCGCCTTGCGCTCGGGACCGGCGATCACACGCTCGACGGCGTCCTCGATCTCCTCCATGCCGACGCGTTCGAGCTTGCGGCGCGCCGCCAGCAGTGCCGCTTCGTTCAATACGTTCTCGAGATCGGCACCGGTCATGCCCGGAGTACGGCGCGCGAGCACGTCGAGGTCGACACTGTCGTCGAGCGGCTTGTCCCGGGCGTGGACGTCGAGGATGCCCCGCCGGCCGACGAGATCAGGTGGAGCGATGACTATCTGGCGGTCGAAGCGACCGGGCCGGAGCAAGGCGGGATCGAGCATGTCGGGCCGGTTGGTCGCGGCAATGAGGACGATACCGGTGTCGACTTCGAAACCATCGAGCTCGACCAGCAGCTGATTCAGCGTCTGCTCGCGTTCGTCGTGGCCGCCGCCGACGCCGGCGCCGCGCTTGCGGCCCACGGCGTCGATCTCGTCGACGAACACGATCGCGGGCGCGGCCGCACGCGCCGTTTTGAACAGATCACGCACGCGGGCGGCACCAACGCCGGCGTACATCTCCACGAAGTTGCTGCCGGACATCGAGAAGAACGGCACCCCGGCCTCACCGGCGACCGCGCGCGCGAGCAACGTCTTGCCGGTGCCGGGCGGGCCGGCCAACAACACGCCGCGCGGTACTGACGCGCCGGTTTTCTCGAAGCGCTTGGGTTCGGCGAGGAAGTCCCGGATCTCGGCGAGCTCCTCCACGGCCTCGTCGACACCTGCGACGTCCGCGAACTTCACGTCGGGTCGGCCCTTGGTGACGACGCTCGCCTTGGACTTGCCGATGCCCATGATCGTGCGGCCGTAGAACTTGATGATCATGTACATGACGAGCCCGAGCAGGAGCAGCATCGGGATCAGCGCCCACAGCGTGTCGCCAAGGCGCGTCCTCCAACCCGTATCCGGCGCCTTGACCTTCAGGTCGAGGCCGGCCGCGAGGATGTCCTCGGTGAGCTCATCGGTGTATTCGTAGGGGTAACGAACCGAGAACCTGGTGCCGTCGTCGAGTTCGCCGGTGAGCTTCGTCGACCCGGTGTGCAGCTCGACGTCCTTGACGTCGCCATCTTCGAGGCGGGTCTGAAACGCGTTCAGGCTGAGCACGTCACGATGCGGCGACGCATTCTGCGTCTGCCACGTGGTCGTCACCGACGCGAGGACTGCGATCGTTCCGATTCCGACGACGATGCGAACGCGCGGGCTCACGAGACCGCTTCTGGTCCGGCGTACTCGGCTATATATGGCAGGTTGCGGTACCGCTCCGCGACGTCGAGGCCGTAGCCGATCACGAAGTCAGGAGGGATTCGGAAGCCGACATACCGAAGGTCAGGATCGACCTTCTGGAGGCCTTCTTTAACGAGAAGGGCACAGACGTCGAGCGAAGCCGGACCGCGGGCCCGCAGGTTCTTGCGGAGGTACGCGAGGGTGAGCCCGGAGTCGACGATGTCCTCGACGATCAGCACGTGACGATCGGTCAGATCGAGGTCGAGGTCTTTGACGATGCGAACCACACCGCTCGTCCGAGTCGCGGACCCGTACGACGACACGGCCATGAAGTCGAACTCGACGGGCAGATCGATCGCGCGCGCGAGATCGGCCATGAACATGAACGCGCCCTTCAGAATGCCGACGAGCAGCGGTGGGCCATCGACATAGTCCGCCGTGATCTCCTTGCCGAGATCGCGAATCCGTGTTTGCAGCTCGTGCTCGTCGACGACGATTCGCCCGATGTTCGGGTCGTTCATGCTGGTGCCCGCTCCGGGTCGGGTGTGCTGGCTTCGATCCAGAGAAAACGACGCGTGTGCGAGGTAACTCGCACGCGCTCGTCAATACGGTAACCCACCACCCAGCAGACCCGACCCACGGCGTCGACCATCACCGGGCGGCGGCGGCGCTCCGCGGCGGGCACGCCGACCTCGGCCAACGCGTCTAACACGCCTTTCGCTCCCCGGGCGCCGATCGGATGGAAACGATCGCCAGCACGGGCGGCGCGCACGGTTGCCCGTTCTCCGAGCACCGCTGCGTCGGTCACGACGACGGCGGCGCCGTCCGGCCATGACGCCGGCGGACCTTCCTCGACCCATGCGTCAACGGTCCAGGTACCGAACTGACCGTTCCCCGGCAGCACGAGGGATGCGGCTGCGGGCGTGGATCCGTCGCGCTGGATCACGTGCAGCTGCTGGCGTACCCGCTCGATTCGCCGGCCGGGCAGCTCGGCCGCGCGCCGCTCGCCCCTCGCCACGGCGAGCACGGCCTCGACGTGGTCGAATGACGCCGGGATTCCGAGCCACTGGCGCACGACTCGGCGAGCGAGCGCGACGGGGAGCGACACCAAGTGCGCCGCGTCGAGGCGTGACGCGGGCGGCATCGCCTCCGAGGCGAGCGACGCCAGCAACGCGTCGTCGTCACGCGCGAGCGCGGCCTGACGCGCGAGCACTTCCACAAGGTCGCGTCGGGCCCCTTGGGTCAGGCGGGGCAACACTTCGCGGCGCAGCCACACCCGGCGATACCGCGCGTCGTCGTTCATGGGATCTTGCACCGGCGCGAACCGAAGGCGCGCACAGATCTCGTGGGTATCCGCGCGGCGCAGCGCGAGTAACGGTCGCCGGATGTGATCCCGCCGCGCGGGCATTCCGGCCAATCCGGCGGTCGCGCTCCCCCGCAGAACGTTGAGGAGCACCGTTTCGGCCTGATCGTCGCGCGTGTGCCCCACGAGAATCGCGTCCGCGCCCAGGTCGGCGCGGACCCGCTCGAGCGCGCGGTATCTCGCCGCGCGAGCTCGCGCCGCCAGGTTGCCCCCCGCCGCGACGTCGACCGAAACGACGACCACATCGGCTCCCAAGGCACGCGCGGCGCCTCTGACGACGTGCGCATCGTGTTCGCTCCGCGGTCGTAGCCCGTGATCGACGTAGACCGCGGTCGCCGCCAACCCGTGCGCACGAACGAGCGCAAGGAGCGCGAGCGAGTCGGCGCCGCCCGAACAAGCGACGACGACTGGGCCGCCGACGTCGTCGATACCGACGAGTCGGGCTCGCCACGGCGCCAGGGCCCGCGCGAGCCGCTCGGTCATGGTTCGAGTTGGCTGTTCGTCAGCAGCCGCAACAACTCGGTTGTATCTCGCAGTCCCAACCTCGTCGCGACCCGCCGCAAGCTGGCGTAGACATTGCTGCGACCCGTGCCGAGCCGCTGGGCGACGATCGTCACGCTGCCTTCGGACTGGACCAGACGCAGGAGCTCGCGCTGCTTGGCGGAGAGTTGCGTCATCGCGTCCTGCGCGGAGGTGACACGATTCGGCACCGCGTCGGCGACCGGCGGCTGCTCGAGCCGGGTGAGGCGCACACGAGGGCCGGAATCCGACGCATCGCGACCTGCTTCGAGACGCGCCAACGACTCCAGCGCGTCCTGACGGGCCTGGCGGCGCAGTTCCGGCTCGGTCGGCGTATGAGGCGAGAGGATCTCGTCGAGCGTCGCGACCAACTCGCGCGGGTGGAACGGCTTACTCAGGTATCGGAGCGCGCCTTCGATCGCCGCGCGCAGCCGATCTTCGGATTGCGAGAGAGCCGTCACCATGATTACGGGCACGTCCACAAGATCGGGATCTCCGGCCTTCAATCGCGCGAGTACGTCCCACCCGTCGAGGCCGGGCATTAGTACGTCGAGGAACATCGCGTCGGGTCGTTCGTGCCGAGCGACAACAATCGCGTCGTCACCGTCGACCGCCGTCGCGACCCGATAGCCCTCCGCCTCGAGGTTGAGCCGGATGAGATCACGGATGTCCGGCTCGTCGTCGACGACGAGAACGAGCGGGGAGTCGGCCCGCGCCGCGCCACCCTCGTTGCCCGCGACGCCGGTGAGACGCGGGCGATCCGCGGACGGATCAGCCGGCGACGGGGGTTCGGTCGACGCGACGGAGCCAAGCATCGGGCTTGTCCAACTCCTCGAGGGTCGGAAGGTTCTCGGCGCTCCGCCAGGCGTGGTCGATCGCACCGAAGCCGCCGATGTCCACGACACCGCGCACGAACTTCTCGCCGACCTCGTACTGACGCAACTTCTGCTCGATTCCCAGCAGCTTGTGGAGCTGGCCGAGCGCACCACGAGCATTGCGGCGCTGGTGCAGGACACGGTCCATGCGGGCTTGTCCGGCGACATGGCGAACCCCAAGTTCGTTCATGACAACATTGCCGTGGCCTTCGAGGAGCGACATGAGCGCCTGGACGCGGTCGAGCACACCGCGTTGCTCGGGGGTGGCGAAGAGCCCCACCAGGCCCCCGTTGTCGAGAGGATTGCGGCCCGCACGGATGTCGTCGAGCGCGCGCGAGATCGCGCGAAACAGCGCGCGCGGGTCGGGATCGACAACATCGAATGCCTGCTGCACCAACGAGAAGAAGTGCTCGCGCATCCAGGGGACGCCCGCGAACTGTGCCCGGTGCGTCACCTCGTGAATGGCGATCCACAAGCGGAAGTCGCGCGGTCGGAACGCGAACCGCTTCTCGAGCGTCAAGATGTTCGGACCGACGTAGTACACGGCGTCCCCGTGCGGCTCGTCGGGAACGAGGAGGTCGTACTGCCCCAGAACCCGCTGCGACAGATACCCGACCAGCGCACCCAGCTCCGTCGCCGCGACGTGGCGGCCGATCGGTGCCATCGGACTGCGGGCGAGCCGCGCGCCGAGCCGATCCATCAAGGGCCGGAGCAGCTCCCGCATCGAGTTGATGTTGGCGTCGACCCATCCGTGGCGGTCGAGTACAGCAGCGTGCGCACGGCCGGGTGGGCGCAAGCCCGTGAACTCGGCGACGAGTGCTTCGGCGCGCGCGGTGAGCTCGTCGAAGTCGGCCGCGAGCGACGCGCCCAGATACGACTGTGACAGCGGATCGTGTCCCGACACCAGCCGAGCAACGCGACGGGCTGTTGTCCAGTCGACCGCTTCGGCGCTCACTGGCGCGGGCGCCCCTTCGTCTCCAGCCGGCCGACACGCGCGTGGTACTGGAGCACGAGCATCGCCATCATCCCGCCGAACAAGAACGCGAAGAGGGGCGCAGCCCAATAGAACCACGCCTTCCCGCCGTTACGCTCGACGAAGCCGTAAACACCGAGCGCCAACCCGCTCAGCGCGATCAGCACGGCTGCGACCAGCGACACAACGACGGTGGGCCTCACGATTCCTCCTCAATGCGCGACCACGCCATCGTACGACGTGGCGGAGCAGGTGGAGGAACCGCTATGCGTCGGGTACGACGATGCCGAGCGCGGTGGCGATCTTTCCACGCAGCTCGGTCGGCGCGGGCTCGTGACACTTGGAGACGACGACCCGCCGAATCGCGAGCTCGAACGTGAACCCCTGCGCGCATGGCGGGCATTCGTCGAGGTGGCGGGCGATCGCGCGGCGCTTCCAGACCGTGAGTTCGCCGTCGAGATACTCGTAGATGCGGTGGATGGCGTGGTCGCAGTCCATCTCGCCTCAGCCCCTCGTCGTCGTTTCTGCTCGCGGCCGCAGGTTGTGCTCCTCGGCGTACTCCCACAACCGCTTCTGCAGCTGCTTTCTTCCGCGGTGGATCCGGCTCATGACCGTCCCGATCGGTACCTCGAGAATCTCGGCAATCTCCTTGTACGAGAAGCCTTCGATGTCGGCGAGGATCACGGCCATTCGGAACTGTTCGGGGAGCGACTCGAGCGCGGCTTTCACTTCGGCGTCGGGCAGCGCGTCGAGCACCTCGGTCTCCGGAGTGCGCGTCGCCTCCGCGGTCTCGAGACCGCCGATCCGGTGAAACAGGTAGAAGTCCTCGCTCTCGTCGAGCTCGACCTGCTCGGGTCGTCGCTTCTTGGCGCGGTACTGATTGATGAACGTGTTCGTGAGGATCTTGTACAGCCACGCCTTGAGGTTCGTGCCTTCGCGGAAGCCCTCGAAGCCGCGATAGGCGCGCAGGTACGTCTCTTGCACCAAATCTTCGGCGTCTGTCGGATTGCGCGTCATTCGGAGCGCGGCCGCGTACAACGTCGACATGAACGGCATCGTCTGCTCGGCAAAGCGCGCCGGATCGGCCATGCGCCGAGGGTACCCGGCGTGTCCAGCCGCCACCCTTAGGGTTGTCCCCCATGCGGCGGGGAATGCTGCGCGGGATGGCTGCGTTCCGCTGGGGCGCGTGGGTGTGGCTGGCCGCCGTCATGCTGTTGAATCGCGAGGACTTCGGACGACCCGTCCTCGCGTGGCTGATCGTCGCGTTGACGTTCGCGTGGACCGCGGCCGCGACGGTCCTCGCCGAGCGCCAACCGTCCGTTCTCGAGCATCCCGCTTGGGTTACGGGCGAGCTCGCGATCGCGATGTTCCTCGGGATCGCCGGCGGGCTCGTGTACGAGCACACCGAGCTCGCCAGTGAGGCGTTCTCGAGCGTGCGGACGATCGGCTTTGTGCGTGGCCACTCGTCGGCATCATCAGCGCTGGCGTCGTGTGGGGCACCGCAGCCGGCATGCTCGCCGGCGTCGCAGTCGCGCTGCCGCGACTTTTCGCGCCGATCGTCAACGGCATCGAGTTCGCGGACTACAACAACGGCCATTGGTTTTCCCTCGCGTCGACCGCCATGTTGTACGCGCTCGCAGGTGGCGTCGCGGGGTACATGGCTACGCTCTTGCGCCGAGCCGAAAGCGAGATCGCAGGGGCCCGCGCTCGTGAGCACGTCGCGCGCACGTTGCACGACGGGGTGCTGCAAACGCTCGCCGTCATCGAGCGACGGTCGGATGACGCGAGCACATACAGAACGACGAAGGCGGGATCGCAAGCAGCCAGTGCACGAGCGGCCGCCAGTTCGCGACCTTCTCGGGCGGGTCGAACGTGTACGTCGCCGGATAGGCGGCCGGCGCCACGGGCATCGCAGCCATGGGTACCTCCTGCTGTGCTGTCGCCGGAGACTCCGTCACAGCGCCGACGAACGCGCGCGGGACCTGAGTGCGGGTCCGGGCGCTACGTTCGTCACGTGGGATCCGACGCCATTGCCCGACGCCTCGCGGAACTGCCACCGCCGACGGTGACGTTCGCAAGCGACAACGCCGCGGGCGTGCACCCCGCGGTCATGGAGGCGCTGGAGAAGGCAAACCGCGGCCACGCGGTCGCGTACGGCGAGGACGTGTGGACCCGCAACCTCGGCGACGCACTGCGCGATCGTTTCGGGGGGCCCGTCGAGGTGCTCCCGGTCTGGGGTGGCACCGGCGCCAACGTCGTCGCCCTCGCGTGCCTCGTCCACGCAAGCGACGCCATCGTGTGCACAACGAACGCCCACATCCATGTCGACGAAGCGGGTGCGCCCGAGCGGATGTCCGGCGCGAAGGTGATCGCAGTCGATGCGGCCGATGGCAAGCTGCATCCCGAGCATCTTCGCGAGCATGTCGCGTGGCTGGGTGACGAGCATCACCCCCAGCCGAAGGTGGTTTCGATCTCGCAGTCGACCGAAGTCGGGACGTGCTATGCGATCGACGAGATCGCGGCGTTGTGTGACGAAGCGCACCAGCACGGGATGCTCGTCCATGTCGACGGTGCCCGCATCGCAAACGCGACGGTCGCGCTCGGCGGCGACCTGCAGCGCACGACCATCGACGCGGGAGTCGACGTGATCTCGTTCGGTGGAACGAAGAACGGGACGATGTACGGCGAGACCGTGGTCTTCTGCCAGCCCCAGCTGGCGGCACGAGCCCGTCACGTTCGCAAGCAGCTCGCCCAGCTGCCCTCCAAGGCTCGTTTCATCTCCGCGCAGTTCCTCGCGCTCCTCGACGGCGACCTGTGGCTCGAACTTGCCGGCCACGCCAACGCGATGACATCCCTGCTCGCGGCGTGCGTCACCGACACACCCGGATTGAAGGTGGAACGGGCGCCGGTCGTGAACAGCTTGTTCGCAGTGCTGCCACCCGACACGATCGAGGCGCTGCAGCAATGGTGCTTCTTCTATGTCTGGGACGCCGCTCGTGGCGAGGTGCGGTGGATGACCGCATGGGACACCACTCCCGACGACGTGGAGGCCTTCGCCACTGGTGTACGCGCTGCGCTCGGGGCGACTCGTTGAGTCGCGAGCGTGCCGTCGACGTCATCGACGAGATCCGCGGCCGGATCCATCGGGGCGAGCTCGGCCCAGGTGACCGATTGCCGCCCGAGCGCGAGCTGGCAACGACGCTCGCTGTCAGCCGCGACCGCTTGCGCGACGCGCTGGCGGCGTTGGAACAAGACGGCTATCTCGTCTCCAAGCGGGGTGCGACCGGCGGTCGCTTCGTCACGGAGCTCGCCGCGCCCTTCGCGGCGTGGGCCGCTCGCACCGAGGACGAGCTGGACGACATTGTCGATTTTCGTCTCGCGGTCGAGTGCCAGGCGTGCCGGTTCGCGGCGACGCGCCGCACACCGGCCGACCTCGATGCGATGGAAGCGGCCGTGCGGCGCCTCGACGGGGCAACAACGCCGCGCGACTACCGGCTGGCCGACGTGGCGTTTCACGGCGCGATCGCGCTGGCCGCGAGCAACGACCGCCTGGCGATCGCCATCGAACGGGCGCGCGGCGAGCTGTTCGAGCCCGCCGACGAGCTGTGGAGAGACGGGCGGGTCGAGAGCCTCTCCGATCACCGACACATCCTGGCGGCGATCCGTGCCGCCGCGCCGGACGACGCCGCCGGTACGATGGCCGACCACATCGAGCGCACCCGCATCGAGTTACGCGCGCTGGTCGGGCGGGTTTCGGACCCCTGATCCGCGTCAAGTTCTGTCCTCCATTGGTCGAGAATCCAACCAATGGCCGGTACGATGCACGGGGTGACCCCCGCGACGCCCACCGTCCTCTCGGCCTTCCGTGCCGACTCGGGCGCGTCCGGGGTACTCCTCGCGCGAACCGTGCCGGTCGGCGCGGTGCCGCCGACACCCGCACACCCGGATGAGCCCACCGGCAAGGACTGCGTCAGCGAACGCTCGCTGCTCTGTGCCGCTCGTGCGCTCGGCGAGCCCATCGGATACGCGCAGGAGCACGGCGGCGGGATCGTGCAGAATCTCATCCCCACGCGCGGCTGCGAAGGTCGGCAGCTGTCGACGTCATCGGACGTCGTGTTGGAGTGGCACACCGAAACCGCGTTCCACCCGCACAAGCCGCACTACCTGTTGTTGCTGTGTCTGCGCGGTGACCCCGACGCGCACACGTTGTTGTGCTCGATCGCCGACGTGCTCCCGCACCTCGACGCCGCGACGATCGCCACGTTGCGCGAGCCGCGCTTTCGCACTAGTCCCGACGAATCGTTCCGTGAGCCCGGAACCAGCGGCGAGCTCGGTCCGCCGATGGCCGTGCTCACCGACGCCGAGTTCACCTACGACGAGGATCTGATGGTCGGCACCGACCCCGAAGCCCAGCGCGCGTTGCGGCGTCTGGGCGACGTCATCGGAACGCAGGTGACGAGCATCGCGCTCGAGGCGGGTGACCTGCTCGTCGTCGACAACCACCATGTGGTCCACGGTCGCAGCCCGTTTCGGGCCCGCTTCGACGGCTCCGATCGTTGGCTGCAACGTGCGTTCGTGGTCGACGCGCTCCCCCCGGCCAGCGAGCGAGACGGCCGCATCATCACGACGCGGTTCTAGCAGGGACGCGCCTCGAACCGGTACCTCAAGCGCCGCCCTCCCCGCGAGGCTCAACCGCCGGTAGACGGTGGGTTCCCGAGTACGTGCCCGCGGTCCTTTGCGGACGCCGACGCGACGACGCCCCAGGCCAACTCAACGTCCCGATCAGGCTGAGCTCAAGGCGTCAGGGGCGAGATCTGCGCTCGATGCCGGAACGGCATTCGAGCGGTGGCCATCGTGGCGCGCGCACGCGCGTGCAACCTTTTCGGCCCCCCTCACGTCCACAAGGTGTGGGCAACGAGCAGTATCCCTGGGGAGCGCGGGCGCGGCCGAGGTCGCGGGTGACCCGTGTCATGGCCATCATCCTCGCCGGCATGGTCGTGGTGGCGCTCGCCGGCGCGGGCTTGGTGGCCTATGCGATCTCCCAGGCCGACTTCGACCTCGATCTGAGCAGCCTCGAGGGCCTCGGTATTGGCCCGACAACGAAGAGCTCACTCGATCCCGCCGTGATGCCGGGCTACGCACCCGTGTGCAGCGCGGCGGTGCGGGCGTCGTCGGCCGCGACCGTGACAGAGGGCACGGTCTACGTGCGCGACGCCAGTGGGCAGCTGCGCGCCTTCGACGCCGCGACGTGTGCACCGCGCTGGAGCGCGGGCACGAGATCGACGTCTGGACTCGCGGTCGACTTCGCACCGGTTGTCGTCGGCGGCGGTGCGTATCTCGTTGGTTGGGACGGACGCGTGCGTGCGTTCGACGCGGCGACGGGCACGCTACGGTGGGAGTCGGCGCCCCTCGATGTGATGGGCGTGCCATTGGCCGTCGCGAATGGCGTCGTCTACGTGCACGCGGACGGCGTGCGCGCGTTCGACGCCGCGACCGGCGCCGAGCGCTGGACCGCGTTCGTCGGCACTCCGGTACTGCGCTCGTATTCGGCGCCCGTCGTGGACGGCGTCACGGTGTATATCGGCGCCGGCGACGGAGCTGTGCACGCGTACGATGCGGCGACTGGTGCCCAGCGCTGGTCGACCCCCCTCACCACCCACACGGGACCGTTCGGCCCGTCCCTCTCGCTCGCGGTCAGCGACGGCACCCTCTATGCCGTAGACCGCGACGGCGTCGTTCACGCAGTGGACGCCGCGACAGGCATCCGCCGCTGGCAGCTGCCGACGGGAGAGGCAAACACGTTCGGCTCCGCGCCGACCATCGTCGGTGACACCGTGTATGTGCAAACCAACGCCTTGTACGCGATCTCGTCAGCTGGCGAGCAGCAATGGATGGCGGCCCTGGGTGGGAGCACCTATGCGTTCGTTCCTCCGACCGTCGATGGTGGCTTGGTGTACGCCGGCGGCGGCGACGGTCTGCTCCACGTTGTCGACGCGACGACTGGCATCGAGCGCGCCGCGCTCGGTCGTGTGTCGCCGCCTGCTCCGGGAGACACGGATAGCTACAATCTCTCCACGGCGATTCCTCCGATCATCGCCAACGGCCTGCTCTACGTCAGTTCCGGCGACAACCACGTGTACGTGTACAAACCCGCGAGCTGAACGGCTCCGCGTCTCACAAGGCGTAGGTGCGCACGAGTTCGAGTACTGCGGAGACATCGGGTCCGGCGCCGCGCAGCGACGTGTCGGACGGATCGACGCGGCGCGCGGCGACGAGGCACAGCTCAACCGCCGCGCCAGCGATCGTCGTCGCGGCGGGCTCGTCCGGATCGAAATGCCAGTCGTGGCCGTTGGGGCCAACGAGATGGAAGGCGACCGGGCCGCTCAGCTCGCGATTCGCGCGGGCGAAGGCGTACGGGATCGTGCGCCATGCCAAGCGCGCGATGTGGCGCAACCGGTCGGTCGGTGGCACCGCGACGCCGAACGCGTCGGCGATGTCGCCCGTGTGGATCCACGCTTCCGAAAGACGCGTGGCCGCGAGCGTGCGGGCCGAGAGCCGACCCGAGACCCACACGACGCGTTTGCTGGGATCGCAGGCGCGCAAGACGTCGACGAGCTCGTCGGCGGCTTTGTACCAGCGCTGCGCGATCTCGTATCCCGTCGTGCGCTGGAGCGCAACGGCGGCCGCCGCCGCGCCGTCGACGGTGTCCAGTGCTCCACCGTCGGCCGGGAGGAAGCCCGCTTCGTCGGCGGCGGCGGCAACCTGGTCGAGCACCGTCGCGATCGCCATCTCGTGGGTCTGGGCGAGATGCAACAGGACGTCGGTGACATCCCAGCCCGCACAGCGCGACGGCCGCAGCCAATCCTGCTCGTCAAGACCCACCAGCACACGCGCGAGTTCGGAGTGTTGTTCCGCGAGCGCGCGGACGATGTCCTCCATGCGCCGGAACAGTACGGGGACGGCGCGGTTCGTCCAACCCGTTGCGCTCAGCCCGGCAATTCGCCTGGAAGAACGACGTCGCCGCAGCGGTCCCATACGAGATCACCGTCGGGAGGCAACCCCTCGGAGTCAACGAAGGCCACGTCGCCCTTGCCGCCGCCGCAGAAGATGTGGTCGCCCCCCGCATTGTCGACTGCGTCGAGCTGGTCGTCGCCGGCTGCACCGCGGATAAGGTCTGCGCCGGCTCCCCCTCGGACGAAGTCGTTCCCCGCCTCACCGGTGAGAGCATCGGCGCCGGCCAGCCCGTCGATCGAGTTGGGTTTGCCGTCGCCGACAATGACGTCGTCGAAGTTGCTGCCGATGACGTTCTCGGTATCGGCGCCAATGACGTCTCGCCGCGTTCCGTCGTCGGTCGCATTTCCGTCATTGCGCCGATCATCGAGGGTGGCGGTGACACCGCCGCTGTGGCCTCGGTAGGACGCGGTATCGATTCCGACTCCGCCGAGAAGATCGTCACCGCCGAGGCCGCCGAGAAGCTCGTCGTCACCCGGGCCGCCGCGCATGAGGTCGTTGCCGACTCCTCCAATCAGCTTGTCGTTGCCAGTGCCGCCGTCGAGCGTGTCGAGTTCCGAGTCGGACCTGCCACACGGTGAGGGCGATGAAGACGCGACCGTTGCAACACCGGGTGTCGGCGTTGCGACGAGAACGTCGCCGGCGTAACCGCCGTAGAGCTCGTCGTTCCCGTCGCGACCCACGACGATGTCATTGCCGGGTCCGCCTTCGAGCACGTCGTTACCGGGGCCGCCGTCGATGTGATCGAGACACGACCCTCCTTCGACCCGGTCGTGTCCGGGACCGGCGGAAATCTGCCGCGTGTTGTGGGCGCCGCGCAGGAAGTCGTTCCCGCTTCCGCCCTCGAGTGTGCCGCTGAACCTGAGATTGTCACCCTCGACACCGTCCCTCCCGCCGTCGTTGGCCAGGCCGTCGAGCCTGACGACGATCGGGTCCGAGCGGGGAGAGTACGACGCGCGGTTGTTCCCATCCGTGTCGTCGAAGATGTCGGCACCGTCGTTCGGGACCAGCGAGTAGAACGAGTCGTCACCGCCCTCACCTAGGAAGAAGTCGTTACCAGGACCGCTCAAGAACACATCGTTGCCGACGCTTCCGAAACCTTCGATCGAGGTCGAGGCGGGCGGCCGAGAGAGCGGGTGCGCGCTTGCGGTGATCGCATCGTCCCCGGCGCCGGCGCTGATGCGAACGCGTTCGACGCCATTGCACCAGGCGAAATGACCGATGTAGTTGGGCGTACCGACCTGGTTCGTAATCGTTCGTCCTTGGTAGACGAATGGTGCGGTGGAGCAGTCTGCGAAGAAGACCCGCCACGTGCGGTCGCCACCTTCGGTGCCGTGGTTGGCCAGGTTGCGATCGATCACGACAACTCGTCGATTCGCTTCCGTCTGGGCAACACCCGCCGGCCACCCAACCGCGACCTCGTCGTGGTTGGACTGATCGCCGCTATGCACCACAAGCATCCGCGCCCCACCCGTGGTGATCACCTCGGTCAGGGCGCCGACATCCGCAGCTCCCACTTCCGTCGCCATCGCAAACGGCGCCATCACCAGGACGGCAAGGATCATCATCCGAATCGCACGCGCCCACACCTGCATACCTCCGCCCAAAGGCATCTGAGATCGACCACGGTACAGACGACGCGACGCGCGTTCATCCCCCCGAGGGCGAAGAAATACCGGCCGCGGCGCCAGAAGAATTGCCCGGGCGGCATAGGTCGATCGACCCGACACGTCTTGTTGCACCCCCGGCGGCGACGACGCCGCAGGACGGAGGAGTGCACCGCGGGGCCGCGGTCGGTCATCGTAGGCCGATGGAAAGCGACGAGACGCCGACGCGCCACGCGCGCGGAGGAGCGGCGATATACGAGATCGACGGGCGCGTATTGATTCGGACGCACGACAGTGCGGGCGACCGGCGCATCAGCCGCGACGTGAGCGCGTCGATCCTCGACGGCTATCCCGACACCTCGGCCGCCCAGGTCGGACACGCGGTGTTCAGCGCGGTCGGAGACGCGCAACAGGTTGCACCACCGCTCGTGTGGCCCCGGGCGTCGGGATACAACGCGACGCTGCTTGCAGAAACGGTGGGTGACTACAAGTCGTTCCGCGCGTGGCAACGCGCCGCTCGGTGCGTCAACGTCGCCGCGCGCGCCGACGCCTGGTAACTCGAGCGGTGGCATCCGGACCTCAAGGGCGGTTGGGCCCCGGCTCGCGCGAGCGACCCCGCCCACTCGGACTATCCGCAGCGGATCGATCTCCAGCTCTACGCGGATGTCGACGAGGTCGGCGCGGCCGTGCTCGAGCTCCTCGAGGAGCCATCGATGAAGGAGCGCATCGGCTTCTGAGGCGACACCGTGCCGTTCATGACGCGGCACTCTCCCCAAGGTTGGGAATGCCCTGCCCTGCCTTCCGGGCGCGCCGCGCGTGAGCGAAGTGGAGCCGGAGAGGGGACTCGAACCCCTGACCTGCTCATTACGAGTGAGCTGCTCTACCGACTGAGCTACCCCGGCGAGGGATGCGCCAGTGTACAGAACACCTACGACGCGACTGGCGGCAAGCAGAGCACCAACGCGGTCAGCCGGACCAGGCCTTTCTCATTGATCGTGAACGCTTCGCGTGCGTCGCGGCAGGCGTCGAGCGCGTCGACCGCAGCACGCGCCGAAACCGCGAGTCGCGGCTGGTCGATGTTCAACGCGGGCGCCGTGGCGGCGAGCGCGTCCCGGTACACCGTCTCGATCGCCGTGACGCCTTCGATCAGGAGATCGATGCGGGCACGACGCGCTTCGCGCTTGTGGCGGTCGTCGATGCGGCGTCGCATCCGCTGGACCTCGCGGTCGGCATAGCCGTACCGCTCCATCTCCGCGTCGAACTCCGCGAGCTCGGACCCGTGTCGCCGCGCGACTTCTTCCGCGGCAGCATCGACGGCTTCGTTCATCTGTTCGGCGAGCGCAAGTGCGTTGGCACCGGTACCGGTGACGCGCGCGGGGGTCGACGCGAATGTGTGTCGCAGCGATGCGAGCGGGCCCGCGAGGGCACAGGCGCGCGCGAGTTGCCCTCCGGACAGCCCGGCTGCCAGCGCGGCGACATCCGGCCGCACGCCGTCGCCTTCGAGGGTCGCGCGCAACTTCGCGTCGGAGACCGGATCGAAGTCGATGCGTTGGCAGCGCGATCGAATGGTGGGCAACAGCTCGTCTGCGCTGGCGGTGACGAGCACGACAACGATGCGCGCCGGGGGTTCCTCGAGTGTCTTCAACAGCGCGTTGGCGGCAATCGCCGGTGGGACGCACAACTTCTCGGCCTCGAACACGAGCAACACCTTGCGCGCACCCTCGACCGGGCTGCGATGCGCCTCGGGCAGGATCCGCTCGCGAACGTCATCGACCCTGTATGTCGGGCCACCGGGTTCGAACTCGACGACGTCGGGGTGCAGCCCGCGGGCCACGAGCTTGCGGCCGCGATCGTCGGGCGCGCCGATGAGCGTGCCCGCGAAGGCACGGGCGGCGACTTCGACGCCTGACCCGCGCGGCGCGACCAGCAGATAGGCGTGCGAAGGTCGCTCGGCCGCGCGCTCGAGCGTCGCGATCGCGCGCTCCTGGCCGACGACCTCTGCGAACATCGGCGTCAGACTACGGAAGAACCTTGCGAACTTCTGCCCAGACCCGGTGGTGGACCTCGTCGACCCGGCCTGCACCGTCGATCAGGCACCACCCGTAGAGGGGCGCCAGCATTCGGTACGCCTCCCGCACGGCGGCGTGGAACTCGTGGCCTTCGTGTTCCATGCGATCCGACATCTCGCCCTGCCGTGCCGAGATGAGACCTTCGGGGATATCGAGCACCACCACGAGGTCGGGCTCGAGACCCTGCGTGGCCAACTCGGCCGCGCGTTCTACGGGTTCGACGCCGAGCTTGCGCCCGACTCCTTGGTACGCGAGCGAGGACGGCGAGTACCGGTCGCAGATCACGATCGTTCCCACGTCGAGCGCGGGGCGGATCACGTCGCTGACGTGTTGGGCGCGATCGGCAAGCAACAAGTACAACTCCGCGCGCGCGTCGGGTATGAGGTCGGAGTGCAACAACAACTCGCGCAGCTGATGGCCGAACGCACCTTCGCCCGGCTCGTGCGTGACGACCGCCGCTCGCCCCGTACTCTCGAGCCGATCGCGCAACGCGTTCGCTTGTGTGCTCTTCCCGACTCCTTCGCCGCCTTCGAGCACTACGAACGTCAAGTTGCCTCCTCCGCCCGGTGGGCGCGCAGCATCCGACGCCGCGCGGCCAGTGCCGACAGCACAGTAATTCCGCCGCCCATCCAGAGCGCCAAGCGCACGCCGGGCAACGAGATGGTCAGCCCCGCGACCTCGACGTCACCGTCGAGCCAACGATCGGAGGCGGCACCAAGCCCGCTGGCCACGAACGGACCGACAACCAACGACAACAACAGGCACAGCCGGACGATCGTGTACAGCGTCGCGAACGTGCGACCGCGCAGTTCGTCGGCGACGGTTTCCTGGAGCAACGTGAACCCGGTGACATATCCCGAACCTGCCGTCGCGCCGATGAGGCCCGCGAGAATCAGCGCGGGTGTGAGTGTGGATACCGATGCGACCGCAATGATCAAGGCGCCGGTCGCAAGCACCGCGACGGAGAAGACCTCTTCGTTTGGGAGCTTGCGCTTCCGCTGGAAGGCGAGCAGCGACACGACTCCAAACGCGGCGCCGACACCGAGCGCGGTCATGACCAGGCCGAAGCTGCTGCTCCCACCGCCGAGCACGTCGTCGACAAGCACCGGGCCCAGGGGAATCACTGCACCACCCCCGAGGAGCGCGCCGGCGAGCCCGAGCATGACGCCGCGCACGAGCGCGTGCGAGCGGATGAACTGGAGGCCATCGCCGATGTCGCGGAAAGTCTGCGCGACATCCGGCCGTTCCCGCGCACTCCGGCTCGTCTCGTCGAGACGCAAGCCCGAGATCAGCAACGCGGAGCCCAGGAATGTCAGCGAGTCGAACCAGATGGCGAGCGACTCTCCGTCGTCGAAGCCGAAGCCGTCGAGCGCGTCGATGTCGCCCAGCCATTTTGCGAGGGCCGCGAGCAAGGCGAACATCACCGCGCCGATTGGGAACGTGCCGTACGCGGCGACAAGCGAGAGCGAGTTCGCGGACGAGAGCTGCTCGGGGTCCCGGACGACGTTCGGCACCGATGCGTCCTTCGCCGGGCCCCACAACAACGTAAGCACTTCGATCAGGAACGAGAGGACGACAAGGCCGGGGAGGTTGTCGAAGAAGGGCAACAGCGCGAGCAGACCCGCGCGACCGATGTCGCACGTCACCATCACGACCTTGCGGTTCCAGCGATCGATGAGCGCGCCGCCCAACGGCGCGAGCACGAAACCGGGCAGCATGCGCGCCGTCATCACGAGCCCGACCCCAGTTCCCGAACCTGAAACCTTGGTCGCGAGCGCGAGGATCGCGACGAGGCCGATCCAGTCGCCGAGGCTCGAGACGACCTGCGCGGCCCACAGTCGGAGGAACCCCGGCACGCGGAACACCGAGCGCGACGCCGGAATCGGCTGTTCGTCGGGGCTCGACGGGATGAACGGCGCTTGGTCGCTCACGCGCCGGTCAGCCTACGTGCGGGTCGTGGGGCGTCAGGCGGACGGCGGTTCGCCCGCGGGGGACTTCGTCGCCGGCGTCTTCTTCTTCGCCGTCTGTTTCTTCGCGACCTTCTTCGCCGGCTTCTTGACGGTCTTCTTGGCCGCCTGCCTTGTCGTCTTCTTGACGGTCTTGTTCGCCGGGGCCATCTCCGCCCGGGCGCGCAGCAAGGCGATGGCTTCCTCCAACGTGAGGGCGCCGGGCTCGGTGCCACGCGGCACCGTCGCGTTGATCGAGCCGTCGGTGACGTACGGCCCGAATCGGCCCTCGAGCACCCGGATCGCCGCGCCCGTGTCGGGGTGCGCGCCGAGCTCCGCGATCGGCGGCTTCACTTGGCGACCCCGCCGCTGCTTGGGTTGTGCGAACAGGGCCGCGGCGTCCGCGAGCGTGACCGCGAAGAGCTGGTCTTCCGACACAAGACTGCGCGTCTCGCCGTCGGCTCGCTTCAAGTAGGGGCCGAAACGGCCCGGCGACGCGACGATCTCTCGCTGTTCGGCGTCACAACCGACGACGCGCGGGAGAGACAGCAGCGCCAGCGCCTCGTCCAGTGCGATCGCGTCGGCGGTCTGCGACGCGAACAGCGACGCGCGCTTGGGCCTCTTCTTCGAGCCCTCTTCCTGGTCACCGAGCTGGACGTACGGTCCGAAGCGTCCGGTCGTCACGTACACCGGGAGGTCGGTCGCAGGATCGGTACCGAGCATCTTCGGTCCTTGCGCCTGCTCCGCGATGAGTTCGAGCGCTCGCGCCACCGAGAGCTCGTCGGGCGGGAGATCGGGCGGAAGCGACGCCGTCTCGTCGTCCTCACGCTGGACGTACGGTCCGTATCGGCCGACACGAACGATGACCTCGTGGCCGGTGTCGTCCACGCCGATTGGGATCGTGCTCACCGCCCGCGGATCGATGCGTCCGAGTTGATCGTCGGAGACGAGGTCGCGCAGGCCCGGCTGCCCGTTGCCGAAGTAGAACGTGTCCAGCCACTTCTCGCGCTCGCTCTCACCGCGCGCGATGACGTCGAGCGCTTCTTCCATCGTAGCGGTGAAGTTGTAGTCCACAAGATGGCCGAAGTGCCGCTCGAGCAAGTTCGTAACGGCAAACGCCGTCCACGCGGGGACGAGTGCGGTGCCCTTCCGCCACGCATACTCGCGCGCTTGGATCGTTTCGATCACCGCGGCGTACGTAGAGGGTCGGCCGATGCCACGTTCCTCGAGCTCCTTGACGAGGCTGGCTTCGGTGTAGCGCGCCGGCGGCTTGGTTTCGTGCGCGACGTGTGCGAGCTCCGAACACGCGACGGCGTCGCCTTGATGCACCGACGGCAGGCGCGCTTCGGTCTCGACTTCGTCGCCCTCGTCGACATCTTCGACATACGCGCGCCGCCACCCGAGGAAGTCGTACGTCTTGCCCGCCGCGCGAAACACCGCGCGCTCACCCTGCGCCGACGTCGTCGCGAGGCGGATCGTCACCTTGCGTCCGCGGGCATCGACCATCTGGCACGCGACCGTGCGGATCCAAACCAACTCGTAGAGCCGTTGCTCGTCACTGTCGAGCTCGGAACGCACGGCATCGGGGGTGCGGATGCGGTCTCCCGCCGGACGAATTGCCTCGTGCGCCTCCTGCGCGTTCTTCACCTTGTTGCGATGCACGCGCGGCTCGCCGGGGAGGTACTCGTCGCCGTACTCCTCGCGGATGGCGGTGCGGGCGGCGGTAATTGCCTGGTCCGACAGGTTCGTGCTGTCGGTGCGCATGTACGTGATGTAGCCGCGCTCGTACAGGTGTTGGGCCACCGCCATCGTGCGGCTGGCACTGAAACGGAGCTTGCGGCTCGACTCCTGTTGGAGTGTCGACGTCGTGAAGGGCGCACGCGGCTTTTCGGTGAATGGGTCGGAGTCGACACTGGCAACTTGGTATGGCCGGTCGCGGAGGCGGTCGGCGAGACCGCTTGCCGCGTCGGCGTCGAGCAACACGACGTCGCGCCGCGTGGCGATGAGGCCGGTCGCGGGATCGAAGTCACGTCCCTCGGCCAGTCTCTTGTCGTCGAGCTCGACAAGCGACGCGCCAAACGCTTGGTCGGCGGCGTCGACGAATGTGCCTTCGAGGTCGTGCCAGCGGCCGGAGCGGAAGCGCATCCGCGCGCGCTCGCGCTCGACGACGAGTCGGGTTGCGACGCTTTGCACGCGTCCGGCCGACGCCGCCTGACGACGACCGAACACCCGCCACAGCACCGGAGAGGTTTCCCAACCGACGAGACGGTCGAGGATGCGGCGCGCCTCTTGGGCGTCGACGAGCTTGGAGTTGAGATCGCCCGGCTGTTCGAGCGCCTCGCGGATCGCGTGCGGAGTGATCTCGTGGAACACCATGCGACGAACCGGTACGCGCGGTTGCAGCACCTCGAGCACGTGCCAACCGATGGCCTCGCCCTCGCGGTCCTCGTCGGTCGCGAGGATGAGCTCGTCGGCGTCCTTGAGCGCCTTCTTCAGATCGGCGACGACTTGCTTCTTGTTCTTGTGGACGACGTACACGACGTCGAAATGGTCATCGGGGTTGATGCCGGCGAGGCGACCGTGGGTCTCGCGCATGGCCGCGGGCACCTCGTCCTTATTGCCGGGCAGGTCGCGGATGTGCCCGATGCTGGCTTTCACCGTGTAGTCGGCGCCGAGATATCCCGCGATCGTGCGCGCTTTCGCCGGGGATTCGACGATGACGAGGGGCTTGGGCACGGCGCGCGCTCCTGGGGGGCGGATTCGGGTCTCTGTTCGGCCGCCGGGTCGGCCACCGTAGCGGCGCCCTGTTCCACTGCTCTCACACGAGCACACTCAGCGTCAAGGCGCGGTGCCGCTGCCACAATCTGTGGCGGTCTATCGTGAAGGCTCGTGCCCGCGCTCGCCGCCCTCGAATTCCTCGATCCCGAGAAGATCCTGGACTGGCTGGGTCCGTGGGCAACAATCGGCTTGTTTTGCATCGTCTTTGCCGAATCGGGCCTGCTGATCGGGTTCTTCTTGCCCGGCGACTCGTTGCTGTTCACCGCCGGGCTGTTGGCCGCCACCGCCGAGAAGAACAACCTCGACCTCAATATCGGCGTCCTCCTCGCGGGCTGCTTCGCCGCCGCCGTGGCCGGCGACCAAGTCGGGTACCTCTTCGGGAGGAAGGTCGGACCCGGATTGTTCCGGCGGCCGAACTCGCGGCTGTTCAAACAGGAATATGTGCACCGCACGAAAGACTTCTTCGAGCACCACGGCCCGAAGACGATCATCCTGGCGAGGTTCGTCCCGATCGTGCGCACGTTCGCCCCGATCCTCGCCGGCGTCGGCGAGATGCCCTACGCGACGTTCATCCGGTTCAACGTCGTCGGCGGGTTGTTGTGGGCGGTCGGTGTGACCTCGCTCGGCTACCTGCTCGGCGAGCAAGTCCCCGGCATCGAGGACTACCTCACGCCGGCGATCTTCGTGATCATCTTCTTGTCGCTGATCCCGCCATTCCTCGAGTGGCGCAAGCACCGCCGGAGCGTTGCGCCCGCGACCCCGGTCGAGGCCGAGCGCGAAGCCGAGGAGTTGGAAGAACTGTTCGACGACGACTGAAGTATTTGGACGTCAGACAGTCGTCGCGGGCGCGGGTTCGTCCTCGTCGAGTACGACTTCGTCGCCGATGGTCGCGCCGGAGCGCTTCGAATAGAGGACGGCGCCGATCAACACGACGAGCGCGCCGCCCGCGATCGCATACGCGCCAGGCTCGGGCTGCGATATCAGTACGTTCTCCTCGTCGATATCGGACAGGCTGATGATCGCGGGCAGCGTGAGCAACGAGACGAGGTTCATGACCTTGATCAACGGGTTGAGCGCAGGGCCCGCGGTGTCCTTGAACGGATCGCCGACCGTGTCGCCGATGACCGCGGCCTTGTGGGCTTCCGATCCCTTGCCGCCATGGTGGCCATCCTCGATGTACTTCTTGGCGTTGTCCCACGAGCCACCCGCGTTCGAGAGGTAGACCGCCATGAGCTGGCCGCACAAGATCACGGCCGCGAGGAACGCACCGAGCGCGAGGTAGCTGATGCCGAACCCGATGATCACCGGCGTCAGCACCGCGAGCAACGCCGGCGTCGTCAGTTCCCGCAGCGACGCGGCGGTGCAGATGTCGATGACGGGGCCGTAGTCGGGACGGCGCTCGCCCGTCATGATCTTGCCGTCGGCGAACTGCCGGCGTACTTCGTGCACGACAACGCCCGCCGAGCGCCCGACTGCCCGGATCGCGAGTGCCGAGAACAAGAACGGCACCGCCCCTCCGATCAGGAGGCCGATGAAGATCTTCGGATCCGCCACGTTGATCGGCAGCAGGTCGAACACACCGCGACTCGTGTTCTTGGCGGCGTCGACGACGTCAGCGGGGTACACCTCGTCGACGGCGGTTTCGATGAAGCTCGCAAACAGGGCCACCGCGGCGATGACCGCGGAGCCGATCGCGAAGCCCTTCGTGACCGCCTTCGTCGTGTTGCCGACCGCGTCGAGGCTCACCATGATTCGCGCGGGTTCGCCATGGAACTCACCCGACATTTCGGCAATGCCGGCGGCGTTGTCGGCGACAGGCCCGAAGGTGTCCTCAGACACGACAACACCGGTCGTCGCGAGCATGCCCATGCCGCACAGCGCGACGAGGTACAGCGAGAACTGGAGGTTGCCGCCACCGAGGCCGATAGCCGCGCCGATCGCGACGGCAATCGCGATGATCGAGTACACCGACGATTCCAGTCCGATCGCCGTGCCCGACAGCACGGTTGTCGCCGGGCCGGTGCGCGTCGACTCCGCAATCTCTTGCACTGGCGCGTACTCGGTACCGGTGAAGTACTCGGTCAATCGGCTGACGATCTGCGCGAGCACGAGCCCGACGACAACGGCGAGGAAGCAGCGCAGGCCGATATTGTCCATCGTTGCCTCGTCGGGGTCGCCGATGTAGAGCAGGCCGAGGAGACCGACGCCGATCACGGTGATGATGCCCGCGGTCAAGAAGCCGCGGTTGATCGGCTTCAGCGCGTTGGTCTCGCCCTCTTTGGCGCGTACTGCGTAGACGCCGACGATCGACGCGATCACGCCCACTGCGCGCGCGGCGACTGGGAATACGAGCCCGAGCGCGGGATTGACGCCGACCGCTTCGAACGCGGCGACGCCGAGAATGATCGACGCGACCAGCGTCACCTCGTAGGACTCGAACAGGTCGGACGCCATCCCTGCGCAGTCACCGACGTTGTCGCCGACATTGTCAGCGATCGTCGCGGGGTTGCGGGGATCGTCCTCCGGGATCCCCGCCTCGACCTTGCCGACGAGGTCGGCGCCAACATCGGCCGCCTTCGTGAAGATGCCGCCACCGACCCGCAGGAACAGGGCCAGGAGCGAGCCACCGAACCCGAACCCGACGAGGATCGCCGCGCTGGTGTTTTGGAAGATCGCGATGATCAACGTCGCGCCCGCCAGTCCCAGGCCGACCGTGAACATGCCCGCGATGCCGCCCGTGCGAAACGCGATCTCGAGCGCGCGCGACAGCGATCCTTGCTTCGCCGCGGCCGCCGTGCGCACGTTGCCGCGCGTGGCGAGCGTCATGCCGATATAGCCCGTCAGCCCGGACATGAACGCGCCCGCGACAAACGCGGCCGTGCGCGAGAGACCGGACGCCGCGAAACCGAGTCCCGCGCTGCCGTCGGCAAAGCCCTCTGGTTTCGCGACTTCGGTCGATGTGACGAACACGATGAGCGCGAGTGGGACCAGGATCACGACGATCGTGCGGAACTGGCGCTTCAGATACGCCAGTGCACCTTCTTGGATCGCGGTCGCGATCTCGATCATCTTGGGCGTACCGGGGTCGGCGGCCAACACGCCTTTCATGAGCGCGAACCCGACGAGGATGGCGAGGATCGCGGCGATACCCGCGAACAGCAGGATCGACCACTCACCACCCTTCAGGACGAACTCCTGGTAGCCGCTCTCGGACGCGAGGGCTGATGTCATGGCTGAATTCCTTGCTCGGGGCTGGACATTTTCTACGCGGATCTCTGTACGAAGACTTGGTTGGCGACGGTTGCGCCGAGGGTTCGCTCCTTGCCCTCGACTCGCAGCACGAGCGGGCCGTCGAACGGATGCTTCTCTTTCACCTCGACGCGCACGCCGGGCCGCAACCCGAGCGTGTCGAGAAATGCGACGATTTCGGGATCGGTGGAGCCTGGCACCGCGACGACCGCGACGTCACCTGGCTCGAGCTCGTACAGCGGCGGCATGTCCGGGAGATCGGCGGTCTCCTTGGCCGGGATCGGGAACCCGTGCGGACACGACTCGGGCCCGTGGAGCGCCACGAACAGGCGGTCCTCGACCTCCTGCGGGAGGTCGTGCTCGAACGCGGTCGCAAGCCGGTCGGCTTCGTTCCACGCGTAGCCGAGCATGTCGGCGAGGAACCGCTCGACGATGCGGTGGCGGCGGATGGCGCCGATCGCGATCTTGCGGCCGGGCGCGGTGAGCTCCACCCCGCGGTACGGGACGTGGTCGACGAGGCCGCGGTCGGCCAGGCGCTTGACGGTGGCCGTGACAGTCCCGGGGGTCAGCCCCAGCCGTTCGGCCAGCTCGCCGGTGTGCGCGCCGCCGTCCTTGGCCAGCCGGTAGATCGCCTTCAGGGCCTCGCGATCAGATTTGGAGAGGGCAGTCCCCGACATGTCGATAGGCGAAAGTTAGATTTTGATCGCCGAAAATGTCAAGCCGGCGGTCGATCGACGTGGTACGGCACCGACGTCACGACCGTTCCCTTGCGAAAGAGCAGGCGGCCCTTCAGGAAGAGTGCGCTCTGATTGTGCAAAAGGTGCGCCCACCACCCCGTCACGACGAACTCCGGGATGATGATCGTGACCACGTCGTCGTCGTAGCGGGCGTCGAGCTCGTCGACGAACCGCATCACGGGCCGCGTGAGCTCCCGGTACGGGGAATGCACGATCTCGAGCGGCACGTCGATGCGGCGCTCGGCCCACCCAGCCTCGATGCGTTCCTGTTCTTCCTCGTCCGAGACTATCGTCATCGCGACCAGATGGTTCGGTGCGAGCGACTTCGCATACGCAAGCGCTTCCATCACGCCGCGGTGCACGCCTCCGACGAGGACGACCACCGTGTGGTTCATTCGGCGTGGTTTGTAACCGGGCGGGATCGCAAGATGGGCGGCCACCGCGTTGTAGTGGCCCTTGATGGCCTTGAACAGCAGCACGATCGCGGGGATCACGACGAGGGGGATCCACGCGCCGTCGACGAACTTCGTGGTGCCGACCACCATCAACACGATGAACGTCGCGGTCGCACCTACACCGCTGATCGTCGCGTGCAGCTTCCATCCCGGGTCGCGATGGCGGAGGTGGTGGCGCACCATGCCGCTCTGCGACAGCGTGAACGACAGGAAGACACCGACCGCGTAGAGCGGAATCAGATTGGTCGTGACGCCACCGAACGCGACGAGTAGGACGCTCGACATCACCGCCAGCACCACGATGCCGTTCGAGAACACGAGTCGGTCGCCGCGCGCCGCCAACTGCCGCGGCAGGTAACCGTCGCGCGCGATCACGGACGACAACCGCGGGAAGTCCGCATAGGCAGTGTTCGCGGCCAGGGTGAGGATGCCGGCCGTCAGAATTTGCAGCACCCAGAGCACTACGTTGTCGCCGAACACTTGCTCGCCCATTTGCGAGAACACGGTCACGTCGTGATTGGGAACCGGATGCAGCTTCGACGCCAGCACCGAGACGCCGAGGAACAGCGAACCGAGGATGATGCCCATCATCGTGAGCGTGCGGGCCGCGTTCTTCGCCTCGGGCCGGCGGAAGGCGGGCACGCCGTCGGCGATGGCCTCGACACCGGTCAGCGCCACGGCGCCGGAGGAGAAGCCCTTTAGGATCAAGAACAACCCGAGCGATCCGCCGGTGAGCTCGATGTGCTTGGCGAGCTCGTTCGGGTCGACCGGATCGACGCCACCGAACCAGTCGAGGTAGTGCTTCGTCAATCCGAGGAATATGAGCATCGAGACCATCGCGATGTAGCCGTAGACGGGCACCGCGAACACGCGGCCCGACTCCTTGATCCCGCGCAGGTTGGCGACGCTGACGAGGAGCACGAGGATCAGGCACGCCTCGACGCGGTGTTCCTTGACGGTGTCGTGGAAGGTCGGGATCGAGATGATGGCGGCGACGCCGGCCGACACGCTCACGGCGACGGTCAGGATGTAGTCGACGAGGATCGACGCGCCGGCGACGAGCGACGGCAGCTCGCCGTGGTTCTCCCGGCTGACGACGTACGCGGCGCCGCCCTTCGGATACGCGTAGATCGTCTGACGGTAGGACGTGATGACGATCGCCAACAGGGCGGCGACTCCGATCGCGATCGGGACGAGCGCGTCGAGTCCGAGGGCGAGGCTGGTGCCCGCGCCGACGGCCGTGACGAAGAGGATCTCCTCGGTCGCGTACGCGGTCGAGGAGATCGCGTCGGAGGAGAAGACCGCGAGCGCGACCTTCTTGGTGAGCCGTTGATGTTCCTGCTCGGACGAGGCCAACGGCCGCCCGACGAAGATGCGTTTCAGCGTGTCGAGCAAGGGACTGGCTCTACCTCCGTCCGATTCGCGTCAGCATGCCACCTCGGCTCGGGGAATTCGGACACCGGGTCGGCACGCGGACCGCGCTCGGCCTCTAGCATCCCGCCCCGTGCATGTCGTCGTGATCGGATGCGGCCGGGTCGGGAGCGAGCTCGCCGCGGCGCTCGGCCTCGCCGGCCATTCGGTCGCCGTCGTCGACAAGAACGCGCGCGCGTTCACACGTCTGGCCGCCGACTTCGACGGGGCCACGGTCACCGGCTTCGGGTTCGATCGAGACCACCTCGCCCAAGCCGGTATCGACGATGCCGGCGCTCTGGCGTCGGTCACGAACGGCGACAACTCCAACATCTTGTGCGCGCGCATCGCACGCGAGACCTACGGCATCGAGCGAGTTGTCGCCCGCATCTACGACCCCCGGCGGGCGCTCATCTACCAACGGCTTGGCATCCCGACCGTCGCGACGGTTGCGTGGACCACCGACCAGGTGTTGCGCCGGCTCCTTCCCGACGAGACCCGTCACGACTGGATCGACGCCACCGGCCGTCTCGCGCTCGTGGAGCGGCCGATTCCACCGGCGGCCGTCGGCCACAAGCTCGGTCACCTCAACCATCCGGGCCGGTTCTGGCTCACGGCGGTCACGCGATTTGGCCAGGCCCAGGTCATCACCGCCGACATGGTCGGCCAAGAGGGTGACGTGCTCACATTCGTCTCCGACCTCGCTGCACTCGACGAGCTACAAGCGCACATCGAATCGAGAAACCACTAGTGCGTGTCGCGATCTGCGGCGCGGGCAATGTCGGGTTGTTCATCGCGAACGACCTCCAGGGCACCGGCCACGAAGTGCAACTGATCGAACAGAACCCGTCCGTCGCCGAGCGCCTCACCCTCACGGAAGGCGTCGAGCTCGTCGTCGCCGACGCGTGCGAGGTCGCGTCGTTGCGAGCCGCCGGCCTCGAGCGCTGCGACGTCGTCGTCGCCGCGACGGGCGACGACGAGGACAACCTCGTGATCTCGCTGCTGGCCAAGCAGGAGTTCGGCGTCCCGCGCGTGATCGCACGCGTCAACCATCCGAAGAACGAGTGGCTCTTCAACGAGAACTGGGGCGTCGATCTCGCGGTCTCGACACCGCACCTCATTACCGCCCTCGTCGAAGAAGCGGTCTCTGTGGGGCGGCTCGTGCGCATCCTCCAGTTCGAAGGCGGCAACGTTCGGCTCGTCGAAGTCACGCTGGCCGACGATTCGCCCGTGCTCGATCGTGCGATCAAGGACCTCGCGATTCCTCGCGATGCCACGATCGTCGCCGTATTGCGCGACGAGCACGTCGTGATGCCACGCGGCGACACCGAGTTCCAAGCCGGCGACGAAGTGCTGGCAATGGTCACCTCGGACTCCGAGGACGACGTCCGCCGCATCCTCACTGGCGGCGAATGATCGGAACTCAGCGCAGTACGTAGATCGGGTTGTAGATCTGCAGCTGGTTGCCGTGGCGCATGGCGACGCCTTGCAGGATGATGCGCCGGCCCGGTGAGATTCCGGCGATCTTGCGCCGTCCGAGAAACACCCCGACGATCGAGCCCGCGCCGTCGTCGACCACGACCTCCAGCGCATCGGCACCGGCGCGAGGGACGATGCGCACCGAGCGGACCTCCCCGGCGACCCGCGCCGGAACCCGCGGTTGCACGTCGGCGATCGCGCTGCATTCGGCCGCCTCGCACCACGCGCGGAGATTCTCCCGATCGAGATCCTCGACGGGTTTGGTCAGCCGTTCGACGAACTTCTTCAATGCCAACGTTCGCTCCGCAGGCCGGTACTCGCGGCGACTCGCCTGTCACGCCGTCTGCAATGACCGAGGTTACCGCCGCCGGTCTGGCATTCTGACGCGGCCATGCGCTGCCGTCCGCTTTCATTCCTCGTGCTCCTCGCGCTCGCCACCAGTGCGTGCTCGGGCGACGACGACGTCGAGGCGCGCGACGAACCGCCCCGCACGACCACGACCGTTGCGGCCCTGGAGTTCGAGCTGGAGCGGGGCGATGCGGCGGTGGCGAGCGCCGGCGGCGACATCGTCCTCGACGACGCGATTGCCCAGGCGATCGTCGAAGCGTCTCAGCGCTACGTCGAGGTCGCCGTGCTGGCGCCGCTCATGGAGGGTGCCGTCGACGAGGGCTACGAGACCATGTTCGACGCCGCCGTCGCGACGGATGCGACCGGTCCGGACCGCGCCGCGCTCACCGACGAAGGCATCCCGACCGCGGTGGCGACGCCGGCGGTGACGGCGACGCCCGTGCGGGTGGACGCGATCGCCGATCAGGGCGGGGTGGTGCTGCTGATGGCGACGACGTTCAACCTCGATATTCGCGCCGAGTCCGCGGACGGGGAGATGAGCGTCGTGCGCACGAACGAGCTGACCTTCGCGCCGGGGCCGGACGGCAACTGGCTCGTGACCGCATACCGAGTTTCCGCCACGCGTGACTTCGGCGCGGTCGCCGCGACCACGACCACGGCGGCCGCCGGATGACGGCGCGCGCGCTCGTCCGTCGATCGGTGGTCGCGCTGTTTGTCGCGATGCTCGCGACCGTTTTGGCGATGGGAGCCCTGACGGCGGCGTGGCTCGCCGGGATTCGAGTTCCGCTCGCGTCGGGCACGACCTACATGCAGATCGAGAAAATCGCGTCGGCCGACGCGGCGGGTTCTCCCGACGGTGTCTTCTTCATCGCGTTGATCGGCAATGACTACCGGCCCGAGGTCGGCGGCGCACGCGGCGACGCGTTGCACCTCGCGGCGGTCAACCCGACGACCAACGTCGCCACTGTGCTGAATGTGCCACGCGACACGTGCTGGCGGGGCGGCAAGATCAACCGCGCGCACGCCACCGATGGCCCCCGCGGACAGGCGAACGCGCTCGGTGAACTCATCGGTGTCCCCGTGTCGTACGTCGTGTCGGTGGACTTCGCCGGGTTCCAGGGCATCGTCGACGGAATGGGGGGCGTCCAAATGGACGTCCCGGTCGCAATGGACGACAAGGACTCCGGTGCCGTGTTCAGCGTCGGCCCGCACCGCATGACCGGGTTCCAAGCGCTCGCGTTCTCTCGCGACCGCCACGACTTCCCACGCGGCGACATCAGCCGCAGTGACAACCAGGGGTTGATGATCCTTGCCGGGCTGCGCCAGCTGCAGACCGAGGCGAAGGGCGCCGCGGGCGAGTTCACACTGCTCGCGCTGCTCGGCCGCCACGCCCAGCTCGACGGCATGGGCCTCACCGACGTGTACCGGCTGGGTCGGATCGCGCACGCGCTCGACCCCGCCGTGGTTCGCAGCGTGACGATCCCCGTCGGCGGCGGCGGCTGTCTCGGACTGACCGGCGACGCGGGCGGTCTGTTCGCCGACTTCGCCGACGACGGCACCCTCCAGACCCACTGAAGTCGAAAACCCCGCCAACTGATAGGAGCATCACCTATTTGATGGTGAGATTTGGTCTCACCCCGTCGGTACGGTGGGTGAGATGGACGCGCGCGCCACGCTGGACGCGCTCGCGACCGACCGCGAGCTCGGCGGCCGTCTCGTGTACCAGGAGGTACTCGCCGATCGGCCGGCCCGGTTCGCGGCGCGGGCCGAGCCGCTGCATCCCGATGTCGTGATGCGGCTGCGGGCCCGCGGAATCGAAGAGCTGTACACGCACCAAGCAAGCGCGATCGACCGCCTGCGGACCGGAGACAATGTCGTCATCGCAACCGGCACGGCGTCGGGCAAGTCGCTCTGCTACCAAGTCCCGATCCTCGAGTCGTGCCTTCGCGGCCGCCGCGACACGGCGCTGTGCATCTTCCCGACCAAGGCGCTCGCCCAAGACCAACTCCGGGCGATGCGCTCGTGGCTCGTCTCCGGGCTGCGCGCCGTCACCTACGACGGCGACACCTTCATCGACGACCGCGTCTGGGCCCGCAAGAACGCCAACGTCGTCCTCACCAACCCCGAGATGCTCCACCTCGGGATCCTCCCGTCGCACAAACGATGGGCGACGTTCCTGATGCGGCTGCGGTACGTCGTCGTCGACGAGCTGCACACACTGCGCGGCATCTTCGGGAGCCAGGTCGCGCACGTCCTGCGTCGCCTGCGACGCATATGCGAGCACTACGACGTGTCACCGACCTTCTGTTTCGCGAGCGCGACGATCGGCAATCCGGGCGAGCTCGCGTCCGAGCTGTGCGGCGTGCCAGTCGCAGCAATCACCGACGACGGGTCGCCGCGGGCCGAGCGGGTCCTCGGATGCTGGCAGCGGCCCCTGCTCGATGAGCATTCCGGCGCCCGCGCCTCGGCCAACGTCGAAGCCGCGAGCCTGCTCGCCCGCTTCGTCGGCGCGGGACATCAAACGCTCGCCTTCACTCGGAGCCGACGCAGCGCCGAGCTCGTCGCGCAATACGCGCGTCGTCGCCTCGAGGATCAGGCGGTGGGCCTCGGCGCGCGCGTCGCGGCCTACCGCGCCGGGTATCTGCCCGAGGAACGGCGCGCACTGGAACAGGACCTCACGCACGGTCGCCTGCTCGGTGTCGCGGCGACAAACGCCCTCGAACTCGGGATCGATGTCGGCGGTCTGGACGCGGTCGTTCTGAACGGATTCCCCGGCACGTTGGCGTCCATGTGGCAGCAAGCCGGCCGGGCCGGACGTACGGGCCGGCGGTCGGCGGCGGTGCTCATCGCCGGCGACGACCAGCTCGACCAGTGGTACGCCGCGCACCCACGCGAGCTGACGGCGCGCCCGCCGGAGCGGGCCGTGGTCAATCCTCGGAACCCGTTCGTGGTGCGCGCCCAGGTGGCGTGCGCGGCGCACGAACTCCCACTTGCCCCCGAGGACGAGCGGTACTTCGGCGAAGGACTCGACGACGCGGTGCGCCACCTCGTGCACGCGGACCAGCTCACGCCGCGCGGCGGCCGCATGTACTGGAGCGGCGAGAAGCCGCCGGCACCGGATGTCGGGCTGCGCACCGGATCGTCGATCGAGTATCGGCTCATCGATGCCGACGAGCACCGGACCATCGGTACCGTGGACGACGCGCGGGTATTCTCGGTCGCGCACGCCGGCGCCGTGTACCTGCACCAAGGACGCCAGTACCGTGTCACCACGCTCGACACACGCGATCACGTCGCGGTGCTGGAGGAGTACGACGACGCCGATGAGTACACACAGCCGCGCACCGAGACAGACATCGCGATCGGAGACGTCGATCGCAGTTCACCGCTCGGCGCGACCGTCGCCCATCTCGGCACGGTAGAAGTCCGCAATCTTGTCGTCGCGTACCAGCGCAGGCAGATCTCGTCGAACGCCGTCATCGACGTATGCCCGCTCGACCTGCCCGAGCGTTCACTCGTGACGCGCGCGTGTTGGTACACAGTCGCAGCCGAGATGGTCGAAGCCGCGGGCGTCACCCCGGCCCAACTCATCGGCACCGTGCACGCCGCGGAACACGCGCTGATCGGCATGCTGCCGCTCTTCACCATCTGCGACCGTTGGGACGTCGGCGGCGTGTCGATGGCGTTGCACCCGCAAACCGGCGAGCCGACGATTTTCGTGTACGACGGCTACCCCGGCGGCGCGGGCATCGCCGAGCTCGCGTTCGAGGCGGCCGACCAGCATGCGGCGGCCACGCGCGATCTGGTCGCGGCGTGCCCCTGTGACGACGGTTGCCCCTCGTGCGTGCAGTCGCCGAAGTGCGGCAACTGGAACGAGTACCTGGACAAGGCGGGCGCGCTCGCGCTGCTGCGCCTCATGACCACACGTCCGGGACCCTGACGGCGGCGGTTACGCGCCGTGCGCGTGGTCGCAGAGCTTCGTCTCACCCTCACGAATCTGGCCCCCGCCGACACCCTCGAGCGCCGCGAACGGACCGCACGGGTGGGAGACGATCCACACGTGGATCATCGGGGCTTGGCTCCCCTGCACCAGCGGCGGGGTGCACGAGCCGTCGGGGTTCGTCAAGCCGCGCACCTGGCCTTCGGTGGTGAAGCACAGGTTGTTGTGGATGTGCCACTGCGTGAGCTTGCCGCCGACGTTCGGCACCGTGTCGAGCGTGACACCAGGCTCGGCCATGAACATCGCGGCCCTGAGTGTCTTCGTGCCGTCGCGGTTGGGTTGGTACACCAGCGACTCGGGATAGTCGGGATCGAGCGTACGCCCGTCGGACATGTTCTCACGGCTTATGAAATGCTCGTCGCCGGTGAAACCGTCGCCGATCGACTTGAAGCCCGCCGCCTCGGCCACCCTGTAGTCGGCGAACTGTGGCAGCCGCGCGAGCGTGACCGCGATCAGGTTCTCGGCGCGGGCCTGCTCCTCGAGGGAGACGCCTTCGACACCACCGAGATCGATCGGCAACGTCGGGTCGTACGGCTTGGGCGGAACCGCGGCCGACTCGTGCTCATCGTGTTCAGCTGCACCAGCGGCGTCGCCGGCGGGCGCGTCGTGTCCACCGGTCGCGTCGTGTCCACCGGTCGCGTCGTGTCCACCGGCCGCGGTCTCGGCCCCGTCGTGACCTCCGGCATGGTCGTGGCCGCCGGCGGACACCATCGCCGGCGTGACGACGAGCACCGCGACCGATGCGGTGACGACGAGCGCGGCGCGACCGAACGTCGATCGCTTGTTGCGCAAGAAGGTGACGGCACCAACGGCGGCGATCACGACGATCGCCGCGAGGATCGCAGCGATGACGTCGGCGCGCTGCGGGTCTTCTTGGACGTCGAGGCCGTCGACGAACGAGATGCCATTGGTCTTGGCGAGCACCCAGCCGCCAACGGCGGCCGCGTTGATCGCGGCGCCCACGACGGCCCACGCCCGGTTCGCGAACCCGAGCGCGACCGCGCCCCAGCCGATCTGCGCGATGGCGACGATCGTGAACGCGAGCACGGCCTGGTCGTGCTCGCTGTGCACGCCGATGGCCGCGGCGTGGATCGCGCCCGCTCCGATCGAGGCGAACGCGGCGACGGCCAGCGCCGGCGCAACCGTGTACTCGCTGGTCCGAACCGAGCCGTCGAAGGTCGCGGCGGCGGTGCTCATGTCGCCCCCTGAAGTCGCGAGCCGGCTGGCTCCCGAAACTTAAATTTGCACGAGGTGCGCAGCATACAAAACTCACGGCGCTTGCGCCTGCTCCCGGGGAGCGCGCGTGAGGTCGACCTCGGCGCGGGCGCGTGCTCGGACCGCTCGCGGCAGCGTCAGCGCCGGCACGCCTGAGATCTCGACCTCGACCTCGGCACCGAGGGGATCGCACATGCAGTGGAGCAGGCGGGCGTCGTTCTGTCCGGCCACCGTGGCCGCGGCGCGCCCGGCCGCCGCCGGCCCGTGACCGAGGGCGAGCTGGTCGGCGGCGGCGAGCGCGGCCGCGTCCGCCGCGGACTGCGCCCGGGCTTCGAGCACGGTGGCCGCCCCGAGCCGCGCCAGGCCAATGCCGAGGAGGGCCGCGACGCCGACGACGGCCAGCACGACCATCGTCGCCGCACCGCGTTCGGTCGGGCTCATCGCTCTCGTCGCATCACCGCGCTCGCCTCCAGCTCGACGTCGGGAATCAGCGCGCCGACGAGCGGCAGCGCCGTCTCCGACCGGTAGCGAACACGAACCTCGATCGCTTCTCCCACTGCGCCGTTTCGAACGAGCTCGAGCTCGGCACCTTCGAGCACGTCGGCGGTCGCCGCCAACACGCGTTCGCCGCCAGCGCCCACGCTCGCTTCTCGCGCCGCGACCCGCGCCGCGTGTTGTGTCCGCACTTGGTCTCGCGCAATCAGCGCAACCTGGAACAACGCGAGGAAGAACACCAAGATGACGGGAAGCGCGAGCGCGAACTCGACGGTCGCCTGCCCCGACTCGCCCGCGCGGGGGCGCGCGTCAAGACGCGCGCCCCCACCGGACCTGGTGGACGACCTCACCCGGGCAGGATCTTGTCGATGACGCTCTCGAAAAGGTTCTTCACCGATCCCGAACCTTTGGCCCACGTGAGCAGCAGCATGCCGAGGGCGGCCGCCGCCAACAACACCAAGGCGTACTCCGCGGTCGTCTGACCGTCTTCCTCGCGACGAGCGCCCGCGAGAACAATCCACACACGCAACAGCAGATCTGACACGGCAATCTCCTTGATCAAAGCGCGACGTCAGCGCGCGATACCGTCGAGCAGCACTGGCACGACGGTCAGAAGCGCGAACGCCGGGAGCAGACAAAGAACGAGGGGGAAGAGCAGGCGCACGGGCACGGTTCGCGCGTGAGCTTCGGCCCGGCGGCGGACGTCAGCGCGCACGTCGGCAGCGATCCGCGCCAGCGAGGCGGCCGTGGGCGATCCCAGCTGCGCGGCCGTGCGCAACGCCTGCGTGAGCGGCGCGACGACGGGCTCTTCGTGGGAGGCGCGCCGGAGCGCGGCGTCGAACGGCGCGCCGAGCGCGCACGCGCGATCGACTTCACCGAGCACTGCGGCGATGCGTGGTGGGCTCCACATCACGGCCAGTTGCAACGCACCGAACGGTGTGGCGCCCGCACCAACAGCAACGCCGATCAGATCGACGGCGAACGGCAACTCGGCCGTCAGCGCGTCGCGCCGGCGGGATCGGCGCCGATGTCGGATCGGAGCCGCCAGCACGCCGAGTGCAATCGCGACGCCGGGGGCGCGCGCGAGTGCGCCGCCCACTCGGATGATCACCGCGGGGCCATGGGCGCGGGCCGGTCGCAGTGCGCGTGCCCGGTGAGCGATCGTGACTTGGTGCAGGAACCGGAACGCGATCGAACCCACCAACACCGCCCACGCCAGCGCGAGCACCCGCGGCGTCATGCCGGAACCCCGCGCCTCAGGATCAGGCGCATCCACCACGCGCCGGTGCCTTCGAGGGCGAGGCCGACGACGAGGCACACGCGCCCCGGAGTTGTGCCCACCAGCGCGCCCACAGCGTGGCGGTCGACGAGCGCCGTCCACAGGAGATAGCCGAGTGGACCCAGCCCGACCACGAACGCAGACGCGCGCGCTTGCGCGGACAGCGCGCGCGTCTCGGCAACGATGCCGAGCCGGTCACGGAGCGACTCCGCGACATGCTCGAGCGCGTCGGCGCAGCGTCCGCCGGCGGTGGTCGCCATCGCCAGGGCGCCCGCAGTGACGCCGACGCCCGGGGCGTCGCGCTCGCGCCGCCACGCCGACAGCGCGGCGGGAAGTGATGCGCCGAGACGCAGCCGCGTGTCGAGCCGGGCGAGGTCGGGCGCCAGGGGGTGGTCGTCGTGCACCAACCGCGCGAGCGCGGTCGCGACCGTGCCGCCGGCGCGCAATTCGGAGGCGACCCGTTCGACTACATCAGGCACCGCGGCCGCGGCGAGCCGGTTGCGCCGGTGGCGCAGTGCACGCAGCGCGATCGGACCGGCCGCACCCACCGCAACGACGCCGGCGAGCGCGGCGGGCGGAGCAAGCCCGAATCCCAGCGCGCCGACGCCGATGGCGGCGAGCGCCCACATGTGCACCGCGTGCTCGGGCGTGCAGTCGAGCGCGGCGGCGTCGAGTGCGCGCACCAAACGAGTTCGGAACACATCGGGGAGCGTGCGACGACCGGGATGCAGCGCCACGACTCGATCGAGCACTGCGAACCGGCGCGCCGAGCGAGCCAGCCAGACAGTGCAGCCGCTCCCCGCCGCCAGAACAAACAGGGTCGTCACCGTGGCCACCCACCCGCGACGTCGACCCCGACCCGCCGCGCCGGCCGGGTCGGACGCTCGCCGAGGGCGAAGCGATCGCCGTCCCGCGTTGCGAGCAGGCGCGTGCCCGCGCCGTCGTCGGCGACCTCGGCAACCGCAAGGACGCGGCGGCGCCCGGATGCGCCGCGGCCGACATGGACGACTGCGTCGATCGCGCGCCCGATTTGCGCGCGTATCGCCGGCAGCGGCAGTGCGGCGCCGGCGAAGAGCACCAAGGTCTCGAGCCGGACCAGCGCGTCGGCCGGGCCGTTGGCGTGCACCGTCGACAGTGACCCGTCGTGACCGGTGTTGCACGCCTGCAGCATGTCGAGGGCTTCGCCGCCCCGTACCTCGCCGACGATCAGCCGGTCGGGACGCATCCGCAGCGCGGCCCGCACGAGGTCGCGCACGGCTACCGCGCCCACGCCCTCGGCATTCGGCGGGCGCGCCTCGAGCCGGACGACGTGCGGTTGCGGAAGTCGCAGTTCGGCGGTTTCCTCGATCGTCACGATGCGTTCGTCGCCGTCAATGGCGCGCGCGAGCGCGTTGCAGAAGGTCGTCTTGCCCGCGCTCGTCGCGCCCGCGACAAGCAGATTCCACCCGCCGCGCACCATCGACCGCATCATCTCCACGCCGTGCTCGCCGAGACCGAACGCGTCGAGACCGACGTCGCGCGCCACGAACCGTCGGATCGTGACGCACGGGCCGTCGGGGGCAAGCGGTGGGAGCACTGCATGGAGCCGCGAACCGTCCGCCAGTCGCGCGTCCACCATTGGTGATGCGTGGTCGAGGCGCAACCCAAGCGGCGCGACAACGCGTTCGGCGAGGTGGGCGATGGCCGCGGCGTCGAGAGGAAGTTCGATGGGCTCGATGCGGCCACGGCGCTCGATATACGCCCGCTCGGGCCCGTTGATCATGATCTCGCTGACCTCTGGATCGGCGAGATGACGCTCGAGGGGACCGAGACCGCCGACATCGTCGATCAGCTGATCGAGGACGCGGGCAGCCTCGTCGCTCGGACACAGCGGCGCTTCCTCTCGCAACACAACCTCGAGGCGCGACCGCAGCTCCTCACGCGCGAGCGGCCGCGGATCGAACGGCGCGTCCAGGAGCCGCCGGTGCAGCGTTTCTCGCAAGGTGACGGCCGCGGTCACGCCGCGCGACCCTCGCTCATGCACCCGAGCCGTTCGAGCAGCTCTCGCGCCGGACGCAACAACGACTCCGGCAATCGCGCCGGCAACACTCCCGCGTCGACCACCCGTGCGATCGACGACCGCACGGCGACACTCGCAAGCACCGGAACCCGGAGAACGTCCGCGACGTCGCGGGCGCCGAGCGCGCGGCCTGGTTCGTCGAGCAGCACCGCGCCCGCGGCGCGCGCTGACCCCGGTGCGCGCGACGCCCGTCGCAGCGCGAGATAGCAACCACGCACCACCACGACACTCGCGTCCGCGACCTCAACGAGTGCATCGACCGCTGGTTCGATCGACGCGCCGGCGTCGATCACGGTCGCGACGCAGCGGTCGCGCAACCCGACGCCGAGCGCGGCGCCCGCCTCCGGGAGCGCGCCCGTGATGTTGACCCGGCCGGCGGGGAGCAACGAAAGGTTCGCGGTGACATCGATCGTGAGGCGACCGAGCGCGTCGACGGGAGCGTCGATGCCAACCGTCAGCCACTCGCGTACACCCGTCTCGGGATCAACGCCGAGTCCGAGAATCGCGGGCTGGTCACCCGCGAGATCGACCAAGCAGGTCGGACGCGCCCGGGCGAGTGCGAGCGCGCACGCGGCGGCGAACACCGACGTTCCCGAGCCGCCCTTGGGAGACCACAACGCGACGAGCACGACCCCTCCCCGAATCCAAAGGTGATACGGCCGCGTGTCGCAGGCGCGCAAGGACAATGGGAACGCGCATGGACACGCCGGGGAAAGGGCGGGGGAAGTGCGATAAACCTACGTGGCAGTCACCCGCGCGTCAAGGGGCGGACCGGTGGTCGCGGCACTGCGCGCTCTACGCTACGGCGCGTGGAGGCGGCTTTCTTCGACCTCGACAAGACGATCATCGCAACCAGCTCGGTGATGGCGCTCGGGAAGCCCTTCTATCGCGAGGGGCTCATCTCGAAGCGCACCATCGCGCGTGGCATCTACGCGCAACTCGTCTACATGCTCGTCGGCGCGGACGACCAGAAGATGGAGCGGATGCGCGAGGCGATGCTCGCGCTCACTCGCGGCTGGGACCACGCTCGCGTCAAGGACATCGTCCATGAGACGCTCGACGACGTGATCACTCCGGTCATCTACGCGGAAGCCCTCGACCTCATCGAGGACCACAAGCGCGCGGGCCGCAAGACCGTGATCATCTCGTCCTCGCCCGCGGAGACGGTCGAAGCGATCGGCGAGCACCTCGGTGTCGACGATGTGATCGCGACGCGCGCCAAGATCGACGAGCACGGCAGGTACACGGGCGAGCTGGAGTTTTACGCCTACGGCCCGAACAAGGCGGAGGCGATTCGCGAGATGGCGGTGCGCGAAGGAATCGATCTTGCGCGGTCGTACGCGTATTCCGACTCGATCACCGACCTCCCCATGCTCGAGCTCGTCGGAAATCCGGTCGCGGTCAATGCCGATCGTGAGCTCGCTCGCGTCGCGCGCGATCGCGAATGGGAGACGATCGACTTCGAACATCCGATTCGGTTGCGCGACCGCGTGCCGGTACCGCCGAAGGGGCCGACGATCGCTGCGGGTAGCGCGCTCGCCGCGATCGGTACCGGCGTCGCGGTATACGTCTGGTTGCGCCGGCGTACCGAGCCGACGCGCGCGTGAACACACCTTCGTTCGCGCAGTTGCCGACCCCCGTCGAGGAGCTGCCGCGACTTTCGGACGTGCTCGGCGCGCGGGTGCTGGTGAAGCGGGACGACCTCACCGGCCTTGCGTTCGGCGGGAACAAGGCACGGAAGCTCGAACGACTCGCGGCCGACGCGCTCGCGCGAGAGTGCGACGTCCTCGTGACTGGTGGTGGTACACAAAGCAACCACGTACGACAGACGGCCGCGGCCGCGCGCCGGCTCGGTCTCGACTGTCACGCGGTGCTCGGCGGCACGCCGTCGAATCCGCCGACGGGCAACGTGCTGCTGGACGTGGTTTTGGGCGCGACACTGGAACTGATCGACGTCGGGGAGTACTACGCGATCGAAGCGGCCATCGTGGCGGCCGCCGGGCGCCTCGCCGCGGACGGGCGGCGGCCGTACGCGATACCCATCGGGGGTGCGTCGGCGCCGGGCGTGCGTGCGTACGTCGACGCCGCGCGCGAACTGCAGGCGCAACGATCCGACGTCGATGTCGTGTTCGTCGCCGACGGCTCGGGTGGAACCCACGCGGGATTGCTCGCGGGGTTCGGACCTGACGGACCGAAGATCGTCGGTGTGGATGTCGGCACGCGGCCCGATCTCCGAGACGCCATCACGCGGCTCGCCTCCGACGCGACCGGTACGGACTGCGGCACGTCGGTCGTCGACCACGATCACGTGGGCGGTGGCTACGGCATGCTCGACGAGCACACGCTCGCCGCGCTCCGGTTCGCGGCGCGCACAGAGGGCCTCTTGCTCGACCCCGTGTACACCGGGAAAGCGTTCGCCGCGCTCGTCGATTGGGTGCGCCTCGGCCGCGTCGACGCGGGCGCGACAATCCTGTTCTGGCACACGGGCGGTCAGCCCGCGCTGTTCGCGCGCCGTTATGCCGAACAGCTCGGCGCGCAGTAGGCGTCTACGCCTCGCGCACCTTCTTGGCGACGAGTGCGCCGAGAGCGACGAGCACGAGGAGCAAGAGCAGCTTCTTCACCGAGACCTCCTACATGGATACGCGCCGGGAGGTTAGCGACCTCATGCGCCACCGGCCACCAGTGCCCACCGCCCGCTACCGTCGGGAGTGGAGGTGAACGGGGTCTGGTGGCCCCCCTCGTCTTCAAAACGAGTGGGACGGGCTCCGCTCGTCCGGTGGGTTCGATTCCTGCCGCCTCCGCGACGCACGTCGACTCAGGTGAGACCGCGGCTGTCCTGCTTCAGCGCGGTGTCGACACACAGCGCCGCGGCGACGACCAGGCTGCGCAGCGGGTCTTCGAGCGGCTGATGGAACTGCACCACGTAGTTGTCCGCGGTAGTGAACATCGTCTTGGCGAGCCCCTCCCACGTCTTGTTGATACGCGCGATCTCGGTGCCACCGGCGTCTTTGATGTTGAAATTCCACGCGCGCCAGTTCTCGGCGTTCAGTGTGCCGAGCTCTTGACCGTTGGCCGAGAGCGAAAACCGGATCTTGCCCATCATGTTCTTCTGGGCAACGTCACCCACGGCCGAGCCGTCGGGCCGGGTGATCGCGAACTTCGACTTCATGAACTTGCGCGGGCGCGTCAGCACGAGCACGGGCTGACCCTGCTGATCGCGAATCTCGTACGTGTGGGTCATGAACTGATCGAGCTGGCTCACGAACCGCGCGGCCTTCTTGAGCGCGCTCTGCCCCACTTGCGCGACCGAGCCGATCTCGGTGCCGTGCTGGTCGAAGACCTTGTACTCGGTGACCAGTTCGATGAGCTTCATCTTCTGGTTCACGACAAGGACCGGCTCGGTGAACAGCGTGCCGCCGCCACCCGCGACGGGACCGACGCCGGCCTGGCGCTGCACTTGATCCTGCACCTTGGCCGCGTCGGTGCCACCGGCCGGCGGCTTCCATGCATCACTGGGGTTGGCGGGCGGCTCTTGCGGCGGTTGCTCGGTCACGTGGGGCTCCTCGGTGGATCGAGAACGCATCATCGGCCGAGACCCGGACGCGATCAAGGACCGCGCGCCGCGACCGCCGTGAACCCATCGGCCACGCGGACCGGCCCGGCGCCGTCAAGGCGGTAGAGCCGGGCTTCCACACCGGCGGGCGTGCCTTCGACGCGCAGTCCGTGCAGGATGCCGTCGAGGTCGACCAGCTGCACCTCGCCCGCCCAGGGCTCGAACACCATGAGCTCCTGGACCGGCGTGCCCGTCGCGGGGTCGAGCACCCGTAATCGCAGCACGGTCGCGTCTCGTTCGACCGCGTCGGACGCTTCCTCGCAGCAACGCTCGAGCGTCCGCAGCGGGCCGTTGCCCCACACGATGGCGACGACTTGATCAGCCGGGGCGGCCGGCACGAACGGCGCGCCGGCGGCGAGGCCGGCAACCCGGTCGAGCACGAGCACGAACGCTTGGCACACGTCGCCGAAACAGCGTTTTGCGGCGAGCTGCTGGCCGTCCGCGTGCCAAGCGAGCGACTCGATCTGCGTTTGTCGCGAACTGTCAATCCACTCGCGTTCGAGTTCCAGCGTTTCGGTGTCGACGATCCGCACGCCGGGTGTACCGCCGGCGTTGGGCGCGACGCACACGCCGCCGTCGTCGCTGTGCATGCCGAGCGCGAGGCGGTCGCCATCGGGGGACAGCGCAAACGAGCGCGTCTGCGTGAGCCGTCGCGGAAGCTCGTCCACCTCGATCACGAACAGATCTGCGCAATCGGATCCGTACGGTCCTCCATCGCGCTCCTGGTCGACGAGGTAGTACACGCGTTCGCCGTCCGACGCGATCGCGAGCTGACGGATGAATCGATCGGGCAGCGTCGCGATCCGGTCGAGGCGTTCGGACGACCGCCACCGGGCGTCAACGACCTCGATCGTCCCGTCGGGGCGAGCGACGACACGGTCACCCGATGCGAGTGGCGCGGGCGGGCCCGGCGCCTGGGTCACGGGCACCGTCGTGGTGGACGGCGGGACAACCGCGACGTTGGGACGGTCACTCGCGAGCGCGACGACACCGGCGATGACCGCCACCGCCGTCACGGCCGACGCCGCGGCGGACGCGGCCGCGCGCCGTCGGCGATGGCGAACGATCCGCTGTTCGGTCGCGCCCCACAGCGCGTCGCCTTCGGGCGCGTCGTCGGCGAGGTGGCGCAAGGCGTCGCGCAGGTGCGGGTCGATGTCGCTCATCGCAGTTCGCTTTCGATGCCTTCGGCCGCGTCGCCGAGCACCGCGCGGAGCCGTTCCAGTCCTCGCGACACATATCCCTTCACGGTGCCGACGCTGACGCCCAGCATGGCTGCGGTGTCGGCCTCCGACAGGTCTTCGAGAACCCGCAACACAACCGCGGCGCGCTGGCGGGGCGGCAAGGACAGGAGCGCGAGGCGCAGCGAGTCGCGCTCGACGACTCCGACGTCGTCGCTGCCGATCGACGGCTCGCCCCGCCGCCGCCCGGCCTCGTAGTTCCGGCGCGTGGCGAGGCGGCGAAAGCGACCCCGGACGACGTTCACCACGGTCCGCCGGAGGTAGGCGCCGGGGTCCTCGATCTTGCCGCTCGTGAAGTGGGGATACATGCGGGCAAACGCCTCGGCGACGACGTCTTCGGCCTCGGCGGCGTCGCCGGTCAGGACGTACGCGAGACGCAACGCCGGCCGGCGGTAGGTCTCGAAGACGTCACCGAACCCGGCGTCACGCAACGTCTGGCGCTCGCGGCGCCCTTCGACTGGGCGCTCGGCGCGATCGGAGCTCATCGTCCCCAGCCCACCGAGCACCATGCTTACCTGCACGTCCGCTTCGGACGCGCCGGAGGCCGGGAACGTTGTGTCAGCCGCCGACCACAGAGCCGAGCGCGTCCCAGGCGGAGCTCCCGGGCCCCTCGCGTGCGGTCATTGACCTCGAAGCGCCCGCGGTGGGCACACGCCGGTCAATGACCGGACTGGAGACTCTGACCACTCAGACGGCGAGCAGATCGCGGGCGCCGGTGTCGGCCGACGGGTGCCGCAGCTTCGACATCGCCCGGGCCTCGATCTGGCGGATGCGCTCGCGGGTGAGGTTGAAGTACTCGCCGACCTCTTCGAGCGTGCGCGGTTCGCCGCGATCGAGCCCGAAGCGCAGGGCGAGGATCTGACGCTCGCGCTCGTCGAGCGGGGCCAGGAGCTTCTCGATCTCGGCGGGTAACAGCGCGGTGGCGGCGACCTCGAACGGCGACTCCGCCGAGCGGTCCTCGACGATGTCGCCCAGCTCGGCGTCGCCGTCTTCGCGCAGCGGCTCTGACAGCGAGAGCGGCTCGGCCGCAAAGCGCAACGCTTCGGTGACCTTGTCCTCGGGCATCTCGACCTCGGCCGCGAGCTCCGAAAGCGTCGCCGGTCGACCCAGCTTGAGCTCCAAACGGGAGCGCGCCTTTTGCAGCCGCGCCAGCGTGTCGCCCGCGTGCACCGGGAGGCGGATCGTGCGCCCGGTGTTCGCGATGCCGCGCGTGATCGCCTGACGGATCCACCAGGTCGCATACGTCGAGAACTTGAAGCCCTTGCGCCAGTCGAACTTCTCGACGGCATGCATGAGGCCGAGGTTGCCCTCTTGAATCAGGTCGAGGAGCGGCAGCCCGGATGCCTGATACTTCTTGGCGATCGAGACCACGAGCCGCAGGTTCGACTGGACGAATGTGCGCTGGGAGTCCTCGCCGTCACGGGAGCTGCGGCGCAGCTCCCGCTTCTTGGCGGGAGTGAGACCCTTGCCCGAGTGCAGCTGATCGCGCGCGGTGTTCCCCGCTTCGATCTGCTGGGCCAGGCGGACCTCGTCGTCCTTGGTGAGCAGGGGGTACTGCCCGATGTCGGTCAGGTAGAGCCGGACGAGATCTTCCTCGTCCCGCTCGACACGCTCCTTCGCCAAGACCAATTCCTTCGTTCCAGGGACGCCCCAGACGGTCGATATGTACCGGATCACCGACCCGCGAGTCCCCGCCACCCGGAGAGCACCCGATCCGTACGGATGTACGATAAACGCCTCGTCAAGCGATCCTCGTCGCCAAAAAGGGGCCTTGACAAGGGCAAACGGGAGCGCGCGCATGCCGGGCGAGGTCGAGGTGGCGGTACTGACGGCGACGTTCGACGCGCGTGAGGGCGGCGAGGGCGCGCTCGCCGGCGCGCTGGCGCGCTACGTGGTGCTCACCCGCAACGTTGGCCCCTGTCGCAATGTCGATCTGGTCGCGTCGGCGACCCGGCCCGGCCGGTTCCTCGTCGTCGAGAAGTGGGACTCCTCCGGCGATGTCCAGGCCCACCTCGACTCCGCGCTGATGACGGACATGGCGGCTGAGGTCATCCCCATGCTGGCGTCGAAGCCGGACATCGATCTCTACGACACCATCTCGGCGCACGACCTCGCCTGAGTTTGTACCGAGACGGTCGCTCAGCGACCGCCCGGGTACAAACACAATTCAAGAGGCCGGCGTCTCGGCAGCCCGCTTGCGCCTGGGGAAGAAAAGATGACGTACCAGATGATCGAAATGCAGAACAGCAGCCAGCGCTCCACCGTCGCATTCGAGTTGACATCGGCGACTGCGATCTGATCGGGATTCTCCGGACGGTAGACGATCCAGACCTCGTCACCGACCGCCGGCCGTGACTTCGCGTCCGTGACGTCGGCCCACGCCTCGACGAGTTGGCCCCCGTAGGTCTCGAACTCGACGAGCGCGAGCGAGCGATCCCCTTGCCCGGTACTGAGCGTCGCGCCGCTGGTCGAGCACCACGCCGGTCGTTCGGGTGCCCTCCTCGCGCGTCTCCCAATCTCGCTCCATACGAGGGAACAAGAAGACGAACATCATCAGGATGATCCCCGCGAGGCCGGCCACCGCGAAGACCTTTCCGGTTGTCACGAAACGATGACGAGCGAGACGCGGCACGCGTTCCCAACTACTTCTGGCGGAGGAGATCGAGGGGGATCTTCGACTCGCGGCGGGCGGCGGCGCCCGTTTCGACGCAGATCTCTCGCAGACCCGCGAACGTCATCGATGCCGCGTTCCAGCACCGTTCGAACGCGACGTCGGCAACATCACTGAAGCCGTGCTGGAGCCGGAAGTCGTAGAGCTGGGCTTGGTGGCGCACCGGCAGACCGAGGCGCTCCGCCCGACCGACGGCGTACGCGTCCCACGCGGAGCGCTCGCCGCGCGTCAGCTCGTTGTCAGGCGGCGCGTCGGCGTAGTCGTCGGACAGGCGATCCCCGGCCCGCAAGAGCATCAGCGTGAGATCGCGGCGGGCTTGGTCGGCCGAGAACGTCCGCGGCCGCTTGTTGTCCTCGAAGTTGGCGCCCGAGATCCACAGCGCGGCCCGACCGTCCACGATGTCGGAGAGGTGCCCGACGAGCGGCGCAAAGAGCTCTTCGTCGACCTCGAGGTGGATCGCGACGTCGGACGGGAAGCCGACGACCGCGGCCGCGTCCTCGATGATCGCGGCGATCTCGGCGGCGTCGTACGCGATCAGCGTGAACGGGTCGGGCGCAACGGTGGCGCGTGAGCTCAAGAACCGCCACCCTGCGCGGACGCGTCGAGCGCGGCGCTTGCCATCTCCGCCATCTGGCGCGCCTGCTCGGTCGACTCGCGTGCAAGCGCGGCGAGCGAGTCGTTCTCCTCGTCGGTGAAACCTGCGAGCTGACGGAACCGGCGCGCGAGCTGCACCGGGTTCTCGTCGTCCTCGCCGCGGAAGCCGCCGAGGTTGAAGATCGAATCGACCGTGCGCTGAAATTCGAGCGCACGCTCGCGACGCTCTGGGTCGGTGTCGGTGAGACGGCGCAGCCAATCGGAGCCCATCTTCACGTGGGTCACCTCGTCGGCGAGCATCCAGTCTTCGCAGAACTCGAGCACCGGGTCGCCCGACTCGTTGCCGAAGTCCTTCATCGAACTGAAGACGTCGATCGCCAGGCCTTCGAGCGCTCGGTTCACGCCGCACAGCCGCAACACCGGATCCGGGTTGCACGCGGCCGCGAAGAGGAACGTCGACTCGGTGTAGTCGCCGATCTCGGTGCCCATGTGATCGCCGAGCCTCACGGAGATCTCACAGTGGCGGGACTCGTCCCAACATTGGCGGGCCATGTCGAGCTTGAGCGCGAACGGCGCGTCGTTGAGGTCGAAGTCGTAACACGTGCGACCCGCGCCTTCGAGCGCTTGGATCTCGCCCACGAAGATGCCGTGCATCAGCGAACGGGAACGCTCGGCGGCGGCGGGACGGTCGACGGCCATCCTCGCGGGACCGGTGTTGCGCATCGCGACCTTGGCGCTCCGAGGGTCGAAGAGGCGGTCTTCGATCTTGGTGCGCACGAACCGCTCGTCGCGGGCGAGCTCGTTCTCGGCGAGGAACTTCTTCATCCGACTCGGACCTCCTCCGTTGGCTCCCCCAGGCTACCGGGGCCGGCGATGCCGCCCGACGCGAGGTACAGCACCTCCAGCTCTTGTTGGCGCCGCGCCGCCCGGTCCACCTTTTCCGGCGTGTCGAGCAGCGACTGGAGCAACATCTCGCCGTCGCGCCAGCTGTCGAACTCGTCCTGCAGAATGAACTTCAGCGACCGGATCGTCGGCGCGTCCGTGATCGTGCTCGTGCCGTTGAGGTGGTACGTGTACACGCCGATGAACCGCGGGATCAGCACGCGGTAGACACCGACGAGCTTCTCGATCGTCAGCGCGGCAGCCTCGGGTTCGCGCACCGAGTTCATGAACTTGTCGAACTCGGGATTCGCGGGCACGGTCAGCCGTTCGGGGTTCATCTCGCGCAGCTCGGGGAGTCGCTTGTGCCAGAGCTCCGCGTGCCACGCATGGTGATAGGTGTGACGGCCGAGCACGAGCTTGACGTCGAGCTCGGGGACGGTCGCGACCCAGCCGCCGAGCACCTCGAACAACGAGATCTCGGCCCACTTGTAGTTGCCGACGCGGCGGGCCGAGTCCTCGACGGAGAAGAGGCCGGGGAGCTCGCGCCGATCCCAGGGGGAGAACGCGGACCGAGGAGTGCCTTCGTCGCTCATCGGAGGCATTCTCGGCCGTTCTTGACCGAACGGTCAAGCTTGGCGGATCGAGCCGGACCTGGCGTCGACGCGGACGCGCTCGCCGTCACGGATCTTGGCGGTGGCGTCCTTCACGCCGACGATCGCCGGAATGCCGAGCTCCCGAGCGGCGACCGCGGCGTGGCTCATCGGACCACCGTGTTCGGTGACGAGCGCGGCCGCGAGCGGCAGCACCGCGTTGAACGCCGGTGACGTGACGCGCACGACGAGCACGTCGCCCGGTTCGAGGCGCATGATCGCATCCTCGGCATCACTCGCGACGCGTGCGGGGCCCTCGACGGTCTGATCGCCGATCCCGAGGCCTTCGAGGTCGGCCGCGACGTTCCGTTCGATTAGCTCACGGAGCCCGAGCTGCGCGGCTGCGATCGTGCGCGACGCGGGCGGCAGGGCACGGAGCGGCAGATCCGCACCGCTACCCAGGCGCATCGGCGGATCGACTTTCGCGTAGCGGCTGCGCTCGAGGCACCGCTCTGCGAGTTGATCGGCGCCGATGCCGGCCACCAGCTCCGACACGGTCGCCTCGACCACATCGTCCCGTTCATGGGCACGACCCGCCGCCACAAGGCGATCGCCGAGCTCGAGATAGGCCCGGCGCAACAACCCCATGCGCCACGCACCGAGCACAATTCCGTTGTCATCGCGGACCGGGAAGACCGCGCGCGCGTCGCCAAGCAGCATGTCGAAGTGCGCGTCGTTCACCGTCGACGGCGTCGCACGGGCCGCCCGTTGCGGACGGTCCCGCTCCGTGCTCGCCACGACGGAGTCGGACAGCTCACACAGTCTGGGGCGGTCGATGTCGTAGCCGCCGACAATGCACTGGGCCCGCCCCAGCGACGAGAGTTCGTCGGCCGGATCGGCGATGCCGGCGAGTACCAGGTCGAGCGCAGTCGCAACGTCAATGCCGACGCGGCTGCCGTCAGCGAGCAGCAGCCCGAGCGGAAAGAGATCAGTACCGTGCAAACGGAAGTGATGCGTATAGCCCGCCAACGCGAGCGCCTCGCATTCCTCGAGGTGCGCGAGCAGCGCTCCATCCGCGAGCTGCGTGACGTCGACGGCCGTGAGTGCTTCGTTCGCGGCGATTGCGGCAGGCCGGTCGTGATCCCACCATCGGTGCGCCTCGGCGAGCCACGGCCGCTCGGTGAGGGTGGCGCGCGCGAGTCGTTCGCAGCGCCGCATGGTCGGAACCACGCGCGCCAGGAGCCACAACAGCGCGGCCGGCGCAGCACGCGAGGTGTCCGGGCCGACGAGCGGGACAACGTGGATGTACGGATATCCGTGCACCGGAACGACGTCGATGAGCTTCACGGGCATTCCGTACTCGCGCGCGTAACTGGTCATGCCCTCGCGAAACGACGGGTGGAAGACGCGGGTGTACTCGGCCGTCCACGGCCGGTCGAAGTGGTCGGCGAGGCAGAACCACGCGCCCGGTCCTGGCGCTTGCCAGTCGTCTGTCATCTACCACTCCCGAGTGTCTCGTCCGCGAGCACTTCGACGGCCCATGTCACGTCGGCCGCGGCCGTTGCGGGGTCGGCACCCTGACGGTCGTGCAGATCGACGAACGCGAGCGACGACGTCAACAGCAGCGCCAGCCGCAACAGGCGCTGCCCGGCATCGGATTCGACGTCGATGCCGCGCGCCGCGATCGAGTCGGAGAACCATCCGCGTGCTGCGTCGAGCCGCCGCGCGCGCATGTCGCGCCCGGCGTCGGATGCGAGCTGATGGCGCAGCAGCGGCATGCTCTCGGCGAAGGAACTCCACATCTCGCGCAGGTACGCGGCGCCGCCTTCGATCGATCGGTCCGGCAACGGCCCCGCCCCGCGGCGGGCGGGCTCGTCCGCGGCGGCGTCGAGCAGCCTGTCCTCTCAACTCTGCGCTCGGGCCCGCCAGGAGCGGGATTCCGCCAGCAGGATCCCGGCCAGGATGACGGCCGCGCCGAGGTAGCCCGAGACCCCGAGGCGCTCCCCGACCCAGTAACCGCCCACCCCCGCAACGACCGGTTCGAACAAGAGGATCACGGCGGCGCGGCTCGGCTCGACGGAGCGCTGCCCCCACAATTGCAGGCTGAACGCCACTGCGCTGCACAACACGCCGGTGACGAGAATCGCCGCGACGACCTGGGCATCGATGGTGCCGATGCCATCGGGATCGAGCGCCACGATCGGTACCGCGAGCGCGGCGACGATCACGAGCTGCCACGCGGTGAGCGCGATCGGATCGAAACGCTGCGAGAGACGACCGCCGAGATAGATCCAGATGCCGAAGAAAAACGCACAACCGAGCGTGAGCACGTCACCGGAGTTGGGCGAGAGATCCGCGCCCGTCAACAGGAACAGTCCGATCGTTGCGATCGCGACGGCGAGGAGCACGTTGCGGGGTGGGAATCGACGCCGCGCGACCGTCTCGACCAGCGGCGTGACGACGACGAACAAGCCGGTGATGAACGCCGAGTTCGAGGTGGTCGTGCGTTCGAGCCCCGCGTTCTGGAACCAGTAGCCGATGAACGCGACGGTCCCGAACGCGAGCGTCGCCCCGACGTAGTCACGACGGGATGCGTCGACACCCGCGCGGCGCCAGCCGCGAGCCAGTGCGAACGGCATCAGCACGACGGCACCGATTGCGAACCGCAGCAGGATGAACCCGGCTGGCGTGACGCGTTCGAGCGCGTCCTGGACGAGCACGAACGTCGCCCCGTAGGCCGTGGTCGCGGCGAGCAGCGCGGCCTCGGGCAGGAGCGGGCGCCGCGTGTCCCAAGCCGCAGTTGTCACGCGCGCGAACTAGCCGGACCAGCGGTTGGTGATCGGGAGGCGGCGATCCTTGCCGAACGCCTTGGGTGACACCCGCACTCCGGGTGGCGCCTGGCGGCGTTTGTATTCGTTGCGGTCGATCATGCGCGTCACACGACGCACGAGCTCGGGGTCGTGGCCGCGCGCGACAAGCTCCGCGATCGAGAGGTCGTCCTCGACGTACCCTTCGATGATCGGGTCGAGCACCTCGTACGGCGGCAGCGAGTCCGTGTCCTTCTGATCCGGGCGCAGCTCCGCGGAGGGCGGCTTGTCGATAACGACCGTCGGGATCACCTCGCGCCCCGCGCGCGCGTTGAGATCGCGGCACAGCTCGAACACGAGCGTCTTGGCGACGTCCTTGATCGCCGCGAACCCGCCCGCCATGTCGCCATAGAGCGTCGCATAGCCCGTCGCCATCTCGCTCTTGTTCCCCGTGGTGAGCACCATGTGGCCGAAGTAGTTCGACATCGTCATGAGCACGTTGCCGCGTATCCGGGCTTGCACGTTCTCCCCGGCCACGCCCGCGTGCTCGATATCGAACTCCGGCGCCAGCATCGTCTCGAAGGCGCGATGGGCGGGATCGATCGGGATCGTGTGGGTCTGGATCGCCAGGTTGGCGGCGAGGGCGCGCGCGTCCGTGATGCTCCCCTCGCTCGAGTACCTCGACGGCATGCACACGCCGACCACGTGATCCGCACCGAGTGCGTCGACCGCGATCGCGGCAACGAGTGACGAGTCGACGCCGCCCGACAGTCCGATGAGAACGTCGGTGAAACCGTTCTTCGTAACGTAGTCGCGGGTGCCGAGAACGAGCGCTTCGTACACCTCGTGCACCGGCGCCAGCGGCTCTTCCTGCCGCGCCGGAATAGGACGCTCGGATGGTCTCGCTTCCGTGACTGCCACCTCCGCGAGCTGCGCGGCGCGAGCGCGGTCACGCGGATCGAGGAGGCGCCTGCGGAACGCGGGCCGCACTTCGAGATCGACGACGAGCAGGTCCTCGACAAATTGTTTGGCGCGCGCGACGAGACGACCCTCTTGGTCGTAGACGAGCGATGCGCCGTCGAACACGAGCTCGTCCTGTCCGCCGACGAGGTTGGCGTACACGATCGGGACCGACGCGTCGGCGGCGCGCGTCGCCAGCATCGTTTCGCGCTCCGACAACCGGCCCGCGTAATACGGCGACGCGTTGAGGTTGACGATCACCTCGGCACCGCCCGCGGCTTGGGCGAGAATCGGACCGGTCGGACTCCACGCGTCCTCGCAGATCGACACCGCGACCTTCACGCCGCCGATCACAAACAGCGGGCCCGCGTCGGTGGCGGGGACGAAATAGCGCCGCTCGTCGAACACCGAGTAGTTGGGCAGCAACTGCTTGCGGTACACGCCGTGCACCCGTCCGTGTGCGCACACTGCGGCGGCGTTGTGCAGATCGCGGCCGGGTTCGGGAAACCCGACGATCGCGGCGGCGCGACCCGTGCGTGTCGCCAGCTTGTCGAGGGCCTCGGCCGCCCGGGCAACGAACGCTGGCCGGAGGAGGAGGTCCTCGGGCGGATAGCCCGTCACCGTCAACTCGGGAAACACGACGAGGTCACACCCCTGCGCCTCCGCGGCGTCGTACGCGTGCAGCACGCGCTCGACGTTGCCGTCGAGATCTCCGACGATCACGTCGATCTGGGCGGCGGCGACGCGCAGTCGGGGCACAGGGGAAGGATACCTGCGCGACACTCGGGCCACTCCGGTGAAACCAGCTGTCCTCGACTCCCCGGCGGTGCGTGACGCACTCGACCGGTCGGCCGATCCCCTGATCGCGCGCGCCCTCCTCGCCCGCGTCGTCGAGGCGCACCCGTGGCTCGCCGAGGAGCTCGCGGCCGACGAGACGATGCGTGACGCGCTCGTTGCAGTCGTCACTGCGTCCCGCTCCCTGTTCACGGCGCTCGAGCGGGATCCGGTCGCGGTGACAATGCTGCGCGCGGACACACTCACGGCTGGGCCTGACGCAGTCGACGTGTCGACGAGCGACGATCCCGCACGCGCGCTGCGACGCTGGAAGCGCCAGCAGGTCGCGCGCATCGCCGCGCGCGACCTCCTCGGCATCGACGACTTACGCGCCACGGGTGTCGCGCTCTCCCAGCTCGCGCGGCAGTGCCTCGCGACTGCGCTCGCGATCGCCGCGCCCGAGACCGGCATGGCTGTGATCGGCATGGGCAAGCTCGGTGGGCGGGAGCTGAACTACGCCAGCGACGTCGACGTCGTCTTCGTGCACGACGGCGAAACGGTCGATGCCGAACGTACAGCGCGCGCGTTGATGGCGACGATGAGCCGACCGACCGCGGACGGCATCGTGTTCCGCACCGACGCAGACCTGCGGCCCGAAGGCCGCGCCGGCGCGCTCAGCCGCACCCTCGACGCGTACGAGGCCTACTGGGAACAGTGGGCGCGCACGTGGGAACTGCAAGCGCTCATCAAAGCGGATTGCGTCGCGGGCGATCCCGCGCTCGCGGCCGCGTTCCTCGCGCGCGCGCAACGTTTCGTGTGGGCTGAGCGCCTCGACCCCGACGCGGTCCGCGACGTGCGCGCGATGAAGGCCCGCAGCGAGGACGCTCTACGACGCCAAGGGCTGGCCGAGCGAGAGGTCAAGCGGGGCTGGGGAGGAATCCGCGACATCGAGTTCGCGGTGCAGCTGCTGCAGCTCGTGCACGGGCGAAAGGACCCGTCGATCCGGGCGCGCGGCACCCTCGACGCGCTCGAACAGCTCGCGATCGGCGGATACGTTACGACCGACGACGCGCGCCGCCTCGACGACGCGTACGTCTGGCTGCGCACCGTAGAGCATCGGTTGCAACTCGTCGACGAACGCCAGACGCATACCCTGCCCGAAGACGGGCCAGCACGCGTGCACCTCGCCCGCGTGCTGGGTTTTCGCGACCGCGCCGACCGATCGGCAGTCGAGGCATTCGACGCGGTCCACTTGTCACATCAAGCGGTCGTTCGGACGATCCACGAAAAGCTGTTCTTCGCACCGGTACTCGACACCCTGGCCGGCGCGGGTCGCCTCACACCGGCAGCCGCGGAAGCGCGCCTGGCCGCGTTCGGCTTCCGCGACATCGAACAGACGCGCGCCGCACTGCGCGAGCTGACCTCCGGGCTGACTCGACGCTCACGCGTGATGCAACAGCTCGTGCCGGTCATCCTCGAATGGCTCTCGACCACGCCTGACCCCGACCTCGGGCTCCTTCAGCTCCGGCGGCTCGCCGAAGGGCACACCCGCTCCGCAACGATCTCGCGCCGATTCCGCGACACGCCGGTGGCGGCGGAGCGCGCGGTACGAGTACTCGGTTCGAGCCGCGTGCTCGGTGTCGCGATGCATCGTCAGCCGGAGTTCGTCGACACGCTCGCTGACGGGACGGTGCTCGCGACCGAAGTCACCCGCGCCGACCTTGTCGCCGAGGCGCTCGACACGCTCGACTGGCGCGAAGACGACACGGCTCGGCGGATGGGGCTTCGTCGGTTCAAGCGCCGTCACCTGTTGCGTATCGGTGCGCGCGACGTGCTCGGCTTCGCCGACATCACCGCAACGGGTCGCGAGCTTTCCAATCTCGCTGATGCCACCATCGAGGCCGCGTTGCGGTCGCTGGAACCGTCGCTGCCGTTGGCCGTGATCGGGATGGGCCGCCTCGGTGGTACCGAGCTGTCGTACGCCTCCGACGTGGACGTGCTGTTCGTGTTCGACGGCCGCGGCGCCGCCGCGTTCGACGCGGCCGAGCGCGTCGCCACGCACCTCGTGCGCGCGATCGGCGAGAACACCGCGGAGGGCCAGACGTTCCGGGTCGACACCCGGCTACGACCGGAGGGCAGACGGGGGGCGCTGGCGCGATCGCTCGACGGCTACGACGCCTATTGGCGCGAGCGCGCGGCCGTGTGGGAGTTCCAAGCGCTGACCAAAGCCCGCGTCGTCGCGGGTGACGCCGCCGTTGGCCAGCGGTTTGTCGAACGGGCGCGGCAGTTCGCGTACCGCGACCCGTTCCCCGAGGAGTGGCGCCGAGAGATCCGCCGGATGAAAGCGCGCATCGAGCGCGAACGCATCCCGCCCGGCGAGGACCCGCGCTTTCACCTGAAGCTGGGACGCGGCTCACTCTCCGATGTCGAGTTCACCGTGCAGCTCGAACAGCTTGCGCACGGCGGTTCCCGTCCCGATCTTCGTGACACTGCGACGCTGCGCGCGTTGGATGCGCTCGTCGCGGCCGGCGTCGTCGACGAGGAGGACGCGGTGCGACTCGCCGACGCGTACACACTGTGCGAGCGGGCACGGAACTACCGCTACCTGCTGACCGGGACGCCCTCGGATGCCTTGCCGGTCGACACCGACGAAGCCCACAAGCTCGCCCGCATGCTCGGCTACGTCCACCACCCGCAGCACGAGCTGCGTGAGGAGTACCGGCGCGTCACGCGCCGCGCGCGTGAGGTCGTCGAGCGCCTCTTCTACGGCCGCCCCGACTAAGCGTGAACGGCATGGCCGGCTGGGACGGCGACGAGTACCAGCGCAAGTTCGACGACCTCGCCGCGAGCGGCGTCGACGTGCACGGCGAAGCGGCGTTCGTCATGGGTCTCCAGCCCGCCACGGTCCTCGACGCTGGTTGCGGCAGCGGGCGGGTCGCAATCGAGCTCGCGCGCCGCGGCGTCGACGTCGTCGGCGTGGAGCTGGAGATAGCAATGCTGGCGACCGCGCGTGAACGCGCCCCGCAGATCGAGTGGATCGAGCACGACCTCTGTTCACTCGACCTCGGCCGCACGTTCGACGTCGTCTTGATGGCGGGTAACGTACCGCTGTTCACCCCGCCCGGCACCCACGCCACGTTGGTGGAGGGGTGCGCGCGGCACGTCGCGACCGAAGGCGCGCTCGTCGCCGGCTTCCAGATCCGGCGCGGGTACGGCATCGACGAATACGACGGGCACTGCGCGGCCGTCGGCCTCACGCTCGCCGCGCGGTACGCGACCTGGGATCGGGCGCCGTTCCCCGGCGACGGCGGCTACGCCGTATCCGTGCACCGCCACCCCGCTTGAACGTCAGCCGCCCGACAGCGCCTGCATGATCGTCACTTCGTCGCCGGCCACGACCGACGTTGACAGGTCGCGCACGGCCTCGTCGTTGATCCACACCTTCATGTGTTTGCGGATCTGGCCCTGTTCGTCGACGACGCGAAACCGGAGGCCGGGGAACTGGCGGTCCAAGTGCGTGAACACCTCGGCCATCGTCGTGCCGTCGGCTTCTACGACCGACGCCTGCGCGGTGTACGACCGCAACGGCGTCGGAATGCGGACCTTCACCGCTCGACTGGATCGGCGAACTCGACGGAGTAGATCTCGGGCAGGTGTTCGGCGATGCACCGCCAGTGGACGCCTTCGTCGGTGCTGGCCCACACCTCGCCGCTCGTCGTGCCGAAGTAGACGCCGACCGGATCACGATCGTCGGTCGTCATCGCCTGGCGCTTCACGGTGAACCACGCCCGCTCGGGCAATCCGTTGTCCTGTCGAGTCCACGATGCGCCCGCGTCGCGCGTCATGTACGCGGCGGGCCGGCCGTCGGGGCTGGTGCGCGGCCACACGTCCGAGCCATCCATCGGGAACACCCACACGGTGTCGGGGTCGCGCGGATGCAGCTCGACCGGGAACCCGATGTCGCCGACGTCACGCGGCATGTTGTCGCCGATGCGGACCCACGTCTCGTCGGGTCGGTCGATGCGGTAGATGCCGCAGTGGTTCTGCTGGTACACGCGGTCGGGACGCGCCGGATGCACACGCACGCAGTGCGGGTCGTGCCCGTATTCGGGCGGAGGGCCGGGGAAGAAGTCGGCGGCACACCCTTTGTTGAGCGGGTGCCAGTCGGCGCCGCCGTCGGTGCTCTCGAACACGCCGCCGCCCGACAGCCCGATGTAGAGGTGCGCGGCATCGCGCGGGTCGACGTTGATGGAGTGCAGCATCGAGCCGTCCGGCGTCTGCTCCTCGGGCCATTCACACCACGTCTCCCACATCGGATGGTCGTTCCAGCCGGTGAACGGCGCCCACGTGTCGCCGCTGTCATCGCTGCGGAACAGTGCTTGCGGGGTGCCGCCCGCGTACCAGACGCCGGGTTCGCTCGCGTGCCCCGGCGTGAGCCAGAACACGCGCTTCAGCGTGCGGTCGAGCCGGTCGTTCGGCGCGAACGCCGGTGGCGCGCTCGCTTCTTTCCACGATTGGCCCATGTCCTCGGATCGCATGACCGTCGGGCCGAGGTGACCGGTCGCCATCGCGGACACCAACGTCCGCCGGTCGCGCGGATCGAGCACGACGTGCTGCGCGATGTGGCCGAGGAACATCGGGTCCGACGGCGTCCACTGCTTCCGGCCCGTGTCGGCGTTGAGCGTCCACACGCCCTTGCGAGTCCCGACGACGAGTACCGGGCCACCATTTGCGTGAGATTTGACCATATCCCCTCCAGGCGCGCGTCGAAAAAGTGTCGTCCTGCGAGGTACGACGTGTCCAACCGCCCGAACTCATCGGTCGACCCGGACCACCACGCGTACCTGCGCCGCAAACCGGGAACTATCCGGGTTTTGCGGCGCAGGTTCGCAGGCGTGACCGCTTGGCTCAGATGTCGTAGTACAGGTAGAACTCCCACGGGTGCGGGCGGAGCTGCACCGGGTCAATCTCGTTCTGGCGTTTGAACGTCACCCACGTGTCGATCACGTCGGGCGTGAACACGTCGCCCTTCATGAGGAACTCGTGGTCGGCTTCGAGAGCGGCCAGCGACTCGTTCAACGACCCCGGCACCTGCGGCACCTTCGCCAACTCCTCCGGTGGCAGGTCGTAGAGGTCCTTGTCGAGCGGCACGGGCGGTTCGGTGCGGTTCTGGATGCCGTCGAGGCCGGCCATGAGCATCGCCGAGAACGCGAGGTACGGGTTGCACGACGGGTCGGGGCAACGGAACTCGAGCCGCTTCGCCTTCGGCGACTTCGAGTACAGCGGGATGCGCACCGACGCGGAACGGTTGCGTTGCGAATAGACCAGGTTCACCGGCGCTTCGTAACCCGGCACCAACCGCTTGTACGAGTTCGTCGTCGGGTTCGAGAACGCGAGTATCGCGGCAGCGTGCTTCAGCAACCCACCGATGTACCAGCGCGCCATATCGGAGAGACCGGCATAGCCGTTTTCGTCGAAGAACAGCGGCTCACCACCCATCCAGAGCGACTGGTGCACGTGCATGCCCGACCCGTTGTCCTGGAAGAGCGGCTTCGGCATGAACGTGACGGAGTATCCGGCCGCGCGCGCGACGTTCTTCACGACGTACTTGTACAACATCAACTTGTCGGCCATCACTGCCATCGTGTCGAAGCGCATGTCGATCTCGGCCTGGCCGGCGGTGCCGACCTCGTGGTGTTGCACTTCGATCGTGATACCGACCTGCTCCAACACGCGCATCATCTCCGAGCGCAGGTCTTGGAACTGGTCCATCGGCGGGACCGGGAAGTAGCCCTCCTTGTAGCGCGGCTTGTACCCGAGGTTCGGGCTGCCATTCAGCTCGCGCTCACGCCCCGAGTTCCACACCCCTTCGACGCAGTCGAGGAAGTAGTACCCCGAGAACTGGTTCTGGTCGAAGCGCACCGAGTCGAAGATGTAGAACTCCGCCTCCGGCCCGAAGTACGCGGTGTCGGCAAGACCCGTCGACTGTAGGTACGCCTCCGCTTTCGCGGCGATGTAGCGCGGGTCCCGCGTGTACGACTCGCCGGTCACGGGGTCACGAACGAAGCAGTTGATATTGAGCGTCGGGTGCTGGTGGAACGGATCGATCACCGCCGTGTTCGGATCCGGGATCAGCAGCATGTCGGATTCCTGGATTTCCTGGAACCCGCGGATCGACGATCCGTCGAAGCCGAGACCGTCGTCGAACACGTCCGCCGACAGCTCGTGCGCCGGGATCGAGAAGTGCTGCATGAGTCCGGGCAGGTCGCAGAACCGCACGTCGATGACGTCGATCCCGTCGTCCTTGACCATCTTCAGCACGTCGCCAGGAGTGCGCTGCTCCGCCATATGCGTTCCTTCTCCCTTGCTCGCGAGAGGACGCCGCGCAGTCTCGCGCGGCGTCCTCGGTCTTTGCTCGGGCGAGTGGTGGCGTCAGGACCGGGCGCTACACACCGTCTCGGTGATCAGGCGGGTCACGACGTACGGGTCCATGTTGGCGTTCGGGCGCCGGTCCTCGATGTAGCCCTTGCCGTCCTTCTCCACCTGCCACGGGATGCGCACCGACGCGCCGCGGTCGGAGACCCCGTAGCTGAACTCGTTCCAGGGCGCGGTCTCGTGCAGCCCGGTGAGCCGGTGCTCGATCTCGGCGCCGTAGTTCTCGACGTGCTCCATGGCCCGCTTCGACAGCGCCTCGCACGCGGCGACGATCGGCGGGTAGGACTCCCGCATCGCCTTGGTCGAGAAATTCGTGTGTGCCCCCGCGCCATTCCAGTCGCCCTTGACCGGCTTGGGGTCGAGCGTCGCGGAGACGTCGAACTCTTCGGCGATTCGGTAGAGCAGCCAGCGCGCGACCCAGAGCTGGTCGGAGACCTCCAGCGGCGACAGCGGGCCGACCTGGAACTCCCACTGGCCGGGCATCACCTCGGCGTTGATTCCCGATAGCGCGAGCCCCGCCTCGATGCACGCGTCCATGTGGGCCTCGACGACGTCGCGCCCATACACCTCGTCGGCGCCGACGCCGCAGTAATAGAAGCCTTGCGGGGCGGGAAAGCCCGCCGCCGGAAAGCCGTGCGGGCGTCCGTCCTTGAAGAACGTGTACTCCTGTTCGATGCCGAACAGCGGCTCGTCCTGGGCGTACTTCTCGGCGATCGGCGCGAGCGATGCGCGCGTATTCGTCGGGTGCGGCGTCATGTCGGTGAGCAGCACCTCGGCCATCACGAGGATGTCGTCGCCGCCGCGAATCGGATCGGGACACTGGAACACGGGCCGCAGCACACAGTCGGAGTTGCTACCGGGCGCCTGGTTCGTGCTCGAACCGTCGAAGCCCCAGATCGGCGGCGGCGCGCCGTCGGCAACGATCTTCGTCTTCGACCGCAGGCGCGCGGTTGGCTCCGTGCCGTCGATCCAGAGGTACTCCGCCTTGTACACCACGTGGTACGTCTCCTGTTCCGCGTCCGGAGGTCAGGCTCCCGCCGCGCAGTTTCCCGACCGTTGCCCGATTGTGAACGCTCTGTTACCGGGCCCGCCCGGCCCGCGGGAGCCTCGCACACCGTCCGTACACTGGAGGAATGGAGCGTCAGCTCGAGTACGTCTTGCGCACGGTCGAAGAGCGCGGCGTGCGCTTCGTTCGGCTCTGGTTCACAGACGTCCTCGGCTTCTTGAAGTCGGTGGAGATCACGCCGGCCGAGCTCGAAGTTGCCCTCAACGAGGGCATGACGTTCGACGGCTCCGCGATCGAGGGCTACAGCCGGATCCAGGAATCCGACATGCTCGCGCAGCCCGACGCCAACACGTTCGAGCTGCTCCCCAGCGACGACACCGACGCGGTCGTCGCCCGCATGTTCTGCGACATCCGATCGCACTCGGGCGAGCAGTTCGAGGGGGACCCGCGCTATGTGCTCAAGCGCAATCTCGAACGGGCGCGGGAGAAGGGCTTCACGTTCTACGTCGGGCCCGAGATGGAGTTCTTCTACTTCCGGACGCGTGAGACGGTCGAGCCGCTCGACCACGCGGGCTACTTCGAGCTGACCGCGCACGACCTCGGTTCGAAGCTGCGCAAGCAAACGGTGCTGCGCCTCGAGCAGATGGGGATCCCGGTCGAGTACTCGTTCCACGAGAACGGTCCGAGCCAGCACGAGATCGACCTGCGCTACACCGACGCGCTCTCGATGGCCGACAACGTGATGACGTTCCGGCTGATCGCGAAAGAGGTCGCGCAGGACCACGGCGTGTACGCGACGTTCATGCCCAAGCCGATCGGCGGCGCGTTCGGCTCGGGGATGCACTCACACCTCAGCCTGTTCGAGGGGGACGTGAACGCGTTCCATGATGCGGGCGACGAGTACGGCCTGTCGAAGGTCGCCAAGCACTTCATCGCGGGTGTGCTCGTGCACGCGAGTGAGATCTGTGCGGTCACCAACCAGTGGGTGAACTCCTACAAGCGGTTGGTGCCCGGCTACGAAGCGCCCGTGTACAAGTGTTGGGCGCGTAACAACCGATCGGCCCTCGTGCGCGTCCCGCTGCACAAGCGCGGGAAGATGGAGTCGACCCGCATCGAGTTCCGTGCGCCCGACCCCGCGTGCAACCCGTACCTCGCGTTCTCGGTGATGCTCGCGGCCGGGCTGAAGGGTGTCGAAGAGGGCTACGACCTGCCGCCGGAAGCGACCGACAACATCTACGCGCTCACCGACGAGGAGCGTCTGGCCGAGGGCATCGGCTCGCTGCCCGGCTCGCTGCGCGACGCCCTCGACGCCATGGAGCGCTCCGAGCTCGTCGCCGACGCGCTCGGTGAGCACGTGTTCGAGTACTTCTTGACGAACAAGCGGCGAGAATGGGCCGATTACAAGGCGTACGTGACCCCGTTCGAGATCGACCGCTATCTCGGGACGCTGTAGCGCCGCACCATGACCGAGCTCTTCCTCGTCTTCCCCGACCCGCCCCCGCCGATGCTGGCGCAGACGCTCGACCTCGCGGGCCACCGGTGGAAGGCGGTCGCCAACGCCGCGGTCGCGATGCAACAGGAGCCGGAGAACGGCTGGCGCGGCGCGATCGTCTGCGCCGACGACGACCCGGAGGGCGCGTTCGCGATCTGCCGGTCGCTGCGCCGCGGCGACTCGCGCTTGGAGTCGATCCTGTTGTTGATCTCGGGCGCGCAGCTGCACGAGCTCGAGCACCGCGAGGATCTCTTCGACGACTTCTGTCTGGCGCCGTTCCATCCGCGTGAGCTCGAAGCGCGCGTGCAGCAGATGTCGTTCCGAACCGGGCGCCTCGGCGCCCCCGAGGTCGGCGCCTACGCCGACCTCGTCCTCAACTTCGAGACCTATCAGGCTGGTATCGGCGGGCGGCCGCTCGACCTCACGTACATGGAGTACGAGCTCTTGAAGTTCTTCGTGACGCATCCGGGCAAGGTGTTCACACGCGAGCAGTTGCTGTCACGGGTGTGGGGCTACGAGTACTACGGCGGCGCCCGCACGGTCGACGTGCACGTGCGGCGGCTGCGGGCCAAGCTCGGCGAAGAGCACGCCAACCTGATCCAGACCGTTCGTTCGGTCGGATACCGCTTCGGCCAAACCCGCTGGGCTTGATCCCTAATTGGGTCCGTCGCCGGGGCTAGGACCCCGGTTTCTGACCAAACATGATGGAGATGACGGCGGACCAGATTGCGCCGCCGACGAACAGCGCGATCGGTCCGGCGACGAACAGCGCTACGAGGATCAGGACCGCGCCGACCACGGCGGCGACGCTACCCGACACGGCGAACTGGCGTGACAGAAGCGCGCTCAGCGCGCTCGTGTGACGCCAGTTCGGGGGTCAAGGGCCGACGTATGCCCACGCTTCGATCTCGAGGAGCGCGCCGACAGGCAACGCGGCAACCTGCACCGTCGAACGCGCCGGCTTGTGATCGCCGAACGCCGCCGCGTACACGGCGTTCACCGTCGCGAAGTCGCCCAGGTCGACGACGAACACCGTCGTCTTGGCGACATCGCCGAGCGACGCCCCGCAGTCGCCCAGCACTGTCGCAAGGTTCGCCAGCACTTGGCGCGCCTGCGCTTCGACGCCGTCGGCCAACGAGTTCGTCGCCGGATCGAAGCCCACCTGGCCCGCGAGCACGATCCAGTCCCCGGCGCGCATCGCCGGCGAGTACGGACCGCCGACGGGCGGCGCGTTGGGCGTGGGGACGACGGCAACACCCATCACGATCTCCTCAACAGCTTGGCCGTGCGCGTCTCGCGCGCCGGGAACGTATCGGGTCGCACGCCTTCGACGCGAGCGAGGGCGTTCCACGTGGCGGCGGCGACCGCGGCGAACACGGCGTCGCTCGACCGCGCGCGCGGCGGCGCCGGATCGTCGAGAATCGCGACGTCGATCGGCGGGACGTCGCGCGCCCGGATCACCCCGAACGACCGGATCGTGAGGTCGAGTGGCTCGCCACTGTCGGGATCGACCGCGATCGACTCGGTCAGTACCCAGCCGAGCGCCATGTGCACGGCACCGATCGCGTACGAGCGCAGCACGATCTCGTCGAGCGGGTCGCCGGCCGCGACCTGTACCGAGACGCGCTGGAGCGCACCCGTCGCCGGATCGATCGCAACGGTGGCTTCCGCGCGCGCACCGCTCGGCGTCACGACGGGAACATCGCTACCGAGCGCGCCCGCGACGAGCACGGCCTGCTCCGCCAGCCCCGCGGCGCGCAGCGCGTAGGAGACCGGCGGCCCCGGGACCGCGACCTCGCTCCAAGACGCGACGACCTCGACGCCGTCGACGGTGGGCCAACACTGCGGCGGCGCGTCGGCGCGCACGACCACACCTTCGATCTCGACTCGACCGTCACGCGCGACGGCAACCGCCGCGATCGGCGGCCGCTTCGGGCCGAGCCGGACGACGTCCTCGCGCGAGTACACGACCCGCACCGTGCGATCGAAATGGTCCGCCAACTCACGGGCGGCGAGCGCGACAACCGATGTCGCCTTGCCGCCGAACGCGCCACCGTTGGCCAGCGGCGACGCGGCCACCCCGCCCGGTTCGCACCACGACGCATCGGGTTCGAGGTAGGCGGGCTCGACCCACGAGGTGGCGAGGCGCACACCGTCGGGCGGCGCGTCGGGCAGCGCGAGCGGCGTCGTCTCGGCGGCCGTGGTACGCCGACCCTGCACCTTCGCCGCGATCAGACGCGCTTCGTCGAGCGATTCCCCGACGACCCAACGCAACCCCGCCGCGTCGATCGCGGGCGCGTCCGATCCCGGTGGCAGCGGCACTGCCACGAGCGCGTCGCGCGGTGCGGTGTCGTCGGCGAAGCCGCCGCCGCCCAGCGGGACCGACTCGTCGACACGTTGGACAACACCACCCTCCAAAGCCGCCCGCGCGGCCGCGCGGGCAAGATCACGTTCGGTCGCGGCCGCGTGTTCCATGGCGATCGCGTCCTTGACGGTGAGCCACCCGGTGCAACGACACAGGTGGGCAGCGAGCGCGCGATCGACATCGCGAACGCCGCCCGCCGCGCGCATCACGATGCCGGGCGTGCAGAATCCGCACTGCGACCCGCCGCTGGCGACGAATCCGCGGGCGAGCGCATCACGGGTGCCCGGTTCGAGACCCTCGACGGTCGTGACGGCCCGCCCCGCGACTCGGGACGCAGGCGTCACGCACGCGACCCGGGCTTGGCCGTCGATCAGCACCGTGCAGCATCCGCACTGCCCCTGCGGCGCGCAGCCGTCCTTGACCGACACGATGCCGAGCTGCTCGCGCAACACCGACAACAACGACGTCGTCGCGTCGATCACCGCAACCGCGGTGACACCGTTGCACGTGAAACTGACCCGACCGGGCACGGCGCCTCCGGTCGACCAGGTTAGTTGGGATGACGCCTGGCGGCGCCGCTCTCGTCGGATGAGAATCTGGTGCGTCGGCCGGGCTGCCGTCGTTCGTCTATGGCGCTCGGAGCCCGCGGTTAGTTTGACGCGGAGGTCTCGTG
>JBQTGT010000029.1:0-39404 GCA_052390615.1 Actinomycetota bacterium
GGGTTGGCGGATCCAACCGGTGAGCGCACTGGTCCTGTGAACTTCCGAGTCTCTCGATCACAGGAGCAGCGTCATGGCGGGGATCCTTACGCACGAGCAGAAGCAGCTCGCGTTCCGGCTTCGAGCACGCGGGTGGCGGCTCGTCGACATCGCGCGCGAGGTCGGTTGCACCGCGCCGATGGTCGGGCTCATGGTCCGCGAAGGGCGCTTCACCAGCGGCGTGCCCGACGAGTGGGAACCGCGCGCGGGGTGCCTGACGGTTCGTGAACGCGAGGAGATCCTCGTCGGACTCCGCGCCGGCGAGTCGCTGAACGCGATCGCCCGTCAGCTCGGGCGCTCCACGTCGACGATCAGCCGCGAGGTCGTAGCGAACGGTGGTCGCGACCGTTACTCGGCGTGGGGCGCACATCAACGGGCGCGGGACGGTGCACGGCGTCCGAAGCCGTGCAAGCTGCGCGCCGGTCGGCTGTGTGACGAGGTCGCCCGCCGGCTGCTCGAGTTGTGGTCGCCTGATGAGATCGCTCGACGTTTACCGTTGGACTTCCCGGACGACCCGGAGATGCGGGTGAGCCACGAGACGATCTACCAGTCGCTGTTCGTGCAGGGCCGCGGCGAACTACGCCGTGAACTGGCCCGATGCCTGCGGTCGGGGCGCACCTGCCGCAAGAAGCGCGGCGTCGTCGATCGCCGAGGCCGGATCCCCGGCATGGTCAACATCTCCGAACGACCCGCCGAGGTCGCTGACCGGGCCGTGCCCGGCCACTGGGAGGGCGACCTCATCTTGGGTGAGGGCAGCCGCAGCGCCGTCGGCACCCTCGTCGAGCGCAGCACGAGGTTCGTGCTGCTCCTGCACCTCGGAGAGGACAAGTCCGCGGTCAACGTCGAAGCCGCCATGCGCAAGGCCATCGCCACGCTGCCTGCCGAGCTTCGCCGCTCGATCACCTGGGACCAAGGAGCCGAGATGGCCAGCCACGCGAAGTTCACAACCGCGACCGGGATACCGATCTACTTCTGTGATCCGCATGCTCCGTGGCAGCGAGGCTCGAACGAGAACACCAACGGACTGTTGCGTCAGTACTTGCCGAAGGGCACCGACCTCTCGAAGCACTCGGTCGCCGACCTCACGCGCATCCAGCGCAGCCTCAACGACCGTCCCCGCAAGACCCTCGGCTACATGACACCATCAGAGGCCTACGCGCAGGTCGTTGCGGCCACCGCCTGAACCCGCCAACCCAATCCACAAGTCTTGACTATTTCTCAGCGCGCGAACGCGTTGACGCGACGGCGGCCGCGACCGCCTCGGTGCGGGCCGGTGTTGCCACAGAAACGCCAGGCGCGGGAGTCACGAACCTCACCACAGCGTCCCTCGCCAGATTCTGAGGAAGCTTCCCGAGGACGTAGCCAACAAGCCGCTCGTGCGGGGCCGTGCGGGCGCCTCGAATCGATAGGCGATTCCTGAGGATGTTTCGGGGTGTGGCAGCCGGTTCCTACACTGGAGGCCATGAGCGTGACCGTCGAGCTCCCAGACGAAGCGTTGGCCCGGCTACAAGCCGAAGCCAGCCGACGCGGCGTGACCATCGACGTGATCATCGCCGAGCTCGCCGCGGCGCTCCCCGCCGAAGCCCCCAACGCACCGAAACGCAAACTCGCGTTCATCGGGATGGGCGCATCGAGTTCGGGTCGTGTCGCCCGTGACGCCGACGAGATGCTCGCCGAGGGCTTCGGCCGCGACTGACCGGTGCTGATCGTCGATACCGGCGTGCTGCTCCAGCGGCCGACAACTGGGATCCCGACCACGACGCTTGCGCCCAACTCCTCCAAGACGACCCCGGTCCGCTCGTCACCACCGCGCTCGTGATCGCCGAGACCGCATACCTCATCGGCCGACAGCGCGGCGCTCACGACGAAGCACGGTTCTTCCGATCCATCGCCGATGGCGACCTGCACCTCGAGACCCTCACCGCTGTCGATGACCACCGCATCGCGGATCTCGTCGACCAATACTTCGACCTGGGCCTGGGTGGCACTGACGCCAGCCTCGTCGCGATCGCGGAACGGCTCGGCCAAACACGCATCGCCACGCTCGACCGCCGTCACTTCACCGTCGTGCGACCCGCCCACACCGACACGTTCGAGCTGATCCCCTGACTCGACCGTCCGGGCCTGGAGAATCAGCGTCGTGACCGCCCCCCTGTCGGCAGAGGATGTGCTGGCGATCGAGGGGTGAGCGGATCAGAAGAACGATGTCATCGCCGCCGGTGGCGTGCTCACGAACATCAGGTCCGCGCGCGCGACCGCACCGGGCGTGTGTTCCTCAACCAGCCCCGCCTGCGCGAGCTCGCCCCAACGGGTGCCGCCGAGCAAACATGCACCGACCGTCGCGCGCGAGCAACTGATGTCGCCGTCGCGCGTCGACGCGGCGCACGTCGCGCCGTCGGGGCCGCCGTCGAGCGTCACCCGTTCGACCCCCTGGACGTCGATCGTGAGCGTTCCTTCAATTGCGTAGGTACGTGACGCGAGCGAGATCGGGATATCGAGGGGCGCGATCCAGAGGCCGTCGTTGATGAAGTCGACGCGCGCGCGGCGGGGGTCGGAAATGAGGTGGCGTAGCGGGTCGTCGACCGGGAGTGTCGTCGCCGAAACCGTTTCGACGAGGTCGACACCGAGGATGTACTCCCACAACGCGGCACACGTCCTCGGGTTCGCGGTCTGGAAGTCCCAGATCATCAGCTTCCGCTGCGAGAGACCGCCGCTCCACTCGTCGGAGATCATCTCGTAGGCGACGAAGCCGTCGGCCGCGCCGTTCGCGTCCTCGTGCACGGCGATGAAGTTCGCCTTGTCCTTCGAAACTATGTGACCCCAGTACACAGCCGGCCACCAGAAGTCGGGCCGCGACACCATCCCCGGACGCACGAGCCGCACCTGTTCGTACACGCTAGGGAGGACCTTCTCCCCTTCCTCGCGACTCAACAAGCGGATGCGGCCGGTGTTGTTGACCGGCTGCGCGAACCGGGCGCGGGCACGTTCGATCGAGAGGCCGAGCCGCCACGTCGCGATGCCGTATCCGAAGCGGCCGTAGATGAGACTCTCCGACGCAGTGAGCATCGCGATCGGTTCGCTGCGTTCGCGCGCGTCGGCGTGCAGCGCGGCGATCATCGCGGTTAGGACCCCGCGCCGACGATGCGTCGGGAGCACCGCGACCCATGACACCGCCGCCGCGGGCACGAGCGCGCCGCCGGGCATCGTGAGCTCGAACGAATAGGCGCGGCTCAACCCGACGATCGCGCCGTCTTCGAATGCGACGCGGGTGCGATCGAGCTCTCCCTCGGCCCACGATCGAGAGGCGTCGGGCTTGCTCGGAGCTTGGCCGAACCCGCGGTGGTCGGCCGCGATCAGGTCGTCGACTTCAGTTGATTCGACCGCGCGGATTTCGATTGGCATTCCGTCGTTCTAGCCGTCGGTGGCGCGGCGCGCCGGGGGTTTTCTCGGGGGGTCGCGGTTCCCGTGGTGCAGCCTGCCGGCGAACGGCTCCGACGTACGACAATCCGCCGAACAGCAGCGCGACTGCGACAAGAAAAATGCCGGCGCGGCCGCCGCCGAAGAAGATCACCGCGAACACCCCACCGAGCACCCAGACGATCTGGAATCGCGTCTCGAAGCGCGCGAACGCACGGCCGCGGGCCGCGTCGGCACCGTCGCGTTGCAACAAGCTGTCGAACGCGAGCCGCGCCGCCGCCGCCGACGCCGCGATCGCGCCCGCCGCGAAGATGAGCGCGACGCGTCCGTAGGAGCGCGCCGCGATGAGGAGCGGGAGCGCCGGGACGATGAGCGACCCGGCGAGGATCCACTCCTCTTGGATCTTGCGGCGCACGAGCGGGGCGACGATCGTGCCGATGGCGTTGCCAATCGCACTGCCTATGAGCACGAGGCCGAAAATCCACGCGGGCTCGCCTTGCTTCTTCAGCACGAACGCCGCGAAGAACGTCGTGAAGCCCACAACCCCGCGCACGAGGCCCATCGCAGTGCCCGCGATCATGATGCTGCGACTGTGCAGCAGCTCGCGGTCGTGCTCGGTCTCGGGCCGACCGACCACCTTCGCCCGCGGGATCGCGAGGGCGGAGACGACACCGAAGATGAACACGATGGCGCCGACGCGCAGCACCCACTCGGCATCTGCCAGCTTGAGAATCGCGGCCGCGATCGGGCCGGCGACGATGGCGCCCGCGATGCTGATCAGCGACAGTCGCGAGTTCGCGAGCACGAGCTCGTCCTGATCGTCGACGACGGCGGGCACGAGCGCGCTCTTGGCGACCGACTGCCCCTTCGACAGCACCAGCGATCCGAAGGCGAGCGGATACAGGAGGATGTCGTCGATCGCGTTCGCCATCAGCAGGCACAGCGCCGCCCGCCCGGCACATGCTGCTGCGATCAGCCAACGGCGGCCGCCGCGGGTCCGGTCGAGCATGGGCCCGAGCACGGGGGCGACGACCGCGAAGGGCGCCATCGTGATCAGCAGGTACAGCAGGACGTTCGGGCGCGCGGCATGCGTCGTCGCCGAGAAGAAAATCGAGTCGGCGAGGGAGACGGTCACGAACACGTCGCCGATCACGCCGACCGCGTGCGCGAGCGCGAGGCGCGCGAACGGCGTGAACGTCGTCGACTCGAGCCGTCGAACTGGCCGCGGTGCAACCGGGCGTCGCTGGGCGTCCGTAACGATCTACGCTACCGCCGCCCGCGGTGAACACCGACCCGCGATCCTTCGTTCACGGGACGGTCACGCAAATGTCGCGCGGTGGCCGAATCGCCGCAACATCGGATGTGTACCGTCCCGGGGGTGGCCTCCCCGCCACGCAACTGGTGGTCGCCTTGCGGCCCGGACACGACTGGCACCCCCCGGAGTCCGGGTCGCCGGCGGCCCGGGATCGACCCCATTTCTCGCCAGTACGATTGGCCGATGGCGCTTCCCGATGTTGTCGGCTCCCCGACCGGCGACGACGCGCGATACCTCAACCGCGAGCTTTCGTGGCTCGACTTCAACGCGCGCGTGCTCGCGCTCGCCGAGGACCCGTCGCTGCCGCTGCTCGAACGCGCGAAGTTCCTCTCAATCTTCAGCTCGAACCTCGACGAGTTCTTCCAGGTCCGCGTGTCGGGTCTGAAGGAGCAGCTCGCGCTGGGCGTGCGCGGCGACTCCCCCGACGGGCTCGACCAGGTCGAGCAGCTGCGCGCCATCCGAGAGCGGGTCGAGGAGTTGGTGACGCGCCAGGCCGCCGCCTTCACCAAGGACATCGCGCCCGCCCTCGAAGAAGCGGGCGTCGAATTCGCCGATTGGGACAATCTCGACGCCGACGAGCAGGCCGAGCTCCGCCGAGAGTTCGAGGAGCGCATCTTCCCGGTGCTCACGCCGCTCGCGGTCGACCCCGCCCACCCGTTCCCGTACATCTCGAACCTTTCGCTGAACCTAGCGGTACAGGTGCGCGACTCCGTCACCGGCGAGCAGCGCTTCGCCCGCGTGAAGGTGCCGCCCCTGCTGCCGCGGTTCGTCGCCGTTCGGCGCCGGAACCGGTTCGTTCCGCTCGAACAGGTCATCGCCGCGCACTTGCCCGCGCTGTTCCCGGGCATGGATGTGCTCGACCATCATCCGTTCCGCGTCACGCGTGACACCGACTTCGAGCTCAGCGACGAAGCCGAGGATCTCCTCGCCGCGATCGAGCTCGTGCTGCGGCAGCGCACGAAGTTCGGAGTTGCGGTCCGCCTCGAAGTCGACACGCGCATGACGCCGGACGTGCTCGACTTGTTGCACCGCGAGCTCGAGGTCGAACCGCAAGACACCTACGTCGTCGACAGCCCACTCGACCTCTCGGGCCTCTCCGCGGTGTACGGGTTGCGCCGCCCCGAGCTGAAGTTCCCGCCGTTCACGCCGCAGACCCCGCCGTCGCTTGCCGGCGGCGAGGAGACGGACATGATGTGGGCGATGCGCGGCGGCGACGTGCTGCTGCATCACCCGTACGACTCGTTCACGAGCACGGTCGAGGCGTTCGTTGCACGGGCGGCGGACGACCCGCGGGTGCTCGCGATCAAACAGACGCTGTATCGCACGAGCGGCGACGAGGCCGGCATCGTCGCGTCGCTCGCGAAGGCAGCCGAGTCGGGCAAGCAGGTCGTGGCGCTCGTAGAGCTGAAGGCGCGTTTCGACGAGCAGGTGAATATCGAACGGGCCCGGATGCTCGAACGCGCGGGCGCGCACGTCGTGTACGGATTGGTCGGGCTGAAGACGCACGGCAAGATCCTGTTGGTCGTGCGCCAGGAGGCCGACGGCATTCGTCGTTACTGCCACGTCGGCACCGGCAACTACAACCCCAAGACCGCGAGCCTCTACGAGGACCTCGGCGTGCTCTCCGCCGATCCCGAGCTGGGCGCGGACATCAGCGAGTTCTTCAACCACCTCACCGGCTACAGCCGACCCGGCGAGTACAGCCGCCTGATCGTCGCGCCGACCCAACTCCGCGAGACGCTGCGGGCGTTGATTCGCGAACAGGCGCGGCCGGGCGGGCAGATGACGATGAAGGTGAACTCGCTAGTCGACATCGACATGATCGACGAGCTGTACGCCGCGTCCACCGCGGGCGCACGCATCGACCTGATCGTGCGGGGAATGTGTCGGCTGCGGCCCGGCGTTCCCGGTCTCTCCGAGCGCATCACCGTGCGTTCGATCGTCGGCCGGTATCTCGAGCACTCACGCATCTTCCGCTTCGGCGTACCGGGCGCCCAAGACAGCGATTACATCATCGGGTCGGCCGACCTCATGGCCCGCAACCTCGATCGCCGCGTCGAAGCGATGCTGCGCGTCACCGAGCCACGGCTGCGGGCCCGCCTCGACGAGATACTTACCCTGAACCTCGACGACGACGTGCTCGCGTGGTCGTTGCGCTCCGACGGCACCTGGAACAAGGTGCCGGCCGTGCACGGCATCGAGTCACACGTCCGGTTCCAGGAGCTGGCGGTCGCGCGGGCGAAGACGCGTTCGACCGACGGCTAGCTCGACCATGGCCACGCGCGTCGCGGATGTCGTGAGGAAGGCGATCACCGGCTCGGTCGCGCGGCTCGCGGCGCACGAAGACGGCTTGCGCCGCGGCGACGATCCCGAGGACGTGCACCAGGCGCGCGTCGCGACCCGGCGCTTGCGCTCCGATCTGCGGACGTTCGGCGACTTCGTCGATCCCGAGTGGGCCGACGAGCTGCGAGCGGAGCTGCGCTGGCTCGGGGCGGAGCTGGGCGCGGTCCGCGACATCGAAGTCATGCGCGATCGATTGCGCGCGCACGCGACTCGTCTGCCCGATACCGAACACGAGGCCGCCGACCGCGTGGTGCGCCGGCTGATCGCCGACTGGGATGCCGCCCGCAGCGAGCTGACCGCGGCGTTGTCGACGCCGCGCTTTCGCGCGCTACGCGAGCGGCTCGACATCGCGGCCCACACGCCCAAGCTCTCGCCCGCCGCCGACGCGCCGGCCCGCACGGCACTGCGGCGGGTCGTACGCAAACCCTGGAAGAAGCTCGCATCCGCGGTGGCGACGTTGGGCGCGCATCCTCCCGACGAAGCGCTCCACGCGGTCCGCATCCGCGCCAAGCGGTGCCGCTATGCAGCCGAAGCCACCGCGGTCGTGTTCGGCAAAGACACGGCGCGCTTCGCGCGCGCGGTCGCCCGTGTGCAGGACGTCCTCGGTGAGCACCAAGACGCCGTCGTCGCGCGCGCGTGGCTGGCGAAGACCGCCGAGCAGTGTCCGGCCAACGAGGCCTTCGCGGCGGGCATGCTCGCCCAGGTCGAGGTCGAGACGGCCGACGAGGCGCGCCGGCAGTTCCCGGAGGCGTGGAAGAAGGTCCGCGCTCGCACGCCGAAGTGGTGAAGACCGTCGACGCCGCGGGTGGGGTGGTGATCAGGGATGGCGCGAACGGGCCAGAGGTGCTGGTCGTCCACCGGCCTCGCTACGACGACTGGAGCATCCCCAAAGGCAAGCTCGAGCCGGACGAGCGCGCCCAGGACACTGCCATCAGGGAGGTTGCCGAGGAGACCGGCTGGGTGTGCGCACTCGGCGAAGAGCTCCGCACGGTGCGTTACCGCGATCGCAACCATCGTCCCAAGCAGGTGCGGTACTGGAGGATGACGCCGGTGTCGTTCACCGGGTTCACGCCCAACGACGAAATCGACGCCGTGCGTTGGATTCCGGCGGCCGAAGCCGCGACACTGCTCTCGTACCCCGCTGATCGGCACCTCGTGGAGACGTTGTGACGCTGTATCTCGTTCGGCACGCCAAAGCCGGCGAACGCGCCGCTTGGGACCGCGAGGATTGGCTGCGACCGCTGTCCCGACGCGGCCAGCGACAAGCCGACGGGCTGCTCGACGTGCTCGCCGACGCGCACATCGATCGCGTGCTGTCGAGCCCGTACGTGCGCTGCCTCGAATCGGTCGCGCCGCTCGCGGGCGAGCGTCGCCTCGCGATCGAGCCGCTCGACGCGCTCGCCGAAGGCGCCAAGCACGAGGATGCGATGACGCTCGTGCGCAAGCACACCCATCACGACGTGGTGATGTGCAGCCACGGCGACGTCATCCCGATGCTGCTCGAACACTTCGAGAGCCGCGGCGTCGACCTCGGTCCCACGCTCGAGTGCCCGAAGGGCTGCACGTGGGTCGTCGGGTTCCACGCGACCGGCGATCCGATCAGCGCGAAATATCTGCCGCCACCGCCCGACTGAAGTCGTGAACGCTACGGCTCGTACACTGGCGGCACTGTCGTTCCCGAGTAGAGGATCCACATGGTCGCCATGGTCGCCGTCGGCGGAGAGGCCCCCGATTTCACCCTCAAAGACCAAGACGGGAGCGACGTCACGCTGTCGAAATTCCGCGGCGACAAGAACGTCGTGCTGGTCTTCTATCCGTTCACGTTCACGGGCGTCAGCGAGGGTGAGCTGTGCTCGCTCCGCGACGACCTGTCGCAGTACGAGAGCGCATCCGCGCAGGTGATCGCGATCTCGTGCGACACGCGCCACGCCCAGAAGCAGTGGGCGGAGAGGCAAGGGTTCACATTCCCGGTGCTCTCCGACTTCTGGCCTCATGGCGAGGTCTCGCGCAGCTACGGCGTGTTCAACGAGCAGCTCGGCGCCGCTCGGCGTGCGACGTTCGTGATCGACAAGCAAGGCACGGTCGTCGACAGGTTCGAGTCGCCAAACCTGGGCACGCCGCGCGAGAAGGCGGCGTACGAAGCCGCGCTCGTAAGATTTGGATAGCGTGTACAGGGGCTCAGACCCACGGATGGGAGATGCAATGACCGACGACCGACGGCAACGGAAACAGCAGCCGGGTTCACCGGAGGACATCCTCGACCGGCTCACGGAATATGTCGCGGCTCATCCGCCCCAGCCCGCGGCGGGGATCGTCATCGATCTCACGCCGCCGTCGGACGATCTCCTGCCGTCGCGCATAAAGGTCGCCCCGCGGCGTCGATAGACCCCAAATTTTGAGGGTCTATCGACGCATCCTTGGGGTCTTGGCGAACTTGGCCCCGAAGGATTCAGCTGCCGCGGAACGACACCACGGGGTTCGCGCTCGGAAGAGTCCAACCCTTCGGGATTCGTGGCGCGCGATGCGGTCAGCTCAGCGCTTTACGCAGTGCATCGACACGCTCGGGGACGACGCGCCACCACACCCAACGACCGCGTTTCTCGCCGACGATCAGTCCCGCTTCTGCAAGCGCTTTCGTGTGGTGGCTGATCGTCGGTTGCGACTTGCCGAGCGGTTCGAGGAGGTCGCACGCGCACACCTCGCCCGCGGTCGCGATCAGGCTGAGCAGTCGGAGTCGCACCGGGTCCGCGAGGGCGGCGAACGCGGCGGCCAGGTCGGCGGCGTCCGGCTCGTCGAGCGGCGCGGCGAGCACCGATGGGCAGCAGTCGCCGAGGTCGCGCCCGGCGATCGGCGTCGGAGTTCGAGCCACGCCCCACAGTCTACCCATTGACAGACGTCGATGCATCCGCGAGGATCAATTCATCGACAATCGTCAATGTGTTGGAGGTGCCGTGTCCAGGGTCCAGCTCGCACTCAACGTCGCCGACATCGACGTGGCGGCCGACTTCTACTCGACGCTGTTCGCATCGGCACCCGAGAAGCGACGACCCGGGTACGCGAACTTTGCGATCGATTCGCCCCCGCTGAAGCTCGTGCTCATCGAGGGCCACGGCAAGCCAGGAACCGTGAACCATCTCGGTGTCGAAGTTATGAGCACCGACGAAGTCGCGGCCGCCCAGACGCGCCTCTCGGCAGAAGGCCTCACGACGGCAACCGAGGAGAACGTTTCGTGTTGCTACGCGGTGCAAGACAAGGTCTGGGTCGATGCCCCCGACGGCGAACCGTGGGAGATCTACACCGTCCTCGCCGACGCCGAGATGCCCGCCGGTGAGCTGCGGGCCGTCGCACCCGGCGCCGACGCGGGCGTCGACACGCTGTGCTGCGGTGCGGCCGCCGAGTCCGCCACGCGCTGCTGCTGACGCGTGCAATACAAGCTCGCGCGCAAGTGCACGGCCGAAGCACTGGGAACCGGGTTCTTGGTCGCGACTATGGGCTTGCTGTTGGTGATCTTCGGTGTCGTTCGATCCGGGCGGAGCGCAACTGCGCCGTTCGCGGTTGGCGGCTACATCGCGGCCGCGTACTGGTTCACGTCGTCGACGTCGTTCGCGAATCCGGCGGTGACGATCGCTCGGACGTTGAGCGACACGTTCGCGGGGATCGAGCCCGCGTCCGCGCCGGCGTTCGTTGCATGCCAGGTCGTCGCCGCGCTGCTGACGGGCGCGCTGATTCGATTTCTGTATCCCGACGTCCGCGCGGAAGACGTCGTCGTCCCCGAGGGGAGGGCTGCATGAAGCACGTCCTGTTTCTCTGCATCCACAATGCCGGCCGCTCGCAGATGGCGCTCGGCTTCTTCAACCATCTCGCGGCCGGGCGTGCGATCGGCTGGTCGGGCGGATCGGAACCCGCCGAGAAGGTGAACCCGGCCGCGATCGAAGCCATGGCCGAGGTCGGCATCGACATCGCGGGCGAGACACCCCAACGCTGGACCGACGAGATCGTGCAGGCGGCTGATGTCGTCGTGACGATGGGCTGCGGCGACGAGTGCCCGTTCTATCCCGGCAAACGCTACGAAGACTGGGAGCTCGAGGACCCGGCCGGAAAGGGCATCGACGCCGTGCGCCCCATCAGCGACGACATCCGCACCCGCGTCGAGGCGTTGCTCAGCACCCTCGACCATACGCCTTGATGCGCTGGTCGGTCATGCAGTCGCGGCGGCGGCGCGTTCGTAGCGGTAACCGACTCCCCGCACGGTCACGATGCGACCGGGGCGGGCGGGGTCGGGCTCGATCTTGGACCGCAGACGCTTGATGTGGACGTCGAGCGTCTTGGTGTCCCCGAAGTAGTTCGGGCCCCACACGCGATCGATCAGCACGTCGCGTGTCAACACGCGGCCCGCGTTGGCCATCAGAATCTCGAGCAGCTCGAACTCTTTGAGCGGCAGCGCGACGGCCTCGCCGCGCACATACACGTCGTGGCGCGCCGCATCCAGGCGCACGTCGCCGACTTCCAGCACCTCCGGATGCGATCGGTCCTCGTCCACGATCGGCACTCGGCGTAACGCCGCGCGTACGCGCGCGACCAGCTCGCGCAGCCGAAACGGCTTGCTCACATAGTCGTCAGCGCCGACCTCGAGCCCGACCACCGCATCGATCTCGGCGGTTTTCGCCGTGACCATGATGATCGGGACTCGCGACCGCGTCCGCAGCTCGCGGCACACGTCCACGCCGGACATCTTCGGCAGCATCACGTCGAGGAGCACGAGTGCCGGCCTCGACGCGTCGAAGCGCGCGATGGCCTCTATCCCATCGGCGGCAGTTTCGACGAGGAAGCCCTCGCGTTTCAGCGCGACCGACAACGCTTCGCGGTACGACTGCTCGTCGTCGACTACCAGAATCAGCGGCGGATCCGCCATCAACCAGCCTCCGGGGTCATCGTGCTCATGATGCTTCCGACATTGTGCGCTGGCCGCCATTGGTAATCGGGAGGTAGAGCGTGAAGGTTGATCCCTCGCCCTCGCGCGACTCGACCTTCACCTCACCGCCATGTGCTTGGACGACGTGACGGACAATCGCGAGGCCCAAGCCGGTGCCGCCGGTTTCGCGACTGCGGGCACGGTCGACGCGGTAGAACCGTTCGAAGATTCGTTCGAGATCACGCGTCGGAATGCCGTGTCCGTGGTCGCGCACGCTCAGCGCCACCCGCTCGCCTTCGACTCTGGCGCCGACTTCCACGACGTCGCCGGCCGTCGAGTACTTGATGGCGTTGTCGAGCAAGTTGACGAACGCGCTGCGCAGTTGGCGATGGTGACAGTTGATCTCGATATCGGGCGCCTCGGGAACGAGTCGGACGGGCACGCCGGCGACGTCGGCCGCGGCCTGCACGTGGTCGATCGCCTCCGCCAGGAGCAGCGCGACGGGCAGGGGCGCGCGCACGGGCGCCTCTTGCGCCTCGATGTTCGACAGATTGAGCAAGTCGTCGACGAGGCGCGCCAAGCGGTCGGCTTCCCGCAGCACGCGATCGGCGAGCGGTCGCATGACCTTGGGATCGTCGCTCGTGGCCATCGTCTCCGCGAGGAGTCCGAGCGCACCGATCGGCGTCTTCAGCTCGTGGCTCACGTTGGCGACGAAGTCACGGCGCACACTCTCGACGCGCCTCGATTCGGAGATGTCACGCGTGAACGCAACCGCGCCCGTGACCTCGCCTCCGGTTCGCAACGTGTACGCGCGCAGCAACAGCACCTGCCGAGGCGGCCCGTAGAGCTGAATCTCGCGCTCGGCATCGCGTCCCCTGAGGGCTCGCTGCAGCACGTCGACAATCGCCTCCTCCGCCAACGCGTCACCGTGACGAGCACCCTCGAACCGGCGGGCAGCCGCGTTCCGCACGACCTCGCGGCCGATCCGGTCGACCACGACGATGGCATCGGTGGCCTGATCCAGGGCTCCGACGAGCCAATGTTGCATCGCTTCGGCGCCGGCAACGCGCTCCTCCGTCTCCTCCAACACGTGGTCGATCGCGGCACCGGTCGCGGTTCCCGGCGGGAGGCCGAGGCGACGAACGAGCGCGGCATCTGCCCGGCGCTGCGCCCGCCGCGAGAGACCGACGGCGAGCGCGCCCGCAACGGCGACGATCGCGATGACGGCGAGCCCGACGTTCACCGAGTCGCCGCCGGCGAGAAGCATGGGACGCAGTGCCTGGGTATGGACGCCTACCTGGGCCGACGGGCGGTTGCCCTCGCCGCGAAGCGTAGCGGGGCAGGGAATCCCCGAGCCTGTCCGTGCGGTTGCGCGGACGTGACCCAGGGGTGAACAGTCGGCCGCGGCATGAAAAAAACCGGCGCGTGCTCTACAAAGGGGGCACGACCCGAACGTCGAGCCGAGGACGCGAGCGTGGAAGAGGCGAGAAAGCGGTTCCAGGACGCGCTGGCTGACGTCCGCGCCGACGTGCAACGAGCCGCGGCGGCGACGGGCGAGGCTGTGGCCGGTGCGACGCACGCGCTCCTCGATCGAGACCTGACGCTCGTCGATCAGGTGCTCGAGCACGACCGCGCCGTCGACGAGCTCAGCCTGTCCATCGAGACGCAGGCGTACCGTCTGATCGGGCTCCAACAGCCGGTCGCGCACGATCTGCGGACGCTGCTCGCGGTATTGCGCATCCTGCAAGAGATCGGGTTGTCGGCCGATCTCGCGGTGACGATCGCCAAGGCGGCGCGGCGGCTGTACCCCACCGAGCTGCACCCGCGCCTGCGCGGGATCATCGACCGTATGGGTGAGCAGGCAACCGTGCAGTTCCGCGTGGCGATGGATGCGTTCGCCGACGAGGATGCGACGAAGGCCGACGTGCTCTCCGACATGGACGACGTCATGGACGACCTCCAAAAGGAGCTGTTTCACGCGATCTTCGCGTTGTGCCAAGTCGACGAGGCGGGGATCCAGCAAGCAGTACAGGTCGCGCTGGTCGGCCGGTACTACGAACGGATCGCCGATCACGCCGTTTTGGTGGGCAAGTGGGTGAACTTCATGGCGACGGGCGAACTTCCCGAACCGCCGAGCCGCCAACACGAACCGGCGGCGGAGTAGGCGTCAGCGCACCTCGGCCGCGAGATAGGTCGAGTCGCCGGTCAGCAGGTACCGCAATCGCTCCCCGATCACGACGGCGTGGTCGCTGATCCGTTCCAGCGAACGCCCGACGAGTACCGCGGTGATCGCGACGTGCGTCGCGTCCGGACCTGCCAGCGCGAGCAAACGTGTCGTCAGTCGGGTCAGGTGCTGATCCATAACTCGCTCTCGCGCGATCAGCGCCGCGGCTCGATCGCAATCTCCGGTCGACCACGCATCCACCGCGATCGCGAACGACTCCTCGGCGACGCGGCACATCTGGAGCAACGTCTCGAGGATGACCGGATACGACTCGAGCAGTTTCTGATCGTCGTAGACCTTCACGACACGGAGCGCGAGATCGCCGATCCGCTCGAATTCCTCCAGGATCCGGATAACCGAGACGACGAGGCGGAGATCGGACGCGACCGGGCTCTCGCGCCGGATCACGTCGTAGCAGCGCTCGGTCAGCGACACGAACATGTCGTCGATCTCGTCGTCGGCGGCAACGACCTGGGCGGCACGCTCCGCGCTGCCGGATTCGAGAACGTCGTGCGCGCCGCGCAACGCGTCGGCGACCCGCAGCGCCATCAGCTCGACCTGGAGCCGGATCTGCTCGAGCTCGCCGGTGAAGTGGTGCCGCAGCGGACGGCGCGGCGACGGCTCGCGTCCCCGATCCATGGCCACCTACCCGAAACGCCCCGTTACGTAGCTCTCCGTGCGCTCGTCGGCCGGGTTGGAAAAGATCGTCTCCGTCCGGTCGAACTCGATCAGGACACCCGTCCGCCGGTCGTCTTCCTCACTGGTCTCAGTCGTGAAGAACGCGGTGCGATCACTCACTCTCGCGGCCTGCTGCATGTTGTGAGTCACGATGACGATCGTGAACTCCGCCTTGATCTCCTGCATGAGATCCTCGATCCGCGCGGTGGCGATCGGATCGAGCGCGGAGCACGGCTCGTCCATCAGTAGTACCTCGGGATTGATCGCAATCGCGCGCGCGATGCACAAGCGCTGCTGCTGGCCGCCGGAAAGACCGAGTGCCGAGCTCTTGAGGCGCGTCTTGACCTCGTCCCACAACGCCGCGCGCTGCAACGAGTGCTCGACGATGTCGGTCAGCTCGCCCTTGCGTCGGACTCCGTTGACCTTTGGTCCGAACGCGACGTTCTCGAAGATCGACTTCGGGAACGGGTTGGGCTTCTGGAACACCATGCCGATGCGCCGCCGCACCTCGCCCGGGTGCGCGTCCGGACCGTAGAGGTCGATGCCGTGATAGGTAAGGGTGCCGATGACGCGAGCACTCGGGATGAGGTCGTTCATGCGGTTGAAGCACCGCAGCACCGTGGACTTCCCACATCCCGAAGGACCGATGAGGGCGGTGATCTCCCCGTGCCGGATGTCGAGGTCGACGTCGCGCACGGCCCGGAAGGTGCCGTAGTACACCTCCAGCCCGCGCGCCGAGACCACGACTCGTTCGACGACCGGATCGTCGTTCGGCACAGGTTCACGCACTGCGGTTCCGATCTCGCCTTGTTGTACCGACAGCTCGCTCATTGTTACTCCGCCGGGTCGCGTCAGTATCGACGCTTCTGGAAATGGTTCCGAACGAGGATCGCGGTCGTGTTGAGGAGCAACAGCATCCCGAGCAGGACCACAATGCCCGCCGCCGCGACCACCTGGAACTCCGATTTTGCCTCCGACGCGTACTTGAAGATCAGCATCGGGAGCACCGTGTACCCGCTGTCGAGCCCGTCGGGGTTGAACGTCACGAACGTCAATGCCCCCAGCAGCAGCAGCGGCGCCGTCTCGCCAAGCGCCCTCGACACCGAGAGAATGCTGCCGGTCGCGATCCCGGGAATCGACGACGGCAACACCTGTCGCCATACCGTCTGCCAGCGTGTCGCACCCAGCGCCAGCGCGCCGTCTCGCAACGACGGCGGCACGGCGCGTATCGCTTCACGAGACGCGATGATCACCGTTGGCAGCACGAGGATCGTGAGCACCATCGCGCCCGTCCCCACCGTGAAGCCCCAATCCAACGGCCCACGCGCGACGAAAGCCAAGCCCAGGATGCCGAAGATCACCGACGGCACCCCGGCGAGGTTCTGGATGTTCAGCTCGATGAAGCGGATGTACCACCGGTTCTTCGGCGCGAACTCCTCGAGGAACACCGCGGTTCCGACGCCGAGCGGCAACGAGACCGCGGCCGTGATGCCGACGCACCACAGCGATCCCCAGATCGCCGACTGGAACCCGGCCCGGGCCGGGCGAGCCGACGGCATGTTCTCGATGAGCGCGCCGTTGAGGCGCGGGCGCGCTTGGAGAAACGTGTCGATGAGCAGCGTGAACAACGTCACCAACGCGATCATCAGGCTGAGGATCAACAGCCCGCGGAACAACACGTCGAGCGCCCGCCGGCCGGGGCGCATGCTCGCCGCCAACGACGGAACCGATTCCGGGCGAGCCGCGATCTCGATCGCCGTCATTCGTACTCCTCACGGAATCGTCGCACAACACGCGCGCTGATGACGTTCAACACGAAAGTGATCACGAACAGCAAGAGGCCGACCGCGAAGATCGTCTTGTAACCGGTCGAGCCGGTCGGCACGTCACCGATACCCGCGAAACCGACGAACGATGCCATGGTCTGTACGCCCCGGCCCGGGTCGGCAGTGAACTGCGGATTGCTGCCCGACGCCATGAGCAGGATCGTCGTCTCTCCGATCGCCCGCGAGAGCGCCAAAACGGTGGCGGCGACGATGCCGGAGAGCGCCGCGCGGAACACGACCTTGGTGCATACCTCCCGGCGGGTCGCCCCCAGCGCGAGCGCGCCGTCGCGCAACGAGTTCGGGACGGCCGACATCGCATCCTCGGCCAGTGACGCCATCGTCGGCAGGATCATGATCCCGACCACGAGCCCGGCCGCAAGCGCCGAGTAGGTACCCACCCGTCCAATCGGCCAGAATCGCTGCACCAACTCGGGGTTGACGAAGTACAGCGCGAAGAAGCCGAACACGACCGTCGGCACGCCGGCGAGCACCTCGAGGACCGGCTTGACGATCGCGCGCGTGCGCGGCCGCGCGTACTCGCTCAGGTAGAACGCGGCACCGAGCCCGCACGGCACGGCAACGACGACCGCGATCGCCATCGTCAGGAACGTCCCGACGAGCAACGGCCACACACCGAAGTGCGCGGGGACGAACAACGGTGCCCATGTCGTACCCGTGAAGAATTCGTGCAGCGAGACTTCGCCGAAGAACTCGAGTGCGGGGCGCAGCAGCGAGAGCACGATCGCGATCGTGACGGCGACCGAGACGAGCGCTACGAAGAACAAGCAAATCTTGACCCCGCGCTCCACCAAGAGACGTCGACGTAGGTGGCGGGAGGGGAGCAAGCTCCCCTCCCGCCAGAACCTCAGGTCGATCGGAGAGGTCGTCGCCAATGTCAGACGCCCTCGATGGCGGCCAACTGCTCCTCTGCCGTCGCGACCTGGTCGTCGGTGAGCGGCACGAACAGCGCCTCGGAGGCGATCGCGTCCTGGTTCTCGAAGTAGTACTCCACGAACGCCTTCACCTCGGGCCGGGCCGCCGCCGCGGCCTTCGTGTACACGAACAGTTCGCGCCCGAGCGGCACGTACTCACCGGACTGCACCGTGTCGTTGTTGGGCTCGACGCAACCGCCGCCGCCGTCGATCGCCACACCCTTCACATCGCCCTCGTTCTCGAGCAGGTACGACAGGCCGAAGTATCCCATGGCGCCAAGCTCGCCCCGAACCCCGGCAACGGTCACGTTGTCGTCCTCCGACGGGTTGTAGTCGGTGCGGGTTGCGCCCTCCTCACCGTTGATCGCATCGGTGAAGTAGTCGAAGGTGCCCGAGTCGGAGCCCGCGCCGTAGAGGGTCAGCGGCTCGTCGGGGAAGGACGGGTCGACCTCGCTCCAGTTGCTGAGCGTGCTGTCGGGTGCCCAAATCGCGTTGAGCTGCTCGACGGTGAGGCACTCGGCCCAGTCGTTGTCCCGGTTGACGACGACCGACAGGCCGTCGTTGGCGACGGCCAACTCGAGCGCCTCGATGCCATTCGCGCCGCACGCCTCGACTTCGTCGTCGGCAATGGCGCGCGAGGCCATCGAGATGTCGGTCTCGTCATTGCAGAACTTCTCGAAGCCGCCCCCGGTGCCCGACGTTGCCACCGTCACGCGGACACCTGGGTTCGCGATCTGGAAGTCCTCGGCGGTGATCGAGATCAGCGGTGTGACGGTGCTCGAGCCGTCGATGCGGATCTCGCCGGAGGGCTCGCCCGCTTCGTCTTCGTCCTCGGCTTCGGTGCCGGTGCCGTTGCCGTCGTCATCGTCGTCACCGCCGCACGCGGCGACGACGAGAACCAGCGCAAGCATCAAGGTGAGCGGTCGCCAGAGTGCGGATGAGCGTCGCAGCATTTCGTCGGGCCTCCCGGTCGGTGCCGAAGTGTTCTGTCGCGGCGGACGGTAGGGAGCGCGAGTAAACGAACGATGAAGAAGCAGGTGGCGACAAGATGAACGAGGCGTGAATCGAAAACGACGAGCCGGCGCTACTCGCTGTCGTCGCCGAGGTCCCACTCGAGGATCAGGTGCTCTCGTTCGGCGTCGCGGGCGACGCGCTCGCGGTTGCGACGGAACTGCGGGTCGTACACCGGCAACAGCTGCAGTCGCGCCATCGCGCGCTGGCGGAACTCGTCGATGATTCCGCGTTCGCCGAACACGCCGTGGATCTCCCAGTGCGGCGCGATCGGACCCGTGTAGACGACCTTCACGTGCCCGCGCGGTGGGATCTCCTCCTCAAGCTCTTCGGGTTCCATCGCCATGGCGGCAGGCTACCGGAGGGGTCGCTACGCGTCGTCGGGGCGCTCGCTGAGCGTCACCGTGATCGTGCGCTTGTCGCCGTCGCGGATGATCGCGACCTCGACCTCGTCGCCGGGCCGGTGGCGGCGGATCTCGCTCGCCACGTCTTCGAAGCGGTCGATGTCGGTGCCGGCGATTCCCACGATCACGTCGCCCTCGACGAGCCCGGCGGCCGCAGCGCCCGAACCGGGCGTGACCTCCCGCACCAGCGCGCCCTGCTCGACTCCGACCTCCTGCGCGATCGCGGCGGTGATGGTCTCGGTCGCGACGCCGAGGAACGGAACTTGCGGATCGCGACCGGCCCGCAGGTCGTCGATGACGACCTTCGCCGACGAGATCGAGATCGCGAACCCGACGTTGTTCGAGAACGCGGGATCGGCGATCGCGGTGTTGATGCCGATGACGCGTCCGTTCAGGTCGAGCAGCGGTCCACCCGAGTTACCCGGATTGATCGCAGCGTCGGTTTGGATCGCGTTGAACAGCGCCGAGCTCGGGTCGGCCGGGTCGACCTGCACGATCCGGTCGAGACCCGACACGATCCCGGTCGTGACGGTCGCGCCGCTGCCTTCGGAGCGGCCTAGCGCGTTGCCGATCGCGACGACACCATCGCCGACGTCGAGCGCGTCGGAATCGCCGAGCGCGACCGTCGGCAGATCGGTGGCGTCTACCTGCACGACGGCGAGGTCGAAGCCAGTCGCCGCACCGACGACATCGCCTTCGAGCTCACGGCCGTCGGTGAGGTGGACTCGCACGGTGTCGAAGTCGGCGACGACGTGCGCGTTCGTGACGATGACGCCGTCGGCGGCGATGATGAATCCGGTGCCGGTGCCGATCGTTTGGCCCCCTGGTCCGACGTCGATCGCGACGACTGCCGGCCGTACCGCGTCGAGAATGCTCGGGATGTCGCCCGGAAACGCAACGGGCGCGCTGGCGGTCTGGGCGTCGTCGTCATCGTCGTTCGACACGGTCGCCGGCGTCGGGCGGGCCGGCTGCGGATCGTCGTCGAACGCGATCACTAGTCCCCCCGCGACGAGTGCGCCCACCAGCGCACCCGCGAGGCCGCCGACGAACGCGGCGCGCCGGGTGTCGCGGGGCGGGGTCGGCGTGTCGATCAGCGGCGCCGTGGCGTCGGGCGGGCGCGCCGGCGCCGGCGGCACGAAGGACTCGGACGCGAAGGCAAATGGCGTTTCGACGGTCGGCTCCGATGGCGGCGCCGCGCGCTCCTCGGGCTCGGGCGGCGGCCCGGCCGGCGCCGCCGCGGTTGCGGCCGCCTCCGACGACGCGGCATCGTTCGATTGCTCATCCATGGATCGCTCCAGCTTCGGATATGTCGGCGGGGGGAACGAACTCACCGTCAATCTTCACAATCGAATTCGACGGAACACACATCCCGAAGCGTTCCTCATGCGTCTGAGAGTTTGCTGAGTCTTCTATCGGGGGATGGCCACAATCGTGAACCTCGGGAACCAAACCGGCGTATCAAACGTTGGAAAAGAAAATATGACTATTTCCGAGCCTCCCCCCGAAAACGGATGGATGCACCACGCTCGGTGCCGGGGGGCGGCGCCGGCCGAGTTCTTTCCGTCTGACGGGCTCGGTGTCGAAGCCGCGCAGCGCGTCTGCGCGGCGTGTCCGGTCCGCGGCGAGTGCCTGGAGTATGCGCTGGAGCGCCGAATCGAACACGGCGTCTGGGGCGGCGCGTCCGAGCGGGAACGCCGCCGGATTCTGCGCCGTCGCCGCGACCTCAGCGCACCGACGCCGCGCTAGGACGACTCCGACGCGGGGCGGTCGTTCTCACCGTCGGACTTCGCTCCCTCCGAGAGTCCTTGCTTGAACTCCTTTTGCGCCTGTCCCAGGCTGCGCGCCAACTTCGGAATCTGCGAGCCGCCGAACAGGACCAAGATGATGACGAGCGGGATGATCCACTCGGGACCCATGGCGACACCTCTCTCTTGGGAGATTGCCCGACCAGGCTACCAACCGGCTCGGCCGTCACTACCGCAGGGCGAAGGCCAGCAATTCGACGTCGTCGGGCGCCCCGACGTGAAACGGCACCGAGCCAACGCCGAGGATCAGCGTCTCGATGCCGAGCGACTGCCACTGGTGCGCGTGCTCGCGCACTTCGGCGACCGTTCCGACGAGACGGTTGGCGCGGAACGCCTCGAAGTCGCGCAGCGCCGTGATGCCGGGCGGTGACGATTCGCGGAGCCGTTCGAAGCGCCGCGCCAAATCGCGCTCGTCCTCTCCCGCGAGCGCGTAGAGGCCGAGCGTCCGCCACACCGTCGCCGGATCGCGCCCGACGCGCGCGCACGCACTGTCGAGCACGGCGAGACGGGCCTGGTATGTCGCGGGCGTCCATGTCCAGCAGGTGTTCCATCCGTCGGCGCGCTCGGCGACGAGGCGCAGCAGCCGGTCACCCGACCCACCGACGAAGACGCGCGGCCGCGGCTGTTGGAGCGCGGGCGGCAGGTTCTGCGCACCGCGGGCGCGGTGGAAGCGGCCGTCGTATGTGACCGGCCCCCCACCGAGCAGACCGGTGACGACGTCGACCGCCTCGGCCAGGCGCGCCAGCCGCTCGCTCGCGGTTGGCATCGGCATGCCGATCGCCCCGTAGTCGGGTTCGTACCAACCGGCTCCGAGTCCGACATCGAGCCGGCCGCCGCTGATGCGGTCGAGCGACGCCAAGGATTTGGCCGCGACCGACGCCGGCCGCAACGCTTCGCACAGCACCAACGTCCCGATCCGGACCCGATCGACGAGGCGGGAAAGCGCCGCCAGCGTGACGAGCGGCTCGAAGCACCCTTCCCGATCGGGTGGCCCGCCGTACTTGGCCAGATCGAGGAAGAGGTGGTCGCTGCACCACACCGAGTCGAACCCGAGCGTTTCGGCGCGCCGGGCATGGTCGACGATCGTCTCGAATCGGAGGGGGCACTCACCTGCGACCGAGTAGTCGTACTGCGGCAGCGCGAGTCCGATTTTCACGTCGTCACGTACTGCTTTCTCGCGGCGTCGATAGACCCTAATCATTGGGGGTCTACCGACGCATCTACGCTGCGGTGATGCTCGAGTGCGTGGCGAACGTGTCGGAGGGACGCGACCTGCGGGTACTGCGGAGTCTGGCGGACGCGTGCGGCTCGGCGCTCATCGACGTGCACGCCGATGCCGACCATCACCGATCGGTGTTCACGCTCGCCGGCCCCGGCGCGCGCGATGCCGAGGCCGCCGCCCGTCACCTCGCCCGCGCGGTCGTTGCCAACGTGGACATCAGCAGCCACGCCGGCCAGCACCCCCGATTCGGGGTGCTGGATGTGTTGCCATTCGCCGCGCTCGGCGGCACCGACGCGGAACGTCAGGTCGCGGCCATGGCCGCGCGCTCGTTTGCCCGCTGGTGGGCCGAGACGTTCGAAATTCCCGTGTTCTGCTACGACGACGCCGACCCCGAGGGGCGTGACCTGCCGCACGCGCGGCTGCACGGTTTTCGGGCGCGCCCGCCCGACTTCGGCCCCGAGCGACCCCATCCGCAACTCGGCGCGACGGCCGTCGGCGCGCGCCGCCCCCTCGTCGCGATCAACTGCCTTTTGATCACCAAGGAGGTCGAGATCGCGCGCCGCATCGCGCGTGCGATACGCCATCGAGACGGCGGCCTGCCGGGCGTGCGCGCGCTCGGCTTCTTGTTGGAGTCCGAGGGTCGCGCCCAGGTGTCGATGAACCTCGTCGACCTGAACCGGACGGGCGTGGAGGAGGCCTGCCTCCACGTGCGCGATCTGGCCCTTGGCGAGGAGACGAACATCGCGCACGTCGAGCTGGTCGGACTCCTCCCGCGCGCCGAACTCGATCGGTGCTCGGACGAGTTCCTCGAATGGAGCGGGCTGGACGCCGAGGTGACGATCGAGGCCCGCATCGATCGGGGCCCGAGCTGGCGGCCCGATCCCGACGCCGGCGTCGAGCCGGCGGACGACTTCAAGAACTAGGCGCTGGCGCCGCGGCGGGCGAGCGCGCGCTGGCGACGGATGCGGCGGCGTTCCCGCTCGGACATCCCACCCCAGATGCCGAACTTCTCGCCGTGCCGCAGCGCGTACTCGAGGCACTCGGGTTGCACCTCGCAGCCGTGGCACACGGACTTGGCTTCCTTCGTGGACGCTCCCCGCTCCGGGAAGAACAGATCGGGGTCGACCCCGAGACAGTTCGCCCGCTCTTGCCACCGCCGATCCAGAGAATCGACCTCGAGCTGGATGAGCATTTCTCGCATCGGCTGCCCCCTCGCCTGTCGATGCAACCGCGGATCTCATCCGTGAAATACCGCGTGTGGAATTACAACCGTGTCATCATGGCGCGGGGGGACGATTCGTGCAAGGGGAAGCCCGACATCGGTGTCGTCGGTTCGGGCCGCGAACGCCCCAAAAACCGTAAAAGTCGCACCGCGCCGTCGTGATCGGCGAACTGGCGTGGCTGAGGCGCGCGTGGCGCGCTCCTGTCACGCCAGTTCGGGTCAGGCGGAGACGCGGCCGACGGCGCGGCCGCCGAGCATGACGAGCATGTCGCACACCGCGTCGTCGAGCTCCGGAATCGCGAGCGCGGCCCCGAAGCCGAGATTCGGCTCGGCTCGCCCCCAGAGCTGGGGAACCGTCCCGACGACCGGCGCGTCGAGCGCGGCGCCAACCTCGGCAAAGCTCAGCTCGGCCGAGCTCTCGTCGCCGGTGCACAGGACACCAACCTGGAGGTCGGGCTCGATCACCTCGCGTTGCCGGGCAGTGTTGAAGTGCTCGAGGAAGTGCTGGCTGGCGGCGACTGCGCCCGGCTCGGGCGTGACCGCCAGCAACAGCCAGTCGAGCACGTCGAGGCGGGCGCCGACGACGCGCCCCGGCCCGGTGGGGCCGCCAACCAAGTCGCAGACCACCACGTCGAACGCCCGGCGCAACGCCGGGAACGCCCGGTCAGCCGCGAAGCGGACCCGGCCCAGACCCTCGGCCGCGCAGCCGAGGACGGCGAGCGGCGGGTTGTCGAGCGTGCCGATGCGATCGACCGCCGGCGGGATCTGATCGGCGAAGTCCTCGAGGAACACCCCGCGTACGGGTAGGCGGGTCGTCACGTCTCGGGCCAGCGGGTCGGCGTCGACGACGCACACGCCGCCTTCGCCCTCGTACGCGCGGGCAATGCTGGCCGCGACGTTCACCGCCACGCCCCGCTTGCATTCGGGGGCTCGGGCCGTCGTGATTCCGATCGTCAACGATGTGGTCGCTGCGGGCATCCGACACAGTCTCGGCCGAAACCATGGGCTCGCGCACCTGGGAGGGGCCCGTTGTGATGTGTTTCACTGGGCGTTTACGCCCGCCCCGCGCGCGGGCTAGCCCGACGGGACCACCGGCGACGGGACGGCTACCGGTCGAGCCGGAGCGCGGCGCTGTTCATGCAGTAGCGCTGACCGGTTGGCTGCGGGCCGTCGGGGAAGACGTGTCCGAGGTGCGCGTGGCAGTTCGCGCACCGAACCTCGGTGCGCACCATGGCGTGACTCCGGTCGGCGAGCTCGGCGACGGCGTCGTCCTCCACGGGCTGCCAGAAGCTCGGCCACCCGGATCCCGACTCGAACTTCGTGTCCGACGAGAACAGCGGGGCGCCACAGCAGACGCACGTGTACGTGCCGTCGTCGTGGCAGTCCCAGTACTCGCCCGTGAACGCGCGCTCGGTCCCACCCCGGCGGGCGACTTCGAATTGTTCGGGGGTCAGTCGCTCGCGCCAGCCGTCGTCGGTGGTCGGGAGTTGCTCTCGAGGTGTGCTCGCCATGGGTCGTGCTCCTGAACGTCTCCGTCGTCAACACCGCCCGGTCCCCACGAGTTCCCGATTTCTCCGGCTCGGCTCCACGCTCCGCTCCCCTCCGGTCGCTTCGCTGTCGCCTCGGTCACGCGTTGGAGTGCGTGTACCACGGCGCCGTGGTCAGAGACACACGCGTCGGCGCCCAAGCGCTCGGCCCGTTCAAAATCGCCCGGATGGCTGTAGACGACGAGCGCGGGCGGGTCGGGCGCTCCGCCGAGCTCGGCGAGGACGAACCACCCGTCGAGGGTCGGGAGGGTGAGGTCGAGCAGTACGGCCGCGGGCGGGTCGGCGGCGGCGAGGCGGACGGCGCTGTTCCCGTCGCGAGCGAGCACGGGCTCGAACCCGGCGCCCTGGAGCAGGCGTCCGGTCGCGTGCGCAAGCGCTTCACGCGTTTGTACGACGAGCACGCGCGCCGACAGCACGCCACCTCCTCCCTGAGGTCAGGCCCAGTGGGCGTCCCTGCCCACGACTCGTGTCTCATCGGCTGTTCCCCCGCCTGCTGAAGCCTCGCCCAGCACGGCCGTGCGCGAGCCACGCGAGCGGTATCTCGCCACCGAGTGAGAGCGACCCGGAAGAATGCCTAGCTCGCGTGGCGCTGTTGCTTCCTGTGCTCCAAGAAGTCGACGAGCACGTAGTCGCCCAGGTTCTCGGGGGTCGTGAAGAAGGCCCGGCCGCGGTTCATGCGCATCATGCGCTCGACAAACTCGCGCAGGTAGTAGTTGTCCTCGAGCATGAACGTATTGATACGGATCTGGTCTTTCGTGCACTGCTGCACTTCGCGCAACGTCATCTCGATCGTGCGCGGAGAGGGCGGGTAGTCGAACCACGGCTCACCGTTTTCGATGTGGGCCGTCGGTTCGCCGTCGGTGATCATGATGATCTGCTTGCGGCCGCTCTGGCTGGCGAGCATGCGGCGGGCGAGCATCATCGCGTGCTGCATGTTCGTGCCCCACTCGAAGTCCCACGTCGCCTCGGGCAACCGGGCCGGTTTCACCTCTCGGGCGACGCGGCCGAAGCTGACCATGCCGAGGTAGTCGCGCGGGAACTGCGTCGTGATGAGCGCGTGCAGCGCCATCGCGACTTTCTTCGCAGCGAGGAAGCGGCCGCGCATCTCCATGGAGAGCGACACGTCGAGCATCAGCACGGTCGCCGAGCAGGTGATTTGCTCGGTGCGCTCGATCTCGAAGTCTTCGGGCCGAATTCGCACGGGTGTGCCCGTCCCTTGGCGCGTGATGGCGTTACGAATTGTCTTGCCGACGTCGAGGTGGAACGGGTCGCCGAACTCGTAGGGCTTGTGCTCGTCGGAGCGTTCGTGGCCGTGGCCGGAACGTTCGATGTCGTGCTTCCCGGAGCGGTCCTGTAATAGCCGGCGGAACAGATCGCCGAGTGCGCGCTGGCCGATGCGGCGGATGCCCTTCGGCGTGAGCTCCATCCGGCCTTCGCTCTGTTCGATGAGTCCGGCTTCCTCGAGCTCCTTGGCAATCTTGGCGAGCTGCGCGAGCGCGCGGGCGGCGTCGTCGCCGAGCAGCTCGCGCACTTGGTCGAGGTCCACCTCCGCAAGCTGTCCGGGGTTGGTCGCGTTGCGCAGCAGATGCTCGAGCGCGTCGATATCGCCGAGCTGGTCGAGCAGGCTGTTCATCTGGCCGAGCGGCATCGGCTCGTCACCGCGGAACGGCATTCGCTGTCCCCACCCCATCTGCGGGAACGCGTTGCGGAGGTTCTGGCCGAGCTGGTCGACCTGCCAGCGCAGGTCCATATCGTCGAGCAGCGAGTTGGCCAGCTCCTGCAGCTGCGCGCGCTGTTCGGGAGTCATCGAGTTGAGAAGCTGCTGCATCTGCGCCATCGAGCGCGCCATCTGCTCGAGCAGCTCGTCGAGCGACTGCGGGTTGCCGGGGAAGAAGTCCCCGTACCGCTCCATGAAACCCTCGAAGTCGGGTTCTTCACCCCGTTCGCGCTGCTCGAGCATGTGATTGAGCTCGGCCAGCATGTCCTTCATGCGCGCGAGCTGCTCCGGCGACATCGACGACATGCCCTGCGAGAGCTGGTTGAACATCGAATCGAGCAACTGTCGGCGCAACTCTTCCATGAGCGCTTCGAACTGCTGGCGGGCGGCGTCGTCCATCCAGTCGTACTGCTGGAGCTCGCTGACGCGACCGGCGAGATCCGGTGGGAGCTGGTCGAGTTGTTCGCGCCGCTGCCGTGCGAGGTCTTCGAGCAGCTCTTCGCGGCGACGGTCGCCACTCGCGCGCGCGTCGTCGGCCCGACGGGCCATACCCTCGCGTTCCTGCTCGACGATCTCGTCGAGCCGCTGCGCGATCTCCCCGTACACACCTCCGAGGTCGTACCGTTCGAGTTGCTCCCGGCGGCGGTCACGCAACCGCTCGAGCATCTCGCGCATGCCGGCGACGTTGCGGCCCTCACGGTCGCGAAAGCCCTGCTGCATCATCCGCCGCAACGCGGCGTTGAGGTCGCCGTGATACAGCAGATCGTCGGTCATCTCATCGAGCAGCGCGTCCGCATCCAGGTCGAGGCCGACTTGGGTGCCGTCCCAACGGGAGTACCGGGCGCGCATGTAGCCCACGGTACCCCTCGCGTGTGCGATGCGTCGGCACGGCATGTCCTTTGGGGACACAGCACGACCGTGACGGGCGCGCAGTGTCCTTTGGGGAAGAAACGGGGCGGCGGCAACAAGAACGCGGCGCCGGAACTACACGCGCGAGCGGTACGACGCGCGCGTGCCGACGGCGTCCTTGTTGAGGCGCTTCGTGAGATGCAAGCCCTCCAACACGAACTCGATTCCGGACGCGATCCCTGCGGGCGACTCGCCGACACGGAGGTCGGACAACACCTTGCCGATGCCGGCGAGCTGCTTGAGTAGGTCGCGGTAGTCGGCGGCGGCGACGTCTTCGCCGGTGTGCACGATTGCACCGTCTTCGAAGGACGCGACGATCGGTCCCAGCTTCTCGGGCTGGACCCGAGCGCGGAATACCTCGAGTACCGCGGCCTTCACGATGCGTTCGAGCACTTGGGAGTCGCGGCCGTCGTCGAGCGTCTCGATCTCGATCTTGCCCGTAGTCGACGGCGCGAGCGCGTCAAGATCGGAGACACGCGGAACGACGTCGCGTTCGCCGTGCGCGAGCGCGCGCCGCGCCGCGTTCGCGATCAAAGTCTCGAAGTTCGTGATCGCCATGCGCGCAGAAACGCCCGATCGTTGGTTGACATGCGGCGAGCGGCGAGCGAGCTGGCTGATCTCGGCGACGATCTCGGCCATGAACTCGGGCACCGAAACCGTGAGCCCCTCGTCCTGGAGCGGGCGCGCCTCTTGGTGGACGATCGCCACCTCGAGCTCGGTTTCGAGCGGGTAGTGCGTTCGTATCTGGGCGCCGAACCGGTCTTTGAGCGGCGTGATGATCCGCCCGCGGCTCGTGTAGTCCTCCGGATTGGCGGACGCGACCAGCACGACGTCGAGCGGGAGCCGGATCTTGTAGCCGCGGATCTGCACGTCTCGCTCCTCGAGCACGTTCAGCAGGCCGACCTGGATCCGCTCGGCGAGGTCGGGCAGCTCGTTGATCGCAAAGATGCCACGGTTCGTGCGAGGCACGAGCCCGTAGTGGATCGTGAGCTCATCGGAGAGGTAGCGGCCTTCGGCGACCTTGATCGGATCGACCTCACCGATCAAATCGGCGATCGACGTGTCGGGTGTCGCGAGCTTTTCGCCGAAGCGTCGATCGCGGTGCACCCATTCGATCGGAGTTTCATCGCTCCGTTCGGCGATCAGGTGCCGGCCGTGCGACGAGGTCGGCTGGAACGGATCGTCGTTGATCTCGCTGCCCGCGATCGTCGGCATCCATTCATCGAGGAGACCGACGAGTGCACGGATCATGCGCGTCTTCGCCTGACCCCGCTCGCCGAGGAAGATGATGTCGTGGCCCGCAAGGAGCGCGTTCGCGAGCTGCGGCAACACGGTGTCCTCGAAGCCGATGACACCGTCGATGATCGGTTCTCCTGAAGCCAGTCGCTTGACCGCGTTGGCGCGCAGTTCTTGTTTGACGGGCCGCGAGGTCCAGCCGCTCGCGCGGAGCTCACCGAGGGTTGCGGGGCGACTCATGCGGGGCAGTGTACGTCTATGGTCGCGGCCGTGGATCTCGGAGGTCAGTGGCGCGCGCACGTCAGCAATCCCGCGCTGGCCAAGCAGTTCACGGAGACCGCGTTCGACGACAGCGCGTGGGTCGACGTCACACTTCCCCACCACTGGCGGAACGAAGCCGCATTCGCCGTCGAGGACGGACCCCTGCTCTATCGGCACCGCTTCGAGCATTCGCCGCCCAGTGCGGGCCGCCGCCGCTTCCTCGAGCTCGACGGCATCTTCTATTTCGGAGACGTGTGGCTCGACGGCGACTACGTAGGCGCGACCGAGGGCTACTTCTTCGCCCATGCGTTCGAAGTAACGGACGCATTGCGCGCCGGACCGGAACATGTGCTGGCACTCGAGGTGGCGTGCCCCCCGCAGCGCGATCGCACCGCGAAACGCACGATCACCGGCGTGTTCGGACACTGGGATGCGTGCGATCCGTCGTACAACCCGGGTGGCCCATGGCGCGCGATTCGGATCGTCGAGACCGGCCCGGTTCGCATCGCACGAGCGCGCACCGTCTGCACCGAAGCGAGCGGCGACCGCGGCCGCCTCGCGTGCGACCTCACGCTCGACGCCGTGGAAGGTCCGCTCGAAGTCGTGCTGCATGCCACACTGACGGGTCCGAGCGGCGAATTATTCGCGCGCGACGACTACCGCAGCACGCTTGCGGCCGGCGAGAACCAGCAGTCGGTCATGCTGACGGTCGAGGATGCCCCGCGTTGGTGGCCGCGTCGGATGGGCCCCCAGCGACTCTGCACGCTGACCGTCGCCGTCGACGTCGCCGGTGCGCACAGCGACGAGCGCACGATGCGCACCGCGTTTCGTGAAGTACGCGCCGACGACTGGCGCTTCATCATCAACGGCGAGCGGATGTTCTTGAAGGGGACGAACCTCGCGCCGACTCGTCTCGCGATCGGGGACGCGACGCCAGCCGAAATCCGGCGCGACCTCGAGCTGGCCGTCGATGCCAACCTCGATTTCGTTCGCGTGCACGCGCACGTCGCTCGTCCGGAGTTGTACGACGCGGCCGACGAGCTCGGCCTCCTGCTCTGGCAGGATCTCCCCCTCCAGTGGGGCTACGCGCACGCCGTCCGGCGCCAGGCGGTACGCCAGGCGCACGCCATGGTCGACCTGCTCGCGCACCATCCGAGCGTGTTCTTGTGGTGCGGGCACAACGCGCCGTTCGCGGCCGACCGCGAACCCGGCGAACCGTGGCGGCGTGGCGCGCTGGCGAAGTTGGCGGCGACCACCGTGCTGCCCACGTGGAGCAAACAGGTACTCGACCGACTGATCGCGCGCGCGATTCGCGGCGCCGACAGCACCCGCCCGATCGTGCGTCACAGCGGCGTGCTGCCCGGCATTGCCGAACCGGGCACGGACACACACCTCTACTACGGCTGGTACCACGGGGAGTTGCACGGCCTCGCGCCCCAACTGCGCCGCTGGCCCCGCCTCGCTCGTTTCGTGTCGGAATTCGGTGCGCAGGCCGTGCCGTCGACTGCCGACTGGATGGAGCCCGAGCGGTGGCCCGATCTCGACTGGCAGCGCCTCGGACGCGCGCACGCGCTGCAGCGTGACGTTTTCGAGCGCCGCGTCCCTCCGTCGGACGCGAAGTCGTTCGATGAGTGGCGCGACGCCACGCAGGGATACCAAGCGGCGCTCGTGCAGCTCCAGATCGAGGACCTACGGCGGTTGAAGTATGCACCGACCGGTGGCTTCGCGCAGTTCTCGCTCGCGGATCCGCACCCGGCCGTGAGCTGGTCGCTGCTCGACCACGAGCGCGTCCCCAAGCGCGCATACGCGGCGCTTCGCGACGCATGCCGGCCAGTGCTGGCGATGGTCGAACCGCGCGCTGGGCTCGTGCACGTCGTGAACGACACGCGCGATCCACTCCAGGGCGCATCCGTGGCAGTGTCGGTCGAAGGGCGCGTGACCCGTTGGACCGGCGACATCCCCGCTGACGGCATCGCGTATGTCGGGACCGTCGATGTCGCCGACGCGGTTGACGTGGAGGTCGAGTGCTCACACCCGGCGATCGGTCGGGTCGTGAACCGCTATCCGCTCCTGATCCTGCGCGCGCCGTAACCCACGGCAGACCGCATGCAGCATCATCGAGTGGACGCCGACGTGGTCGCCGCTTGTGATTCCTTTCTCCAGCACGTCGACGACCCGCGACGGGCACCCCGCGTCTCGACCGCACCTCGATACGACACTCAGCCTGGGCGTCAGCGTAGATTCCGTCGAGGAGTTCACGAGTTCACGAGTGGCTGAAGAGGCGTCGACATGACGGTCACCCAATCTCCGCCGCGGGGCGTGGCACCGGTCCAGCCGGTGCGCCGCCAGGGGCCGCTCGTCGTTCGCTTCTACGGCTCCGCCGTCGGCAAGAAGTGGGTCATGGCGCTGACCGGGCTGGGGCTGATGGGCTTCGTGCTCGCGCACTTGATCGGCAACCTCAAGCTCTACCTCTCCAAGCCGGAGATGAACCTGTACGGCGAAGCGCTGCGCGACATGCCCGGTCACCTGCTGCCACGAACGACGTTGCTGTGGGTGCTGCGCATCGGGTTGATCGCTGCGTTCGCGCTCCACATCCACGCCGCGTACTCGCTGACGCGCATGAATCGCCGGGCGCGACCAGATGCATACCGGTCGAAGCGCGACTACGTAGCAGCCGACTTCGCGTCTCGCACCATGCGCTGGACCGGCATCATCGTGCTCGCGTACGTGATCTTCCACTTGATGGACTTGACATGGGGAAACGCCAACCCCGAGTTCGTCCGCGGAGATCCGTACAACAACCTCGTGTACAGCCTCGAGCGGGTGCCGGTCGCGATTGCGTACATGGTCGCGACCATCACGCTGTGCTTCCACCTGTCGCACGGGGCATGGTCGATGTTTCAAAGCCTTGGCATCAACAACCCTCGCTACAACGCCGCATTGCGAAACTTCGCGTTTGGGTTCATGGGCATCATCCTCATCGGCAACCTGTCGTTCCCGATCGCCGTGCAGCTCGACTTGGTCGACGTCGCGTGCCCGAACGACGATCCGGTTGCAGAGTGCGAAGAGGAGTCCGGGCTATGACCGATCCGGCACTCGACTCGAAGAGCCCCCCCGGACCGCTCGCCGACAAATGGGCCGGCCACAAGAACTCCGTCCGACTCGTCAACCCCGCGAACAAGCGGCGCTTCGACGTCATCATCGTCGGCACCGGATTGGCAGGCGCGTCGGCCGCCGCGTCACTCGGGGAACTTGGCTACAACGTCAAGGTCGTCACGTTCCACGACTCGCCGCGGCGCGCGCACTCGATCGCCGCGCAGGGCGGCATCAACGCCGCCAAGAACTACAAGAACGACGGCGACAGCGTCCACCGACTGTTCTACGACACGATCAAAGGAGGCGACTACCGCTCGCGCGAATCGAACGTCCACCGACTCGCCGAAACATCAGTCGACATCATCGACCAGTGCGTCGCGCAAGGCGTCCCCTTTGCGCGCGAGTACGGCGGCCTGCTCGACAACCGATCGTTCGGCGGTGCGCAGGTATCGCGCACGTTTTACGCACGCGGACAAACGGGCCAGCAGCTGCTGCTCGGCGCCTACCAGGCACTGATGCGCCAAGTGCAACTCGGAACCGTGCAGCTGTATCCACGCACAGAGATGCTCGACCTCGTCGTCAAGGACGGCCGCGCCGCCGGGATCGTGTGCCGCGACCTCAACACCGGCGAGATGTTCTCGATGTCGGGCCACGCCATCGTGCTCGCGACCGGTGGTTACGGCAACGTGTTCTACCTCTCCACGAACGCCAAGAACTCGAACGTGACGGCCGCGTGGCGAGCCGCGAAGCGGGGCGCGTTCATGGCGAACCCGTGCTTCACCCAGATCCACCCGACGTGCATCCCCGCGAGCGACGAGTTCCAGTCGAAGCTCACGCTCATGTCCGAGTCGCTGCGCAACGACGGACGCGTCTGGGTACCGAAGCAATCTGACGACCCGCGTTCCCCCGAGCAGATCACCGAGGAGGATCGCGACTACTTCCTCGAGCGCCGCTACCCCGCGTTCGGCAACCTGGTGCCCCGCGACGTGGCGTCGCGTGCGATCAAGCGCGAGGTCGATGCCGGTCGCGGCGTCGGTCCGCTGAAGAACGGCGTGTACCTCGATTTCTCCGACGCGATCCGACGCCTCGGGCGCCATGTGATCGAAGAGCGCTACGGCAATCTGTTCGAGATGTACGAGCGCATCACCGGTGAAGACCCCTACGCCGTCCCGATGCGCATCTACCCGGCGATCCACTACGCGATGGGCGGGCTCTGGGTCGACTACAACCTCATGAGCAATCTGCCGGGGTTGTTCGTCATGGGCGAGGCCAACTTCTCGGACCACGGCGCCAATCGACTCGGTGCATCCGCGTTGATGCAAGGCCTCGCCGACGGGTATTTCGTCCTCCCGTACACGATCGGCGACTACCTCGCGCCGCTGCTCGGCGAAAAACCGGTACCGCTCGATGATCCCGCGTTCACCGATGCCGAACAGTCAGTCGACGCGCAGGTGCGACGGATGCTGTCCGTCAACGGCAAGCGGACGGTCGACGACATCCACCGCGAGCTCGGCCGGGTGCTCTGGGACAACTGCGGCATGTCCCGCACCGAGCAGAGCTTGGGCAAGGCGCTCTCGGAGATACCGGGGATCCGCGAAGAATTCTGGAAGAACGTGCGAGTGCTCGGCGAGAACGAGACGCGCAATCAATCGCTGGAAAAGGCCGGTCGCGTCGCCGACTTCCTCGAGTTCGGCGAATTGATGTGCATCGACGCGTTGCATCGCAAGGAGTCCTGCGGAGGACACTTCCGCGAGGAATACCGAACTGACGACGGCGAAGCGCGCCGTGACGACAAGAACTTCGCGTACGTGGCCGCGTGGGAATGGAAGGGCGCCGGCACCGAACCGGTGCTGCACAAGGAGGACTTGGTGTTCGAGTTCGTGCACCCGTCGACGAGGTCGTACAAGTGAACGGCACCAACGGGCACCAGCGCATGCAGATCACGCTGACCGCGTGGCGCCAGCCCGGGCCCGACGCGCCGGGTGCGTTCGAGACGTACACCGTCCCCGGCGTGAGCCCCGACATGTCGTTCCTCGAGATGCTCGACATCGTGAACGAACGACTCCAGCTCGACGGCAAGGAGCCCATCGCGTTCGACCACGACTGCCGCGAGGGCATCTGCGGGTCGTGCGGAATGATGATCAACGGCCAGGCCCACGGGCCCGAGCGCGGGACCGCGACGTGCCAGCTGCACATGCGCAAGTACTCCGACGGCGATCACATCACGATCGAGCCCTGGCGCGCCGCCGCGTTCCCGATCGTGAGGGACTTGATCGTCGACCGCAGCCCGTTCGACCAGATCATCGAGGCCGGCGGGTTCATCACGGCACCCACCGGCGGCGCGCAAGACGCGAACGTCGTTCTCGTCCCCAAGCCCGTCGCCGACGCGGCCATGGACGCGGCCGCCTGCATCGGCTGCGGCGCGTGCGTCGCCGCGTGCCCGAACGGCGCCGCACAGCTGTTCACCGCAGCGAAGATCCAACACCTCAACCTGTTGCCGCAGGGTCAACCCGAGCGCTGGGACCGCACGATCAACATGGTCGAGACGATGGAGTCGTTCTTCGGCTCGTGCACGCTGCACCGAGAATGCGAAGCCGCATGCCCGAAGTCGATCTCGATCGACTTCATCGCGCTGATGAATCGCGACTACGTGAAGGCGCAGCTGAAGCAGCGCCGCCTCATCGGTCAGGTGCCGTAGTCCGGCGGTTGCGGAGCCAGGCGAGACCGCCGAGCGCGACGATCGCGGCGCCCGCGCCCGCGCCGATCGCGGGCCAGGGCGAGTCGTCGCTGTCGGAGCCGGTGCCGTCGGTCGTGTCGGGCCGGGCGATCGCATTCTGTCGCGCGACGGATGTCGTCGTGGCCCCGACGAGCTGGCGGAAGGGGCCGGTGACTTCGTACGTCGCGCCACCGCCGCCCGCGCCGCGCTGCGACGAGATGTACAAACGCTGTTCGGACGGGTCGAATGCCGCGCCTGCGAGCTCGGACCCGTCGTGACCGCGACAGCTCAGCACGACGGACTTCGTTCCGTCGGGCGCGATGAGCACGAGATCCTGCTCGGTCTGCGTGTCCTCGCATACGTACACGTCGCCGAACGAAGAGATCGCGACGTTGTCGGCTTCGGCGATGGCCGGCTCGTCCGCGGGTGTGTGCAACAGCCGCATGCGTCCGTTCACGACGTCGAGCTCGCGCACGGAATGATCTGATTTCGTCGTGAACACGATGCGACCGTCGTGATAGGCAATGCCCTCGCCGCCGCCGTAGATCGTGCCGGAGCCCGCGTCGCGGGCCCACGTGACGGTGCCGTCGCCGTCGGTGACGGCCTCTTCGAGCACCCCGTCGGAGAGGTCCTCCCATCGCGTCGGGGTGAAGCGGTAGAGACGACCAGGGTCGTTGTCCTCGGTGAGGTACAGCATCCGGCGTACTGGGTCGACGGCAACGGCTTCGTGGCGGAACCGTCCGAGCGCGGGCCGCGCGATCGCAGGCGTGACACCGAGCGGATCGCACTCCCACACCTGGCCGGCGTCGAACTCTTCGCAGGTGAGCCACGTGCCCCAGGGTGTCGCGCCGCCCGCGCAGTTCGTCGACGTGCCGCTGCAGATCGGGTACGCGTCGACGATCGTGCCCGCGGCGTCGAAGCGCACCGCGCCGACGCCACCGCTCTCCGGCAATTCACTGTTCGACACGTACACCCAACCACCGTCATCGGTCGCGAACGTCGCGCCGCCGTCGGGGAACACATGCCATACGTACGCGCTCGGCGAGACGACCCGACCCTGACGCGCGATCTCGCGCGCGGTGAAGCCGGGCGGGAGCATGAACCCGTTGGCGTCGGGTAGTTGGAGCTCACCGTAAGGATCGGCGCCGCGCGTCACGGCCGTCACGGCCGGCACGGCGGCAAGGAGCACGGGCGTGCCCGCGGCGACTCGCAGGAAGTCGCGGCGTCTCACCCGACTGCGTCCAACGCGTGGCGGAGATCGGCGACGAGATCGTCGACCGACTCGATGCCCACGGACACACGCACGAGCGCGCCATCCACCTCGAGCGGCGAACCCGCCGCGGACGCATGCGTCATCCGGCCGGGATGCTCGATCAAAGACTCGACCGCGCCCAACGACTCCGCCAGCGTGAACAGGCGAGTGCGCGTCAGGATCTCGAGCGCGGCGGCCTCGCCACCTGCAGCGACGAATGACACCATCCCGCCGAAGTCTCGCATCTGCTTCCTGGCGACGTCATGACCGGGGTGATCCGCCAAGCCGGGGTACAGCACGTCCACGACCGCGGGGTGCGACTCCAGCAGTTCGGCGATCGCTCGGGCATTGTCGCAATGGCGATCCATGCGGACGGCCAACGTCTTCACGCCCCGCAGCACGAGATAGCAGTCGAACGGTCCCGGCACCGCGCCGGCTGCGTTCTGCAGGAAGCGGAGCTCCTCCGCCCATGCATTGTCATCGAGCGCGACGACCCCGCCGACGACGTCGGAGTGGCCGCCGAGGTACTTCGTGCTCGAGTGCACGACCGCATCGGCGCCGAGCGCAAGCGGTTGCTGGAGGTACGGCGTCGCGAACGTGTTGTCGACGACGACCCGCGCACCCGCCGAGTGCGCGAACTCGGACGTCGCGGCGATGTCGACGATCGCCAGCATCGGGTTGGTCGGCGTTTCGATCCACAGGAGCTTGGTCTGTTCGTTCCATGCGCCGGCGAGCGCGTCGGAGTCACGGAGATCGACGGCCGACCACCGGATGCCGTCGCGCTCGTGGACGCGGGCGACGAGTCGGTACGTGCCGCCGTAGGCATCCGTCGGAATGATCACGTGGTCGCCCGGCGCGAGCGTGCGCAGCAACGCGTCCTCGGCCGCGAGGCCGCTTGCGAACGCGAGCCCGTGCGCGGCGCCCTCCAGCGAAGCGACACAGCTCTCCAGCGCGGTGCGAGTAGGGTTGCCGCTGCGCGCGTACTCGTAGCCGCGGTGTTGGCCGACGCCGTCTTGCGCGAATGTCGTCGCGAGGTTGATCGGCGGCACGATCGCCCCCGTCGTCGGGTCGGGGGCTTGGCCGGCGTGAATCGCCCGCGTCTCGAAGCCGTCGCCACTCACCGGGTGCGCGCCGCGAGGAAGCCGAGGACGTCGGAGCGGGTCAGCACGCCGATCGGATGCCCGCCATCGAGCACGAGCACAGACGGACCCCGCTCCAGATCTTCGACGACCCGCGCGACCGGCTCCCCGATGCCGATCATCGGCATGACGGGACCGCACAACTCACCGACCGGTCGGTCGAACGCGGCCGGATCGCGGTACGTGCGATCCATCAACTCAAGGTCGTGCACGGTGCCGACGACTTCTTTCGCGGCGAGCGGTAGTTCGGTCGTCACACTGACGACGAGCTGCGACACGCCGTTGTAGTGCATCAAGTCGATCGCGTCGCGCGCCGGCTGTTCGGGCGTGATCAAGACCAGAGCGGGCAGGTCGTCGCCCTTCGCCGCCAGCACGTCGCCGACGACGGGACCCTCGGCACGCAGGAATCCCATGTCGAACATCCACTGGTCGTCGAACACCTTCGAAAGGTAGTTGCGACCTGAATCCGGGAGTAGAATCACGATGACGTCGTCGGGTCCGCACGCACGCGCGACTGCGAGCGCAGCGTGCACGGCGGTGCCGCCCGAGCCGCCGATCATGAGTCCCTCTTGTTGCGTGACGCGGCGCGCCGTGAGAAACGAGTCGGCGTCGCTCACCTCAATGACGCGGTCGACGAGCGTGGGATCGAACGTCGTGGGCCAGAAGTCTTCGCCGACGCCTTCGACAAGGTACGGGCGACCGGTACCACCCGAGTACACCGAGCCGGACGGATCGGCGCCGATGACCTGCACGGCAGGATTCTCGGCCTTGAGTGCGCGGGCGACGCCGCTGATCGTGCCGCCGGTGCCGATGCCGGCAACGAAGTGCGTGACGCGACCGTCGGTCTGACGCCAGATCTCGGGCCCGGTCGTGAGTTCGTGCGAGCGCGGGTTGGCAGCGTTGGAGTACTGGTCGGGACGGAACGCGCCGGGCGTCTCCCGCACGAGCCGTTCGGCCGTGGAGTAGTAGGAGCGCGGATCCTCGGGCGGCACGGCGGTCGGGCACACGACTACTTCGGCGCCGTAGCCCCGCAGCAGCGCGATCTTCTCGTCGCTCATCTTGTCGCTCATCACGAACATGCAGCGATAGCCGCGCTGCGCGGCGACGATCGCAAGGCCGGCGCCGGTGTTTCCGGAGGTCGGTTCGACGATCGTGCCACCGGGCCGGAGCGCACCGTCGCGCTCGGCCGCGTCGACCATCGCGATCGCGATGCGGTCCTTGACGCTGCCGCCGGGGTTGACCTGCTCGACCTTGGCGAGCAGATGGCTGCGCAGTCCCTCGGCTTCAGAGATGCGTTTCAACCGGACGAGGGGTGTATTGCCGACCAGATCGAGAATCGACTCGGCGACGTCCACGCGCCGAACTTACCTGCGCGGTGCGTCAGATACCCATCTGATGGGTATCTCACGTACCTGCGCGGTGCGTCAGATACCCATCTGATGGTGCAATTGGCGACGGGTTAGCGGGGCTGCCAGAAGCGGTCGTCGTCGAAGGCGGGCTCGGGCGGGTACGGGCGGCCGAGATGGCCGCCTTCGATCGCCGATGGTCGCGTGAGCACGCGAAATCGCAGCGCCCGGCCGCGGACGCGCCCACAATCGGGGCCGAGCACTAGCTCCACGTCGGTGCGCCCGACGTGCACTCGAGGTACCAAGGGCGCACCGCCGCGCAGATGCACCTCGTCAGCCAGGTGAACCTGCACATCGAGACCGTGAAGCGGCGGCGACGGGGTGACGATGACGATACGGGCGTCCGGCGTCGCCGCAGGGAACCTGACTAACCCGTTGGAAAGCAGCCGGCTCGGCGACACGACCGACACTTCGCTCACGAACGCGTCATCCCACACGAAGTCGGCGATGGCCTGCTCGAAGTCCTCGTTTCGGATCGCGAACTGCCACACGCCGTGATCGGTCATCGCTTGCTCCTATGTCAAGCTGCCTGTGCGAGGCAACTCGCGGCAGCGGATTGGGCGTCGGCGAGTAGCGCGCGGTAGACGACGTCGGAAAGCTTTCGCTTGAGGACGCGCAGCGCTTCGGTCTTGGTCTTGCCGTTGTTCAATTTGTCGTTCCATCAGGGTTCGGGCGTCGTCATGGATTCGCATCTGGGTGATCGCGATGCGATGGATCGCAGCGTTCAGCTGTCGGTTCCCGACGCGGCTCAGCCGGTGGCGGTATCGGTTCCCGG
>JBQTGT010000030.1:0-3276 GCA_052390615.1 Actinomycetota bacterium
CATCTACCTCGGGCTCGGCATCACCGCCTGCGCCGCCGCCGGACTCTACGTAGCGCTGCTGCTGCGACCACTCCGCACGCACTCACCCGCCGAAACACGCGGCCGCGCACCCACGAGGGAGCGCTCCGTGCAGACAACGGGTGCAGGGGACCGTGCAGCCAGCGGCGCGAGATTCACCCGGCGGATTACGCCGCAGTAAGCTCGAGCCAGGCTTCCCAGGAATCGCGTGTACTTGGGGTTGGGTCCCCCTCAGATCATCCGTACAGCCACCACAGGGCCATGGCCCGACAGATCGCGATCGGCGAGAGGGTGTGCTGGCCGAGCGTCGGCGAGTAGGCGCCGATGTATGAGGGCTGGAGCGGGACGAGGCCGGCGGCGGTCACGCTCGTGTTCACCCCTCCGGGTCCGCCTCCGGTGGAATTTCGGTCACGAGGGAACTTGCTGGGGCGGCTGAGCGACTCTTGTCACATGGGGTCGCTTGGGCTGACGATGGCCCTCGCGTTCGTGCTCGTCGCGTGGCAGCCGCGTCGTGCGTTGTCGATCGCGCCGCTCGTCGGCGTGCTTTCAACCTCGTTGCTAGTCACCTCGGCGATCGACTTGATGTCCGGTCGCACGATGATGCTTGCCGAATTCGCACACCTACCCGAGATATTGGGTTCGATCGCGATCGCGTTCTTGGCGCTTGCCGATCGTCGGCGTGCGGTGCGGTTACTCGCTTCGTGACATCCGCGTTGCGTCCGACAGTGGTGTCGCGCGTGGTAGTCGCGGCAGGGATCATGTTGGCGACTGTTCTCGTGACGCCGGGCACGGCGTCGGCGCATGCGAATCTGGTCGAGTCCGTTCCGGCGAATGGGTCGACGTTGCCGGAAGTGCCCGAAGAGATCGTGTTGCGTTTCAGCGACGCGGTCGACGTCGCGCCGGGCAGCGTGCTGATCTTCGACTCGCATGGCGAGGCGATCGCGATGGACACAGCCGTGCTGAGCGCGGACAGGACAACGGTGACCACGGTCGCTCCGGTACTCGGGCGTGGGACCTATGTCGTGACCTGGCGTGCCCTGTCCGGCGACAGTCACCCGATTCAAGGCGCGTTCACGTTCAATCTCGGCGCGCCTTCGACGACGGCTGCGGGCCTGGAAGACCGGCTGCTCGCCGAGCGGGGTTCGAGTCGCTCGGTCGGCGTGATCTACGGCGCGTTGCGGGCAATCGTGTTCGTGGGATTGTTGGTGTCGATCGGCGGGTTCGCGTTTCTCGTCCTGTTCGATCTGTCGTCCTCGAAGGCGGCCCGGATCCGTCGCGCGGCGCGGCGAGCGATTGCCGTGATGACGCTGGGATCGGTGCTCGAACTGCTCGTCGTCGGCCCGTACTTCTCAGGCGGCGGATTCGGCGACGTGATGCGCGGAAGTGGGCTCTCCGAAACGTTCGAGACGCGGCTTGGCATCGCGATCGTGCTGAGGCTCGCTATCGGGATCGCCGGCCTCGCGTTGGTGGGATTCGGAGCCTCGTTCCGTCGCGACGCGCGGGCGGCGACTTCCACTGCCTGGGCCGTCGGCGCGGAAGCCACGTTCACATTCGCCGGTCATCCTCGTACCGGACGATGGCAGAACCTGGCGATCGTCACCGATCTCGTACACATCATCGCCGCAGGAGCGTGGATCGGGGGACTCACCTCTGCGAGCGGAGCACGTGGAGCGAGACGCATCCAGCGATCGCGCCCGCGCTGGAGCCGCCACCAAGGAAAACCTTACAAACCGCCAATCGTCGCCGATCTTGGTAGGTTTGTGGGGTTCTATGAGGAGCTTCCAGCGTCAAGGCACCCTCGACCCGGTGCCGGGCGAAATCGTCCGGACGCTGCGGCGTATTGATCGGGCTGCCGGGGCTGAAGCGCAGTACGTCGACCAGTTACCGCAGTTGCTGGATGCGCTCCGCGCCGAAGCCCGCATCGAGTCGATCACCGCTTCGAACGCGATCGAAGGGATCGTCGTCGACAAGGCTCGGATCCCGAGGTTGGCGGCGGGCGAGGCGAGTCGGTTCCGCAACCGGAGCGAGAAGGAGTTCGCCGGCTACCGCGCGGCCCTTGACTACCTGCACCAGGAGAGCCCAGGCGCGCTCACGATCGGGCTGGTGCTGCACCTCCACCGCCTGCTCTTCTCCTTCACGGACGGGCGCGGGGGTTACTTCAAGACCGAGGACAACCTCGTCGTCGACCGCGCCTCGCATGGCAGCACCACTGTTCGATTCGAGCCGGTGTCCGCACGGGAGACCCCGTTCTTCATGGAGGAACTCGTCGCTCGCACGCAGGACTCGCTCGACCGCGGCGCGCACCATCCGCTGCTGGTGACGGCGGCATGCATTCTGGACCTCCTCTGTATCCACCCGTTCGCTGATGGCAACGGGCGCGTCGCGCGGCTGCTCACGACGTACTTGCTCACGCGGGCCGGCTACGGCGTCGGCCGGTACGTCAGCATCGAGCAGCTGTTCTACGACACGAAGGACGACTACTACGACGCGCTCGCCGCGTCGACCGACGGCTGGTTCGACGACGGCCACCACGATGTGTGGCCGTGGGCGACGTATTTCCTCAACCGTCTCAACGAAGCCTACGAACGGTTCACGGCGCGAGTCGCGGCTGGAATCACGAGCGGGACGAAGCAAGATCGCGTCCGCGACTTCGTCCTCTTGCATGCGCCAGCAACATTCGCGATCGCGGACATCCGGCGCGCCGTCCCCGGTGTGTCCGACAACACGATCAGGCTCGTGCTCAGTGAGCTGAAGCGCGAAGGCCACATCGTCAACGACGGGACCGGTCGCAACGCCACGTGGCGTCGCATCTGAAACGACCGCCCAGATATCACCGGCGATCACGAGCGCACCCGGCACGATCATCGACGGGTCCGTCGCCTCGTCCAGGAACGTCCAGACGTAACCCGTATCGTCCTCTGCGATTCCCCGGCCGTTGCGGTCGTGGTCGACTTGGTCGAACACCCGAATGAGACGCTGGTGCACCTCGACGTCTCGCCCGGCGCGATCGAGAGCTACGTCGAATTCGCTCGCCGACTCGATGTCACGGCATGACGTCCTTCACGCGGCGTGCAGCCAGGCAGTCCACACGCCGGACTCGCGTGTACTCAGGGTTACAGTCGCCCCTCCGACTGGGCTTCCCCCGAAAGCGTGGAGGGTTGCTGATTGGTGTTGAAGTCTTTCAGTTGCCCGCACTCTGGTGCCAGCGGTCGTCGCCGAGGGCGTCTCCGGGCAACTGAGAGGGAGGTGGTCACGCCG
>JBQTGT010000031.1:0-15124 GCA_052390615.1 Actinomycetota bacterium
ACTACTACGACCGGTGCGCCGCCACCAGCACCCGCGCCGCCGGTCCAAGTCGCCGACACCACAACCCCGCCTTAGCCTTGACACCATGTTTGGTCCGGGACCGGGGGCTATCGCCCCGGCCCCTGACCAAACAGCTGCGCGCTGATTTCGTCGACGACGCGCGTGATCGCGGCGGGATCGGCGACGTCGAGCATCCGCGTCGCGGCGGCGTCGAGTCCGTCGACGCTGCGATCGGTCGCGGCGACCTGCGCGCCCTTGGCCGCAAAGAGCTGCGCGATTGCACGCCCCACGCCACTCGCGGCGCCGGCGACGAGCACGACCTTGTCGGCGACGCTGCGGCTCCGCTCCACGGTGCGGCAAGCTAGCGGGCGTGACGGACATCTTCCTCGGTCATGGTGGCGCGCCGGTCGGTCTGCGGTTCTGGCCGCTGCCTGTCGATGATCCGGGAGTCGAGATCCCGCGCGAACCGGTGCGGATCGTGAGCGCCGACGGCGCGCTCGTACGGGGATTGCTCTGGACACCCCCCGGCGGGCGGCGGTGGCAGACCGCGGTCGTGCTCAGCCATCCGCGCGCCGACTTCTCGGTGCACTACGCGTGCCCGCTTCTCGCCGCGGCCGGATACGCCGTGCTCGGATTCTCGACGCGCTATCTGAACAACGACACCGACTGCGTCCACGAGGCCGCCGCCGCGGACGTCGCGGCCGCGGTGACATGGGTGCGGGCACGCGGCGCCGACGCGGTCGTGTTGTTCGGCAACAGTGGCGGCGGCTCGTTGACCGCGCTCGCCCACGTCGAGCACGGCTGCGGCGACGCGTGGGTCGGCTGCGCGGCACATCCCGGCGAAGGCGTGTTCATGCTGACGGCCATCGACCCGTCGGTCGCCGAGGAAGACGATCCGTTCGCGGTCGTGCCCGAGCTCGATATGTACTCCCCCGCCAACGGCTGGCGTCCGTGGCCGGAACCCGCGTCGTACGACCGCGAATGGCTTGGCCATTACCGCGCCGCGCAGGTTGACCGCGTCGCGCGCCTCGACGCGCGTGCCCGGAGCCAGCTCGAGCAGGCCACGCACGCGCGTGAGATGGCAGGAAGCACCGAACGGGGCTCGGACGCGTGGCGGCACTGGCGGAAACGCGCGGTCCACACGGAGTACATGACGATCTACCGCACGCTCGCCGATCCCGCATACCTCGACCTGGCGATCGAGCCCGACGATCGGCCGCTCGGTTCGTTGTTCGCGTTCGCCGATCCGTTCGACGCCAACTACGGGCGCGGCGGCCTCGCCCGCACGATGACGTCGCGTGGCTGGTTGTCGACCTGGTCGGGCCTGTCGTCGCGCGCGCAACTGGCGGTGGCCATGCCGGAAGTGCGGGTGCCAACGCTCGTGCTGCACGCCACCGCCGACACCGAGATCCGCGTCCGCCAGGGACGCGAGATCGCGGCCGCGGCCGGCGGGGACGACGTCACGTACGAGGAGCTCGTGGGCGCGCCCCACTATCTCGAGGGCCACCGCCGGGAGGCAATGGCGCTGGTCGCGGAGTGGATCGGGAAACGGTTCCCGCGCGGCTGACGTGCGGGTCGCCGGGCAGGGAGAACCGGTACGCGAGTTCGTCCCCCTTGCCGACGCCGAGCCCGACCCGCCTCGACACAGCCGGCGCGACCGGAGGCGGTGTGCCGTCGTCGACGATTCGGACGGGCCCGCGAGTGAGATCGGCGCCGTCGAGCGCCCGGTCGAACCCGAAGGCCTGCCCCAAGGCGCCCGGGCCGCGGCACAGATCGACGTCGCGACGCGCCTTCGCGCGACGCGCCCGCATCACCTCGACGCCGGACACAGGCGCGGCGGCCCGCAGCAACACGGCGTGCGGTGCGGCTCCCGGGCCACACACCGCGTTGGCGCACCAATGCATCCCATACGAGAAGTAGACATACAGCAAGCCCGGCGTGGCGAACATGGTCGCGTTGCGCGGGGTCCGCCCCCGGTACGAATGACTGCCGGGATCGTCACGGCCACGGTACGCCTCGACCTCGACGAGGCGGGCGCTGACACCGTCGGCGACGAGCAGCTTGTTGAGCAACTCGGGCGCGACGTCGAGCGCATCGCGATCGTAAAACGCGCGTCGCAGCGTCGTGCGGCTCACCTCAGCGGGACAGCCAGGCTCGCTGTTGTTCGAGCTCGGCCCGGGCGCGCTCGAGCTGGCGCGCGACCGGGTCCGGGCCGCCGCCGCCCGGCGTCGTGCGCCGCCGCATCGCGCTACCCGGTTCGAGCAAGCCCAACACGTCCGGGCCGAGGTTGGGTTCGTTGACGACCAGCTCCTCCAACGGAACACCGCGCTCGACCGCCGAGCGGACAAGGCCACCGACGAGCGCGTGCGCTTCGCGAAACGGCGTCCCCGCTTCGACCAAGTGCTCGGCGAGGTCAGTCGCCGCGTTGGCAGGGCTGTCCGCAGCCTCGGTCATGCGTTCCTCGACAAACCTCGCCGTCGCAAGCAGCCCACTGAGCGCCGCCAGCGAGAGCGCACACGTGTCGAGCGCGTCGAACAATGGCTCCTTGTCCTCTTGCAGGTCGCGGTTGTACGAGAGCGGCAGGCCCTTCAACGTCGCGAGCAGGCCCGTCAGGTCTCCGATCAGCCGCCCCGCCTTCCCCCGTGCGAGCTCGGCGATATCAGGGTTCTTCTTCTGCGGCAACATCGACGAACCCGTCGCATACGCGTCCGCCAGGCGCAGGAATCCGAACTCGTCCGTCGACCACAGCACGATCTCTTCCCCGAGTCGCGAGAGGTGAATCTGAACCATCGTCGCCACGAACAGGGCCTCCGCGACGAAGTCCCGGTCCGAGACCGCATCGAGCGAGTTCTCGAAGACGCGACCGAACTCCAGCTCGCTGGCGACAGACGCGGGATCGAGCGGGAGGCTCGACCCCGCGAGCGCGCCCGCGCCCAAGGGCGACACGTCGGCGCGAACGAGGCAGTCGCGCCAACGGTCGACGTCGCGCGCCAACGACCAGAAGTGGGCGAGCAAGTGATGGGCCAGCAAGACCGGCTGGGCGCGTTGGAGGTGCGTGTAGCCCGGCAGATAGGACTCCGTCGCCTCGCTCGCGCGCTGGAGCAAGACTTCCTCGAGCGCGTAGATGCGCGCCACCTGTGCCCGCCCTTCGCGCCGAACGTACAGGCGCAGGTCGAGCGCGATCTGATCGTTGCGGCTGCGACCGGTGTGGAGCTTCGCACCGGTCGCGCCCGCGATCTCTGTCACGCGGCGCTCGATCGCGGTGTGGATGTCCTCGTCAGATGGCGCAAACGCGAACGAACCGTCGCCGAGTTCATCTTCGACGCGATTCAATGCGGTGAGGATCACCGAGCGTTCGTCCTCCGTGAGCAATCCCACGCGGGCCAACATCGCGACGTGCGCTCTCGAACCGGTGAGATCGTCGGCAGCGAGGCGCCGGTCGAACGGCAAGCTGACCGTGAACGCGAGAAGCTCGTCCGAGGGTCCCTCACCGAACCGGCCGTGCCACAGCGGCTGGCCCTCGGGCGGGAACGTCATCGACCGGCTCCCGGACCCTGGCGGCGTGACCACGTCTCGGCCGACAGGCCCCACAAGCGCACGAACCCTTCTGAGTCCGCGTGCCGGAAGGCATCGTCGGCCCCGTAGGTGGCGAGGTCGTGGTCGTACAGGCCGCGCGGCGCGCGCCGTCCCGCGGCGTCGCACCGGCCGACCGACAGTCGCAGCCGCACTTCGCCGGTGACGTCGCGCTGGGTCTCGGTGACGAAGGCTTCGAGCGCGCGCATCAGCGGCGCATGCCACAGCCCGTCGTAGATCAGCTCTGCAACCCTGATCTCGACTCGTTGCTTCTCGCGCGCGACATCGCGTTCGAGCGTGATGCCTTCGAGATCGCGGTGGGCGGCGATCAGTGCGAGCGACGCCGGGCACTCATAGACCTCGCGACTCTTGATGCCGACCCGTCGGTTCTCGACCATGTCGATCCGGCCCCAGCCGTACTCGCCCACTGCGGTGCCGACCGCGTCGATCAGCGTCACCAAGTCGAGGCGTTCGCCATCGAGCGCGACCGGGATCCCCTTGTCGAACGCGACCACGAGCTCTCGGGATTCGTCGGGCGCGTCCTTCGGGTCGCGCGTCAATGTGTACGGTTCCTCGGGAGGTGCTGACCACGGGTTTTCGAGCACGCCACACTCGATCGCCCGTCCCCACATGTTCTCGTCGATCGAGTACAGCTTCTCGACCGTTGCCTCGATGGGGATGTCCCACTTGGCGGCGAGTGCGACGCAATCAGCGCGGGTCAGGCCCCACACGCGTACCGGGGCGAGCACGTCGAGGTCGGGAGCGAGCACCCGCGACGACACCTCGAACCGCACTTGGTCGTTGCCCTTGCCAGTGCACCCGTGGCCGACCGCGTCGGCGTGATGCCGCCGGGCCGACGCAACGAGGTGTTCGACGATGACGGGCCGCGATAGCGCGGAGACGAGCGGGTACTTGCCCTCGTAGAGCGCGTTGGCACGGAGCGCTGGCACGATGAAGTCTGCGGCGAACTCGGCGCGGGCGTCGATCACCTCGACCTCGACCGCGCCGGCCGCGCGCGCCCGTTCCTCGATGACCGCAGTGTCCCCGTCGCGGAGCTGGCCGACATCGACCGCGCACGCGATGACCTCGACGTCCCACCGCTCGCGCATCCACCGCACCGCGATCGACGTGTCGAGCCCGCCCGAGTACGCCAGGACGACCCGCTTCGTGGCCACTATGTCCCTTTCCTCCGTGCGTCGGTAGACCCCGACTTCTTCGGGTCTATCGAAGCATCATCGTTGGCGTTGTCAGAGGCCGGCCCGGGCGGCGAGGTCGGCCGCGACCGTCGCCCCGCCGACCGATTCCTGCACGATCACCAAAACCGTGTCATCCCCGGCGACGGTGCCGAGCGTGTCGTCGAGCGCGGCGCGGTCGATCGCCGATGCGACGACGTGAGCGCTGCCGGGTGGCGTCCGGAGCACGACGAGATTTCCGCTGTGCGCGACGTCGATGACGAACTCGCCCATCAGGCGCGTCAGATGGTCGTCGGATCCACCGCTCGTGCGCGTGTAATCGGGGATCGCGTACGCCATCGTGCCGCCGGGAATGCGGACCTTCAGCGCGCCGAGATCCTCGAGATCGCGGCTGACGGTGGCTTGCGTGGCGACGACACCATCGGCTTCGAGGAGCTGCACGAGCTGCGCCTGGCTCGATACGGGCTGCGCCTCGATGATCCTCAGGATCCGATGCTGTCGTTGGGGTTTCCCGAGCGTGGCCATCACCGCCATCCCATCATGTTCCGCCGATCATCTCGGCGAACAGCGCGCGGACGGCGTGCATCCGGTTCGCGGCCTGTTGCCACACCACCGATTGCGGGCCGTCGATGATCTCGGCGCTGACCTCCTCGCCGCGGTGCGCGGGCAGGCAGTGCAAGAACACAGCTTCGTCGTGTGCGGCTTTCATCAGATCACGGTCGACGGTCCACCCCGCGAACGCGCGGCGCCGCTGCGCCGCCTCCTCCTCTTGCCCCATCGAGGTCCAGACGTCTGTGTAGACGGCGTCGGCGTCGCGCACGGCATCGTACGGGTCGGCGACGAGCTCGATGCTGCCTCCGAGATTGCGGGCGCGGTCGGCAACCTGCTGATCGAGCTCGTAGCCGGGCGGCGACGCGACCACGAATTCCAATCCGGTGAGCGCAGCTGCGAACGCGAGCGACGCGGCGACGTTGTTCCCGTCGCCGATGTACGCGAGGCGGCGCCCCTCGACGTTTCCCAACTGCTCGCGCAGAGTCAGAAGATCAGCCAGCGCCTGGCACGGGTGCGCCGCATCTGACAACAGGTTGACGACCGGAACGTCGACGGCGCCCGCAATGCGTTCGAGTATCTCGTGGCCGTAGACACGCGCGGCGATCAGCCCGCACATGCTCGCGAGCGTCCGCCCGACGTCCTCTGCGGTCTCGCGTCGGTCGATGCCGACTTCCTCCTCGCGGAGGTAGACGGGGTGGCCGCCGAGCGTGACGACTGCGACTTCGACCGACACGCGTGTGCGCGCGGACGGCTTCTGGAAGAGCGCCGCGACTGCGATGCCCGCGAGCACCGGCGGCACCGCCGCGGGGTCGGCCTTCCATGCGAGCGCCCGGTCGAGTACCTGGCGCACACCCGCGGGATCGAGGTCGTCGACCTCCAAGAATCTCCGCGCCGCGCTCACCGAATCACCTCCGACAACACCGCCGCGACGATGGCGATCGCCTCGTCGATTTCCTCGTCGGTCACGAGCAATGACGGAGTCAACCGCAACGCGCTGCCCGTGACCGCGTTCAGGACCAGGCCGGCGTCCATGCATCGCTGCGCGACGTCCTTGGCGTCGACACCGGCGACCAGCTCGGCCGCGAGCAACAGACCGAGGCCGCGTACGGCGACGACGCCGGGCGTCTTCTCGAGTCCGGTCGCCAAGCGAGCGCCCGCCCTCGCCGCGCGTTCGGGGATGCGCTCGCGTGCCATGACCTCCAACACCGCGAGGGCGGCGCGCGCGGCGAGGGGCTGACCGCCGAAGGTCGTCGCGTGGTCGCCGGGACGGAACGCGCCGGCGACATCGGCCCGGGCCCAGCACGCGCCGATCGGCACGCCGTTGCCCAGCGCCTTCGCCAAGGCGACGATGTCGGGGGCAATGCCGGCGTGTTCGAAGCCAAACCAGTGTCCGGTGCGGCCGAGGCCGGTCTGGACCTCGTCCATGATCAACAGGGCTTCGCGTTCGTCGCAGAGCTGGCGCACTGCTTGCAAGTACTCGGGTGCCGCCGGGTTGACGCCACCTTCTCCCTGCACCGGTTCGAGGAGCACGGCGGCGACGCGTTCGTCCATCGCCGCCGCGAGCGCAGCGGTATCGCCAAACGACACCTGACGAAAGCCGGTCGGGAGCGGCTGGAACGTCTCTTGCTTTTGCGGCTGTCCGGTCGCGGCGAGCGTCGTCAGCGTGCGGCCGTGGAACGACCCGTACATGGAGACCACGTGATACCGCTCGGGTCCGCCGTGCAGCTGTCCATAGCGGCGCGCGAGCTTGATCGCACACTCGTTCGCCTCGGCGCCGGAGTTGCAGAAAAACGTCCGGCCTCCCCCACCGAGCAGCGCGTTCAACCGGCTCGCGACGCGCGGCTGGGGATCCGTGTAGTACAGGTTCGAGACGTGGAGCAGCGTGCGCGCCTGATCGGCGATCGCGGCGGCGATCTCGGGGTGGGCGTGTCCCAGCGACGTGACCGCGAGGCCCGCCAAGAAGTCGAGATAGCGGCGGCCGTCGCTGTCGAACAGTAGCGAGCCCTCGCCGCGCACGAACGCGACCGGCAGCCGACCGTACGTCTGCATCACGTGCTCGGCGTCGAGCGCGTCGATCTCCGAGAACACGCCGGTCATGGGTGCACCATCGTTCCGACGCCCTCCCGCGTGAAGAATTCCAGCAACAGTGCATGGGGCAGCCGGCCGTCGAGGATGTGGGCCCGGCGAACCCCCCTGCGGAGCGCGTCGACGCACGAGTCGAGCTTCGGGATCATGCCCTCGGACACCCTGCCGCTGCCGATCAACTTCTCGAGACCCGCCACATCGATGCGCGAGATCAGCGAGCTCTCGTCGGGCCAGTCGCCGTAGACGCCGGCGACGTCGGTGAGATAGACGAGCTTCTCGGCGTCGAGCGCTTCCGCGATCGCGCCCGCGACAGTGTCGGCATTGATGTTGTAGGCCTGACCGGCGTCGTCGACGCCGACGGTCGCGATGACCGGAATCAGGTCCTCTCGGAGCAGCCGGTTCACGACCGTCGGGTCGATCTCTCGGACGTCGCCGACGTAGCCGAGCTTCGGATCGCGCTGGTCGACGCGGATCAGCCCCGCGTCCTCACCGGACATGCCGACCGCGTATGACCCGTGGCGGTTGATCGCGGCCACGATCTCGCGATTGACCTTGCCGACGAGCGCCATGCGGACGATATCCATGGTCTCGATGTCGGTGACGCGGCGCCCGTCGACGAACTCGGGTTCCTTGCCGAGCCGGCGCATCAAGTCGGTGATCTGCGGGCCGCCGCCGTGCACGACGACGGGGTTCATGCCGACGAGGCGCATGAGCACGACATCGGACGCGAACAACTCGGCGAGCTGCGCGTTGGTCATCGCGTGACCGCCGTACTTGACCACGACAGTACGGCCCGAGAACTCGCGGATGTACGGCAACGCTTCCGAAAGAATCCTCGCCTTCTCGCCCGCGTCGCGAACGCGACCATCATGGTGGTTCACGAGGTCCGTCGATTCTCGTCGATGTACGCGTGCGAGAGGTCGGTCGTCATGACGGTCGCGGCGCCGTGCGAGATGCGCAGATCGCACGTGATCGTGATGTCGGAAGCGGCCATCGCGGCCGCCAACGCCACTCCGTCGTGCGAACACGCGATGCCGTCGCGGCACACACTGATGTCGTTGTATGCGATGTCGACTCGCTCCGGATCGATATATGCGCCGCTCGCGCCGAGCTCCGAGAGCACCCGGCCCCAGTAGGGATCGCCGCCGTTGAGCGAGCACTGCACGAGCTGGCTGTTGGCAACGGCGCGGGCGCCGATCCGGGCGTCGTCATCGGTGCGAGCGCCAACGACGACGACCTGCACGAACTTCGTCGCCCCTTCTGCGTCGCGCGCCATCTGCTCGGCGAGCGAGCCGCATACCCCCGTCAGCGCGTCCACGAACGCGGCGTTCGGTACCGCGCCGGCGCGCCCGTTCGCAAGCACCAGCACAGTGTCATTGGTCGAGCGCGCACCGTCGACGGTCAGCGTGTCGAAGGTCGCCGCGACCGCGCGAGCCGATGCTCGCCGCAGCGTCGGCCCATCGAGGGCGGCATCGGTCGTGACGACGGCCAGCATCGTCGCCATCGCCGGCGACAACATCGCGGCGCCCTTGGCCATCCCACCGACGGTCGCGTGGCCCGCTCGCGCGACCGCTTCCTTCGGCACGGTGTCCGTCGTCATGATCGCGCGCGCCGCGTCCAAACCCCCCGCGGTGGAGAGCTCTCCACACAGCTTGGGGATCCCGGCTTCGATCGGATCCATCGGCATCGGAATCCCGATCAACCCGGTGGAGCACACCAGCACACCGTCAACGGCGACGCCGAGCCCCTCCGCCGCGAGCGCGCACATGCGCCGCGCGTCCCGACGACCCTGGGCCCCGGTCGCGGCGTTGGCGTTGCCGGAGTTCAACACGACCGCGGCGGCCCGCCCGTTCCGGAGATGATGCTTGCTCGTGAGCACGGGCGCGGCCTGCACCAGGTTGGAGGTGAAGACACCAGCCGCCGTGACCTCGAGACGGCCTTCGACCGCGACGATCGCGAGATCGGTCACGCCCGACGGCTTGATGCCACAGGCGAGCCCGCCCGCGACGTACCCGGGCGCAGCGGTGACGCTCACGGTTGCACCCCGACGAGCGACACACCGGTCGTCTCGGGGAGTCCCAACACGACGTTGGCCGCCTGGATCGCCTGACCCGAAGCGCCCTTCACGAGATTGTCCTCGGCCGCGATCGCGAGCACCGTGCCGGTGCGGCTATCGAACCGCACCGTGACATGGATCGCGTTGGCGCCGTACGTCGCCTTCGTGCCCGACGGCTCGGTGACGACCAGAACACAGAGGTCGTCGGCATAGAACTCGCGGTACTGCGCGAGCAGCCCCTCGGTCGACAGGCCCGACACGGCGGGCCGTGCGTAGCAGGTCGCCAAAATTCCCCGCGTCGTCGGGACGAGGTGCGGCGTGAACAGCACTTCGACCGCACTCCCGACGACCTTCGAGAGCGCCTGCTCCATCTCGGCGGTGTGGCGGTGCGTGAGCAGTCCGTATGCAGACACGTTCTCGTTCGCCTCCGAGAACAGGCTGGTCGCCTTCAGCGCGCGCCCGGCACCCGACACGCCCGACATCGCATTGGCGACGATGCCCCGCGTTTCGACAAGGCCGCGCGCGACGAGTGGCGCCAGCGCGATGCTCACCGCCGTGGGATAGCAGCCCGGGACCGCCACGTGCTCGGCCGCCTCGAGCTCGTCGCGGTAGAGCTCGACCAACCCGTAGGCGAAACGATCGATGAGCGCGGGCGCGCTGTGGCGCTCGCCGTACCAGCGCTCGTACTCGCCCGCCGGCAACCGGAAGTCGGCGCCGAGGTCGACAACGTGCGCGGCGCGCTCGAGAATCTCGGGAACCAAGCGCTGCGACGCGCCGTGCGGCAGCGCACAGAACACCAGGTCGAGCCCCGTTAGATCAGCGACGTCGTAGCGCGCGAAGCGGCGATCGCCGTACGCCGCTCGCAGCGATGGATACAGCGCCGCGACCTCGGCGCCCGCGTTCGAGTCCGCGGTGACGTGCACCACCTCGATCTCGGGATGATCGGCGAGCAGCCGCAGCAGCTCGGCGCCCGTATACCCTGACGCGCCGACGACCGCAGCTCGATACGCCATGGTGCATAGCATACATGGAGGTGAATGGCAGCGGAAATGGGGGAGGTACATGACAGTGCCAACGAGCCCGACAACCGCCTTCGCCGCCCTGGCCGCCGGGGTCGCCCTGCCCGAATTCCGCGCGACCGTGTCGGCTGTCGCGAACGAGCGCTACTGGCGGGCGGCCGGGCTCGATCACCCCCGACTCGCCGCCGGAGCGCTGTATCCGCTGATCGCCGCCAACCTCACGATCCTCGCGTTCCAGCAGCGCTGCCCCGAGGCGATGATCCAGACGCGCCAGTACCTGCGGTGCCACCGCGGCGCGTCCGCGGATCGCGAGCTCGTCGTGACCGGCACGGTCACCGACCGTTACTCCAAACGCGGTCGCGAGTACGTCGACGTGCGCGCGGTGATCGCGACTGCCGACGATCCCGGTTCGCCATTATGGACCTCCGACGTGACGTTCACACCCGCGGCAACGCTCGGCGCGTCGTGACCCTCGAGTCGCGCACGTTCACCATCAGCGACGAGCACATCCGTGCGTACTCGCGCCGGGGCAACTACCACTCGGAACCGGCGACGGCGGCCGCCCTCGGACTGCCCGGGCTCGTCGCCCAGGGCACCCACGCGTTCGGCCCGGCCTACGGCATCGCGCTCCACCGCTTCGGCGACGAGTTCTTGGCGCACGGCGAGCTCGAGGTGAAGTTCGTCGGAATCGTCACGGCGGGCGACACGATCGAAGCCCGTGTGAGCTTCGCAGCCGCCGACGACGCGATCATCGAAGTCATGAACGCGACGACTGGTCGCGTTGCCGTCGTGGGCACTGCCCGACCCCGTGCCGTGTCCTGAGCAATGGTTCCCCGCGCGCCGCACCGTGGAACGACGGCTTCGTATGGGCCGACCACAACGGGCCGTTCAGGACCGTCACCAACACCCAAGGGCGACAGTTCGACACGGACGGCTTCTTCGTCGTCGAGGATGCGTTCGATGCGCCGACGCTCGCCGCGCTCGACGCTGCGATCGCACCGGGCGAGGCGCGCGCCCATGCGTTCCTCGATTCGCAGCCGGCCGGGCGCTTCGGAGTGGCGGGCGTCGACACACAGACGATCGCGCCTCATCTGGTCGTTCGCTCCGAGTTCCTCGCCGACTTCTGCACGCATCCGTTGCTGGCCGGTGTGTGCGGCGACCTCGTCGGTCCCGACGTGCGGTTGTACTGGGAGCAGGCGGTGTACAAGCAGCCGCGGTCGGTCGAGCCGGTGCTGTGGCACCAGGACAACGGCTACACGTTTGTCGTGCCGCAGGCGTATCTCACCTGTTGGATCGCGATCACCGACGCGACGCCGGCGAATGGCTGTGTCGCGGTGACGCCGGGCGCCCACCGGGGCGGGACACTCGAGCACCGTGCGACGGATATCGGCTTCGAGTGCTGGGGTGACGATGACGCGGCGGTGGTCGTGTCGGTCCGCGCCGGCGCCATGATCGTGTTCACGTCGTTGACGCCGCACTGCACCGGCCGCAACACGACCGACGCCGTGCGCAAGGCGTACATCGTCCAGTACGCGCCCGCCGGCGCGGTGGCCTACCGACCCCAGCCCGACGGCGGCCGCGGCCCGGCCGAGCCCCAAGACGACGAGCGCCGCCAGTTCCCGATTGTGCGCGCCGGCGCGCGCGTGGCGCGCCGCTGAGCGGCTATGTGGGTGGGAGCGTCGGCGGCGGCGTGGTCGTCGATGTCGTGCTCGTCGATGTCGTGCTCGTCGACGTCGTGCTCGTCGACGTCGTGCTCGTCGACGTCGAGGTGGAGGTGGTCGTGGGTACCGGCGGTGGGCCGCCACACGCGGTCACGTTGACGCCGCGGTCGCTCTGACCACGCTCGTGTAGTGCTCCCCAGACTTGCTCGTTGAAATTCCCCACCTCTGAGCATCCACCTTTCGGGGTGGGACTCCCTCCGAGGCTGGTGGTCAACCACGACCACACCGGCCTGACGGAAGGAGCCCCGTCTCGATGTTGGCACCAGAGGAAGACATGGAGATCAACGCGTTACGAAAGCAAGGCTGGTCGATCTCGGCGATCGCACGGCACCTCGAGCGAGACCGCAAGACGATTCGGGCGTATCTGAACGGCGAGCGTGAATCGGGCGTGCGCGCGAAGCCCGACGAGTTCGTCGACGCGTTCGACCGGTTCGAGCCCTACGTCCGTCAGCGCCTGGCTGATGATCCGCACGTGTGGGCGACCGTGCTGTTCGACGAGGTCGTCGCGCTCGGGTTCGATCGCAGCTACCAGCGCTTCACGCACGCCGTTCGCGAACGCGAGCTGCGACCGCACTGTGAGGCGTGCGCCGGCGTGAAGGGCCGCGCCACGGTCGAGATCGAACATGCGCCGGGTGCCGAGATGCAGTGGGATTGGCTCGAACTCCCGGACACGCCGTGGGGTGCCCCGACGAACTTGTTGGTCGGTGCGCTCTCACACTCGTCGAAGACACGCGGCTGGTTCTCGGAGTCGCAGGATCAGCCGCATCTCATCGAGGGCATCCACGAAGTCCTGGTCCGTCATGGCGGCACCCCGAAACGGTGGCGTGTGGATCGGATGTCCACGGTGATCGTCGTGGGGAGCGACCGCGTGCAGCCCTCGTTCGTGCCCGTCGCGAAGCATTACGGCGTGCGTGTCGATCCGTGCCCGCCGCGGCGCGGGAACCGCAAAGGAGTGGTGGAGAAGAACATTGACTTCCTCACGCAACGCTGGTGGCGCACCGCGCGCGTCAACTCGCCAACCGAAGCACAAGCGAGTCTCGACGAGTTCTGCGCCCGGATCGGCGACGCACGCGACCGTGACGGCATGACCGTCGGTGAACGCGCCGCGGCCGAGCCGCTCATGGGCTTACCGCCGTTGCCGTTCCCAGCCACCACGACCGTCGAGCGTGTCGTGGCCGCGAACGCGCTCGTGCACTACGAAGGCAACCGCTACTCGGTCCCGCCCGGGTTCGTCGACAAGATCGTGAGCGTGCGCTGGCGACTCGGCGCGGACAGGATCGAGGTGGTCGCGCCGTCGGGGCAGGTGATCGTCGAGCACCGACGCGCACCGAAAGGCGCAGGGCGCACGATCCGCCTTCCCGAGCACACCACAGCACTCGAGAACGTGGTCCTGGGCGCGTTCACAACCGACCGGCCCTGCAAGACCAAGCTCAATCGGCCGCCATCGGATGCCGCGCTTGCGCTCGCCGCGGAGATCACCGGCGCGGCGGGACGCTCCCCCGTGATCGACCTCAGCGTGTATCAGCGCGTGATCGAGGAGCAGGGAGGACGGCGATGAGTCGCGACACGCGCTACCAACAACTCCGCTCCCACCTCGCCTACCTGAACCTCGCCGCCGCGGCCGAGGCGCTCCCCGCCGCGCTTGACACGGCCACGAAACAGAAGCAGCCGCACACCGAGTTCCTCGAGCAGTTGCTACGCGTCGAGGTCGACGCCACCGAAGCCCGCCGTCATGCCGGCCGGCTGCGGTTCGCGAACATGCCCGCACCTTGGCGGATCGGCGACTTCGACTTCAGCGCGCAACCAAGCATCGATGAGCCGTTGATCCGTGAACTCGCCACATGCAGGTTCACCGACGACGCCACGAACGTCCTGTTCATCGGGCCACCGGGCGTTGGCAAGACGATGCTCGCGATCGCGCTCGGACACGCCGCGATCGATGCCGGCTACCGCACCTACTACACGACCGCCGCGGACCTCGCCGCCCGCTGCCGCCGCGCCGCGATCGAAGGCAGATGGGCCACGACCATGCGGTTCTTCTGCGGCCCGACCGTGCTCATCATCGACGAGCTCGGCTACCTCCAGATGCCCGGCGAAGACGCCGCCGCGCTCTTCCAAGTGATCTCGCGCCGCTACCAGAAGACGCCGATCATCCTCACCACCAACCGCGGCGTGAGCCAATGGGGTGAGATCTTCGACGACACCACCGTCGCCGCCGCGATGCTCGACCGGCTCCTACACCGCTCCGTCGTCGTCAACATCGACGGCGACAGCTACAGGCTCCGCCAGCACCAAGCCCGCAACCGCAAACACACCAGCCGAGGAGGTGATCGCTAGCCTGACGGTCCCACCACGGTGGGGAATTTCGGCGAGCAACACTGGGGAATTTCAGCGAGCGTCGTCATCGTCCCGGTACGAGAAGCGCGCCCGCAAAATGATTTGCTTCCGCCTCGGCAACGTCTCCATCGTCGTGCGCATGGCCCAGGCAATAGTGACCCAGTTCGTGAGCCAGGCTGAAACGTTGACGCACTCTCGGTTGGCCCGCGGATAGCTCGATTACGACCTTGGCACCGCTGCGCCGAAGTATCGCGTCCACACCTCGACGAGGCGATACGCGATCAATGACGAATCCAAACGCGAGGGCGATCTCCTCGACCGGGACGGGTGGCACCTTGACTCCGTGCTGCTTTAGCAATCGATCCGCTGCGCTGGTGCAATGCCCGCGGCGAACGGCCTTTGTCGCCCGCCAGCCGCATGGGACCACCTTGGCGTGAGTTACGCCAGCGGCATGGGACCACCTGAGCGCCAGTGATGGGACCACCCCAGCGCCAGTGATGGGACCACCTCCCGGGGTCCACCTTCGTCGGCACCGTTGCAGGTGCAGTCGTCGCGTTCCTGTCAGCGGGTCGGGAAGGTGCGGCGATG
>JBQTGT010000032.1:0-5476 GCA_052390615.1 Actinomycetota bacterium
TGCCGGTGTCGCCGAGCCGCCATTGCGCGGCGGGCGCGTCGGCGCGCACCGCGGTCGCGTACGGGCCACCCCAGCTGTCGGCGACCTTGATGTCGTCGACGAAGACCCGCGCGCCGTCGCCGGCGACCGTCAACGAGCCCGTCGCGGGCATCGTGACCTCGCCGGTCATGCGGGCCGAGAACCCGTCGGTCGGGATGCCGGTCGCAGGTGAGCCGGTCCCGATGTTGTCGTGCAGCGAGCTCGTCGTGTGCGTCACCGGCTTCCCGGCCAGGGTCGCGTTCGGATACCACGCGGCCTGCAAGCCGTCGATGCCCTCGTCGTACGCGGTCCGGGTCCGCGGTGCGGTCGCCGACGTGTTGTCGGCGGCGAACTCCGACGCCACGCCCGGGCCGTACACGTCGGTCATACGACCGGCGGCGTCGTACTTCGTCGTCGTGACCAAGCCCCGCGGATCGGTGACGCGGTTGACCCGGTCGTTGAAGAAGTCCCACTCGTTATTCGTCATTCGGCCTTCGGCATCCCAATCGAGGATTGGATGCCCGGACTCGGCGCTCAAGACGTGACGGCTGTTCGTATTCGCGCCATCGACGTCGATGCCGCGCGTTCGCACGGTCCCGAACGGGCCCCAGTCACCGCCACCAACCGTGTAGGCACGCCGAGGCCGCTCGGCTTCAGGCATGGTCGCGTTCGCCACCGGCGCCGTCAGGCTCGCGACCTTGGTGCCCGAGTATGCGATGAGCGTCTTGTGCCGGTCACCCGCGGGATCGCCGAAGATGTTGGCGGCCACGAGATCGTTGGTGAACGGGTCGCGAACCTGGGTGAGTTTCCCGTCGGTGTCGTAGCCGAAGTCCCAGGTGACCGCGCCCGGGTTCACGACGCGGGCCAGGTTCCCGTTCGAGTAGTACAAGTCGGTGGACCCGCCACCGAAGCTGTTGTAGGTGACCTTGCACAACACGTCCGACGGCGCGGTCGTGTCGAACCCGGCCGCGGTCGGACAGTTCGGTGACGGCCCGTACTCGAGCTCGACGAAGCGCCAGGTGATGTCGAAGATGAAGGCCATCCGCAGCGGCGCATCCGCGTTGCGGCGCGTGTAGATGTAGAACGGCGCGGCGCGGCGGCGGTCGTCGGTCGCCGAGGTGACGTCGACCAGTTGGCCGTCGACACCGAAGCTGTAGGTGAAGCCGTCGTCGGCGGCGAGCGACCAGGTTCCGTCGGCGGCGGCCGTGAGCGTCCCGTCCTCTCCGGCCGGCGCATCCCAACCGGTCCCCGTCCAGGTGTATGCATGCTCGGCGCCATCGGCGTCAATGACCAGCGTCGAGGTCGCCGACATCGGCCTGACCTGCACGTAGCTCGCCGCCGCGAACGCCTCACCGGTCCGCGACCACCCGCCCGGCAACGTCGGTTGGTCGGGCCGTAGCCAGTCGGCCGGCACGTCGAGCTCGGTTCCGGGTGCGTCCGTCGCCTTGCGGATCTTGAGGCGGAACGACGCATCACCCTTGGCGTGGCGGTACGTGAGCGAGATCGGCGCGTACCCGTTGCTCGCCAGCGCGATCGCAGGAGTCGAGACCGTACCGTTGCCCGAGGTCGGCGTCCCGTTCACGCTCACCGTCGTGCGATCACCACCGGGGGCCTGCGCGACGAGTACCCAGTCGCCGTCCTGGCCGCCCGGCACGCGGATCCCGCCCTTCCAGCCCACGATCCAGTTGTGGGGCGCCATCAACGCCGGGTGCGGTGACTCCGCACCCCAGGCGAACGCGATCGTGGGATCGACACGGTGCAACAGGCGCGGCTCACCCGAATCGAGCGCGCCGTTGGCGTTCACATCCTGGGTGTAGTCGGCCGTCAGCCCACCCTGACGTGGGGTCTGGCTGTTGTACACGAAGTCGACACCGATCGGACCTCCCACCGTCGAAAACGATGGGCCACCCACGTTGAACACGAGGTTGCCGTTGAACAGGTTCACGGCCGCCGGGCCCATCTCGTCGAACGCCATCGACGGGCGGCGTCCCAGACCGAGGTCGATCCGGAAGCGCACCGCCGTCGCCCACGTAGTCTCCGGCGCGATTCCATCGCGCGCCCGCACGACCCAATAGTAGGTACCGCCATCCTGGAAGGTCCCCGGCGGCGGCGCCCACGACGCGCCCGTCGTCCACGGCGACGTCGCCAGCCGGCCGTGCTGGCCGTCCGGTCCGGTCGCGACTTGGTACTGGTAGTGCACGACGTCACCGTCGGGATCGCTCGACGCGTTGGCGCGAAACGTTAGGTCCGTCGAGGTCAACACCGCGTCCCGGCCGGGAAACGCCGCCGTCGGCACTGACGGCGCCCGATTCAGCGGCAGGTACGCGAACACCGGCCCGACGCTCTCGGCGTGCCCGTCCGACGCGTACGCGCGCCAGTAGTACGTCATATTCCAGGCCAGCCAGCTCGCCGGAACCATCCACGAGCCGTTTTCGATCCAACCCGATCCGCCGCAGTCGACGGTCATCGCCGGGTTCTCACACACCACGAACGCGTAGTCGACGTCGTCGCCGTTCGCGTCGGTCGCCGTCGCGTTGAGCGTCGGCGTCAGATTGTGGACCTGCGCGCCGTTGCCGGGGCTCGTCTGGTTGGGCGCCGAGGGCGGATCGTTGTAGACGACGTCGAGATACGGCGGATGCGCGTCCGGACCACCGAGGTCGCTGAAGTAGTAGCCGTCCGCCGACAAGAACTTCTTCGCCGCGACCGGATCGGACTCGCTCCCCGGATCGACATACAGCGCAACCCCCCAATTCGGCCACGTGCCGCTGGCCCAGTTGCGCACAGCCTGCGTCGCCTCGGCGGTCGACGCCCAAAACGCCGAACCCGGGCTACACCCGGAGCCGCCCATCGCGAAGCTGGCCCACATGAACCGCTCACCGAGGCCCGCCCCCGGCCAACCCGTCATCGTGTCGCCACCCCACGGCGTCGTCACCCGATACACGCCGAGACCGCGCTCGTTCGGCGCGCCACACGCCGGCGCCCAGGTTTCGAACACCGCAAGTGACGCCGAGATGATCTGTTTGCCGACGAGCGCGTTGATACCGTCGAAATGGACATACGAACGGGTCCGCACACCGAAGATCTTCCCGACCAACAGCTCGTCCTCGTACGAGTTGTCGTTCGGATATCCCTCGACGACGAACGTGTCGTCGGCGCCACCGCCTGTCGGAAAGAACGTCGGGTCGACGCGCACCGGATACACCCGGGCCGGGTCGTCGAGCCACGCGCGATCGAGCGTCATCCGCAGCGTCGCGTTGTCCGCGCCGTCGAGAAGCTCGTACGCGATGCCGTAGCTGCGCGTCGACGTCGGGCTCGCACTCGAGTCCTCCATCCACGCGCGCGGCGTGCGACCCACAGCCGCGCCCGCCACGTCGCGATACTCGATCACGCCGATCTCGTTCAGCGACGCCGACAGTCCCTCGAGCTGCATCGAGAACGTAAAGGAATCAGGCGCGTCACGCGACTCCAGGATCAGCTCTTCCTTCACGCCGCGGGTGCGGGGCGACAACTCCACGCCGACACCCGGCTGCGCCTCCTCATAGCGCGCGACCGGACCGTCCAACACGCGCGGCGCACGAGACGCGCCGACCAGCCCGAACGCGATCGAACCGCCGCCCTCGAACTCCACGCGAGCGAGAGCCGCGGCATCCGCGCGCGCGCCGAACGCGACGTCCTCGCTCGCGACAAGCGGGCGCGCCTCGCCGCGCGCGTCCACCGCGAGCGTGCCATCCACCTCGCTCCAAGCTCCCCGCGAATCACGCACATGCGCCGTCTCGTCGTACAAACGCAACGTCTTCGTACCATCGTCGTTCACGAACGTCTTCGTCGACTCCGTGCGCTCTGCGACCAACTCCCGCACCGGCTCAGCCGGCGCGTCCGTCCCGCTGGCGCGAGGCCGCGTCCGACCTTGATGAGCCGTTTCCACCGACGGCGGCGGACCACCGTCACCGCCCAACGCGGCCGCCACGACGACATCCGACATCCGCGCCGCATCAGCCATCCTCGGCGACACGATCGGCGGGACCTCGACGGCTCGGCGGACCGGTCTCGACACCGCCGCCCCCGACGGGATCGCTACGAGCACCCCGCCGACCAGCCCGAGCACCAAGCCGAGCGCCACCGACGTCCGCATCCTGCGCATTTCGCCCCCCACCCCTCTGGCATAAAACGGTAGAACCACCGCGTTCTGTGGTGAATAGGTCACACGGCACGCGGCGCGAGCATCAGGAACGAAGGCGGACCGGATTCGATGGCGCCCGCGACTGCGATGCGCTGACGGGAAGGTGGCGTGGGTTTCCTCGACGCGGCGACGCTCGCGGGTCGCGGCGAGGTCGCCCAACACGTCCCGCAGCCACCCCACTGCCACCGTCAGCTCCCACGCCCTCCCGATCCCCCTCATGGGCTCCCCCCGCACGACACCCGCAGGCAAGAGCAACGACCGCGGCGAATCTCGCAACTTTTCCGCGAAATCTCGCAACTTTCGGCCACGAGATCGCGGGGCTCGTCGCTCCTGTCCAGATCCCGCCGCCCGCCGATGATCGCCGTCGAGGAGATATGAGGCGGTCAGCTCAGACGAGACCATGCCCGTGGCGGCGGCAAGCGTCGCGCGTGACCCAACCCGTCTGCGGGCTCGGCGTCCCAACCGACGGCTCGCCCGACTCCTCGACCACGCCGCGGTCGCACACGCGAAGGTCGTACTCGTCGGCGATCCCGCGCCAACTCCCCGAGATCGGCGGCGGGCTCCTTCGTGGCCTCGGTCGACGCATCCCACCGATCCGACTCACCGAGAACAGACCTCAACACGAAGTCCCCGAACGCGAAGCGCTCGCCCAACTCCGGCGCGGCGAGATCGATAACGCAGTCGCCGCGTACGAAGTGCACGGCCGTATCCGCACCAACAAGACCGCACCTGGCGGCGCGCGACGCGATGACCGCGACCGGTGGGCCGCCACCCTCGCAGGCGATCGCGTGCTGATGCTCGCGACACATTGGCCCGACGTCGACGACCTCAACGCGCGCGCCCGCGCCCGTCAGGACGCCGAAATGCTTACCGGCGCGGCCCTCACCATCGACGAACACCCCTACCAAGCCGGCGATCGGACCATGACCCTGCGCAACGACCGGCCCCTCGGAGCCCGCAATAGAATGTGCGCACGCGTCGTCGCTATCGACACCGACCAACGACAGCTGACCCTCAGCACAGATGACCGAGCCACGATCGCGCTGCCAGCCCGCTATCTCGACGCCAGCCACGTTCGTCACGCGTACGCGACCACGATCCACAAGGCGCAAGGCCAGACCCCAGACCGTGCGCTCGCGCTCGGCTCCGACAGAGGTTGACCCAGGTGTCGTAGAAGTTCAGTGGCGGTCCTCCGCCTCGTTCGTGCCGTGAGGCACGCTCGGGGTTCTCACGCCATCCAAGTGAAACGGAGGACCACCAATGAAGAAGCAAGCGTCG
>JBQTGT010000033.1:0-90042 GCA_052390615.1 Actinomycetota bacterium
CGACGACCTGCTCGCCGCCGCCTTCCACCACCACCGACGCCGTGCTGTTAGCGTTCACCTACGAAGTGCCCTCCTGCTCGGGACTCCTGTCGCCGTCGACAAGCACAGCTTCCCTTGCCAGGAGGGCAATTTCGCGGACGCGCGACACTCAGCTCACCAAACCGCGTGAATGATCTGGGCTAACGGTTGCGTACGCGTCGATCACGCCGAGGTTGGGGTACACGCCGAGCCCGGTGATGAAGAACGCGTCGGTATCCATGTCGACGCCGTGGTAGATGGAGCGGTCGTAGAAGTGTCGATCGCTCGGTCCGACGTAGCGCATTGGCAGTGAGAGCTGGTGGATCGGGTACTCGTCGAGCGCGTCGAACTCCAACACCAGGCCTCCAGGGGTCGTTGCCCGGAATGTACTCGCGGTCGTCAGTACGGAGTGCGGTGCGGGTTCGCCGCCCACGCCGCGAACGGCGCGTGTGCATCGTGTCCGAGCACCCGGACGAGCGGGAGTGCGCGCTCAGCCGCCGGTTTGGCGATCTCCTCGTAGAAGCGAACGTCGCCGAACCCGGCCGCGGCCGCGTCGTTGCGACTGGCGGCATACGCGACGGCGTCGACCCGCGCCCACAGAGCGGCGGCATAGCACAGCGGACACGGCTCGCAGCTCGTGTACAACGTGCAACCGTGCAGATGGAATGTCTGCAGCGTGTGGCCGGCGGCGCGCAGCGCGACGATCTCCGCGTGCGCGGTCGGGTCGTACGTCGCGGTGACTTGGTTCGTTCCCGTCGCGACAATCGCTCCGGCGCGCACGACGACAGCGCCGAACGGTCCGCCATCCGTGCGGGCAGCCTCGACCGCGAGGTCGAGGGCGGCGCGCATGAACCGGTCGTGGTGGGGATCGCCGGGCACGGGACCACGATATGCGCCAAGATTGGGAGCCATGGGAACCACCATCGAGGAGCTCGGGGCGACGTGGAGCGCGCAGCGAAGCGTTCGGCTGCGGCGGCGCTCGTTGGATCCGGCCGACTTCGACGCGTTGGTGGACGCCGGCTTCCTGCTCGCGGCGGTGCCCGAGGAGCAAGGCGGGACGTGGCGCAGCCTCGAAGCGTCGACGCGCGACCTCGTCGCGACCTTGCGCACACTCGGGACGGCCGACCCGTCCGTCGCGCTCGTAGCGGCGATGCACCCAGCCGTGCTCGGCTACTGGCTGGCGACCGACGATCCGGCGCAACCCGCGTGGCGCGAGCAGGCGCGCGCGGTCTTTGCGACGGCAGCGACCGGCGGTCAGTGGGGCACCATCACGTCGGAGCCCGGCAGCGGCGGCGACATCATGCGTACGCGGACTCGCGCAACGCCTTCCGGCGCGGTCGGCGATCTTCCCGGCCGCGTATACCGGTTGAGCGGCGACAAGCACTTCGGCAGCGGCTACGGGATCAGCGACTACATGTTCACGACCGGTCGGGTCGACGGTGAAGACGGGCCGGCCGCGTTCGTCCTCGACATGCGCGAGGCGAAGACGGGCGCCCTCGCCGGAATAGAGGTCCTCGCGGAAATGGGACGGTGCTGGCATGGCCGCGACCCAGAGCCATGCCGCCCGCCTCGAGGACATGCCGGCGGTGCGGCTGGCGTGGGACGGCCCCATGGATGTGTTGATCGCCAACGCCGGGCCCTTGGTCGCGTCGTTGTTCGCCGCCGTCGTGCTCGGCGTCTTCGACGCCGCCATCGCGTTCGCCCAGGAACAACTCGGGCCCAAGCGCGAGGCGCTGCGCCCGTTCGAGCAGGTCGAGTGGAGTCGCGCCGAGCTGGAGCATTGGCTCGCGACCCAGGCACTGGAGGGCGCGCTCCGCGCGATCGAAGCCGGCGACCGCTACCAAGCGCTGCGCGCGGGAATCCGGGCGAAGACCGCAGTGGCCGAACTCGCGGAGAACGCGCTCCGGCGCATTGCGCAGGTGGTCGGCGGGGCGACGTTCTCGCGGCGGTCGCCGATCTCGTCGTGGTTCGAGGACGTGCGCGCCCTCGGCTTCCTGCGCCCGCCCTGGGGACTCGCGTTCGACGGTTTGTACGCGACCTCGTTCGACTGATCCTCAGTCTCTGCTCTCCACGGGTACGGACGTGCGTCCCAGATGCGATCGGGGGAGAATCACGTCATGACCGCATGCATCTCTGCCGATTCGCACGTCACCGAGCCGCCGGGCACATACCTCGATCGCATCGACGCCAAGTACCGCGACCGAGCACCGCGCCTGCACCACGACGACACGCTCGGCGACGTGATGCTCATTGACAACGGTCACTCGATCGTGCCGTACTGGCTGGTCGCGGCGGCGGGTCGTCCGAGTGAGGAGGTTCGCCTCGATAGTGGTCGGACCTTCGACGAGCTGCACCGCGGGGGATGGGATCCGGTCGCGCGTCTCGAGGACCAAGACATCGATGGGGTCGCGGCGGAAGTGATCTACCCGTCGGTCGGGATGCTGCTGTGCAACCACCCCGATGTCGACTATCAGCGCGCGTGTTTTCAGGCGTACAACCGCTGGATCGCCGAGTTCTGCGACCACGAAAGGGGGCGTCTCATCGGGGTGGGCCAGACGGCGATGCGCACGCCCGAAGAGGGAATCGCGGATCTTGAGGAGATCGCGGCGCTGGGTCTGCGCGGAGTGATGTTGCCCGGCATTCCCCCCCAAAAGGACTACGACCACCCGATGTACGACCGGTTCTGGGAGGCGGTCGTCGATCTCGGATTGCCGCCGTCGTTTCACATCCTGACGAGCCGTACCGATACGCCCTTCGCATCCCACGTGCGGGGTCCGAAACTCAACAACTTCATGACGATCATACGCGGCAACCAGGACATCATCGGCACGCTGATCTTCGGCGCCGTGTTCGAACGGCATCCGCGACTGCGGGTCGTCTGTGTCGAAGCCGATGCGGGGTGGGTGCCGCACTACATGTATCGCGCCGATCACGCCTACGACCGCCATCGCAACTGGCTCCCGGCGGGCGAGCTGTCGAGGTTGCCGAGCGACTACTTCCGCGACCAGGTCTACCTCACGTTCCAGGACGACTGGGTGGCATTCCGGATCGCGGACCTCATGAATGTCGAGCGCCTCATGTGGGCCAACGACTTCCCGCACAGCGACGCGACGTGGCCCCACTCGCAGGTGATGCTCGCCGAACACGCCCTGCACCTCGATGCGCATGCCCGGCGCCGGGTGCTGCACGACAACGTCGCGGAGCTCTACGGCATCGACGTGTGACGCACACGCGCACCGCGCTCGGACACGGGTGGGTGGCGTCTCAACTGTCTCGCTGAAGAACGCTCACACCGCCGGACCCACGAGGAATCCGAAGATCACGAGGAGCAGGCCCCAGGCGACGACGCCACGCACCAGGTCCACGATGCCGCTGATGACATGCCCAACGGCGATGAGCCAGAGCAAGAATTCCATGGGGTGAACCCTCCCATTCCGCAGAGGTCGGTACTCCCTTCTGACCCGTATCACGCATCGGGACGTGACGAGCGAGAGTTCATCCGGCCACAATCAATGGATGACCGACGACCGCGACCTCCGGGGGCTCGACCCCTACGACCTCATGGACCGGGAAGCCGCTCGCCTCGACGGGTTCTTCGCAACGCTCGCGGCCTCCGAATGGGAACGACCGTCGCGCTGCGCCGGTTGGAGTGTCCGCGCCGTGCTCGCCCACCTCGCGTCGAGCGAGGACTACAACCGTGCGTGTCTCGACGGCACCGTTCAAGACTTTCTCGCGCAGCTCGGCGCGCGCGGCGCGACCGATCTCGCGACCGCGAACGACCTCGGTGTACGCGACTACGCGGACCAGGCACCTACCGAGATTCTCGATCAGTGGCGGTCGCGCAATGCGGACAACCGCAAAGGCTTTCGTGCCCGCGATGGTGGCGACGTCGACTCATCCATCGGGGCGTACCCGACGCGCTGGCAGGCATTCCATCTCGCCTTCGAACTCGCGGTGCACGCGGACGACGTCGGCGTTCCGCTCGATCCGGCCGACGTCCGCGATCGCACGACGTGGCTCGCGCAGTTCGGACGCTTCGCGATCAAGGAGCTGAGGGCCGATGCGCAGATCGAGGCTGCGGACGGGATCACGGGCGTTCGAGGTGACGGGGTCGACGTGGAGCTACCCGATGAGGAATTCGTGACGGCAGTGGCCGCGCGCCTGCCCGCCGACCATGGGCTCGATCCCGACGCGCGCGAGTATCTGTCGGCGACCCCATAGGACGCGCTATTCCTTGTAGACCGGCTTGCGCTTCTCGCGAAAGGCGGCGATCGCCTCGTCGAGGTTGCCGGTGTAGCCCGCGAGCAGTTGATTGCGGTTCTCGAGTTCGATCGCCGCAGCAAGTGACGAGACTTCGAGGTTGCTCCACGTCGTCTGCTTCGTCATCATCACGCCGAAGGGCGAGAGCTCGGTCATCTCGACCGCTGTGGTGAGTGCGTAGTCGAGCAGTTCGTCATCGGGCAGTACGCGCGAAACAAGTCCGATCCGAAGCGCCTCGTCGGCACCGATCTTGCGCCCGGTCAGCAACAGCTCGGCCGCGTTCGACGTGCCGACTGCACGCGGGAGAAGATACGTCGCGCCCAGTTCGCTGCTCGTCAGCCCGTTGATGACGCCAGCCGAGCAGAACTCAGCGGACGTCGACGCATAGCGAAGGTCGGCGCCCAGTGTCAGGCACATGCCGCCGCCGTACGCGGCGCCGTTGATCGCGGCGATCACCGGTTGCGGGATCCGGCGCAGGGCGGGAACAACGTCACTCATGTAGGACATCGACTTCATCGCCAAGCGCGAGAACCCGAGGTCCTGACTGTTCGGCGGCACGCCCCGGTCGTGGAGGTCGAGCCCAGCGCAGAATGCTCGGTCTGCACCCGTCATCACCACGACCCAGCAGTCGTTGTCCTGCGCGATCTCGTGCAACGCTTCGTAGAGCGCTTCGACCAGCGGGAACGACATCGAATTCAAGCGCTCGGGCTTGTTCAGGCGACACACGCTGACGTGCGGTCGGACGTTGCGCTCAACTTCCACGAGGGCCATGCGCAGAACGTACTGAGGAGTCACTCGTCGGGTCGAACGTGCCACCGATGCGCCAATACTCGCCGCGTTCGCGCGTGAGGAACCCATCGTCCACGAGATAGCGGCGGAGCGCGGCCGTGTCGGCGTGTACCTGCCCGAGTATGAGGTTCACCATCCGCTCGGAATAGCGCCGACCCGGATCGAACCGCTGCACCAGCCAGTCGAGGACGACCAAACGCTTCGAGTGGGCGGCGGGGATGGACAAGAGGCGACCGTCCCGGACGAATGACCGCAGGACACGCGCCGCATCCGACGGCATGTCGGCGTGTTCCTCGGGACGCGGATCGCGTTCGGCGGCGACACGCGCCGCCAACGCGAACGCCTCGCCGAGCAGGTGGTGAAGGCCGTCGCCGCCCCGCACGACCAGACCGCTGTCGACGAGACGTTGGAGCGCACGGCCCGCGGCCCGCGCGTCGAGCCCGGTCGCGTCGCGCACCTGGCCGATCGTTCCCGCGCCGAGCACGAGCGCCGCGCACACACGCCGTCGATCCTCGTCAGCGAGCAGCCCTACCAGCTCTCGGGCCTCGAACGGCGAACTGCTCATCGGCGATAGCTTGCCCGCCATGGAACCGCTCGCGCTCGATGAGGTCGTCCGCATCTTGGTCGTGACGGCCCACCCCGACGATGTCGACTTCGGGTTCGCGGGATCCGTAGCCACCTGGACTGACAGCGGCATCGACGTCACGTATTGCATCGTGACCGACGGCGACGCCGGCGGGTCCGAGACTGGGATCGAACGCGAGGAGATGGCACCGCGGCGACGCGAGGAACAGCGGGCCGCGGCGGCGGTCGTCGGGGTGCACGAGGTCCGTTTCCTCGGCTACCCAGATGGCCGAGTCGAGGCAACGCTCGATCTGCGCCGCGATCTGACGCGCGTCATCCGCGAGGTGCGACCGCACCGAGTCCTGACCCAAGCGCCGGAGCGGAACTGGGAACGCATCTATGCGAGCCATCCCGATCATCTGGCGGTCGGCGAAGCCGTGACGTGTGCCGTGTACCCCGATGCGCGGAACCGCTGGTCGCACCCGGAGCTCGCGGGCGAGGGTCACGAACCCTGGACGGTCGACGAGCTGTGGATCGGTGCCGGCGCGCCCGGTACGCCGACCCATTACACAGACATCACCGACGGCATCGACCGCAAGGTCGAAGCACTCCGGTCGCACAAGAGCCAGATCAGCGATCCCGACGCGATCGGCGAGATGGTGCGCGGCTGGACGGCGATGATGGCCCACGTCGCGGGGTTGCCGTCAGATCGTCACGCGGAAGTCGTGCGCGTCGTGAACACGAGATAGGTGGCAAGCGTCATGGTCCATCCGCTCGACATGCTTGCTGGTGACGAGATCACGCGCGCGGTCGAAGTGCTGCGGGCGACCGGGAAGATCGCCGACGGCGCGCTCTTCGCGCATCTTGTGCTGCACGAGCCGGCCAAAGAGGAACTCGCCCGCTGGAAGCCCGGCGACCCGATCGATCGCGAGATCCGGGCGTTGATCGTCCCCGGACCCGAGCTGCAAGTGATTGAAGCTGTCGTGTCCGTCACCGACGGAGAGGTCCGCGAGTGGCGCGTTGTCGAGGGCGTGCGGCCGGCGCTGCTGATGACCGAAGCGATGAACGCGGTCCTCACGACCAAGGAGCACGCCGATTACCGCGCCGCCCTCGCCCGGCGGGGGATCACCGACATGGACGCGGTACAGATCGACCCGTGGCCGGCGGGTGTATTCGGCTATCCCGCCGAGGACGGACGCCGGATCGCGCGCTGCATCTCGTTCCTGCGCGCGGATCCAACCGACAACGGCTACGCGCGTCCCATCGAAGGCATCATCGTGCACTTCGACCTGGGTCGCAACAAAGTCGTCGAGGTGATCGACCATGGCGTCGTGCCGCTCCCGCCCGCGCGCGCGAGCTACTACGCCGAAGACCAACCGCGACTGCGCACCGACCTGAAGCCAATCTTGATCACGCAGCCCGACGGACCCAGCTTCACGGTTGACGGAAACTTCGTACGCTGGCAGAAGTGGCAGTTCCGAATCTCGTTCGATCCGTACGAAGGGATCGCGCTGCATCAGATCGCATACGAGGACGACGACGGGCGCGTCCGGTCGGTCCTGCATCGCGCGTCGGTCACGGAGATGGTCGTGCCGTACGCAGATCCCTCGCCCGTGCACGGGTGGAAGAACGCGTTCGACGCCGGCGAATGGGGCCTGGGTCGGATGACGCAGTCGCTGACGCTCGGCTGCGACTGCTTGGGCGATATCCGATACTTCGACGCGACGCTCGCCGACGAACAGGGCGAGCCGTGGGTCATCGAGAACGCGATCTGCATGCACGAGGAGGACTTCGGGATCCTCTGGAAGCACGTCGACCTGTGGAGCCGGCGGGGCGACGTACGCCGGAGCCGGCGCCTCGTCGTCAGCTTCATCTCGACGGTCGGCAACTACGAGTACGGCTTCTATTGGTACTTCTACGTCGATGGCAACGTGCAGCTCGAGGTCAAGCTCACCGGGATCGTCTCGCCGATGGCGATCGAACCCGGATCGCAACCAGAGTTTGCGAACGTCGTCGGGATCGGAGTCGCGGCGCCGCATCACCAGCACCTGTTCAACGCCCGTCTCGACTTCGACGTTGACGGTCCTGTCAACGACGTGTTCGAGGTCGACGCGGTACCGGTGCCGGCGGGACCCGACAACCCGTGGTCGAATGCCTTCTGGCAACAAGCAACGCCGCTGACGACCGAGTCGACGGCGCGGCGCGACGTCGACGCGTCGCGATCGCGCGCCTGGTGCATCTCGAATCCCAATGCGCGCAACGGGCTCGGACAACCGACGGCCTACCGCTTGCTCCCGACGATGGCGACGCCGACGATGCTGGCGGCCCCGAACTCGTCGGTTGGCAGGCGCGCCGGTTTCGCGCGCCACAACCTGTGGGTCACGCCGTACACACGCGACGAGCGGAGGGCGGCGGGGGAGTACCCGAACCAACACGCGGGCGGTGACGGTCTCCCGCGGTGGACCGCGGCCGATCGCGACATCACGGCGACCGACATCGTGTGCTGGTACACCTTTGGCGTGACGCACTTCGTGCGGCCGGAGGACTGGCCCGTGACGCCGGTGGAGTACTGCGGGTTCCTGCTCACGCCGTTCGGGTTCTTCGACCGCAACCCCGCGCTCGACGTCCCGCCCACCGCGCTCGACCACTGCCACTGACCGGCGGACACGAGCAGGCTGGTACGATGGGTGGTCTCGTTGCGCCGCCAGTGACCACTGGGAGTGGGATGCCGCCGTTCAAAGTCGGAGATCGTGTCGTGTATCCACACCACGGCGCCGCGATCATCGAAAAGAAGGAGACCCGCGACGTCTTCGGCGCCAAGACCGAGTACTTCGTGCTAAAGGTGGCGCACGGCGACCTCACCCTTGCGGTCCCGGCCGACAAGGCCGAGGAGGTGGGCATGCGCCCGCCGATCTCGGCCGAGGATGTCGACGACCTGTTCCACCTGCTCAGCAAGAAGGATGTGCGCGAGCCGACCAACTGGAGCCGTCGGTTCAAGAACCACCAGGAGAAGCTGAAGAGCGGCGACGTGTACCAAGTCGCCGAAGTGGTGCGGAACCTGGCGCTGCGCGAGGTGAGCAAGGGTCTGTCCGCAGGCGAAAAGGCGATGCTCGTCAAGGCCCGGGGCGTTCTGGTCTCGGAGTTGAGCTTCGCGCTCAACGTCACCGAGGACGAGGCCCTCGACCGCCTCGAACAACAGCTCACCTGAGCGCTCGCGTACGTGCGCCGCAAACCGGGAACTATCCGGGTTTGGCGGCGCAGGTTGTGCGAGTTGGGGCTGCGCCCGCCGAGGCGCGCGAGCAGCTCGGCGGCGTCGACCGAGTGCGGTGCACCGCCGCGCGCGACGAGCACGACGTCGTGCCCATGCTGGAACAGGCGGCCACCGATGACACCGCCGACCGCGCCCGCGCCGAAGACGACGAAGCGGTTCAACGCGAAAGACGCTCCCGGAAGAACTGCAGGACGCGTTCGACCGCATCCTTGGTCGGGTGTCCGGGCTCGTCGACGAGATGCTCGGTGACGACAGAATGCGCGGTGCGGGGAATCCCGTGCGGGTTGCCTCTCGAACTGTCGATCTCGATCGCGATCAGGCGGTCCCCGAGCACGTCCCGGAGCCGCTGGAAGCGGGCGGCGGGTACGAAGGGGTCGTGCGTGAATCGCATCGCCATGAGACACAGGTCCTCGCGCGCCAGCACCTTCTCGAGGTCGACGTCGCTGAGCCCGAGGTCACGCGCGCGCTTCTTGCCGACCGCGAACGGGAGCGACGGCTGGCTGCACACCGGCGCGAGCATGACGTCGTCGACCGCCATTGCCAGCGCGAAGCCGCCGCTGAAACACATGCCGATCGCGCCGACCCCAGGTCCGCCGGCAGTACCGTGCAGATCACGGGCGAGCGCCCGGAGCCACTCGATGACGGGTGACGTCGCGTTGGTCGCCCACGTGGTGAACTCGCGCGAGATACACACGCCCGTCATCGAACGTACGGCGTAGGCAACCGACGCGGGCTTGCCCGGCGTTCCCACCAATACCGGCATCGTCACCGTGAAGCCGGCGTCGATGACCCGACGGGCGAACGCGGCGACACTCGGCGTGACGCCGGGCACCTCGTGGACCACGACGATTCCCGGACCCGCGCCACCTCGGTACACCGCGTGCGTCGTCCCGCCGTGCCTGAACTGGGTCTCCTCGAACCCCGCCAACGCTTTAGCTGCATCGCTCACGGGCGCGGACACTACGCACCCGGGTCAGAAGCGGGCGAGTTCGCGTTGCAGTGGACCAAGGCCCATGCTGCCGAGGTCGAGCGCGTACGAGTGGAACGCCTTCAGATCGAAGTCGGCGCCGTGGCGCGCCTGCGCATTGGCGCGAGCCTCGAGCCAGACGCGCTCGCCCACCTTGTAGCTGATCGCCTGTCCCGGCCATCCGAGGTATCGGTCGACTTCACTGCGCATGAAGCTCTCGGGGAAGCAGCTCCGTTCGATCACGAAGGGCAGTGCGAGGTCCGCCGTCCACGGGGCGTCGTCGTGCTCCGCGCTCGGAAGCTCGAGATGCATGCCGATGTCGACGATGACGCGCACCGCCCGCATCGCCTGCGCCGACAACATGCCCATCTCCCACGCCGGGTCGTCGAGGTAGCCGAGCTCGGCCATGAGGCGTTCGGCGTACAGCGCCCATCCCTCGCCGTGACCGGACACGAATCCGAATGCCCGCTGAAAGCGCGACAGCCGATCGGCCAGGTATCGCACCTGTGCGACCTGCAGGTGATGTCCCGGAACGGCCTCGTGATAGCAGATCGACACCTCGCGCCACAGCGGGAAGCGCGTCTTGCCGAGGGTTGGGTACCACGTGCGGCCGGGCCGACTGAAGTCCTCGCTCGGCCCCGTGTAGTACATAGCGGCCGCACCGCCCGGCGGCGCGATCATCGCCTCACAGCGATGCAACGGTTCCGCGATGTCGAAATGGACCCGATCCAGCGCGGCGATCGTCGTGTCGATGAGGTTCTGATTCCAGCGCCGGAACTCGTCGACGCCGTCGATCACGCGATCGGGATCGGCATCGAGGTGCTCGAACACACGTGGGAGTGGCTCGCCGGGCAGGATGCGCTCGCCGACGGCGCGCATCGCGTCCTCGATGCGGTACAGCTCCTCCCAGCCCCATGCGTACGTCTCCACGAGATCGAGCTCGATGCCGTTGAAGGCGCGCGCGAACAGCGCGTAGCGGTCATGGCCCACCGGATCGCGCGCTTCGGCCTGCGGGGCGTACTCGTCGCGGAGGAACGCGCCGAGCCGGCCGTACGCGGCGGTTGCCGCCTCGGCAGCCTGGGCGAGGCGCGCTTCGTCGGGCCGCTCGGAGACCAGGTTGACGAAGAAGGGCGAGTCGCCGCTCCACGTTTCGGCTTGTTGCGCGCAGGCCAGCGCTTGGCGCCGCGCGGCGACAACGTCGGTCGCGAGGCCCTCGCGCAATGCCGCTTCGACCGACGCCAGCGCGTCCGGCACGGCCTCGATGCGCGCCGCGATGACGCTCCAGTCGGCGTCCGTGTCGTGCGCCATCAGGTCGAAGCACGACCGGATCGATTGCACCGGGCTCCCGATCACTCGCACATCTCTGAGCCGTTCGCCGGCTTCGTACTGCTCGACGCCAAGCTCGAGGCGTTCGGTCATCACGTCGGCCGCGATCCGATCGCCGTCGCTTGCGCGCGGCGCGGCCTTCAGCGCGGCGAGAGTACGACGCGCGAGGTCGGCGCGACCTGCGGCGCCGGCGGACGAATAGTCGGTCAGCTCGTGGTCGTGGCCGGGAATACCCGCAATGGTGGCCGCGATCGGGTCGAGCGCGGCCACCTCGTCCACGTACCGGTCGGCGATGGCGAAGACCGAGGTGGTTTCGGAAGGCACGAGCCGCAGTCTCGCGCTCGCTCCGCGCCGGGCGCCGGGGACCGCATCACCGGATCGGTCGCGGCTCTGTGCGCTCGGTAACGTGACGGACGATGGCCCACCAGTTCATTCTCCAGATGCGCGACCTGCGGCGGGTACATCCCCCCGACAAGGAAGTGCTGCGGGGCATCAATATCTCGATGTATCCCGCCGCCAAGATCGGTGTCCTCGGTCTCAACGGATCGGGGAAGTCGACACTGCTCGCGATCATCGCCGGGGAGGACGACGGGTATCAGGGCGAGTGCCGCGTCACGCCCGGGTTCACGGTCGGGTTCCTGCCGCAAGAGCCGCGCCTCGACGCGACGAAAAACGTCCTCGGCAACGTCACCGACGGTGTCGCTCATACGAAGGCGCTCCTCGACCGGTTCGAGGAGGTGTGCAACGCGATGGGCGGGCCCGACGCGGACTTCGACAAGCTGCTGACCGAACAATCCGAGCTACAAGCCCAGATCGACGCTTCGAACGGATGGGACCTCGACCGCCAGCTCGACATCGCGATGGACGCGCTGCGATTGCCGCCAGCCGATGCCGACGTGACAAGGCTCTCGGGAGGAGAGCGGCGACGCGTCGCACTGTGTCGATTGCTCCTCGGCAAACCCGATCTGCTGCTGCTCGACGAGCCGACGAACCATCTCGACGCGGAATCGGTGGCGTGGCTCGAACGCCACTTGCAGGACTACCACGGCACCGTCGTCGCTGTGACACACGACCGGTACTTCCTCGACAACGTCGCGGGTTGGATCCTCGAGCTCGATCGCGGGCACGGCATTCCCTGGGAAGGCAACTACTCGTCCTGGCTCGAGCAGAAGGAACAGCGACTCTCGCAGGAGGAGAAGGTCGACGAAACCCGCCGGCGGACACTCCAACGCGAGCTGGAATGGATACGGATGGCGCCGCGTGCGCGCCAGGCCAAGGGCAAGGCGCGTATCACGGCGTACGAACAGCTCGTCAGCGAAGCCGAATCGGCCGAGCGGCGCGAAGAGCGGATCCAGATGTCGATACCTCCCGGACCGCGCTTGGGCGAGCTGGTCGTCCACGCGGAGCAGCTCGCCAAGGGCTACGGCGACACGCTCCTGATCGACGATCTTTCGTTCTCGTTGCCACGCGGCGGCATCGTCGGGGTGATCGGCGCGAACGGAGCAGGCAAGACGACGCTCTTCCGGATGCTCGTCGGCCAAGAGCAACCTGACTCGGGCGAGCTGACGATCGGCCCGACGGTCGAGTTCGCGTACGTCGACCAGTCACGCGAATCGCTCGACGCGACCAAGACCGTGTACGAGGAGATCACGGGCGGCGTCGACCACCTGAAGGTCGGCGACCGGGAGATCCACGGTCGCGCGTACGTCGCCGGTTTCAACTTCAAGGGCGCCGACCAGCAAAAGAACGTCGGGGACCTCTCCGGCGGCGAGCGGAACCGGCTGCATCTGGCCAAGGCGCTGCTCATGGGCGGCAACGTGCTGTTGCTCGACGAACCGACCAACGACCTCGACGTCGACACGCTGCGAGCGCTCGAGGAAGCGCTGCTCCAGTTCCCCGGCTGCGCCGTCGTCATCTCGCACGACCGTTGGTTCCTCGACCGGATCGCGACGCATGTGCTCGCGTTCGAGGGCGACAGCGAGGTCGTGTGGTTCGAAGGCAACTTCTCCGACTACGAGAAGGACCGCCGGAAGCGCCTCGGCGCCGACGCCGACCAACCGCATCGCATCAAGTACAAGCCTTTGACTCGCTAGACGCGCACCCGGCGCCACAAACCTGCGCCGCGAAACCCGGATAGTTCCCGGTTGGTGGCGCAGGTTGATGCTCACGTCGCGGCGGTCGCGCTGTTGAGGCTCTCGACGACGAAGGCGGTGCCCCCGCACGCCGCGTCGGGCGCGCCGGGCCGACCGCTCACGACCATCTCGTCACCTTCGTGGGCCAGCGTGCGGCCGTCGTCGTCGGCGATGATGGCGGGCGCGCCGTCGTCGCCGAGCGTGTAGTCCGTGAACGTCAGCGCGAACACGCCGTTCTCGGTGGCGAGTGTCATGCAGCCGGTGATGCCATCGAGGGCGACGATGCCCTGCACCGTCACGGGTCCGCCCGTCGTGTCGTTCGGCCCGGGATCGTCGCCGGTCGGGTTGGGACCCGGGTCGGTGACCGGGGTCGTCGCATCGTTGTCACCGCTCTCGTCATCGCCCGAGCAGCCGTTTGTGAACACGAGCGCGCAGACGAGCGCCACGACCAGCCGGGTACGCATGGCGGCAGTCTGGCGCGGCCGTAGTCTCGGTGCGTGGACGTACTGCGCGTGACGCGCACCTGCGTGATCCCGCTCGATGAGCTCGAGTGGCGATTCAGTGCGTCGGGTGGACCCGGCGGCCAACACGCGAACACGTCGAACACCCGGGCCGAAGTCCGTTTCGACATCGAGTCGTCGCCGTCGCTCGGCCCGCGCCAGCGCGCCCGCCTGCTCGAACGGCTGGGCCCGGTGGCCCGGGCGGGTGCCTCCGAGCGGCGGTCGCAGCTCCAGAACCGGGAGCTCGCCCTCGACCGGCTCCGCGATCGTCTCGCGCAGGCACTGCGCGTCGATCGGCCGCGCGTCACGACCCGTCCGTCGAACGCCTCGGTTCAGCAGCGGCTCTCGTCGAAGCGGCGTCGCGGCGACATCAAACAGCGGCGCCAGCGGCCCCGGCCCGACGACGAATAGCGCTGCGCGGGGCAACGCGGCCGTCGCGATGGGTTGCGCCTTCCTCGAGCGGCGTCTGATCACGGTACCCGTCCGAAATGTCGCAACTCTCCATCTAGGTTCGCGCGGTGATCGGCCGTACCATGAACGACCGCCTGCTAGCGACCGGTGCCCGCAATCGCAAGCCTTTCAGGGAGGATTCCCATGCAGCGTCTTTCCGGCCTTGACGCGGCGTTTCTCGCGATGGAGACCCCCTCCGCGCACATGCATGTCATGGGCGTGATCGTCGTGGACCCCTCGACCGCACCCGGCGGCTTCTCGTGCGACTCGGTCAAGGAGCTGTTCGAGGCGCGGTTGCACTTGATCCCGCCGTTCCGGCGCCGGCTCGTCGAGGTGCCGCTCGGCATTCACGCGCCGGTCTGGATCGAGGACCCGGACTTCGACCTCGACTACCACATCCGGCGCGCCGCGCTGCCCGCACCGGGTGGACCCGAGGAGCTGTCGGCGTTCGTTGCCGACATCGCCGGCCGCCCGCTCGATCGTGGCCGTCCGCTCTGGGAAGGGTGGGTCGTCGAGGGTCTCGAACACGGCCACTTCGCGTTTGTCGCCAAGGTGCACCACGCGCTGATCGACGGCGTCGCGGGAGTCGGGATCCTCGCCGCGCTGTTCGACCTGGAAGCCGATCCGGCGCCCACAGTCGCGGACATCGCGGTACCCGATTGGGAGCCTGAGCGCGTGCCCGGGGATCTCGAGATGTTCACGCGCGCCGCGATGTCGTTCGCGCAGCGGCCCGTCCAATTCGTGAAGGCCGCCAACAACCTGACGCGTGGCGTCGTGCGCGCGACGCAGCATGTACGGGAGCAGTCGCTCGACGTGACGCTGCCGCTGACCGCACCGCGGCTCTCGCTGAATCGCACGATCACGCCGCACCGCAAGGTGGGGTTTGGGTCGGTGGCGCTCGAGGACATCAAGGCCGTCAAGAACGCGCTCGGCGCGACGGTGAACGACGTGGTGTTGGCAGTGACCGCCGGCGCCTTGCGAACGTATCTCACCGCGCAGGATGAGCTCCCGGACAAGTCTCTCGTCGCGGCGATCCCTACCAACATCCGCAGCGACGACGACGCCGCGTTCGGCAATCGGGTATCGGCGATGTTCGCGTCGCTTCCCGTCGAACTCGCCGACCCGCTCGACCGGATCGGTGCGGTGCAGCGGTCGACGAGCGGCGCCAAGCAGGTCTCCGAGACCGTCGGCACGGACACGCTGGCCGACTGGGCGCAGCTCGCCGCTCCGGTTGTGTTCTCGCGCGCGATGCGGCTTTACAGCCGGCTGCGGATCGGGGAGCGGCTGCGTCCCGCCATCAACTTGGTCGTGTCGAACGTGCCGGGTCCGCCGTTCCCGCTGTACCTCGCGGGCGCGCGGCTCGTCGCGTTACATCCGCTCGGCCCGATCTTCGACGATTGTGGGCTCAACCTCACGGTCATCTCCTACCTCGACCACGTCGACTTCGGCTTCATCGCGTGCCGCGAACTCGTCCCGAACATGGAGGATTTGGTGGCCGCTGTCCCGGAGGCGCTCACCGAACTCGTCAAGGCGGCTGCGGCGTAGCGTCGACTACCTGCGCACCAATGTGGCGAAGACGTCGTCGTCGCGGGTGCCGGGCGGCGCGCCGGTACGGATGAACCACTCGTAGCCGAACGATTCGCGGAACACGTCGTCCGGCATCGCGAGGAAGAACGACTCGGGCCCGATCTGGCTGGCGTGCGCAGACATCGCCGCCCGCTTTGCAGCGATGTGATCGCGTACGTCGACGAACGTCGTGATCTGCGCCTCGGGCACTCCCAGCGTTTCGACCTCGGTCGGGCGTTCCTCCTCGGCGATGCTCTCGAGCGCTTCGGGGTTCGCGGCCATCAGCCGCAGGAAATGCTCCCGGTTGATCGTGGCCTCCAACACGCATGTCGTCCGGGCGAGCTCGCCCGCGCGGCGGCCGACCCGGTTCACCTGAATGTGGTCGGGATGGCCATAGCCGCCGTTCTCGTCGTACGTCGTCAGCACGTCCGCGTGCTCCTCCTCGAGGATGCGCGCGAGCCGCGCCGCCGCTTCCTCGATCGGCGCGGCCGCGAACGCGCCGGGTGCGTCGTTCGTCGGTTCACCGGACATGCCGGAGTCGTGGTAGCCGAGGAATTCCACACGATCCACGCCGAGGATCTCCGCCGCGGCGAGCGTTTCGGCGACCCGGCGGTCCGCGAGCGCCTCACCGTCGCCGAGCGTGTTCGGGCCGGGTTCGCCCAGCTCACCGCGCGTCGCGACGACGAGGACCACCCGGTGTCCCTCGACCTTCGCGCGCGCCATCGTCCCGCCGGTGGCGATCGCCTCGTCATCGGGGTGCGCGTGAAACGTCACCAGCGTGAATGCCATCACCGAATCGTGGCACGCCGACCCCTAGTGGCGCAGGTGGTGGCAGGAGCGGCTCCGGACCTGCTGGAATCGGGTCGTGCCGGAGCGACCGGAGCGCCTCCTCGTCGCGGACGGCGTCACCAAGAAGTTCGCGGGGATCACCGCCCTCGACGGCGTCGGCATCGACGTCGGGCGGGGCGAGGTCGTCGGTCTCATCGGGCCCAACGGGGCCGGGAAGACGACGTTCTTCAACTGCTTGCTCGGAACCCTTGCCCCAGATGCCGGGACGATCACGTTCGCGGGGACCGATCTCACCCGGGTCGCGACGGCCCGTCGCGCCCGGCTCGGGATCGGGCGGACATTCCAGCGCATTGAGCTGTTCACCGGCATGACGCCGCGTGAGCACTTCATCGTGGCCGACCGGGCGCGGCGCATGCGGAGGCGCGTGCTTTCCGACCTGTTGGGGCGGGGCCGGCCGTCCACCGAAGAGCAGGCTCGCGTCGATGAGATGCTGGCGCTCCTCGATTTGGCGCCCGTCGCCGACCAGGTGGTCGAGTCGCTGAGCCTCGGCCGCGGGCGGCTGGTCGAAGTCGGGCGGGCCTTGATGACCGAGCCGCGACTGCTGCTTCTCGACGAACCGTCCTCGGGGCTCGACCGTACCGAGACGGAGGCGCTGGCGCGGACATTGCGGCGCGTGCAAACCGAACGCGGCCTGGCGATTCTCCTCGTCGAACACGACGTCGAGCTCGTACGCGGGTTCGTGGAGCGCGTGTTCGTGCTCGATTTCGGCGTCGTCATCGCGTCGGGCGCAACCGATGCCGTGCTCGCCGACCAGGCGGTGCGCAAGGCGTACCTCGGGACGACGTCATGAGCGTCGCGGCACCGCTCCTGGAACTGCAGCATGTCGACGCCGGCTACGGGCCGTTTCATGCCATCTTTGATGTCTGCGTCTCGCTTGCGCCTGGCCGCGTTCTCGCGCTCCTCGGCTCGAACGGTGCGGGGAAGACGACGATCGCACGCGTGTGTTCGGGACTTGTCATGCCGACGAGCGGGCGCGTGGTGTTCGACGGTGTGGACGTGACCGGCCAGCGCCCGCACCGCTTCACGCAGCTGGGAATCGTGCACGCACCCGAGGGTCGCTCGGTGTTTGCGTCGCTGACGGTCGAAGAGAACCTGGAACTGACCTTTCGACGCAGTCGGGGTCGGGCGGGCTTGGGCGCCGCGCTCGCCGAGGCGTACGAGATGTTCCCCCGTCTCGGAGAGCGGCGGCGCCAACATGCGGGGACCTTGTCGGGTGGCGAGCAACGAATGTTGGCGCTCGCCCGTGTGCTGGTCGAAACGCCGCGCCTGCTCATTGCCGACGAGCTTTCGCTCGGCCTCGCGCCGATCATCGTCGACGACGTGTACGAGACGCTGACCGCCATCCGCGCAACGGGCACCACGCTGCTGCTTGTCGAACAGCACGTACAACACGCGCTCGCTCTGGCCGACGATGCAGTCGTGCTCGCCAAGGGTGCGATCACATACTCGGGATCGGTCGCCGCGCTCGGCGACCTTCACGCACGCGTACTCGGTGCGGCGACGCACGCCGACGAGTCGCGCGCACCCGAGAAGTAGTTCACTCGGCCTGTGCTTCGAGACCGAGCTCTCGCCGCAACGCAGGGCTGAGCGCGGCGAGCGCCCGTTCGGGAAGCCCCTCGCGCTCGTCGCATCGTGCCCGAAGGTTCCAACGGCAGAACGCGTGCAATGTGACGCGCCACGAGCCGTCGACGAGCATCGCGCTGCCCTCGAAGCGCGTTCGCGTCTGCCCGCGGTACAACGAGACGTTGATGATCGCGGAGCCGTCGTCGACGCATAGGACCCGGGTGACGACTGATCTGGTGATGTCATCGTCGACGGCCGCGGCGCGGTCGCGTTGCGTGCGAAGCCGCTCTGCGACGTCGGGATCGGAGCCGAGCTGGATCGCCGCGTGCCGATCTTCGATTGCGAAACCGTTCCCGTGTACTCGCGCCGGCAGCGCGCCGATTTCGGCTCGGGCCTCGTCAGTTGCGCACGACGGGCCGACGATCGTCGGCACCGAGCTCGGGGTCGACTCGGCATCGTCGGTGAGCTCGGCGCCGTCGTCGGTGAGTTCATCCTCGGGCTCGACCACGTCTTCGGTGTCCGTCTGTTCGGCCGCGTCGCCGGTTCCGAGGTCGCCGCTGCCGGGCTCGAGCTCCTTATTCGATCGCGCTTCGGTTGTGCCGCACGCCGTGAGCGCGATGCCCAGGAGGACGAGCGAAGTGATCCGACGACTACGAGCCGAAGAGAGTTGCGTGGGTGACACGCGAGAGGGTCTCCACGATCTCCGCCCGTGGAATGCTGACCTGACGCGACAGCACGTAGTAGTTCAACCGTTCGAGCATCGCAATGATTGCCAGCGCGACGACAACCGGATCGAGATCGGGCGGTGTGACGGCGGCAATGCGATCGGTGAGAACACGAGTGAAGCAAGTCAGCACATCGGTACCCATCCGTCCGAACTCGTCGCTGCCGATCTCGGCTTCGGTCCACGCGCGGATCACGGGGCCCGATCGCTCGTACAGATCGACAAACCGCCCGATCCACCCGCGCAACGCGTCTCGACCCTCTGCCCCGGCGCCGAGCGGCGCCAACGATTCGGCGAGCAACTGCATCTCGTGGGCGGCCTCGGTCATCAACGCGCGGAACAGGTCCTCCTTGTTCGCGAAGTAGAGATAGAACGTCCCGTGCGACGTCCGAGCGAGTTTCACGATGTCGTCGACCCGGGCTGCGTGATAGCCGCGGTGGGCGAAGACCTCGACCCCGGCATCCAGCAGTTTGCGCATCGTGCGCTGCCCGCGGGCGCGCAGTTCGCGTTCGCGCCCTTCTCGAAGGGCCGGCTCGCGTGTCGGGGACGGGCCGCCCACCGGCCCAGGGTAGGTCGAGCTGACGTGGTTGTCATACACCGCGGTCGGAATGCGGGCGCTACGCTCCGCGTTCATGGGGCAGGTTACGTTCGAACAGCTCTCGGTCGGTGAGCGTCAGCAGCGGGAGTTCCCCGCGCTGACGCGCACGATGTTCGTTAAGTACGCGGGTGCCAGCGGCGACTTCAATCCGATGCACCATGACGACACGATCGCGACGCAGGTCGGGAACCCTTCGGTGTTCGGTCACGGGATGCTCACGATGGGGCTGGCGGCGCGCGTCGTGAAGGACTGGTTCGGTCCGGAGGCCATTCGCCGCTTGCAGGTCAGATTCTCGAAGCAGGTATGGCCGGGAGACGTGCTCACGTGCACGGCGACCGTCACGGGCACGCGTGTGGAAGATGGCATTCAGGTCGTCGACCTCGAACTGTTGGTCGAGAACCAAAACGGCGATACGGCGCTAACGGGCGCGGCAACAGCCGCGGTCGCGTAGCGCAGTGGGCCTGCTCGACGGCCGCGTCGCGGTCGTTACCGGATCGGGGCGCGGGATCGGACGCGAGTTCGCGCTGTGTTTCGCGCGTGAAGGCGCCCAGGTCGTTGTCAACGACGTCGGCGTCGCGCTCGACGGCCGCGGCACCGCGGAGGACCCCGCGGCGCAGGTATGCAAGGAGATCGAGGCGATCGGCGGACGAGCGGTACCGAACTACGACTCCGTCACCGACTTCGAGGCCGCCCGTCGCATCGTCGACACTGCCCTGACCGCGTTCGGCACCCTCGACATCCTCGTCAACAACGCCGGCATCGTGCGCAACCGCACGCTCCTGAAGATGGAGGAGGACGACTTCGACGCGGTAGTTGCCGTACACATGAAGGGCACGTTCAACTGCACTCGTCACGCCGCGGAGATCATGAAGGAAAGGAGCTACGGCCGGATCGTGAACATCACATCCTCGGCCGGCTTGCGCGGCAACTTCGGGCAGACCAACTACGGCGCCGCCAAGGCCGCGATCATGGGCATGACGTTCATCTGGTCGATGGAGTTGGGCCGATACGGGATTACCGTCAACGCGATCGCGCCGTCGGGCGCGACGCGCATGACCGCCGGTCTGTTCGAACGCACCGGCCAGGCACCGCCGCCTGAAGAAGACCCGGCGCTGAACGCGCCGCTCGTCGCGTTCGTGGCGTCGGAAACCGCCGGCCATGTGAACGGGCAGATCCTCGGTCGCACCGAGTACGCGTACACGGTGTTCCAGCATCCGAAGCAGGTCGCGTGGATGTGGCAACACGGCGGCTGGTCGCCCGCGGAAGTGGCCCGCAGCTTCGACAACAGCCTCGGACAGCACTTGCAACCGGTCGGCATGTTGCTGCCGACGTCGATGCAGAAGTGACCACGGGTCGCCGGCAGGAATGAGCCGTTGGCCCCTCGGCGTCGTCGACATCGTGTACGCAACACGCGGCGACGCGAGTGCGCGCGCCGAGACGGCGGCACGCGATGGCTTCGACCACATCGACCCGCTGCTCGGAACGAAGGCGGACACCCTCGCCCTGCCCATCGGATGTCCGACTGCGTTTCCGAAGCCGGTCGATGCTTGGTGTGCGACGCCCGCGCCGCGCGCGGGCGAAGGGATGTGGGATCGAGCGGTCCGCTGGTGGCAGGCTGCACCGCGCGCACTGCTCGAACCGTGGGCGGGCGGTGTGGTCAACTCGCTCGAAACTGTGCGGGCGTTCCGCGCGGAGGTTGCGGGCGTACGACTGCTCGTCGACACCGGCCACGTCGCCGATTCGGGCGAGGACCCGTGCGAGCTGCTCGCGTGGGCGGATCACGTCCAGCTTCGCCAGGGGCGGCCCGGCCACGCGCAACTCCACGCCGACGACCCGACGGGGGTCGTTGACTTCGCCGCCGTGTTCCGGCGACTCGATCAGCTCGGATACCGCGGCCGTTTGTCGGTGGAGTACTTCGACCTTCCCGACGCGGGCTGGGCGCTCGCCCCGGCTGAGCAGTGGGCACGCGACCTGGCGGACCGGCTGCGCCCCGAACTCGGGTAGCAGCGCGCCGGGCCGCTCGTCGCCCGTCCGAACATGGACATTTCGCTGGAACCGGCGATAGTGTCCATTCACCACGGAACGGGCCGCTTGCGAGCCGCAGGGTCACGGCGACCCACGGAGAGGATCGCATGCAGGGAGGTGTGCACGACCGCGCGGCGGGGCCGGCCGATCGTGTGCGCCCTCGGCGCCCGCGCGGTCCCCGCGGCGCTGGGCACGGCTCCTCGCTTTCGGCAATTGCTCAAGATCGACGACCCGTGTGGTCGATGGCACACGTGGCTCGTTGAAAGTGCCGACACGGTGTGGGGAAGTGTCTTGCGCCGTGGAATCGAGGGGGGACTTCCATGTTGCGTCCGTCGTTTCGTCGTGCCGCCAGTGTGGCTGCGATCGTCGCCCTGGTCGCGTTGTCTGCACCGACGTCGACCGCGAGCGCGCAAGTCGCGGCGACGCCCGTGTCCGTGTTCGTGAACGCGAATGGTGACCTCGTCATCAACGACTGGGTCGGCAGTCTCGACGTCGCCGGGAACAGCGTGAACATGGTCGTGACGGGCAAGACCGTGCGCTCCAGCGAGCCGATGACAGTCGGCGCAGGATGTGCGGCCGCCCCGCCGAACACAACCCACGCGTTCGCGCTGAAATGCAACGGCTGGAAGTCGGGCCTTGCGATGGCGAACTTCGACGACGGATCCGACACCGTCGACATCAACGCATCGAAGGGCGCGTACATCGTCGGCGGCGCCAGCGCCGACGACATCATCGTGCGCAGCAAGGGATGGGTCGTGGTGTGGGCCGACATGGACAGGGGCGCCGCCGTTCCGGATTGGGACTATCAGGAGGGCCACGACACCGTCCATGTCGTCGGATCCGCGACCGCGGAGGTGCACGGCGGCGCCGGCAACGACGAGCTGTACGGCGACAGGGGCAACGATCTCTTGTTCGGCGAGGACGGCAGTGACGACCTCCACGGCGGGAAGGGCGATGACGTCTTGGAAGGTGGTGGCGGCGACTTCGACTCCATCGAGGGCGGCAAGGGTCGAGACGTCATGTCGGGCGGTCCCGGCGACGGGGACAGCGTCCGGTACCCGGGCGGCCGTGACGTGACCGTCAGCCACGACGGTGTCGCCAACGACGGCCGAAAGCGCGGCAGCGAGCGCGACAACGTCCAGGACTGCGAGTACGTCGACACGCTGTAGAGGCGGCGAAGCCGCCAAGAGCGGGATGCCGTGAGCGCGCGCCGATAGGCGAAGCCCGCGGCGCGCCCTCGGGCCCGAGCGACCCGGCGGCGAAGCCGCCAAGAGCGGGATGCTTTGTAGCCTCCCGCTCCTGTGCGGGTCATCACGCAACTCGGCGCAACGTCGGTCGATCGCGATCTCGTCGTCGCCGCGTTCCCCGACGTGGAGCTGATCGACTTCACGAGCGGCGACCCTCCCGACGTGCAGGCCGATGCCTTCTTCGGCGGTTACATGGGTTGGGACGACATCCTGCGGTGGCTGGATGCATCCGGCGTCCGGTGGGTGCAGCTCTCCGGAACGGGCATCGACAATGTTCCGGCCGCGGTATTCGACGGACGGGTTGTCACGTGCGCGCGGGGCGCGAGCGCGACACCCATCTCCGAATGGGTCATGACCGCGATCCTGTCGGCCGCAAAACGCTTCCCGGATGTATTTCTGGGCGAGCCGCCAAAGTGGTGGAACTTCCCCGTGCCACCGCTCGCCAGCATGCACGGCGCGACGCTCGGCCTGGTCGGCCTCGGAGGTATCGGGACCGCGATCGCCGAGCGGGCGCGACCGTTCGGAACGCGAATCAAGGCGCTGCGCCGCACCGACGCGCCGAGCCCGATTCCTGGTGTCGAGATCGTCCGCACGCTCGAGGAGCTCGTTTCCGACACCGACCATCTGGTGTTGTGCGCGCCCGGAACCGAGCGCACGCGCGGCATGATCGACGCCGCGGTCCTCGCGGCCGTGAAGCCAGGGCTGCATCTCGTGAACATCGCGCGCGGGTCGCTGATCGACCAGGACGCGCTACGCGCCGCCCTCGACGAAGGGCGCGTCGCGCTCGCCACTCTCGACACCGTGACACCTGAGCCGTTGCCCGCTGGGCACTGGATGTACTCGCACCCGAGCGTCCGGCTCAGCGCGCACGTCTCCTGGTACTCGCCCGCGCTCCAGCGCGCGGCGGTCGAGATCTTCGTCGACAACTTGGGGCGCTTCCAGCGAGGCGAGCCCCTCCTGCATGTCGTCGACACGGACGAGGGCTATTAGTCGCGGCACTCACCATGGTGTTGCGTACCGGTCGCGGTGGGTGCGCTCGCCGAACGGCGTGCGGCGAGGGGGGCCGAGCCGGCGAACCGGGTGGCCGAGCGGCACCACTGCCACCGGACGCACGGACGCCGGCAGCCCGAGCAACGCGCGTAGCTCCGCGGCGGCTACGACGGTCAACGTCGTGAGGGCGCTGCCGAGACCCAGGGCCGTGGCGGCGAGCAGCAGGTTCTGAACGGCCGGAAAGATCGACGATGGAGCCGTCTGCTCCAAGCCGCGTTCGACATCGGCACACACCACGAGGAGCACCGGCGCCGCGGCAACGCCGCCGACGGCGCCCCGGTCGACGGCTGCGAAGAGCGCAGGTTCGAGCCGTGCGGCCGCGAAGTCACGGCCGTGCGCCTCCCAGACTTGGCGCGACAGCGCGCCGATGCGGGCGCGGGCGGTCGCATCGCGGACCACGACGAACTCCCACGGTTGACGATTCTCCGCGCTCGGTGCATACGTTGCTGCGCGCAGTACGGCCGCGATGTCGTCGTCGGCGACGGGTTCGTCGGTGAACTCGCGATGCGCGCGCTGGCGGGCGACGACTTCGAAGAAGTCGGTCACGGCGTCCGTTCGCCGACCCGGACGAACGTGTTCACGTACAGGATGCGCAGTGCCGGGTGAAACGCCCACTGCTTCCATTCCGGTGTCGTCGAGTTGCCGATCCGTTGCGCAACGAGCGGCGTCATCGACTTGAACGCCTGTTCGGGCTCATCGGTGTCCATCTCGTAAAAGTGCAAGAAGCGTGGGTCGCCGCCAGTGGCGTTCTCGTACGGGGTGATCATTGCGAAGCCCGGGACGCCCGCCGCCGCGATATGGCGGATGTGAACGAAGTCTGCCCAATCACGCAGCGACTGCGCGTCCTGTCGGCTCGACGGCGAGATCAGCACGAGTGACAGGCCGACAGTCGGGCGTCCGGTGAGTGTCCCCTGGCCAGGGCGCACAGTGCGGTGAAAGAGATGACCGCTGATGCCCGCGGGCACTTCGGGTGGCGCGAACTGACGATCGACCTCGTACACGCCCAAGTGATCGAACTCGGGCAACTCCCGGGGAAGGTCGTCGCGATCGCGTACTGCATTACGCCACCACGTCGCGCGTGATGCGCCCGCGCGATCAATGACCGCGGGTACGCGCGACGCCGCGTAGTCGTCGATCGCCATGTCGGTCATCTCGAGGTACAGCGCGGGCGTATTGCGGTCTTCCACCGGCGTCAATTGTCGGCGTTGCCATCAGGGATATCGATGCGGGCCATCAGGCCTCCAGACCGAGCAGCGCGACCGGGTTGTCGCACGCCATCGTACGGATATCGGCTTCGGTGCACCCGGCCCCGTACAGCGGGTCCGCATACGTCTGGAAGCCCACGGCCGGATGAGGGTTGTGCTTCTGCCCGAAGTCGGTGCCGAGCGTGACGCGGGCGACGCCGACGGTCCGGATCGTGGCGACCATCTCGGCAACCGACTTCGTCGCGAGCGCACCGATGCATGTCAAGGCGCACAGTTCGATCCACGCACCCAGGTCGGCGAGCTCGCGGCACTGTTGCGCGTCCAGATTCGGTCCTGCGAGGTCTTCGGTCGCGTGCGTGATCAAGACCTTGCCCGTGCGCGCGTAGTCCTTCACCACAGCGAAGTGCTCGGCCGCACTGACGTGCCCCGTGGCGAGGACGGCGCCGTGCTCTCGTACGAGGGCGAGCACCTCGTGCGTCTCCGGTAGCAGCCTGTCGTCGGGATCGGTGACGACGAGACCCGGGCCGGGGATGCCGAGTTGCGCCGCGACGCCATTTAGGACGTCTTGACGACTTGACAACGTCGGGAGCCACACGATCTTCGCGCCGAGGCGGAGGGCCACCTCCACCGCGGCCGGATTCATGCCGCCGCTCTCGCGGTCACAACAGATGCCGCCGAAGACTGATACCCCGTCGACGCCTCGTTGGACGGCCCACGCGAGCGACGCGGTCGGGAAGTCATGCGACTTGAGGACGACCGCGCGGTGTCCGGCCGCGGCGGCTTCGCGCGCGGCCTCGAACGCGTCGACCGATCGCTCGCGATGCGCGTCGGGCCCGAAGTGGCAGTGGAGGTCGGTCGCGCCGGCCAGGTCGACGCTCATCCGCGCGTCCTCGCCACCCCACAAATGGCCATCAAACGCGCGTGGCTCGGCCCTGAGCCGATGTATGCGACTTTGATGGCAGTTGGTCGAATGGGCGGCGCCGCGATGCCACCGAAGTCCGCCGCGTCGACGTACTCCGCGTCGAAGGCCGCCGCGTCGACGTACTCCGCGTACCGAAAGAGGAGCATCGTGATCGCATGGTGGCTTTCCCACGTCCCCGCGCCCATCGGACGCCGAGCCTAATCTGACGTCAATGTCAGGTCGGGCTCGATCCGCCCCGCCACCGGGGCAGGCGCCGATGATCGCGCCGAATGCGGCGGCGCTGCTGCGTCGCAACGCGCGCGAGCACGGTGACCGCGTCGCGATCCGATTCGGCGACGACACGTGGACCCACGCCGAGTACTACGCCGAGGCGTGCCGGTTCGCGTCCTTGTTCGCCGAGCGGCTGCCAGTCGTCGGCCCGCGGCACGTCGCGGTATTGCTCGACAACACACCCGAGTACCTCTTCGCATTCGGCGGCGCCGCGCTGGCCGGTGCGGCGATCGTGGGCTGCAATCACACGCGACGAGGCGTTCACCTACTGCGCGACATCGAACACACCCACTGCGGACTCGTGCTGACCGAGCCCCGGCACGAACCATTGCTGGCCGCGATCGCCGGGCGCCTTCCGCCGGTGCTGACATCGACGCGGTTCGTGGACCGCTACGACCCACCGCGCGTCCTCGGAGAATCGCTGGCCGACGCGCTCGGCCCCGACTCGGTCCCCGATGCCGCACTCGAGCCGGACGTCGACTCGATCTGGGCGCTCATCTTCACCTCGGGCACCTCGGACGCGCCCAAGGCCGTGATCTGCAGTCAACGCCGGTTGCTCGTCACCGGGAACCGGATGCGCATGCTCATGGACCTCGAGCTCGACGACGTCGGCTACATCTGCATGCCACTGTTCCATTCCAACGCCGTGCAGGTCGGCTGGGCACCGTCGCTCGTAACGCCGTGCGCGGTCGGATTAGGTCGGCGGTTCTCGGCGTCGCGTTGGCTCGCCGATATTCGCCGATACCGCGCGACGTACTTCAACTACACCGGAAAGCCGCTCGCGTACCTGCTTGCGCAACCGGCGCGGGACGACGATACCAAGAACGACCTCCGCGTCGCCTTCGGCAACGAGGGATCGCCTGAGATCGTCGATGCGTTCGCGCGCCGCTTCGGCGTCGAAGTCATCGACGCGTATGGGGCAACCGAGGGCGGCGTCGCTCTCAATCGAGACGCTGAGATGCGCACCGGCGCGCTTGGTGTGGCGCCCGACCACGTGAAGATCGTCGACGCCGATGGCAACGAACGCGTGCTCGCAGTTCTCGACGATCGGGGACGGGTGCTCAACGCGGACGCGAGCGTCGGTGAGATCGTGAATACACAGGGCGCCGGTCCCTTCGAGGGCTACTACAACAACGAAGACGCGACGAGACGCACGACGCGCAACGGTTGGTACTGGTCCGGGGACCTGGGCTACAAGGACGCCGACGGCTACCTGTACTTCGCGGGACGCACCGCCGATTGGATCCGCGTCGACGGCGAGAACTTTCCGGCCGGACCGATCGAGGATGCGCTCCGCCGCGCGCCGGGTGTCGTCCTCGCCACGGTCTACGGCGTGCCCGACGACCAGGCCGGTGACCAGGTGATGGTCGGGTTCGTGCTCGCCGACAATACCCGCTTCCATCCCGACCAATTCGCGAAGTGGATCGACACGCGGACCGACATCGGCCCGAAATGGCGACCCCGGTACGTACGCATTTTGCGGGACCCGCCGACGACCGGCACCAACAAGATCGTGAAGCGCACGCTCGCGCAGCAGAAGTTTCGCCACGACGCGACCGGCGGCGACGAGCTGTACGTGCGCGAGCGCGCGGATGTGCCGTACCGACCATTCGGCGCCGCTGACGAGCACGAGCTCCACGCCCGCTTCGTCCGCGCCGGGCGCGAACGGTTCTGGGATCTCTAGTGGATCTGTCGTTCACGCCGGAGGAGCACGCGTTCGCCGACGAGGTGCGGACATGGCTCCGCCTGCACGTCGACCCGCCGCCGCGTTTTGAGAACATCGCCGACGAGGTTGCGTTCGGTCGCCGGTGGCAGGGCGAGCTCGCCGCCGACCGGTGGGTCGGGATCCACTGGCCGGCGGAATATGGCGGCCGCGACGCGTCGCCGGTGCAGGTAGCGATCTTCAACATGGAGTACGCGCGGTCGCGGGCGCTGCAGCCGATCAACCGCGTCGGCATCAACCTCGCCGGACCGACCTTGCTCGCGCACGGCACCGACGAACAGAAGCGCCGGTGGCTGCCGGCGATCCTGACCGCAGACGAGATCTGGTGCCAGTGCTTCAGCGAACCGGATGCCGGGTCCGACCTCGCGTCGCTGACGGCACGCGCGGTGCGCGTTGACGACGGCTGGTTGCTCTCGGGCCAGAAGGTGTGGACGTCGTACGCGCAGTTCGCCCAATGGGGGATCTGCCTCGCGCGTACCGATCCCGACGCGCCGAAACACCGCGGCATCTCGTTCTTCGTCGTCGACATGACGGCGCCGGGAATCGAGATTCGCCCGCTCGTGCAGATCACGGCGGATGCAGAATTCAACGAGGTGTTCTTCGACGAGGTCTTCGTCCCGGATCAGTATCTCATCGGTCGTCCGCACGACGGATGGGCGGTCGCCGGCACGACGCTCGCGCACGAGCGAGGCACCGCGTTCCCGTTCAAGGAGCAGGTTGTCCACGAGGTCTACCTCGCCGAGCTGCTGAAGCTCGCATCTGAATGCGGCCGTCTCGACGACGTCGAGATCGCTGACGGGCTCGCCCAGTCGTTCGTAGAGTTGCGCGTCCTGCGTCTCCACAACTGGCGGACGCTCTCGCGTCTCGCCAAGGGGGACGAACCCGGACCAGAGTCCAGCGTCACCAAACTGGCGTGGAGCGACATGACCCAAGCGTTGTCGGCGCGCGCGCTGGACGTCGTCGGCGCGGCGGCGCCGCTCTGGCGGGACGCGCACGACAATCCGGGTGCAGGGTTCTGGCAGCGCCAGTGGTTGTGGTCGAAAGCGGCGTCGATCGCCGGTGGTACCAGCGAGGTGCAGCGTACGATCATCGGTGAGCGCCTGCTCGGGTTGCCCCGGTGACACTGACTCGTGGACCAGCGGCCGAATAGGGTGCGGACATGGCGAAGGTGAAGGTCGTCGGCCTCGATCACATCGTGCTGCGCTGCGCGGATGTCGAGAAGTCACTCGCGTTCTATTGCGAGACGCTCGGGCTGGAACCCGAACGCGTCGACGAGTGGCGACGAGGCGAGACGTTCTTCCCGTCCGTCCGTATGACCAGCGAGACGATCATCGACCTGTTCCCTGGCGAGCCCGACGGAAGGAACCTCGACCACTTCTGCGTCGTGATCGAACCGGCCGATCTCGAGATCCTCGCGATCCAGTTCCCGGATGCGCAGCTCGCGCACGAACTGTTCGGCGCGCAGGGCTATGCGTCGAGCGTGTACATCCACGATCCTGACGGCAACACGGTCGAGCTGCGCTGCTATCCCTCCGAGAGGGCGGAGCGATGAAGGAGCTTGTGTACCACCGGCAGCTGTTGCCGGCGGTTGAACGCCACGCCGACAAGACCGCGTTCTACGATGGCGCGTACGCGGCGACATACTCCCAACACCTCGACCGCGTCGCGCGTTTGTGCGGCGCGCTGAGTGGGCTCGGCGTCGGGCGGACGGATCGCTTCGCGGTGATGGCGCTCAACAGTCATCAGTTCCTCGAGCTGTACCACGCGGCGTTCCTTGGCGCCGGGGTCGTGAACCCGCTCAACCTCCGACTGGCTCCGAAGGAGCTCGCGTACATCCTTTCTGACTCCGGCACCAAGGTTGTATTCACAGATCCGTTCTTCGCCAAGATCATCGATCAAGTGCGTGACGAGGTCGGCATCGAACAGGTCGTGATGATCGGCGACGGTGACGCGCCCCATGACATTGCGTTCGAGACACTCCTGCCGACGTCGGCACCCGTGATCCCGGACGAGCCCGACGAGGACGACCCGGTGGTGCTGATGTACACGGGGGGCACGACGGGGCTGCCGAAGGGTGTGCTGCTCGACCACCGCGCCGAGATGCTGAACCTGTACCACGTCGCGATGTCCTGGCGTATCGATGACGACGTCGTGTTCTTGCACCAGACGCCCATGTTCCACGCCGCGTCCATGGGTGGCGTGCTCGGCGTCCCCGCCCAGGGCGGAACGTCCGTGTTCATCGCGCTGTTCGATCCCGGGCCGGTCCTCGACCTCGTCGAGCAGCACAAGGTCACGATGACCGTGATGGTGCCCACGATGATCGGCATGACGTTCAACCATCCCGAGTTCACGCCGGCGCGGCTGGCGAGTCTGCGCACCTTGACGTACGGCGCGTCGCCGATGCCGACCGCGCTGCTCGAGCGGGTGCGGGACGCGCTGCCGACCGTCGACATGTACCAGGGGTACGGGATGACGGAGGCGTCGGCAGTCCTGACGATGCTCGGGCCCGAGGAACACCGGCGCGGCGGTGAGCTGTTGGGCTCGGCCGGGCGCGCGGTCCCGGGAGTCGTGCTGTCGATCCGAGATCCCGATGGCAACGCGCTCGGACCGGGTGAGAGCGGTGAGGTATGCGCGCGGGCGGGCAACCTGATGCGGGAATACTGGAACAAGCCCGACGCGACCGAGGAGGCCTTCCGCGGCGGCTGGTACCACAGCGGTGATGCCGGCTATCTCGACGCGCAGGGATATCTGTTTCTCGTCGACCGTGTGAAGGACATGATCGTGACCGGCGGTGAGAACGTGTACTCGATAGAGGTCGAGAACGCGATAGCGACGCACGCCGCGGTCGCGCAAGTCGCCGTGATCGGTATCCCGAGCGAGAAATGGGGCGAGGCCGTGCACGCGATCATCGTGCTCCACGCGGGCGCGCAGACCACCGAGGCGGAGATCATGGAGCACGCGCGCGAGTACATCGCCGGGTACAAGCTACCGAAGTCGATCGAGTTCCGCGCCGAACCGCTCCCGCTCTCCGGTGCGCTCAAAGTGCTCAAGCGCGAGCTGCGCGACCCGTACTGGGCAGGTAAAGGGCGTGCGGTGAACTAGCTCCGAGACGTGTTTGGTCCGTCGCCGTCGCTATTGCACCGGCGGGAGACCAAATACCTGAGTGCGCCGCGCGCGTCAGAGTGTGAGCGCGAGGAGTTGCTCGAGGTCTGTGATCCGGGCGACGCGATGTGCGAGCGGGTCAGCGGTGCTGGGCGCGGTCGCGTCGATCTCGAGATGTGCTCGGCGGATGTACACCGGACGCATGCCCGCCCGGTGCGGACCCTCGACGTCGCACGTCCAGGTATCGCCCACGAAGAGAATGTCGTGCGGCTCGATCTCCAGCCGGGCGAGCACGTGTGCGTAGATGCGCGGATGGGGTTTGCGTGCCCCGACCCACGCCGACGACACCATGACGTCGACCAGGTCTCCGAGTCCGGCGGCCGCGACCGCGTCGTTGAGGTCCCAGTCCCAGTTCGAGCAGATCGCGAGCGCGAATCCACGCCGCCGCAGCTCGCGCAGCACCGGCGCCGCGTCGCCGTATGCCTGTAACCGCTCGGGACCGAACCAACCAAGGATTTGCGAGAGCAGCACGTCGTCGTTGCCGGGCGGGACACCGCTCTCCGCGATGACCCGGCGCACGCGATCGTGCTGCCAGGCGACGTAGTGCGCTCGCGACCGTGAGTGCTCGTCGTGTTCGGCGCCGTCGACGCCTTCGTTCCACAACCGGGCGCGCGCTTTTTCCGAGATCTCGTAGCCGAGGTCGCGGAACATCTCGTCCCACGACGGTGACGAGCCCGTGGCCTCGGCGAGCGTGCCGTAGAAGTCGAAGACGACAGCGTTCACTCGCTCGCGGCGGCGCGCAGCGCCTCGATGACGTCGTCGAGCGGGGCGTGGTCGGTGCTGTCCGCGTCGACGTGCGAATAGTGCACGACATCACCCGGCCCGACGACAAAGGTCGCGCCGAGCTGGGTCACGCGTTTGCCCGCTCGATGTATCCGGTGCCCGCGCCGCATGGTCTCGCGTGTGGTCTTCCAGGTGCGGGGGTTGAACAGGCCGATGAATGACGAGGACCGGACCCCCGCCACACGCGCCGCGGCCTCGTCGTCGTCGACGAGGACCAAGTACGGGATCTGTTCGTCCCGCACGAATGCCTCGGCGTACTGAGGATTTCCGGTCCCGATCGTGACGATCTCGGCGCCGAGTTCGCGGATCTCGTCGTGGCGCTCACGCAACTGCGCGGCATGCTCTCGGCAGTGCAGTCAGCCGAAGTGGCGCAGAAACACCAGCACCACCGGCCGTTCGCGCCAGTGGCGACCGAGCGGGATCGTCCGGCCGGACGGGTCGGGGAGCGCGCACTCCGACAGCTGGATCAGCGCAGCAACGTCCATAGTGCTCGCAGCCTAGGCAAAAGTGCCGATCGAACACCTGATGGCGGGGTTGGGCCGACGCGCGGCGGTACTCGGTGCGAGCGTGCTCGCGGTGGGCGCGAGCGCGTTCGTCGGGTGGGTCGCGTCGCCGAGCGGTGCGGCCGTGGACACAACCGCGCCGCAGCTCGCGATGCTCGCGATCGCGCCGACCAGCATCGATACCTCCGGCGGACCCGCGGCGTTGACGGTTGACGCCCGGATCACCGACGACCTTTCGGGTCCGTCGGTTGGCGGCCGTACGCCGCTCAGCCGCGTCGAAGTCGTCGGTCCGGGCGGCCAGCAGCGCGTCGTCGCATATCTGTCGCACGCGCAGCGCATCAGCGGCACCGCGCTCGACGGCATCTATCGCGCCACGATCATGATGCCATGGCACGCAGAACCAGGTCGGTGGAACGCGAGCGCGGTCCTGTACGACACCCTCGGCAATACCCGCGCGTACACCGTCGACGATCTCCACGGTGCAGGGCTCGCTGACGGGGTGACGCAAGTCGGCGCCGGCGACACCGTGCCGCCGACGCTCGTCTCGGTATCGGTTGCGCCGCTCACGATCGATACCGCGCTCCAATCGCAGACGATCGCGGTGAGTTCGCGCATCACGGACGACCTCTCCGGTGTCGCGAGTGGGCTCGGGTCGACGCCGAGTGAGGTCATCCTGCGCGGACCGACCGGTGCTCATCGGATCCACGCGGTGTTCGGCGGGACACGACTCGACGCCGGTGACGCGCTCGACGGATCGTACGTCGTTTCAGTCACCGTGCCCCGCTGGTCCGAGCAGGGCACGTGGACCGTCGAGGAGGTGCGACTGCTCGACGAAGTCGGAAACCTCCAAGTCGTCGGCGCGCCCGGCGTGTCGTTCGTCCAATCCGGTATTGGCGACGTGATCGCGCCACGATTCGCGTCGTTGTCCATCCTGAGCGCGAGCGTCGACGTCCGAACCGCCGCGGCGACGATAGGACTGCGGGCGCGACTGGTCGACGATGTTTCCGGTGTCGCCGACGGTATCATCGACTCGGCCAGCGAGATCGTGTTCCGCGCGCCATCGGGTCACGTCGAGGCGATCGCCGAATTTGGCCTCGGTCAGCGCACGTCCGGAAACGCTGTCGACGGATGGTATGAAGCGCGTGTGACCATCCCCGCGCACGCGGAGCCGGGAACCTGGACCATCGGGCGCGCGACCGCCATCGACCGTGCGCACAACGCGCGTAACCTCGGCCCGCTGGAATGGTCGGCCGCGCTGCTTCCTGGAAGCTTCGGTGTCGTCTCCGACGCACCGCCGTGGGGAGGACCGACGGTGCCGCCGACCGGCGTGCCCACGTCGACCATCCCGCCGCCGCCGACCGATCCGGGATCGACGACAACGGCACCGGGCGGGACGACCTCGTCGACGGCGACGACCGTCGCGACGACGCCGACCGACCCGGGCGCATCGACCACGACGAACACCACGGCACCCGGCTCGCCGATGACAACGACGGCGCCGCCGGCCGAGCCCCCGCCGACGATCGCGAGCGGCCCGCCGTCGCCGCCGTCCAGTTCGGGAGGCGGCAACCCGTTTGGTTCGGGCTCGGGCGCGGGGGGTGTCCGGGTGCGCGCTGCCAACGGGTATTGGTTCGCGACCGAGTCCGGCGCGGTCAGTGGTTTTGGCGGCGCGGCTGGCATCACGGGGAGCGCCAGCTCGAATGCGCCGGTCGTGGGCATGGCGTCGACGCCGACCGGAAACGGGTACTGGCTCGTGACCGCCGCCGGTGCGGTCCACGCGTTCGGCGACGCGCCGCACCTCGGTTCGATGGCCGGGCAGTGGCTCAGCCTGTCGATCGTCGGCATCGCGTCCACTCCGACCGGGCGCGGCTACTGGCTGGTCGCGTCCGACGGTGGGATCTTCGCGTACGGCGACGCCGCGTTCTTTGGGTCGACCGGGGCGATCCGTTTGAACAAGCCGGTCGTGGGCATGACGGCGACACCCTCGGGCCGGGGCTATTGGTTCGTCGCGTCCGACGGCGGGATCTTCGCGTACGGCGACGCCGCGTTCTTCGGCTCGACCGGCTCGATGCACCTGAACCAGCCGGTCGTCGGCATGACTGGCGCGCCCGGCGGCTCGGGGTACTGGCTCGTCGCTCGCGACGGCGGGATCTTCGCGTTCGGCGACGCGCCGTTCTTCGGCTCGACCGGCTCGATCCGTCTGGCGCAGCCGATCGTCGGCATGGCGGCGACACCGTCGGGACGCGGCTACTGGTTCGTCGCCGCGGACGGCGGCATCTTTGCGTACGGCGACGCCGGGTTCTTCGGATCGCTCGGCGCAGACCCGCCACCGGCACCCGTCGTCGCCATGGCCGCGCGCGCGTCGTAGCTACGCGTGTGCGATGACGTAGTTGCCGAGGTCGTCGAGTCGCGCCACCGAGCCCGGTGCAAGGACGACGACCGTGAACGGCTCCTCGATCAATGCCGGCCCCGCAACCGTGGCGCCCGCACCCAGGGCAGCGCCGTCGTAGACGGGCGTGTCGATCCAGCCGGCGCCCCAAAAAGCCGCGCGCGTGCCCCTCCGGGCTGCCGACGCGTCGGAGACCGTGCCGGGCTCGGCGAAGTGGTCGGGCTTGGGTGTGTGTCCGCGCGCCGTGACCCGCACGCCCCGCAACACTGGTTGTTGGTTGCGGAAGCAAAAACCGCGTTCGGATTGGTGCTGGTCGTGGAAGCGTTCGGCGAGATCGAGCAATCCGGGCTCGTCGAGGGCGGTGCCCTCCGGCATCGGCACGCTCATGTCGAAGTTCTGACCCGGGTAACACATCTGGGCGAACGCGTTGGTTTCGGTGTGCGCCGCGTCGAGTCCCGCCGGTTCGAGTTCCTTGGCAACTTCCTCGGTGAGCTCGGCGACGTGGCGCCGCACCCGATCGAGATCGACCTGCGACAGCGGTGTGACGTACGACCGCACGAGATCCACGACATAGTCGGCAACGAGCACGCCGAGCGCCGAGAACGCGGGCGCCGCCTTTGGTACCAGAATGCGATCGATGCCGAGCTCCTGGGCGATGGCTCCGGCGTGGACGGCGCCGTTGCCTCCGTACGCGATGAGGGAGAGCCGACGCGGGTCGGCGCCGTGCCCGGCGAGGACCTTGCGTGTCGCGTTCGCCATGTTCGCGTTCACGATGCGCTGGATTCCCCACGCGGCTTCGGTGACGTCCAAACCGAGCGGACCGGCGACGTCCCGCTCGATCGCTTCGTTCGCGGCGGCGACGTCGAGACGCATCCGCCCGCCCGCGAACTCATCGACGGGGAGGTAACCCAGCACGGCATCGGCGTCGGTCACCGTCGGGCGGTCACCGCCCCGGCCGTAACACGCAGGCCCCGGCGTGGAGCCCGCCGACTCGGGGCCGACGAGCAGCGCACCCTGGCGGACACGCGCGATCGAGCCGCCGCCGGCGCCGACACTTTGGACGTCAACCATCGGGAGCCCGATGTAGTAGCGGTACCGCCAGTTCCAGTCGGTCTTGATCTGGGCCCGGCCGTCGCGCACGAGACAGATGTCGAAACTCGTCCCGCCCATGTCGATCGCGACAAAGTCGCCCACCTCGGCGCGGTGGGCCGCAAGCGTCGCGCCCATCACACCTCCGGTCGGACCCGAAGCGAGCAGGGTCACCGCCCGACGGGCGACGTAGTCGGGCGGCATCACGCCGCCGGTCGACTGCATGATCAGGAGGGGACCGCCGTAACCCGCGCGGCGCAGCTCGTCCTGCAACCGGCTCGTGTAGTTCGCGATTCGCGGCGCGACATACGCATTGACGAGCGTGGTCGACACACGTTCGAACTCCGGGCCGCGCGGCATCACCTCGTGCGACAGCGAGATGTGCTCGACGTCGGGGAACTCCTCGAGGATGAGTTCCCGGGTGCGCCGTTCGTGCGCGGGATTCACGAACGAGAAGAGGTACATGACCGCGATCGAGCGCACGTCGAGTCGCCGCAGCCGTTGGACACCGCGCCGCACCGCCTCCTCGTCCAGCTCGCGGATGACAGTGCCCTCGAAATCCATGCGCTCGGGGATCGGTATCCGGCAGCGGCGGCGGGCGATCGGTTCGGGACCGGGCGCGTTCGGATCCCAAATCTGCTCCTTGTGGCATCGGCGCAGCTCGATCTCGTCGCGGTGGCCTTCGGTGACGAGCAAGCCGGTCGGGGCACCATTCATCTCGATCATGGTGTTGTCGGCGGTCGTCGTGCCGTGCACCAGGATCTCGACCTGCGCGCAGAACTCGCCGAGGGACAGACCGAAGCGATCGGCGAGTTGGGTGAGCCCGTTCATGACACCGTTCGACTGGTCCTTGAAGGTGGTCGGCGTCTTGTCGAGGACGATCTCGCCAGCCGGTGTCACGCACAGGAGATCCGTGAACGTGCCTCCGACGTCGACCCCAACCCGATATCCGTGTCCCTGGTCGCGCTCTCTGCGGACCGGGGTACCCGGTCCGCGGGCGCTCGGCTGCTCCGGCGAGTTCACTCGCTCCCTCCGGTCGCTCCGTTCACCGCGCGGTTGGAGTCGACCGACGTACAGTGCGTTCGGCCTCGGTGGCGGCGGTGTCGACGGCGAGTGTCAACTCCTCGAGCGAGCCGGTGAGCACCACGCCGTAGTCCCGTCGCGCCCCGTCGATCGAGACGTACTCGTCGAGCACGTCGTCGAGGACAGCTCGGGGATCGCGGTCGAGGGCGTCACCCCAGCCCCCGCCCCCGCCGTAGTCGTACATGATTCGCTGTCCGGCTTCGATCGGTACCCAGTTCGCGGTGTGCTCGACGCGGAACGGGTCGTCGGAGCCGTCGCGGATGACCATCGCGTTGGCCGAGCCGTTGGCGCCGCCGCAGATACCGGGCATCGGATACTTCATGCCGACGACGTAGGTGTACACCTTGGCGTCGACCCGCACCTCCTTCTCGTAGTGGCTGCCGCAGATGCCGCGCCACTGTCCCGGTCCGCCCGAATCGGTGCGGTAGTCGCGGCTCCACTGGATGTGCGGGTAGAGCGATTCGTTGATCTCGGCGGTTGCTTTCCAGAGGTTTCCGAAGGACGCGTTCAACGCGCCCCATGCGTCCATTCCCTTGGACGCGTTGCACCATCCCGCGTACACCTCGGCCGAGTGATCGGTGAACGCGGCACCGGTGCGCGGGTCGATGCCGGTGATGATCGTGGGGATACCCGTCTTGTACGTCTGCGGCACCGCGCGATCGGGCAGCACGTGTTGCATGGCGACCGCGATCACCTCGCCGACGTCGGCGCCGGGATGGTGGGTGCCCGCCGAGACCGGCTTCGGCCCGTCGGGGTTCAGCACGCATCCCTTCGGCACGATCAGTTGGATCTGGTCGAAGAACCCTTCGTTCTTGGGGATCTCGGGGTCCATCATCGATGCGATCTGGCCGATCGTGTAACCGCGCGTGTTGCCGTACGTCGACCACGCTTGCAGCTCGGGACGGGTGTCGGAGCCGGTGAAGTCGATCGTGAGGGTGTCGCCCAGCACCGTGATCTGGACGTGCAGGTGGACGTCGGGATTGCCGAGCGGATCGTGGTCGACGTACGCGTCGGCTTCGTACACGCCGTCGGGCCAGGTTGCGACTTCCTCGCGGAAGCGTTTGGCCGCGTAGTCGATCATCGCGTCGACGCTGTCCTCGACGACGGCTGCGTCGTACCGGTCGATGATCTCCGCGAGGCGACGCGCGCCCAGCTGCGCGGCACCGACTTGCGCGCGGAGATCGCCGATGTACGAAGGAATGCGGTTGTTGACTTGCAGCGCGTACAAGACGTCGCGTCGTTCGACACCCCGGTCGATGACCTTGACGACTGGCCAGCGCACGCCTTCGCCCCAAATATCGGTCGCGGTGACGTTGTATCCACCGGGAACATTGCCGCCGGTGTCTCCGTGGTGGCATTGAATGCTCGCGATGAGCACCATACGGCGGGTTCCGTCGGCGCCGGCTGCGAACACCGGCGCGAACACGTTGTAGTCGGGGAGATGACCGCCGCCGTGGTACGGGTCGTTGGCGACGAACACGTCGCCCTCCCGGAACTCCTCGACGCCGAGGAACTCCAGCGCGAACCGCACCGGCAACGTCGAGGTCAGCATGAACTGCGGAATGCCGACCGAGAGGGCGGCGAGGCGCCCTTGCGCGTCGAGGATCGTCGCGTTCCGTTCGTTGGATTGATTGAGGATCGGGGTTGTCGCCGTACGCGAGACGTACTCGGCCATCTCGAAGCAGATGGTCTCCATCGCGCCCCGCACGACCTCGGCGGTCACGGGGTCGACGGTGGGCGCGTGCGAAATTCGGCTGCGGCTCCCGGCCAGTCGTACGAGGTCGACGTTCGTCATCGGGGTCTCCTCGGTTCGCGCACATTGACGTCAGATCGGACGCCAGAACCCTGACGCCGGTGTCAGCGAGTGTAGATCACCCTGGTTGCCATGCCTCGGGGGCGAGCTCGGCGCGCACCCTTGGCGACGTTGGTTTCGAGCTCGCGTCGCTCGATCGCACGACCATCGGCGGAGGTGCACAGCTCGAGCGGCGCGCCGGCACAGTGGTGCCAGATCTCGGTGGCGTCGACGCGGTGCCAATGCGATCGCTCGCCGGCGCGCAGCAAGAACTAGATCGCCGTCCCCGTTCCGCGGACGCCGCCTGCGGGATCACGCCACGTCTCGGCGTACATCCCGCCTTCGGGATGCGGTGCCAGGCCGAGGTGCCGCGCGAGATCGTCAGCGTCCACGGCGCTCGCGTTCTTGCTCCGCGATCTCTTCCTCGAGCGCGTAGAGGTAGGGGAGGGCCGCTTGATCCTTGAGGCGGTTTGCCGTCTCCTTGCTCATGATCACGTCGTGCAGGCTGGCCACCTTGACGTGCACGCCTTCGATTTCTAGATCGAGCGCGTTGCGTGCGAGATCGTCGTAACCGGCAAACGCGGCCGGTGCAAACGAGATGTCGAGGCTCCCCGCGCGCGTGACCATGTTCACCATGGCCATCCGTTCCAAGAACTCGGCATCGCGCGCGAAGGGCAGTCCTTCGGGTTCCGCACTGGTCCGGATGCGGGCATCGAGGTCGGTCAGCGCGCGCGCGAGACGCTCGAGATTCGCTCGGGTGCGACGCGGGCAGATGTCCGCGTCGCTCGTATAGGTCGGTGAACCGTGCAGCACAGCGGCGAGGCCGCCAATCACGACGTATTCGACCTCGTGGCGTTCGAGAACACGGAGCATCTCGAACGCGTCGAAATCGAGCTGGTCAGGCACTCGCTGCTCGTCGTGCCCGCCGCCCGGCCTCCGCGAACTTGTGCATTCGGCGCACCGACGCCAGGCGCTGCTCCGGTGTCATCGCGAGGTGCTGGCGGATCTGGGCGCGGTCGACGCCGTCGTCGCGGCGCATCACGAGCTCGGGCTCGTAGCCGCACGCGCGCAGGATGGCGGCGAGGGTCGCGAGCCGCGGCTCGTCGTGCCCCCGCTCCCAGCGCGAGATCATCGACTGGGTCGTGCCCGCACGGCGCGCGAGCTCGGCCTGGGTGATGCCCGCGGCGCGGCGCGCGTCGCGGATGAGGCGGCCGGGGTCGGTCTCGGCGAGCGGGCGGCGGCTGGTCACGGATGGCACGCTGCAATTATAGCGGAACCGCTGTGAATGGACGGAACGCCTGGACGCGGCAACGACCCGGCTGGCCTGGCGCCGGAGTGACGAGCGCCACACCCGGCCTGATTGCTGCTCAGGGAGGGGTTCGCGCGTGCCGAAGGCAGCGACGTGGGCGAAATGGGTAGGGGACGGGGCCGCTGGCTTCGGGCGCGGCGGGCGACGAGCCGCCGCGGCGCGGGAGATGCAGGCGTCTCGCTGATCGAGGTGCTGCTCACCGTCATGATCATGGGTACGGCCGTCTTGGCCGTCGCCGGCGCGATGGGCACGACGTTCAAGACGTCCGGCCTGACCGCCGGGCGCGCGCAAGCGGAAGGCGAGGCGCGCCGCGTCGCCGAACACCTGCGCGGCGCGACCGTGCCGCTCGCGTGCAGCGATGACGACCCCGCCGTCGTCGGCACGTCGATGCCGGACCGCTACCAACACTACGTCGACCAGCTCAGCCCTTCGATACCCGTGACCGTCGACTCGGTGCAGTACCTCACCGCCGACGTCACACAGGGATTCTTCGACGCACTCGACTGCCCGAATCCCGACGCAGTCGTGCACCGGATCGTCGTGAGCGCCGCAACCAATGGCGGCGGTCGCGCAACCGTCGCGTTCGTGAAGCGGGAGTCGTGATCATGCGTTCCAGGATCAAGCGCGACGAGAACGGCGCGACGTTGGCGATCGCACTGATCGTGATCGTCGTGCTGTCGCTGTTCGTGTCGGTGACGCTCACATTCCAGGACACGACATTGCGGGCCCAAAGTGCGATGCAGGACAAGCGACGTGTCGACCTCGCCGCGGACGGCGCGATCGACGCGGTGATCGGTACGGTTCGCCGTGATCCGTACTCGGGCACGGAAAGCGACATGGATCCGTCGTCGGATCCCCACTTCTGTGTCGGCGTCGAGTCGTTCGACTACGTCGATCCGACGCTCGGCGACGACATGCCCGTCGTGATCGAGTGCACGCCTGATAACGACAGCGGCGGGACGGTGGGCGACTCGGGGATCATGCCCGAGCACGTCTTGCTGGCACTCGGTGGTGTCAGGGGCGACGGGAACGACAACGAGGGCGATATCCGGTTCTGCGATGGCGCCCACCCCGGGAAGAACGGCACCTGCGAGGCGGGGATCTTCGTCGGCACCATCGACGAGGACGACGACGCGGGCGGACTCACCGTCATGGCGAATCGTTCGAACCCGAGCGCACCCCTCATCCGCTCCAACGGTGCGATCATCTCGCGGGGAACGCGCTCGCTACGAGTCGAAGCCGAGAGCGACGTTCCCGGCTGGATGCCGTTCCAGGCGCGACGCATGTGTCGCAACGTCAACTCGTACAACACCGCAGGGGTCGAGACCACCGCGACCTATATGGCCGCCCCGTACAACGCGTGCCCGCCCAACGGCGGGGCGATCGCCGAGACTGCCCCGTACTCGGAGTTTGCCGAGGATCCGAAGTGGACGCACGAGTGGCGCTCACCGTTCGAGATCTCTTCCGGCGGTCGATACCCGGTCACCAACCAGCCGATCGATGCGGGCGCGCTGCGCGCCGACATGGCCGATGTCCATGGCGCCTATGTCAACGGGAAGATCGACGAGGGCCTACTCGGCAACGCGATCGACGCGGCGAAGAATAACTGCAGCGACGGGTTCATCCAGTTCCAACCCGGCTGGTACAGCTCGCTGCGGTTCTGGGACGCCCTAGGAGAGACGTGTCCGTCGGGTACGTGGCACTTCGACACGGGCGTGTACTACTTCGACTTCCTCGACGTCGGCGCCGCGTCGACGGACAATCTCTGGCGCGAGCCGACGAAGTACATGCAGGTCGTGGCGGGCAAGCCGGTGGGATGGACGCCGGGTGTGGAATCTCAGCCAACGAAGACCATGCGCGCGAACCAAATGGAAGAGGACGGCACCAAGCCCAAGGTATGGGCCGCGGGTGAGCCATCGGACCCGCTGAACGCCCTCACGATCGACCCCAACGTCAACGTGTGGGCTCTCCACCAACTCGACAGCGGTTCCGCGCAACTGGAGTGGAAGGAGTTCCACACGGAGCTGCCGACGCAGGTGCCCACGACGATCGACAACCTCACGGTGCGCGTCCGCGAGCGGCATGTAGACACACCACCGACTCCGTACGCGGCCGGGTTCCCGCAGGTGCGGATCCGGGTCGACGGCGCCGGCTGCACGATCGACTTGACCAAGGACACCGACCCGACCGCAGGCAAGATCACGACCGACTCCGACGGCGCCTTGCGGATCGACATCACGAACGGCTGTCCGCCCGCGGCCGAAGGCGGGCCGGCGAGCTCGAGCCTGCCGACGACGTGGACGGCCAAGAAGGTCAACGACCTGTCGGTCACCTACGAGGTCAAGGTCAAGAGCGGTAAGTCCGCGCTCGTGGAGGTCGACGGCGCCGAGCTGCTCGTCGACTATTCCGGTCCGCCGTCACCGCAGTTTCCGGGAGGGTGTGATCCGGTGAACGACGGCGTGCAGTTCATCTTCGGCAACCTGTCGCGGATGAAGTGGCTCGGCCAAGACGTCTATTTCGAGATGTGCGGCAACTCGCCCGAGCCTCGTGCCGATCCCCACGCGATCGGCGTGTACGGGCTCGCGTACCACGACGCGTCGGTGCCAGTGGAGTCGGTGTACAGCTACTACAGCGGGTACGAACACGCCGCGTCCGGCAACAGACCGCGCGTCACGCAGGTCCTGCCTTCGCCCGCCGCCGGTACCGACGCGGTCGACCCGTGGGAGGTGGCGGACTCGGACGCGGTGCCCACCGACACCAGCAAATGGGCATCGGGGGGGTTCGGTAGCGGATCGCCCTACACCTACGGCGTGGCGCTGCCGAGCGATGCGATCCCTGAAGGCTCCGTGCTCGAAGATGTGCAATTCCGTATCCGACACGCCGAACCGGTGCTTGCCGGCCGAGGCGGGGTGCGCTCGGTCAAGTTGAAGGTGCAGCCAACGACCGCCGCCGACAACTCCGACGTCGAGAACAACGAATCGCGGTCGAGTTCGTTCTCGACGTTGCTGGGCACCGCCAACGGCGTGACGCTGCCGTCCACCGTTGGCGTTTCGTACAACGACCAGTTCGCGGCCGCCGACCCTGCGACGCGATGGGTGGTGCCGGGCTCGAATCCAGATACCCCCCGGGTCGACGATCCGGATACCGAAGGCGACGAGACCAAGTGGACGACGATCTACGGCGACTCGGAGCCGGAGAAGCGGGTGATCTTCGACAACCTGCGTACCGCGGCCGGAATCAACGGACTGCAGATCAAGCTCGAAGCAGTACCCGACGGCGCCGGTGGGTTCATGGCCGTCGACGCGATCGAGGTATACGTCAAGTACCGGCCGCCGGGCGAGCCCCGTCCCCTGCGCGGTTGCATGACGATCCGCACGTCGGAGGATCCGGCGCTGAAGGATTATAGCGGGGTGCATCCGTGGATGCCGCCGTTCGCGGCGTCGAATGACCAAGCCTATGGTTGGAGCGACGGCGATGGGACACGGGACACGGTCGACTGCGCGCTGATGAACGTCGCCAGCCGCAGCAACCGACAGGGGACCAAGTTCCATCTGGCCGGCGCGGCGTACGCGCCGACCGGCGCACTCGAGTTCGCGGGTATGGACAACGACGCCCAACTTGTCACCGACGGGGTCGTCGCCCGTCACATCTCGACCGTTCGGTGGGTGAGGGGCCCGGAGATCGCCGCATTCGGCGGTGGGAACGCGTTCGGTGGACTCGAAGACCGTCAGGTCACGATTGTTGCCAGAGTCGGCACGCGGATCATCGCCGACGCCCACGCGCGCTTCGACGACAACAATCCCGGTCCAGATGGCCTCCCAGATGTCGAAATCGACAAGTGGACGCGGCGGCCATGACCGGGCGCGGTCGCGACGCGACCGAAGGCGGGTTCACGCTCGTCGAGCTGCTGGTCGTCGTCGCGATTACGGGCATCATCTCGACCGCGCTGACGACGATGGTGGTGCAGGGGTTGACGGCCGGCCCCGACGCGGCCGAGCGCACCGCGTACTCTGTCGACGTGACGTTCTTCGTCGATCGATTCTCGGACGACCTCGCGAACGCGACCGCAAATCCGGCCTTCACGGGGACCGCCACGGGATGTCAGCTCGGTGACGGCGACCCACTCGAGGTGTCTGGCAGCGGCGGTGTGACGGAATACTTTCCGCGGATCGCTGCCGACGCTTCCGGGATGCGGCGTGTGGGCATTCATCGGCTGATCGTCGGCAACCCCGAGAGCGAGGAGCTCGTGTCGGGATATTGCGACCCCACGAGCCCGGCACGCGTCTTCGACGTCGACGTCTCGGGTCCGAGCGCTCGCATCGATATCAGCCTCGCGCCGAGCCCCGGCCTGGAACCGCGGTCGTTCGTCGTCGGGTCGTCACGACGCACCAACGCGTAGCTCAGCCGAACAACAGATCGGCGATGCGGTCGTGGTGCCAACCCGTCGCGCCGAACAGGTACTCGTCGCCGGTGGCGCGGCGCAAGTAGAGATGCAGGTCGTGTTCCCACGTGTAGCCGATGCCGCCGTGGATCTGGATGCCGTCCTTCAGGATGCGCCGCGCCGCTTCACCCGCCGCGGCCTTGGCGACGTGGCACGCGCGCGTGCGTTCTGCATGGTGTGCGTCGATCGTCATCGCGGCGTAGTGCACCGCCGCAGTGGCGCGCTCGAGGAGCAGCGACATCTCCGCGAGCTTGTGCTGGATCGCCTGGAACGATCCGATCGGCACGTCGAATTGCTGGCGCTCCTTGGCATAGTCGAGGGCCATCCCGAAGATGCGGCGGCTGGTGCCGACCATCTCGGCGGCGATCGACGCATGAGCCCGGTCGAGTAGTGCTCGGCGGGCGTCAGGGGCGAGCGGTGTTGACGCGTTGTTGGGTGCGTCGAGTGCGAAGAGTCGCCGGGACTGGTCGACGGTTTCGACCACGTGGAGCGTCGCTTTGTCGCGATCGATCACCGTCATGTGGGACTCGCGAACGACCGCGATCCGTTCGACGCGGTCGGCCTCGAGGACGAACGGATTGGCGGGATCATCGGCGAACGCGACGGTCCCGACGTGATCGTCGTCGCCGGTCAGGGCCGCGTAGATCGTCGTCGCGAGGAACGGGCCCGGCGCCGCGGCGCGGCCGGTCTCGTCCAAGAAGAGGCAGAGATCCGATGCCGGACCGGTGCCGAGCGCGACGTACTCGCGCAGGTGCGCCCAGAGCGGTGCGTACACCTCGGGGTCTTCGATGTGCGCCCGCACGAGCGCGGGCGGGCATTCACGATCCAGCAGCTTGCGCGCGGTGTCGCGCAGCAGCTCTTGGTCGGGAGTGGGCGTGAAGTCCATACGCCGGCTACGCCCGCGGGAGCCCGAGGATGCGCTGGGCGATGATGTTGCGCTGGATCTCCGACGAGCCCCCGGCGATCGTGTTCGCGAACGACATGAAGAACCCGCGCACCCACCGGCCCGCGTCGGCGCCGCGCTCGGGGTCGGTGACCGCGCCGAGCGGTCCGCTCAGCTCCATGCCCAGCTCGAACGCGGCTTTGCCGGCTTCCGACGTCGCCATCTTCATGTAGGAGTGCTCGGGCGCGCTCGTACCTTGCGCGAACGACGCGAACCCCTTGTAGCCGAGGGATCGCAGGCCCGACGCGAGCTCGTACGTCGCCGCGATCCGTCGTCGCACGACCGGGTCGCGGTCGCGTCCGGTGTGGCGCGCCAGCGCGATCAGCCCGTCGATCGTCTGCTCGAAGCGGGCGACGCCCTCGATCCAGAGCCCGGCCCGCTCGTGGGCGAGAGAGCCCTGTGTGATCGCCCAGCCGCCGTGCAGCGCGCCGACGAGGTTCTCGCGCGGGACGACGACGTCGGTGAGGAACACCTCCGCGAAGCCACCGTGGCCGCTGAGATGGCGCAGCGGACGGACGTCGATGCCGGGTGTGTCCATGTCGAGGATGAGCAACGAGATGCCACGGTGCTTGGCCACCGTCGGGTCGGAGCGGACATAACAGAAACATTTCTGGGCGATGGTCGCGTACGACGTCCAGACCTTCTGGCCATTGACGACGAAGTGGTCGTCGAAGACGTCCGCGCGAGTTTGGATGCCGGCGAGATCGGAACCGGCGTTCGGTTCGCTCATGCCGATGCACCAGATCGTGTCGCCGCGAATGGCGGCCGGGGCCAGCGCCTTCTGCGCGTCGTTCCCGAACTCCAGGAGGCTCGGCGCGACAATCGCATAGCCGGGGAAGTGACCCGACCGCGGGACCCGTCGGGCGGCGAGCGTCTCCAGATAGATGAGCGTTTGCACCGGCGTGCAGTCCCGTCCACCGAGCTCGGGCGAATAGGCAGGGATCATCCACCCATGGTCGAACAGCGTCGCCTGCCAGCGGCGCATGTACTGCGGGACGAGCTCGTCGACGTCGAGGTCACCCGAGAAGTCGGCGCCGGCCGCCAGCTCGGACGGCGCGTGCGCGTCGAGGAACGCTTCGAGCTCGGCTCGGAACGCCTCGTCGTGCGGACCCCACGCGAGCTTCACGCGTGCTAGTCGTCGACGCGGGCGACGAGGTCGGCCGCGGCGAATTCCACACCGAGGCGCTCGTGCCTGAACCTGTCGGCGCGTTCGACGTGCGCGACGTGCTCGTACTCATCGCCGACGAGTTCGAGAACAGTGACACTCGGGCGGTCAGGATCGACGACCCAATACTCGGCGACGCCGAACTGGGCGTAGATCGCTTGCTTCATGACCTGATCGTGGCTGCGTGTACGCTCCCGGGGGCGAAGATCACGTCGACCGGAGCGGCCAGGACGATTCGTCCCTCCGGTACGACGCGGCGCAGGAGTTCCGCGAGCGCGAGCACGCAGTACTGGTGCCGCGGTGTCGGTGCGGGCGCCATATGCAGGCTTCCCTCGATGAGCTCCTTGCGGTGACCGTCATCGGGGAAGCGCGCGAGGTCGTCGTAGTCGAGCGGACGTGCCCGTCGGGACGCAGTGACCACGGCCCGAGGATACACCTCGGGTGCAACACGTTCCCCGCTCAATCGCGGACGGTGTGCCACTCGCACGGCATGCGCTTGATGCCGTGAATGAATGCGCTTTGCAGCAGGTCGGGCGGTCCCGAGATCGCGATATCGGGGAGCCGACGCAGCAGCTCCTCGAACATCAACTTGATCTCGCGGCGCGCGAGGTTCGCGCCCAAACAGAAGTGCGGACCGCCGGCACCAAAGCCGACGTGCTCGTTCGGAGTACGCATGACGTCGAAGCGGAACGGATCGTCGAACGCGCGCTCGTCGCGGTTCGCCGAGTTGTAGTACATGACGACCTTGTCGCCGGCGTTGATCTCCTGGCCACCGATAACCGTGGCACGCGTCGCCGTCCGTCGGAAGTGGATGACCGGGGTGGCCCACCGGACGATCTCCTCGACCGCGGTCGGAGACACCGCCTCGAAGTCGGCGGCCCACCGCTGTCGCTGGTCGGGGTGCTCCGTCAGCACAAGCATGCCGTGACTGATCGCATTGCGCGTCGTCTCGTTTCCGGCGACGACGAGCAACAAGAAGAACGACCCGAGCTCGCTCGCAGTGAGGCGGTGCTCGCCGAACTCGTCCTCGATTTCGGCGTGCATGAGTGCGGTCGTGATGTCATCGCGAGGATTCGCGAGTCGGTCCTCGGCGAGCGCGAGCCCGTACTGGAACAGCTCCATACCCGCCGCCATCAGCTGTTCCATCGTCTGTACGTACTCGGGATCGCCGACACCGAGAATGGTGTTCGTGAGCTCGAAGATCCGCTTCGTATCGGCCCGCGGGATGCCCATCATGTCGCAGATGATCTGCAACGGCAGGGCGGCCGCGATCTCCGTCACGAAATCGCACGCGCCGAGCGGTGCCACGCGGTCGACGATCTCGCGCGCCTGCTCGCGCACGCTCGCTTCGATCTTGGCGACCTGGCGCGGCGTGAACCCGCGGTTCACGATCAACCGCAGTTTCGTGTGCTTCGGTGCGTCCATGTTGATCATCGACCCGAGCCATTCGGCGACCTCCGGCGGGATGTCCGGGACGTTCACGCTCGGCGCGGAATGAAAGCCGTCGGGGTCGCGCGACACCTGCATGACGTCCGCAAACCGTGTGAGTGCCCAGAATCCCGGACCGCGTGAATACGGGAAGTCGGGTGGTGGCTCCGGTTCGTCGTGGAAGCTGACCGGCGCTTCGGCGCGCAACTTCGCGAACACGCCCTCGCGATCCGGACGCAGCCACATTTCCATGTCTCCGAGCCGGATCTGATCGAGCGACAGCGCGGTCGACGGCGTCGGGACAGTCAGCGTCATGCGACAGAGGTTACGCGGCGCGGCGCGGCTACACGTCGCCGACGTTCGGCATGAACGGTGGCGCGCCCGTGTCCGACCGTGCGAACAGCCTGCCGGCGGCGGAGTCGATGGCGCCGATGGTCCACGGTCTGTCGTCCGTCGCCTCGGTGATCGGCCGCCACCCGCGCACGAGTTGGACGACGCCGCCCATGACCTTTAGGACCTGGCCGGTGACGCCGGCCGAGAGGTCGGACGCGAGCCAGCCCGCGACGGCCGAGACGTTCTCGGGAGCGAATCGGTCGAACTCGCCTTGCTTGGCGTTCATGAAGTCGCCCGCGACGGCCTCGGTCAGGCGGGTGCGTGCAACCGGGCAGATCGCGTTCACGCGCACGCCGATTCGCTCGAGCTCGCGTGCCATCACGATCGTCAGCGACGCAATGCCGGCCTTGGCGGCCGCGTAGTTCGCCTGCCCCGCGTTGCCGTAGATCCCCGACTCTGACGCGGTGTTCACGATCTTCGCGTTGACTGGCTCGCCCGTCTCCTTCGAGCGCTGACGCCAATACGCCGCCGCGAACCGCGACGGCGCGAAGTGGCCCTTGAGGTGGACATCGACGACCGCGTCCCACTCGTCCTCGGTCATGTTGAAGCTCATCTTGTCGCGCAGGATCCCCGCGTTATTGACGAGCACATCAAGACCGCCGAACGCGTCGACTGCCTGCGCGACGAGCTGCTCGGCCCCCGCCCACGAAGACACGCTGTCGTAGTTGGCGACCGCGCGGCCGCCCTTCGCAACGATCTCGTCGACGACCTGCTGGGCCGGGCTCGCATCGGCACCGGCGCCGTCGCTGGCGCCGCCGAGGTCGTTGACGACGACGGCCGCGCCCTCGCTCGCGAGCAGCAGCGCATGGCTGCATCCGATGCCACGCCCCGCGCCGGTGACGATGACAACCTTGCTGTCGAACAGACCCACCGTGCCTCCCATACCGCGGACCCGCGCCTGGATCCGAGTCGGACTCCTCACGTCCCGTCGAAGCGCGCGTCGCGTTTTTCACGAAAGGCGGTCATGCCTTCGACAAGATCGGCCGAACCCGTGGCGAGCCCTTGGAAATATCCCTCGAGGTCGAGAAGGTGCGCGAGGTCGGTCTCGAACGACGCGTTCAGCAATCGTTTCGACAGTCCCAAGGATCGCGTCGGACCCGCGGCGAGCGTGCGGGCGAGCGCCGCTGCCTCGGCGGCGAGCGCGTCGGCGGAATCGACGCACCGGTACGCCAGACCCACCGCGACGGCGTCCGCGCCCGTGACGGCATCCCCGAGCATGACCATCGCCTTCGCCCGAGGCAGTCCGACCAGGCGGGGCAGGAGATACGCGCCGCCGGCGTCGACAACAAGGCCCCACTTCGCGAAGGACCACATGAATCGCGTGTGCGGCTGCACGAGGACGAAGTCGCACGCGAGCGCGAGGTGGGCACCCGGGCCAACGGCGACGCCGCTGACCGCCGCGACAGTCGGCTTGTCGAGCTCCCATAACTCGCGGACGATTGTCTGGACGCCGGCGCGCAGCGCTTCGGATGTCGCTCGCGACGAGAAGCCCGGCGTGCCCGCCTGCGCGACTGTCGAGGCTGCGAGATCCATTCCGGCGCAGAACGCGTCGCCGCTGCCTGTGATGAGAACGGCCCGCACGGTTGGGTCAGCGCGGAACTCCCGCACGGCCGCGACGATGCCGTCGCGCATCTCGGGCGTGAGCGCGTTCTTTGCTTCGGGGCGGTTGAGCACGATGCGCCCGACGCCGTCGGAGGTCTCGATCAGGAGCATCGCCTACATCCGGTTCGCGGTGAGGATGTTGACGACGGACACGCCCGAGCCGCGTCCGCCCGCGTTGTGTTGCAGCGCGTAGCCCTTGCGCATCTCGACCTGACGGTCGCCGGCCTCACCCCGCAGTTGCCACCAGCACTCGGTGATTTGCGCGACGCCGGTCGCGCCGATGGGGTGGCCCTTGGCCAGCAAGCCACCCGATGTGTTGACGGGGATGCGACCGTCGAGCGCGGTCTCGCCTTCGAGGCTGGCAATGCCGCCGCGACCCTTTTCGACAAAGCCGAGGTCTTCGATGTCGAGGATCTCGGCGATTGTGAAGCAGTCGTGGACTTCTGCCGAGTCGACCTGCTTCGGTCCGATTCCAGCCATCGCGTACGCGCGCTCGGCCGCGAGGCGGGTCGCAACGAGCTCCGTAAACGACTGCTTCTCGTGGAGGTACGGGTGGTCGGTGCCGACCCCGAAGCCGGCGACGAAGACCGGCGCGTCTGTGAATTCGTCGGCGCGGTCGGCCGGCACGAGGAGCACCGCTGCCGCACCATCGGTTTGTGGACAGCAGTCGAGGAGGTGCAACGGGTGGCACACCGGCGGCGACGCCAGGACGTCCTCGATCGTCACTTCGTTCTGGAAATGCGCGTAGGGATCGCGGGCGCCGTTGTAGTGGTTCTTGACGGCGACCGACGCGAGCATCTCGCGCGTCGTGCCGAACTCGTGCATGTGACGCGTGGCGAACGGCGCGAACAGCACCGGTGCCGTCTCGCCCCGTGTGAAGATCGGGTGGCCGGCGGCCGCGCGCGAGAGCAGGCCCTCCTCGGTTGACTTGTCGCGCATTTTCTCGACGCCGATGACGAGCACGACGTCGTGGACGCCGCTGGCGACCGCCATCGCGCCGACGCGAAATGCGTCGGAGCCCGAGGGGCACGCGTTCTCGATCCGCGTGCAGGGGACTCCGGCGAGTCCGATCGCGCTCGGGATCGTGTTCCCGCCGATTCCCTCCTGGCCCCACAGCGTACCCCGCTGGGTCGCGACGAACGCGGCGTCGATCTGGCGGGCCTCCATGCCCTTGTCGACGCCGGCAATCGCGGCGTCGAACGCGCCCGCCGCCATCTGCTCATAGCTTTGGTCGAATAGCTCGCCCATCTTGATGAGGCCGGCCCCGACCACCGCGACCTTGTTCCAGCTCACGTCGACGGGCCTTCCTTCACGACGCGCGCCTTGAAGCCGTAGACCGGGACTCCCCGCTCGTGTGCATACTTTCGCAACACCAGTTCGACTCGGGTGCCGATTGCAACCTCGGTGCCGTCACCGACTACCTGCAGCATCAGCCGCGCGCCGTCGTCCATGTCGAGCACGGCAAGTGGGAGCGGCGCGACGAAGGGGGCCGGCATTGTGTAGTTGACGACATACGTATGGACCTGCCCCGCCCGTGCGATCGTGACCGGCTCCAGCTTCGGCCCGCCGCACGAAACGCACGCGGGATGAGTCGACGGTGGTGTACTGATCGTGCCGCAGTCGATGCACCGACCACCCTGAAGCTGCAGCATTTCGTGCGCGCCACGCACGAACATCGCGCTCTCCGGCGGCACACCCATGGGGATGGTCTCGCCGGCCGCGTCGAGCTGGCCCCGCGCGCGCAGCGCCTCGGTATACGTCGCGGCGGCGCCGTTTGCCAGCGCATCGAGGACTCGCGCCGCGCCCGGAACGGGTACGTCGACATCGAACAGCACGCCCGTCGTCCGGCCGCCGCCGGTCGCGATCGCGGCCAGCAACCCGGGCGCGTCGAGCGCGGCCGCGGCGCCGAGCAACGGCGCGGCCGCGCCCGCATCGCCGACGGCGCCGTACACCGCGGCCGAGGCCGGCGCGCCGCCCCCGACCAGCTTGGCCAACACCGAACCCAGTCGGCCGTCGGGGTCAGGGAGTGACCACGCGCGCACGTCGAATGACGCGAGCGCAGTCACGACCTCCGAGACGACCGGCAAGAAGATCTCCTCGCGGAAGAGCCGGGGGTCGTACAGATCCCGCACGACGCGCTCGCCGTCACCGCGGTAGCGGTCCAGATAGGGGCGCGACCGCGTGACCCGCGTCATGAGCGACGCGGTTCCGCCGTCGGCCGCGACCACGATCGCGGCGGCGCCCGCACCGCAGCGCGCCTCAAAGCCGGTTCCGAGACCGGGAAGCCGCGCGTCGGACGCGATCACGAGCGCGACTCGCGCGGTACCGGCACCGATCGCGTCGGCCGCACCCGTGAGTGCGTCCATTCCCGCGTGGGTCGATCCCGCGAACAGCGCACCGCCGCTGTGCGGCGCGCAGCCGAGCGCGGCCGCGAGTACGGCATGGCTCGGTCCTTCGGCAAAGGGTGGACGGCTGGTGCCCCAGAACACGGCGTCGATGCGATCCGCGTCGACCCGGGCCGCGGTGAGGGCGCGAGCGCCCGCCTCCCAGGCCAAGGTCAGCGTGTCTTCGTCGGCAGCGCACACTCCCGCCTGGCCCCGCCCGCCGCCTCGGCCCCACGCGCCGGCCACGTCCGCGGCCGCGAGCCGCAGCCCGGGCGCGGCCGCGCCCACACCGCACAATCGGATGGCCAAGACGCCGATGCTAGCCCTCGAAACGGGCCGATCGGCCCGTCAAGGCCCCCATACGCACCGTCGATACATGCGAGGGAGCTGCGCCGCTCGCGCAGCCGGGTGGAGTGAAGGTCCCACGGATGGGAGCGAGCCAGCGCAGCAGCGCACGGCGGTCGCTGGTCGGTGTGATTCCGCAGTTTGTCGCCAGCGCGATCGTCGCTCCGGTGTTCGTCGTCGGCCAGCATCTCGGCTTTGTGGCCGACCACCCGGTCGTCCTCATGCTCGGGTCGTTGCTCGTCGCCACCGTCCTCACGACGCTCGCGCAAGTCGTTCTCCCGCACGGCGGATCAGAGGCTATTCGTCGCTCTCGTACCCGAAGCAGCGGATCGATGTGCTGAAGCCCGACCGGTCCTTTCTTGCAGGTATCGACACCGTCGCCGCCGACGTCGCGATCGTACAGGCCGTTGTCACGATGGGACACGCGCTCGGCATCAAGGTGACGGCGGAAGGAGTCGAGCGCGCCGAACAGCCGTGTGCTTGCGTGAGCTCGGCTGCGACACGGCGACGGGCTGGCTGTGGTCGAGGGCGGCGCCGCCCGAGGAGTTCGCGGCGCGCGCCACGAAGGGATTAGACATCGCCGGGCCCGGAACGTCGCACGGTGTCGTGGTGCCGATGCGGCGCGCCTGACGCGCCCGACGCGCGGGACGCGCCGGACGCGCGGGACTTGCGAGGGGGACCGTAAGGTACGCTGTCCGATTCCGGCGGCGTAGCCGAGTGGCCCAGGCAGAGGTCTGCAAAACCTTTTACGCGGGTTCGATTCCCGCCGCCGCCTCCACCGAACATGCTGGTCAGAGCGTTGCGGAGCGTCCGGCGAAGGTGTCCGCGCCCCAGTTTGCGAGCCGCGCGCCATAACGAATCCCGGCGACGGTGATGAACGACACCACGAATCTCCGCCCTTCGAGCAGCGGGCGGTACGCGTCGATCACCCGCGCACCTCGGCGCACGAGCGACGAGCTGAAGACGCCCGTGTCGACGACGACGGGTCCGCGCTCAGGCGCGGTCGCTGTCATGTGTCAGCGATGGCAGCCAGGAACGCCTCTTCTTCTTCTTCGTCGTCGTCGTCGTCGTCCGTGAGGTCGGCGACGGCCATCTCGCCCTGGGTGGGAAACGGCTGGGCGCGCGCGAGCACCTGCTCGCGCGAGACCTCGAGGGATGCACCGACGATGATCGTATGAGGCTCCTCGTGGACGGACATGGGGCAGCTCCTTGTTCCGAAGTCTAGTTGCGTATGGCATGTGAAGGTCGGGCTCAGGGAGATGCCTGTTCATCGGGACGGCTCGGGCGCCACGGATGCTTGGGCCATGGCCATGAAGATTGCTCGCCCGAGTCGCGGCCCTCGCCGATCATCGTCGAGAGCGAGCGTGACGCAGGGGTGGGCGTCGCGCGGCGCTCTGCCCCGCGACGCCCACGCGTTTGCTACGACTCGTCGTCGCTGTTGGAGTCCGCGTCGTCGTCGGCCTCGTCGGCCTCATCTGCTTCGTCGTCGCCGTCGTGGCCGGGACCTGAGTGGTCGGCGTCGTCGGCTTCGTCGCCGTCGTGGCCGGGACCTGAGTGGTCGGCGTCGTCGGCGTCGTCGCCGTCGTGGCCGGGAGCTGAGTGGTCGGCGTCGTCGGCGTCGTCGCCGTCGTGGCCGGGAGCTGAGTGGTCGGCGTCGTCGGCTTCATCGTCGTGGTGGCCGCGACCGCAGTTGCTGTCGTCGTCCACCTCGTCTGCGTCGTCGGTCGCGTCCGCCTCGTCGGTCGCGTCGGCCTCGTCCGCTTCGTCGGCGTCGGAATCGTCGTCGTCCGCCTCGTCTGCGTCGTCGTCGGCTTCGGCATCGTCGTCGTTCGTGCCGCAGTCGTCTTGTTCGTCTTGGTCGTCGTCGATATCGGGGGCCGTTGTGGGTGTCGGTGCCTCGTCGGTCTCGTCGGGCGTGTCGGCGTCGCGGTCGGGGTCGTCTCCGACGTCGTCGACCGCAGCGTCGTTGCGGTCGTGCGAGGGGGTCGGCATGTCGATCCCGACGTGGTCTGCGGCGTCGGCGACGACTTCTTGCACAGGATCGGGCAGGACGCCGGCATCGCCGGCGCCTCCGACCGCGGCGGCGGCAACGGCGATGCCGCAGCCCACCTTGAAGGCGATGGTTCCTGCAAAGGTTGAGATCACTACCGGTCTCCTTGTCCAGTTCGGCAGCCCGGTCGACTGTCCTGCTCGGCCAGTCCCGTGGGCTTTGCTCCCTGCCGTCGCCGGCAGTTCGCCCTTGTCGTTGGAGTGAGCCGTTGACGTGCGTGCATGCGGTTCGTCCGACGCGTCCCCGAACACCGACCGGAGATCCGCCGTGAACGCGGCCAGGGGCGCGAAGTGCTCCTGGCCGGGCGGGGTCCGTCCGGTGAGCAGGTCGTCGACGGCCGATCGATCGAGTCGACGTCGGCGGCTCACGAGGGCGCGAACGTTCGGCCACCGCATGGCGTTATGCCTTCCCCCGAATTTTCTTGCGGATCGTGGTGAGCGCTCGATGCTGGATGGCCCGCACTGCATTGGGTTGCTTGCCGAGGATCCGGGCGGTTTCCTCGACGCTGAGGTCGGCGACCACCCGCAGCATGAGCACGTGGCGCTGCATCGGCGAGAGCAGCCGCAGCACCCGTGTGATTTCGAGTTCACCTAGGCGCGCCATTGCGTCGGCTTCGGAATCGCCGCCCGCGATCTCACACGCACAGTCCTCGGCGAGCGGTTCGTGCCGACGGAAGCGGCGGCGGGCGTCGATCACGCGGTGATGGGCGATCGTGAACACCCACGACCGGAACTGCGCCTCGCTTCCCTCGAAGCGGCCCACGGCGCCGAACACCCGCAACAGCACATCGGCGACGAGATCGTCAGCCTGCTCGCGTCCGGCCTGCGCGCGCACGTAGCCGCGCAGTTGGGACAGTACGGGCGTGATCAGGCGCTCGAACGCGACCCCGTCGCCGCCGCGCGCCGCGCGCAAGTCCTCGGCGAACGATAGCTCGTGGACAGGTCGCGCTGCGATCGTGCGCTTCGGCACCACGCCCTTATCGACCCGATCCGCATGTCCCTGGAGCGCCGCAAGGCCCACGCTCGCGTCGCGTCAGGTTCGAAGAGCTGGGTGATCCGCGCCTGCACACCTACGTCATCGGTCGTGATCGACGCCGACGGCTCCGCAGGATCGGCGCTTCGAGGTGGTTCGAGACCGTCGTGAGGAGAACCTGCTGATCGGTCGCGCCGAAACGCGAGCACGCACGGGACCCGCTCCAGCGGCCCCAACAGCGCGTCCCAGTCCCATTCGAACGGCTCGATGACGACAATCGGTACCCGACCGGCACTTGTCACCGCGACGAGCTGGGATCGGAAGCCCCCGCTCGGCGGCGATCGCCGAAACGTGACGGGGAAGGCCGGACGGTCCCCCCACCGAAAGATCCCGGGATGCGCGGCGCGCAACGAACGCAACCGACGCGCGAAGTCGAACTGGTCACGCAACAGGCGTCGTTGCGTGACCGGAAGACCCGCGCCCCGAAGGAACTCCACACGCGCCAAGGTGACGGCCACGGGTTCGCCCTTCACCTTCACCGCAGCTGGGTCTCGGTCGGCGAGCGCCGCGAGCCCCAGACGAAACTCGTACGTATGCTGCGGTGTCTTGGCCACGTACTCCCGAAGATCCTCGACGCTCATCAACTGCGCCTGCAACATCGTTCGCAACGCGCGCAAGACATCGCGCGTCCTTTGATCGAAGGTCGCCGCCAACGCATGCCCCTCGAGGCAGGGAGAGTCCGGTGATGGATACATCAAGCTTATGATGTAGGATATCCACATGAGGCGCCTGCAGATCTCGATCGACGAGGATCTCGATGAAGCGTTGGCCGTCGAGGCGGCGCGTCGTCATGCGTCGAAGGCGGCGCTGATTCGTGAGTACGTGCGTGAGCGCCTCGGCGACGGTTCCGCGCGGGCGCGCGACTTGATGGGAGAACTGGTCGGCGACCTCGACGACACCGCAGGCGATATCGACGGCGTCGTGTACGGCGCGTGAGGTACGTCGACACGTCGTTCTGGATCGGGCTTCGGTACCGGCGTGACAACCGGCATGGCGGCGCACGCGCCATCTGGGAGTCGGGGCCGGGCCCCCTGGTGACGTCCGATCTCGTTGTCGGGGAGACATGGACCTTCCTCCGCCGTCGGACCGGTCATCGCGAGGCAATGCAGTTCTACCGGGCCGTTCGACAACTTCCGCTGCTCACAGTTCGCGACATCGACGCCGACGTCATTGCCGACGCATGGAGGTGGCTCGCGCGGCACGATGAGCGTGCGTACTCGTTTGTCGACGCGACCAGCTTCGCTCTCATGCGTCGGCTACGCCTCCGCGAAGCGCTCTCCTTCGACGGCGACTTCGCGGCCGCCGGGTTCGTCGAGGTTCGACCGCCAACCTGATGACAGACGATCACGGTGTTGCTCCTCTCCGGCCAGAGGCGCGCGTCGCGTCCGAGTTCGCGCCGGAGCGCGACGGCGGACGGCGGCCATGTGAGCCGCGGTGTCGTGGGAAGGCGCGCGCCCGAGATGATCACGCGAATGATCACGTACCCACGGGTAACCGATGGACGGGACGGATGTGCCGGACGCGCGGCGCGCTTCGGATCGGAGAGCACCTTGTCGGTCAACGTCTTGATGTTCTTCGTCGTCATGGTCCCGCGCGGTCAGGTGACCGAAACGCTGACGGAACGCAATGCTCGGTACATCACGCCCGCATCGCCGAGCCGATGCCGCAGCTCGCGCTCGAGCCCGCCGATCGGATACAGGTTCTGCGGGGCGCGGGGGTCCTTGTGCGGCTCCGACGCAAAGCGTGGCAGTGCGATCGCGACGACGTCGGCGAGCGCGGCGACGACGTCTGCGGCGAGCGCACCCGTCGCCTCGCAGCGAACGATGCCCGCCCACGGTCCGCCCGTCGGTCCCGGCAGCCGCAGGTACCAAGAGTGTCGGCTGAACGGATGCGCATCGACTCGAAACACCGGCGTGCGCTCGCCGGCGCCGAGCGTCGCGACCACACGGTCAAGCGCCGGGGGGAGGTAGCGGACGTGATGGGTCTTGACGAGCCCGACCGCGTCCGGGATGTGCCCGCGCGTACGGAGCGGACCGTCGAGCACGAGGAGTTCGTTCCCGGCGCGCCGGGCCTGTTCGGCGACTTGCACCTCGCACTCGGCCATGCACTCGTGCAGCGCGTACGTGAGTACCTCGGGCGTTCCGTCGCTGGTTCGGTGCGCGGCGAAGCACCCGAACGGAGTCTCGACATCGACGAGTACATCGGCCGGCCCATAGACACCCCGCCCGACCTGCAAACCGACGACTTCGGCCGTGTGGTTGCAGCGCACGGCTCCGGCCGCGTACGACGCGAAGATTCCCGGGACCGCGAGACCGTCGCCGAGTTCGATCCACGCGCGCGCCTCGAGGCGGCGTACGCCGTCGACGAACACGATCGTGTCCGGTGCCGCAAGGGTCGCGGGCGCGCGCCGCGACGACCAATCGGCCGCGGGTACTTCGACATCGATCACGACAACGGCTTCGGACTGCGGGATGTCTGTCGCCAGCGACGCGCCGTAGGAAGGGTCCCACGGGTCGACCGAGAATTTCACGCCGACTCCCGCGTCACGACCGAGGTATGACCGACCTTGCGCACACGCAGCCGTACGGGCATGCGCTCCGCGAGTTCGGGAACGTGGGTGACGACGCCGACGACGCGCTCGCGGCTGGCGAGCGATTCGATCGTGCCGGCGACGATATCGAGTGACTCGGGATCGAGCGTTCCGAAGCCCTCATCCAAGAAGATGGACTCCAGTGCCGCCGCGCCGCCCGCAGCCAACTCTGCGATCCGATCTGCGAGCGCGAGCGCCAGCGCCAGCGATGCCTGGAATGTTTCGCCTCCCGAGAGGCTGCGAACCGAACGCGTCTCGTCCGCGTTGACATGATCGACGACGAGGAGCTCACCGTCGTCGGCCGCGCGCAATGAGTATTGCCCGGCCGTGAGTTGCTGCAGGACGACCGATGCGCCGTCGAGCAAGGTTCGCAGCGCCGCATCGACGAGCCACTGACCGAAGTGGCCTTTGTCGAGCAGGCGGCTGAGTGTGTGTGCGACGTGTTCCGATCGGCGCGCGCGGTCGCTTTCTCTTTCGAGCTCACGCGCGCGAGTCTGCGCCTGCCGGAGGCGATCGACTTCGTGGACGGCGTCGCGTGCGCCCGCGACGACCGCCGCGAGGATGTCGACCACCGTCGTCCGTGCTGCGGTCGCACCGAGCTCGTCGGCGCGGTGTCGCAACTCGCCGACGAGGGCATCGCGCTCGGCGGCGAGGGCGCGTACGAAGTCGTCCTGCTCGGCTGCGCGCTTTTCCAGCTCGGTGGTTGTGCGCACGGCGAACTCCGCGAGCTGTTCCCATCGAGACACGATGTCGGTCGCGCTCATCAGCGGTGGCGGCGTGAGTCCGGCCGACACGACCGCGTCGCGCTGCGCTTGCAACGTCGCCTCGAGGTCATGCAGCGCGCGTTCGATGTTGGTCACGCGCGTGCCGGCGCCCTTCGCGGCGGCACGCGCACGGGCGGCTTGGGTGTGTGCCTCGTGCGCCGCCCGCTGGGCCGTGCGGCGCCGCTCCAACCGCGCGTCCAGCGCCACGCGGTCCGGGTAATCGGTGACCTTGACCGCGAGCTGCGCGCCGCGCTCTCGCAACGCCGCGAGTTGGGCTTCGGCTCGGTGGAGCGCCGACAGAGCCTCCTGGCCGTCGTGCTCGGCCGTTCGCAACTTCGCTCGATCGGCCTCCAGCCGCGTGCGGGCCCTGGTGAGCTGGGCGGTGCTGGCCTTGCGAGGGACGCGTGCAACGGGTTGTGCGCACACCGGGCACGGCTCGCCGGCAACGAGCGTTGCCCGCAGCTCGGCGTGGGCGTGTTGGCGGTTCGCGGTATCGGCCGCCTGTTCGGCATCCGCGACGCGTGCCTGTGCCGCGAGGAGTGATTCGCGCGCCGCCTCGGCGGCCGTGCGGCGGTCGGCGACGACCGATGCTCCAGTCTCGATGCGGGCTGCGACCTGTCCGTACTCGTCGTGGGCGTCCCGCGCGGCATTGAGCGTTTCGCCCGGCGGCATCTCTATGAGCACCGCCTCCAAATCGTTCGCGCGTTGCTCGGTGGCATCGGCGGTGAGGGACGCGGCCCGCGCGGCCGCCCGCGCCGCGTCGGCTTCCGGAGTGAGCTTGCGAACTCGGTCGGGCACGACCACGGCGTCCAGCGCCTCGACGGCGACACGCGCGGTACTCGACTCCGCTCGGGCGATCGCGATGCCCTGCGCCAGCTTCGCGTCGTCCGGCGCGGCGCGCTCGAGGTCCAGCTGCAACGCCGCGAACGACTCCGCCCGCCGCGCGGCACCCGCAATCGCGACGTCATCGGCACCCGTGCGGGCGAGCTCGCGCTCGAGACCCTCACGTTCGCCCTTCGCTTCACCTGCCAACACTCGCGCCCGACTCGCCATCCGGTCGTAGCGCCCGAGGTCGAGCAGGGCGCCGAGGATTGCCGCGCGCTCGCCCGTCCGCGCGTGCAAGAACGCAGCGAACTCGCCCTGCGGCAGTACGACGCACTTTGTGAACTGGCCGAAGTCGAGGCCCACGAGCCGTCGAACCGATTCGTCGAGCTCGCCGACCGAACCGGCGAGGACCTCGGTCGTGCCGTCGGCGGCGAGCACTTCGAGGCGGGCCGCGCGAGTCTTGGCTCCCGACCCGTTCGGATTGCGGCGTGCGATTCTTGTCGCGACGTAGCGCCGCTGTGCGAGCTCGAAGGTATACGACACCTTGACCTCGGCCGCGCCGATTGTGATCACGGGGGCCACGTCGCCCTTCTCGTAGCGGGCGACTTTGCCGTACAGAGAAAAACAGACGGCGTCGATGATCGTCGACTTCCCGTCGCCCGTCTTACCGACGATTGCGAACAGCTCGGCGTCGGCGAGGTCGACGATCGTGCGATCGCGGAACACACCGAATCCCTGCATGTCGATCGTCACCGGCCTCATTGGGCGCCGACCTCGTCGAGCAGCTCGTCGAACAGCGCGAGCAGCGAGTCGTCGGCGGCGTGGCTCTCGGTGTCGAGATATGCGCCGAACAGCTCACGCGGTGACGCGCTGCTGCGCGTCACCGCGTCAGGAGCAGTGGGTTCGACCGGCCGCGTCGAAGGGACGACTCGCACGTCAACGGTCCGCGGGAGGAGCGCCCGCACGTCGTCGGCGAGCCCGGGACGGGCGGCGCCCCGCACGTCGACCCGCAGCCACGCGTCTCCGGCGCCGGCGCCGGCGGCGAAGGCTTGGATCTCGTCGAATGTTCCTGCGACCGTGCGCAGTTCCGCGCCACACGTCAATGACACCGGCTGCACGCGAGTCGACCCGCGGGCCGGCACGTCGACGAGGAGTACCTGCTTTTGGTCGCGCGCCTCGCCGAAGTCGACCTGTATCGGCGATCCCGAGTACCAGATCGGTGCGGCACTGGCGATGCGTTGGCTGCGGTGGAGGTGACCGAGCGCGACATATCCGGCGGAAGCGGGGAACGCCGCGGCCGGAATCGCGTACGCGTCGATCAGTTGGGCGTCGCGCTCGCCGCCACCGAGCACGCCGCCACGTACCATGCAGTGCGCGACGACGATATTGGCAACGTCATCGGCAAAGCCGTCGCACAGCCACTCGATCACCTTCGTGACGCGAGCCGCGTAGTACTGGATCGTCTGGCTCGCACCGGCGCCCATGAGCTGCTGGGTCTTGACGGCCCACCGCTGCGACACCCACGGCAGCAACACGAAGCGCGCGCCGGCAACGTCGACGACCGCGCGTTTAGGGCCGGCGGGAAGTCCCAAGACGGTGATACCGAGGCGCTCGAACACCGGTGCGACCGCGTCGAGCTGGAGCTGCTGGTCGTGGTTGCCGCCCACGACGATCACGTGCGCGCCGGTCTCGCGCAACGCGAGGAGCGCGTCCCATACGACGGCGGTCGCTTCTGGCGGCGGCGCGGCCGTTTCGAACAGGTCGCCGACGACGACCACGGCGTCCACTTTCTCGCGGTCGGCGATCTCGGCGATCTCCCCGAGCACTGCTCGGTGCTCCTCGATCCGCGAGCGCCCGCGTAACAGCTTGCCGACGTGCCAATCGGAGGTGTGGAGGACGCGCACCGTCAGTGGTCGCGCGGGCCGCTCGGCACGCCCTCGAGTGGATCGTCGGGCGGCGTGAGTACGCCGCCCTCCGCGGGATTCGCCCCGCGTTCGCTCGGGCGCGTCGCCCACGACGGGAACGGGAACTCGACGACGAGCGGCACCGGGATCTCGGGTTGGGTTACGAACATCGTGCCCGGCTTGGCGATGACGGCTCGCTGCTGATGTGCCGTCGGGAGGAAGCCGTACTCCGGACGCGCGGCTTCGGCAGGATCGAGTCGGCCGACGACGCGGATCGCCGAGTTCGAGATGATCCGGCGCTCTACCTCGCTTGCCGTTTGCTGCGCGCCGATCAAGACGATCCCCAGTGATCGGCCCCGCTCCGCCACGTCGAGCAGGATCTCCTTGATCGGCGATTCGCCATCGCGGGGCGCGTACTTGTTGAGTTCGTCGAGCACGACGAACAGCAAGGGCCGGGCGAGCCCCGAACGTTCCTTGTCGTCGAACGCGCGCCGCAACGTGACGCCGACGACGAACCGCTTGGCGCGGTCGTCGAGCTTGTGGAGGTCGACGACCGTCACCTGTGCGTCCGCGGTTTCGATTCGATGTTTGACGGGACGGCTGACGTCGGCCCGCACGAGCCGGCCGAGCGAGCGCTGCGAAGACACCAGTCGACGCACGAACGCGTTGATCGTGCCGGTGCCGATCGCCGGGCCGGCCCACGCGTTCCGAGTCATGTCGTCGCTGACGCGCGCGACGACGAGGTCGACCAGATCCCGATACGTACGCAGCGTCACGCTGTCGACGCGCCATTCGCCGTCGCCGCCGGTTGACGCGCCCAGCTTCAACGCCGCACTCACGTTGTGAAGGACCATCGTGTACTGCTGGCGCTCGTCCTCGGCGTCGGCGAACACGAACGGCAGCAGTTCCTCGGTCGCGAACTCCTCGAGGGTCCAGAAGAAGGGGTCGACGCCGAGGAGGCGTGTCTCGACGTCGGGGGTCGCGTTCGGATCGTCGCGGCGCGGTGGTGCATAGACCGCGAGATCCTCGAACGGCCCGGGGACGAGCCCGAGCATTCGATATTTGTCGGAGTCGCGCGTTGTGAGGCCGGCGTTGGGGTGATCGAGGAAGAGGAGATCCTCGCCCTTCACGTTGAAAATCAATGCCTTGGTGTTGCGCGCCTCGGCGCCGAGCACACCCGAGTGGAACACGCCGTACAGCAGGAACGTCGCGTACGTGGTCTTCGTCGCGACGCCGGAGATGCCCGAGATGTTGACGTGCGCACCGCGTGTGCCGTCAAGGAACTCGAGGTTGGCGAACAGTGGGAGACCGTCACGGCCGAGGCCGATTGGCAGCCGGTGCGTCATCTGGTCGAAGTAGAGCGCGAGCTCGCGCTCGGCGCCGGTCGCCCGCCTCACCTCTGCACCCGGCCACGGCGGCACGAACACTTCGGGTTCGACACGAGTCGTCATCACCTGCGCGGCCTCGACCACGCTCGCGGGCAGCACGCCGTCGCTGACAAGGAACACGTCGGAGTCGAAGCGCACGCCTTCGTGGCGGGCGCGCACTTGGGTCACGACGCCCGACATCCGCACCGGCGCGTCGCGCCCAGGGACCTCACGTTCGCACACCACGACGTCGTCGAGTTGAAGGTATTGGTCGTCGGCGAGCGCGACCCAGTACTCGAGCGGCGTGGCGTCGTCGGTGCCCAGCACCTGGCCGACCGGCGGCGGGGCGGTCATGCGAGCGACCGTAGCGCCGGGGTGTGACACCCACTCGGACCACTTCCCGTCCGCGCACGAACTGCCATCAGATACCCACAAGGTGGGTGCAGAGCGCGTGTTCTGCCATCAGAAGCCCAAACGTGCGCGTCGATATCGGGTGCTGGACAAGTGTGGGCGCCCCGCTGTATCGTTTTTGAAACACGTTCTATTTTCTTCGGTGGAGGGCACGCGTCATGGAGTTCGGCCTCTTCCTCGGTGGCTTCGTGCACCGGGACCTCGCCGCCGCGAATCCAGATGCCGAGCACGACCGGCTCCTGAGCGAGGTCGGCCTGTGCGAGGTCGCGGATCGCCACAACTGGAAGTACGCGTGGTTCACGGAGCACCACTTTCTCGCCGAGTACTCGCACATCTCGGCCAACGAGGTGCTGATGCCGTGGGTGCTCGCGCGCACCGAGCAGATCCACGTCGGGAGCGGCATCATCAACATCACGCCGCCGGTGAATCACCCCGCGCGCGTCGCCGAACGGGTTGCGATGATGGACCACGTGTCGGGCGGACGATTCGAGTTCGGTACCGGGCGCGGCTCGTCGACGACCGAGATGGGCGGGTTCGGGATCGGCGACCCGGAGCTCACGCGCGACATGTACGACGAGGCGATTGCGCAGTTCCGGCACATGTGGCGAGAAACCGAGTACTCCTTCGATGGCCAGTTCTTCTCGATGCCGACCCGCAACGTGCTGCCGAAGCCGTACGTCAAACCGCACCCGCCGATGTGGGTCGCGGCCGGGAATCCATCGACGTTCGAGAAGGCCGCGCAGCTGGGTCTCGGCGTGCTGTGCTTTACCGGCGGCTCACCCGCGAAGATGGCGCCGCTCGTCGACCTGTACAAGAAGACGATCACGAAGGCCGACCCGGTCGGCGAGTTCGTCAACGATAACGTCGCCGTCACCACGAGCTTCATGTGCCTCGAAGACCGCGACGAGGCCCGGCAGTGGATGACCCGCTCCGGCAACGGCCGCCAGCAAACGCTGATATTCCACTACCTCGACACCTTCCCGAAGCCGCCGTTCGTGCCCGAGTGGCCGCAAGAGATTCCCGATCCGACGCTCGAGCAAATCGAGGCGGGGTCCGCGACCGGCGCCGCCATCGTCGGTACGCCCGACGACTGCGCGGCGGGCATCCAGAGATGGAAAGACATCGGCGTCGACCAGATCATCATGGGTCCGTCGGGGTCGGTGTATCCGCACGACCTGCTGGCCCGCTCGATCGGTCTGTTCGGTGACGAGGTGATCCCGCGTTTCGACACCGATCCCGAGCATTCGACCAGCCGATACCGGCGCAACGCGCTGGCGTCGTAAGCGCCGGCGCGTCTGTCACAATTCGACCCGTGCCCGACGACGACATCGAATCGCATCCCGACCTCGCGCCCGCAGCCGCGGCGATGCGCGAAGAGTGGCGGACCGAGCAGGAAGCCGCGACGGCCGACGCCGCGCAGGACTGGTACCACCGCAAGTCGCTGGTCGATGTGTTTCGCGAGCACATGCACTGTGGCGATCGCATCGCGATCGTCGTCACGGGTTGGCGCGTCGTCGGCGTGCCCGAGGAGGTCGGCGACGACTTGGTGGCGATCCGGACGCTCGGCGGTCGCGTCGACGTCCACCTGGCGCCAACCATTCCGCTGTGGCACGAGCTGTACGAGCATTCGACCGAAGGTGGCCATCGCGGCGTCGATGCCGCTGGCGGTCGGTTTGTGAACGCGCTGATGATGCACGAAGGCGAAATGGAGGCCACCGTCGGAACCGTGTTCGACCCCGGCGGCATGGATGGTCGCCTGTCGGTCGGTGCCGATCACGTCGTGATCGTCGCTCGCGGCGGCGCGCAGACGTTCGTGCCGATTGCGCAGGTTGCATGGGTCAGCCCCCGCCGCGAGTAGCGGCTACGCGGTCAGCGCGGCGCTGACCTCCCACAATCGCCGTGCCGCGGTGTCGTCCTGCGCGGCTCGGCTCGGTTGCGCGAGGCGCTCGTTCGCGAAGTACTGCCCGGTCACACTCGAAAGCGCGGGCGCCGACGCGACGTGCACCGTCGTGCGAGCCCCGTTCTGGGGCGAGCGGGCGAACGGTCGGCCGATCGCCATGGCGATACTGCCGAGCCACCCGCCGTCGCCTTCACGCGCGAAGTTGCTGGCCACGAAGCCGGGATGCACCGCATTGGCCGTGATCCCGGTCCCGTCGAGGCGGCGCGCCAGCTCGCGTGTGAACAAGAGGTTCATCAACTTCGTGCCCGCGTAGACGCCGAATGCGCGATACCGCCGCTGTGTCCACTCGAGGTCGTCGAAGCGCAGGCCGCTGCGCGCGTAGCGGTGCGCATCCGAGCAAGTCGCGACGACACGAGCGTAGCCGCTGACTTCGAGCAACGGTCGAAGCTGGTCGGTGAGGAGGAAGTGACCGAGGTGGTTCACCTGGAATTGCATCTCGTGGCCGTCGGTGCTCTCTGCGCGTTTGCGCAGTACCACGCCGGCGTTGTTGATCAACACGTCGAGACGATCGTGTGTTGTCGCGAACTCCTTCGCACACGTGCGCACCGAGTCGAACGACGCGAGATCGAGCGCGATCAGTCCGACGTGCTCGCTCCTGCTGCACGCTCGAATCTCGTCGCGCGCGAGTTCGCCCTTGACCTCGTTGCGCGCCGCGATCGTGACGCGCGCGCCCATTGCCGCGAGCGCGACCGCGGCGGCCTTGCCCACACCGGAGTTGCCGCCCGTCACGAGGACGATCCGGTCGTGCACTAGTCGCGATCCTCGACCGCGGTCTTCTCTTCGGCGCTCGGAGAGCGGTCGTGGCCGGGCTGGGCGCGCACCCACGCGATCAGCTCGTCGCGGTGGAAGCGGATCTCGCGCCCGCCGGGGAAGCGGTGGGCGGGGAGGCGGTCCTCGCGCACCATCCGTCGGAGGTACTCGACGTGGACGTGCAGCAGCGCCGCCGCCTGTGCCGTCGTCAGGATCGGCGGATACCCCTCGCCGCTCGCGCCGCCGGGCTCGTCGCTCCCCGTCACGGGCCCCACCCTAGCTCGCCTCCGTGGGCAATGCGATAGGATCTGTCACAATCTCCCAAAACTTTCCGCTTGCCAGAGTGATCAGTGGTGCGGTTGCATGAACCCTATCCGGATGGGGGAGACCGGCGGGGCACCCCGACGGCGACGAGGGGCAGACGCGGTGGTCCAACAGGGCGCACGCCGGTCGTGGACGGGCCGGATCTCGCAGGGACACGTCGTGATGGTGGCGGCCGGGCTGCTCGGCGCGGTGCTGACGTTGGGGAGCTTGCGGGCCGCCGACGATCGGCGTGCGGTGCTCGCCGCCGCCGCGGACATTCCGGCGGGCACGGTCATCGAGGACGGCACGTTGCGAGTCACGCGCATCGACGCGAGCAACGAGGTCATGGGTTCGCTGTACGCGCCGGATGAGCTCGACATGCTGCAAGGCTCTGTGACGACCGCCGCGTTGCGCGCGGGGTCGCTCGTGGCGCGCGACCTCGTTCGGCCCGGTTCACCCGGAGCGGTGCCGCGCGCGATGAGCTTTCCATTGTCACCCGCCCGCGCCGTCGGCGGCGCGCTCGAGGCCGGCGACCGCGTGGACGTGCTTGCGGTGTCACGGGATGGTGACCGCGCGGGGTATGTGATGACAGCGATCGAAGTTCTCGGCGTCGACGGTGACGACGCGGGACCGTTGGGAGCGCCGGACGAGCTGACGATCACTCTCGCCGTGGAGCTGAATGCCGCGGTCACGCTCGCGGCGGCCTTGGACACCGGAACGGTGACGCTCGTACGCGCGACGGGCGCCTCGATCGCAGTCGACCCCCCGCTATTCGCGGGAGTAGCAGCTGGACCCGACACGAATGGCTGAGCCCGAAGCCGCGCTCGTGTTCACACCCGAACCGTGGGTCGAGGAGCTGCATCGCCACCTCACGGACCACGGCGGCGCCCGCGTCCGGCAGATCGTCGTCGAACCAAGCGTCGCCCTCGAGGAGAACTACGACGTCCTCGTTGCGAGTCATCGCTGGCCCGCGCTCACGCGTGCGTTCGTCGCCGACGTCCACGGACGGGGGCGCGTCGTGCTCGGCGTGTACGACCGCGACGAGCCCGCCGGCCGCGCTCACCTTGCCGCCCTCGGGGTCGACTCGGCGTTGCCGAGCGACGCGGGACCGAAGGCATTTGTCGACGTGCTCGTGTTACTGCACTCCCGGCGACTCGAGATCGCACCGCGCGACCCCCTTCCCGAGTCGCCGCCCCGACCCGGTCGGATCATCGTCGTCGGTGGTCCCCCGGGATCGGGCCGTACCGAGGTCGCCCTCCACCTCGCGTGCGCGCTCGGTGCAGTCGTGCTCGATGCCGACGATGTCGCGCCTTCACTCGCGCAGCGGGTGGGGCTTCCGATCGAGCCGAACTTGCGCACCGCGATCGACGCCGCCGAGCACGGCCGCGGGCGGCTCGACGGTTCCATCTCCGTCGAACCGCGTTCGGGTGTCGCGATGATTGCCGGCGTTCCGAACCCCGACGCGTGGGCGCAGATGCGACCCGGCGAAGTCGTGCGGGTCGCGGGGGAGGTCGCCCGAACGCGGGGCACGGTCGTCGTCGACACTTCCGGCCTGCTCGATGACATCGGCGGCCCGACCCGCGGTCGCTACGCGGTCGCCCGCGCGTTCGTCATCGAGGCCGACATGCTCGTCGGTGTCGCGAGCGCCAGCCCGATCGGCGTGAGCCGGTTCCTCTCGTGGGCCGTCCAGGTGCGCGCGCTCGCGCCCGACGTGACGCTGGTCGCCGTCGTGAATCAGGCACCCGCGGACCGGTACCGACGCGGCGAGCTCTACGACGAGCTCACTCGCTCGCTCCCGTTGCACTCGGTGGTGTTCGTCGCGCCCGACCCGCGTGTCGGCGACGCGTGTTGGAGCGGAACCGTCGTGACGAAGGGCGCGTTTGCGCGCGGAATCACGCAGCTCGCCGGATGTGTCGTCGGATGTCTCGCCAGACGTGTCGCGGCGGGCGACGCCGACGCTTCCCTGGAGTGGGCGTCGTGAGCCTCCGTACCGACGCCTACGACGTCATTCGCCGCGATGTCCTCGCCGGCATCGAACGGCGCCGACTCCAGCCGGACTGTGAGGTCGTCGAGGTTCGCGTCGAGGTCGAGCGCGCGATCGCAGAGTTCTCGCGCCGGGCGCGCCTGGGTGAGGAAGTGCCGCTCGGCGATCCCGTCGTGATGGCGCAGCGCGTGCTGCGCTCGGTGACCGACTTCGGCCCGCTGACCGACTTGCTCGCGCGTGCGGACGTCGAAGAAGTGTTCCTCGAAGGCGCGCGCGTGACATACCTCGACACGAGCGGGCGGTTACGCGGGCTCGCCGAGCCGACCAGCGAGCAGGAGAATCGGCACGTCGTCGACCGGTTGCTCGCGCTGACCGACCGCCAGCTCAATACCAAGCAGCCGTTGGCGCAAGCGCGAGTTCTCGATGGCACCGCTCGATTGACTGTCGCGATACCGCCCATCGCGGATCGGCTGTCAGCGACGTTGCGGCGCTACACCCTCCGTCATGCTGGTATCGACGATCTCGTCGCGCGGAACACGCTCACGCGCGAGGCGGGGGCGTTTCTCTGGGCGGTCATGCAGGTGCGCAGCCGCATTGCGGTTTCCGGCGAGCCAGGCGCCGGCAAGACCACACTCGCAGCCGCGCTCTTGGCCGCCGTACCACCCGCGCACTGTGTCCGCTCGTGCGAGGAGATCCGCGAGATCGCGGTGCCGGTCGTCCACGGTTCGTATTACGAGGTGCGCCCGCCCGGTCTCGACGGTACGGGCGAGATCAACCTGCGTGACCTCGTGAAGTTCGTGCTCGCGATGCGACCGGATCGCATCGTCGTCGGCGAGGTCCGCGGGGCCGAGGCCTTCGAGTTGACCCGCGCCGTGAATGCAGGCTGTGGATTCCTGTGCACCGTCCACGCCAATACCGCGGGCGATGCGCTGAACGCGCTGGTGAACGCGGCGTTGATGGCCGGTGAGAACGTCACCGAGCACATCGTGCGCAAGGTATTCACCGAGGCGCTCGATTTGGTCGTGCAACTCGACCGAGACGACGTGCCGCGCGGCGCCAAGGACGGTCTCCGCCGCCAGGTCACCGAGATCACCGCAATCGCGCCAACGCTCTCGGACGACCAGACGGTCGAGCCCATCTTCGTGCGTGACGGCCTTGGTCGACCGCTCGAGTGGACCGGTGCCTTACCACCGGTGCTCGAAGATCGGGTCGACCGCGCGCTCCCCGGAGACCTTCGACTCCGCCGATTGCTCGAGCAGGGCGATCGGGGCGTCGCATGAGAATTCTCGCCGCGCTGTGCGTCGGTGCGTGTTGCGCTCTGCTCGCGGGCGCGCTGGGCGGAACGCTGCCCGCTCGGCGCCCCCGCGGTCAGCGGCTCGGCCGGCACCAAGTCGGTGCGCAGGTCTGGCTGCAACAAGCCGGTGTGCTGGTGACACCCCAACAGTTCGTGCTGGCGAGCGCGTTCGCGGGCGCGGCCGCGCTCCTCGCGCTGTCCGCCCTGACCCGATCGGTGTTCGTCGCGGCGGTGCCGGCGCTCGCGGTGGCGCTGCTTCCGCGTGCGTTCTTCGGCCGCCGCCGCCGCACGCGCTCCCGAGCTGTGCACGCGGTCTGGCCCGACGGATTGCGGGACCTCCTGGCGTCGATCGCCGCGGGGCGTTCGCTGACGCAAGCGGTCACGACACTCTCGACAACCGGGCCGGCACCGCTTCGCGACGCGTTCGCGCGGTTTCCCGAACTCGCGCGTGTGCTTGGCACCGGCCCCGCGCTCGAGGTGGTCAAGGAAGAGCTCGCCGATCCGACCAGCGATCGCATCATCGAGGTGCTCATCCTCGCGCACGAGCGCGGCGGCCCGATCGTGCGCTCGATCCTCTCCGACCTGGTGGAATCGACCACCCGGGACTTGCGGTTGCTCGACGAGCTCGAGACCGAAGGCTTGGAAATGCGGATCAACGCGCGGACCGTCGTCGTGCTCCCGTGGATCGTGCTCGTTGCGCTCACCGCACGGCCGGGTCCGTTCCGAGAGTTCTACCGGTCGAGTGGCGGCGTCTTCACGATTGGCGGCGCGGCCGCGCTGTCGCTCCTCGGTGTCGTCGTCCTCGGGCATCTGGGTCGGGAGCCGGTCGAAACGCGCGTCGTCCCGCCCCGCGGGAGCGCGGCGTGAACGGGGTTCATGTCGTCGCCGCGCTCGCGGTCGGCACCGCTGTTGCGGCGGCCGCGACGATCGTTGTTCCACCTACGACGCGCTTGGCGCGCCGGGTGCGGCCCTACACGATCGTGGCGCGCGCGGCACTGGGCCATGCACCCGATCTGCTCGCGCCCAGTGCACCGGCAACCTCCGCGCACGCGGTAGGTCGCTTGTTCGGTCCGCCGCTGCGCTCGATCGTTGATGCACTCGGGCGCGCCGTCGAACGGCGCGGCGACGAGCAGGTCGCTCGCCTGCTGCGCCAGGCCGGCTTCGCGCACCTCACCCCCGATGGCTTTCGCATCCGACAGCTCGGCGCGGGGGCGCTCGTCGCGTTCATGGGAGGTGTGAGTGCCGCGACGATTGCGCGCAGCCCTCTCGCGGCGCTCCTCGCCGCCGGCGCCGGCTTCACCTGGGGCGCTGTCCGCGAGCGCCGGCGCGTCGAACGCGCCGTCCGGGGCAGGGCGGTTCGCATTCGTCAGGAGCTCTATACCGTGAATCACCTGCTCGCGATGCACGTGCGTACGGGTGCCGGGCCGATCCAGGCCGTGCAACGGGTCGTCGATCGCGGTCGCGGCGTCGTCGCCGAGGAGTTGGCGGCCGTGCTCGCGTCGACACGGCACGGCGTGGGTGAAGCCGACGCGTTCCGCAGCGCCGCCGAGCTCACACCCGAGCCGAGCGCGGCCCGCACGTACCGCCTGCTGGCCGCGGGAAGCGAGCGGGGCGCCGATCTCGGGAGCGCGCTGTTGTCGATGAGCCAGGATATCCGCGACGCCCGCCGCGACCAGCTTCACAAGGACGCCGTCCGTCGGCGCGCCGCAATGCTGGTGCCGACGATCGCGATTCTTGCGCCGATCATGCTTCTCTTCGTCGCCGCGCCAATGCCGTCCATCGTGCTCGGACACCGATAGCACGCGTTGTACCTACGAAAGGGAGTATATATGCCCACACGAGGCGAAGATGGGCTCACGACCGCGGAGCTGCTCGGCAATGCTGCCCTCGGCGTGCTTGCCCTCATTGCGATCTGGACCGTGCTGCAACAGCTCGGGCTGGACATTGTGCAGTGGATTCGCGACCAGCTCATCGTGTAGCGGGCAGCGACCAGCAGGGATTCACGACCGTGCAGTACGTCGCGACCGTCGGATTGTCGTTCATCCTGCTGGTGCTGGTAGCGAATCTGCTGGTCGATCTCTACGCACGCGCCGCAGTCCGCGATGCCCTCGACGAGGCGGTGCGCGCGGGCGCAACGGTCGGTGCAACCACCGACGACTGTGAGACGCGCGCCGACGATGTCCTGCGCTCGCTGTTGCGTGGTCCGGTCGGAGGCGACGTTTCGGTGCGCTGCGCCCGCCAGGGCGGAAAGATCACAGCGACGGCACGCGGATCGCTCCCGTCGTGGCTCCCGATGTTGCTCCCGCCGTGGGAGCTCGCGTTCGAGGCGTCGATGCCGGCGGAGCCGTGAACCCGCCCTACCGCACCGGTGGGTTCGTGACGATCGAATGGGTCGCGGCCATTGCGACGCTGTTGCTTCCGGTCGTCCTGCTCGTGGCGACGTTGCCTTCTTGGGCCGAACGGCGTCATGCGGCGACGATCGCGGCGCGCGAGGCGGCGAACGTGGTCGTTCGTGACCTCCGTGCCGACGGGGGAGAGATGCTCGCGGTCGCCCAGGCGGTCGCGCACAACTACGGCGTCGATCCGAATGATGTCGACGTGGTCGTCCGCGGGAGGCGCGACCGCCGTGACTACGTCACGGTGTCGGTCACGATCAGGATGCCGGCGCTTGCGGTTCCGGGGCTGGACGCGGTCACGTGGTCATACACCGCGACCCAGCACCGCCGCATCGACGACTACCGCAGCGTGGCATGAGGAGCGAGCGCGGCACGGCGACGCTGTGGGTCCTCGGACTCACGGTGGCGGTGTTGTTCCTCGGCGGACTCTCGCTCGACTTGTGGCGCGGAATTGCGACCCGGCGCGAGCTGTCCGCGATGGCGGACGCGGCGGCAACGGCGGCCGCCAACGGTGTGGTCGAGGCGTCCGCGCGTGGGGGAGTGATCGTCCTCGACGAGGCGCGCGCTCGCGAGATCGCGCTCGCGACGTTGGCGCAGGATGGACGGATCGACACGCTGCGTTCGATCGCGGTCGACGTGATCGGCGACGAGGTTGTCGTCACGCTCGAAGACGACGTTCCGCTGTCGCTCCTCGGCATCTTCGCGGCGGAGGCGCCGTTCCTCGTCCGTGTCAACGCCACGGCGCGTCCGCAGCCGCGCGCGTGACTACGGCGCGGACGTATCCCGCTCGGCCGTCGCCGTCTCCGCGACGCGCATCCACGCTTCGACCCACATCGCGACGAAGCGGTCTTCGTCGACACCGAGCGGAGGGGCGCCGAGCAGCGTCCGCTGCGCGTCATAGGCGACGAGTGAACCGAGCGCCACGACAGTGACCGCCTCCGCGTCGTAGTCGGGGAACCCGCCGTCCTCGATGCGCCGTCGCAGCCAGCGTTCCGCCTGGCGGTAGCCCCGTTCGACGATGTGGTCCCGCACCAGCGTCGCCAACTCGGGAAAGCGGTCGCCGTCGCGCTGCAGGAAACGCAGCAGTGCGTCCTCGCGCTGGTGCTCGGCGATCACCCAGCGCGCCAGCAGCATCAGCTCGTCGCGCAGGTCGAGCGCGAGCGGCCCCGCGTCCATGAGCGCGCTGAACTGGTCGAGCATCTCGACGTGGCGCTCCACGGCCGCAGTCAGCAGCGCCTCCTTGCTCTCGAAGTGGTTGTAGAGCGCCCCGCGGCGGGGCGCCAGGCCGGCGGCCGCCTCGATCTCGCCGACGGTCGTCTCCCGGAAGCCCTGGCGGGCGAAGAGGTCGAGCGCCGCCTCCACGAGCCGCTCGCGGGTCGGAACCTCGGTCTTGACCGCGGCCATAATCAGATGATTATATACCGGTAATCACGCGATTATGCAAGTCGGAACGGAGGACGGTCATGTTCACGCTGATCGGGGTCCCGCTCTTGTGCCGGGCGGGCGCGATCCTCGCCTGGCGCAGCGCAACCGCGCACCGCACACCAGGCTCGCGGGTCGGTGTGCACCTGTGCGCGGCCGGCCCATTGGCTGGGGTGTCGGTGCTCGCAATCACGCGGTCGAGCCCGGGGGCATGGGCGGCGCTTTGGACCGGGCTCGGACTGTGGATCGTCGGCTACCTGCTCGCCGGTGGTTGGGCGCGAGCGTGGAGCTTGTTTCTCTTGGTACCGCCGATCCCGGCCATGGTCGCGGTCTTCATCGATGGCGCGCGGCTGTTCTGGGGTGGCTATCCGTTGCTGTACTGCACGGTCGCTTCGGCCCGTCGTGTCCGCCGGAATCGTCCTGTGGCCCGTCCATTTGGTCCCGGTCAACCGCCGCCGGTCCCGAGACGCGGCGGAGAAGGGTTGGCCGTCGTGAACTCCTGGCTCTTCGCGCTTGCGGCTCGCCACGAGTGGCACCCGCGAACGGTCGAAGATGACGCCGACGTCAGGTCCGCCGGTACGCTGAAGCGACCTACGAACCGGGGGAGTCACCATGGCTGACGCCGTCATCGTCGCGGCGGCGCGGACCGCGATCGGCACCGCCCGCAAGGGCACGCTCGTAGACGTCAGCGCGTTCGATCTCGCCAAGTGGTCCGCGGGCGAGGCGTTGAAGCGCTCCGGCATCCCCGGCGGCGACGTCGACGATCTGCAACTCGGCGAGGTGTTGCAAGGCGGCGGCGACATCGCCCGCCACGCCGCGCTCGAGCTCGGCCTGACCGAGGTTCCTGGCGTCGCGTGCAACCGTCACTGCGCGTCGGGTATGGCGGCAGTGCAGGCGAGCGCGGGGAGCGTCATGGCGGGCATGGATCGAGTCGTCATCGCCGGCGGCGCGGAGTCGATCTCGACGTCGCCACAGTCACTGAAGCGCGCGCCGGGCACCGACGACTACTCGCCGTGGATGTCGCCGAGTCACCCGGAAACGCCGGATGCGCCTGCGTTCGACATGTCGATCACCGTCGGCCACAACACGGCGGCCAAGATCGGCATCACACGCGAGGAGATGGACGAGTGGGCGTGCCGTTCACACGCGCGCGCCGTCGCCGCGATCGACGAAGGGCGTCTCCAAGAGGAGATCTTCCCCATCGAGGTCGAACTGCGCGACGGGACGGTCAAGAAGTTCGACACTGACGAGCACCCGCGCCGCGACACGACCATGGAGCGACTCGCGAGCCTCAAGGTGCTGCACCCCGAGATCGACGGTTTCGGCATCACGGCCGGCAACTCGTCGGGGCTGAACGACGCCGGCTGTGCGTTGGTGCTTGTGAGCAGCGACTACGCGGCTGCGCACGGGTTGCGCCCGCTGGCGCGAATCATCTCGTGGGCGTCCACGGGGATGGCGCCGAGTGACACCGGGCTCGGCCCGATCCTCGCCATCCCGAAGGCGCTGGAGCGGGCGAAGATGACGATCGCCGACGTTGCGCTCGCCGAGATCAACGAGGCGTTCGCGTCGGTACCGGTCGCGGCGTGCAAGCAACTCGGCCTCGACCCCGAGATCACCAACGTGAACGGGTCGGGCTGTTCGCTCGGTCACCCGGTCGCGGCGACCGGCGCCCGCATGATCGCGACGACGATGTTCGAGCTGCGCCGACGCGGTGGCGGCATCGGACTCGCGAGCATGTGCGCGGGTGGCGGTATGGGTTCGGCGACGGTGTTCGAGGTGTTCGCCGGCTAGACACCGCAAACCTGCGCCGCAAACCGGGAACTATCCGGGTTTTGGGACGCAGGTTTGAGGAAGGCCGGGCTAGACGAGCGCGCGGATCTCGCGCAGCGCAACCGAGAGCGTCGCGAGGTCGAAGACCCCGTGGGCACGGATCTCGTCGAGCAGCCCGAGCACGCGGTCGACTTCGTGGTCGCGTGGCGCGTACCACTGCGCGAACGCATCCTCTGCCGAGGTCCCGGGCGCGCTGATGGCAACGACGGCACCCGTGACCGCGCGGCGCTCGCTCTCGGCGTCCTCGCGCAGCGCGCTGCGGGCGAGCGCTTGCCAACGGTCGCCGCGGGTCAGTTCGAGCACGCGGTCGTGCACCCAGTCGATGCGCAGGCGATCGCCGACGACGCAGGAGATCGCCGCGACTTCCTCGACAGTGCGACCAGCACGCACGGCGAGATCCGCGATGTCGAGCGAGGCATACAGGGCGTCGAGGCCCGCCACCCGGCGGGCGAGCGCCTCGGGCACGACTTGTGCGATCAGCCGTGCCGACTCGTCCTCGAATCGTTGGCGCGCGGTGTCGCCGAGCAGCCGCGGCAGCACCTCCCGGAGGCGTTCGGTCGCGTCACCGAAGAACGCGATCGTCTCGGCCAACGGCAGCGGCCGCCGGCGGTGCCGCAGCAGCCAACGACTCGCACGCTCGATCAGCTTGCGGCTCTCGAGGTACATCGACGTCTGCGTGTCCGCGGGCACGAGGTTGTCGAGCTTCTCGATCTCATGCCAGAGATCGGCCTGCTGGAAGATCGCACGCGCCGCTTCGTGCGCACGCACGATTTCGTCCGCCGATGCACCCGTCTCGGCCGCGAGTCGGAATGCGGCCGTCGTGCCGGCGCGGTTGACCATGCCGTTGACGACGGCGGTGGTCACGATCTCCCGCCGGAGCGGATGCTCCGCGAGCCAGCCCGCGTAGTGTGCGCGCAATGCCGTCGGGAAGTACTCCAACAGGACGGGCGCGAAATCGGGATCGTCGGGAAGCGTGGAGGCGAGCAGGTCGTCCTCGAGCATGATCTTGGCGTAGGCCAGGAGCACCGCGAGCTCGGGTGTGGTCAGGCCGAGCCCGGCGTTGCGGCGATCAGCGAGCGTCTCGTCGTCGGGAAGGCGCTCGACGCTCCGGTCGAGATCACCGGACTGTTCGAGCGCGCGGATGAATCGCGCGTGCACGTCTTCCATCGCCGCGGATTGCGCGCGCGCGTTGGCGAGCGCGCGGTTCTGCCGGTAGTTGTCTCGCAGGACGAGGTGCGCGACTTCTTCGGTCATGTCCCGGAGGAGTGCGTTGCGGGCATCGACGGTCAGTTCGTCGGCGGCGACGATGCGATCGAGGACGATCTTGATGTTGACCTCGTGGTCAGAAGTGTCGACACCGGCGCTGTTGTCGATCGCGTCGGTGTTCACCAGTCCGCCATTGAGCGCGTATTCGACGCGGCCGCGCTGGGTGAACCCGAGGTTGCCGCCCTCGCCCACGACACGACACCGCAACTCCGCGCCGTCGACGCGCACCGCGTCGTTCGCCTTGTCGCCGACCTCCGCGTGGGACTCGTTCCTCGACTTGACGTAGGTGCCGATACCGCCGTTCCAGAGCAGATCGACCGGCGCCCGGAGGATCGCGTGGATCAGCTCGACCGGTGTCATCGTCGCCACGGTGTCCGGGAGGCTGAGCCGAGCCCGCACCGGTTCGGTGATCGGAATCGCCTTCGCGGTGCGCGGATACACACCGCCGCCCTCCGAGAGCAGCGTCGTGTCGTAGTCACCCCACGACGATCGCGGCAGCTCGAACAGCCGGCGTCGTTCCGCAAACGAGGTCGCCGCGTCCGGCTCGGGGTCGAGGAAGACGTGGCGGTGGTCGAACGCCGCCACGAGACGAATGTGCTCGGACAACAACATGCCGTTCCCGAACACGTCGCCCGACATGTCGCCGATCCCGGCGACCGTGAAGTCGCTGCGCTGCACGTCGATGCCGAGCTGGCGGAAGTGGCGCTTGACCGACTCCCACGCACCACGCGCCGTGATCCCCATCTTCTTGTGGTCGTAACCGACCGAGCCGCCCGACGCGAACGCGTCGCCGAGCCAGAAGCCGCGAGAGACGGCGATTTCGTTGGCAATGTCGGAGAACGTCGCGGTTCCCTTGTCGGCAGCGACGACCAAGTACGGATCGTCGCCGTCGTAGCGCACAACTTGTTCGGGAGGTATCACGACGCCGCCGACGAGATTGTCGCTGATGTCGAGCAGCGCGGCGATGAACAGCCGGTAGCAGGCCTGTACTTCAGCGGCGAGGTCTTCGCGGGCGGCGGGCGGTTGCTTGACGACGAAGCCGCCTTTCGCGCCGCTCGGCACGATGACGACGTTCTTCACCCGCTGCGCCTTCATGAGGCCCAGCACCTCGGTGCGGAAATCCTCGCGGCGGTCGGACCAACGGATACCGCCGCGTGCCACCTTGCCGGCGCGCAGATGAACCCCTTCGACGCGGGGCGAGTACACGAAGACGTCGTAGAGCGGACGCGGGAGTGGCATGTCCGGAATGCGCGACGGGTCCAGCTTGAACGCCAGGCACGCGCGGGTTGCGCCGCCCTCGTCCGTCTGGAACCAGTTCGTCCGCAGCGTGGCCAGCACGAGGTGGAGCAGGGCGCGGAGTATGCGGTCCTCGTCGAGGCTCGTGACGGCGTCGAGCGCGAGGTTGAACTCGTCGACGAGACGATCGATGTCGGGTGCTTCGCCGCTGATCGCTGCCCACGGGTCGAGCCGGCCGACGAAGAGCTCGACGAGTGCGCGCGCCAGATCCGGATGCGCGACCAACGCGTCCTCGATGTAGGTCTGGCTGTACAGCGTTCCGATCTGGCGCAGGTACCGGCTGTACGCGCGCAGCAGCGAGACCTCGCGCCACGACAGCCCGGCCCCGAGCACGAGTCGGTTGAAGCCGTCGTCCTCGGTCTCCCCGCGCAGGACGGCGAGGAACGCGTCCTCGAACAAGCGCTGCACCGACGTCGTCGAGATGGCCGCGTCGGACGTGCGCAACCGGAAGTGCTTGATCCAGCGAGGGCCGAGGCCCTTCGGCGTCACGTCGTACGGTCGTTCGTCTTCGACGAGCGCGCCCATGTTGGTCAGGCGCGGCAAGACATCCGACAGGGCGGGTTGGTCGCCGGCGCCGTACAGCTTCAGCTCGAGGCAGCCGTCGGCACTTACGAGTCGCACCGCGAGTGGATCGTAGTTGTCGACGCGTTCGAGGGGACCGAGATCGGCCAGCACGTCGGCGCCGGTGAAGTCGTCACGGTATGCGGCCGCGAAGGCATCGCCCCACCTGCGCAACAGGTCGAGCCCTTCTTCTTCACCGCGCGCCGCGACCAGCGTGTCGCGGACGTCGTCGACCCACGCCCGAGATGCGGCCGCGATGCGGGCCTCGAGCGCGACGGGGTCGACATCGGGCCGGTTCCGAGGGTCGACGTGCAGCACGAACTGGAGGCGCGCGAGCACCGATTCGCTCAACCGGGTGTTCCACTCGTGGCTGCGCGCACCGTACGCATCGGTGAGGATCGCCGCGATCTTTTCCCGCGTCGGCGTCGTGTACCGATCGCGCGGGAGAAACACGAGGACCGATACGAATCGCCCGTACGCCTCGCGGTGCACGAACACGCGGACGCGGCGTCGCTCCTGCAGTTGCAGGATGCCCATCGCCGTATCGAACAGCGTGTCGACATCGACCTGAAAGAGGTCGTCGCGCGGGTAGGTCTCGAGAATTGCGATGAGGTCCTTCTGATCGTGGCTGGCCGGCAGAAAACCGGCGCGATCGACGACGGCTGCGACCTTGCGCCGGAGCACGGGCACGTCGATGGGGCTCGTGTTGTACGCGGCCGAGGTAAACAGGCCGAGGAATCGATGCTCGCCTGTCACCTCGCTGGTCACCGGGTCGAACTTCCGGATACCGACATAGTCGAGGTACGTCGGACGATGCACGGTGGCGCGCCGGTTCGCCTTGGTGAGGATGATGAGGTTGCGGTCGCGAGCGCGAGCTCGGATTTCCGACGGCAGCAGCTCGAAGCTCTTCGATGCGGTCTCGGCCGCGTTGCGCAAGATGCCGAGCGCGGTGCCGGGCACCGGGCGTAGTCCGTCGAAACCGTTCTCGCGCACGAGGTCGTACTCGCGGTAGCCGAGGAACGTGAAGTGCTGATCACCCATCCACGCCAGCAGCGCGCGTCCTTCCGACAAGTCGTCGGGATCGATGGACGGCGGTTGCCGTTCGAGGTCGTCGACGAGGTGACGCAGCGTCGCGAGCATCTTCAGCCAGTCGCCCGTTGCGTTCCGAACGTCGTTGAGGATCCGCTCGAGGTCATCTCGCACCATCGCGAGGACTTGCGGGTTGGTCTCGCGGTCGACCTCGACGAGCACGAAGGACTCCAGCCAGACGTCGTCCCCGCGGGCGTCATCACCCGCGAGGCCGGCAAGGGTGCCGGCGCCGTCGCGCCGCAGGCGCAGCGTCGGGTGCACGACCAGATGAATCCCCAGGCCATGCCGTTCGAGCTCCATTGTCACCGAGTCGACGAGGAACGGCATGTCGTCGTTCACGATCTCGACGATCGTGTGGATCGCGTCCCAGCCGTCCGCGGCGCGCGTTGGCGTGAACACGCGAACCGCAGCGCGACCAGTTTCGCGCCGGTTCGCGAGTTCCCAGTGAGCGCGGGCCGCCGCCGCGAGATATTCGGGCGTGCGCTCCTCGAGATCGCCGAGCGGCACTTGCGCGTAGTAGCGGCGCACGAATTCGTCGAAGCCGGCGGGCGCGTCGCTCGATCCGGCTGCGACGCTGCGATGCACGACGTCGTGAAGCAGGCCGGTGCGCGCGTCGGTTGGAGACGCCACGATACGGACCATATCCCTCCCTATCGGCCGGGTGGAGGCGATCCCCTAACCTCCGCTCGCGTATGAGCAACTTCGCGGCGCATCTCGACATGGCCCTGGAGTTGGCCGACATCGCCGACGGGATCGCGATGGCGCGTTTTCGAGCCCACGACCTCCGCGTCAGCACGAAACCCGACCTGACACCGGTCAGCGAGGCCGACGAAGCCGTCGAACGCGCGGTGCGCGACCGCCTGGCGGGGCTCGCCGGCCATGCGGTCGTCGGTGAGGAATTCGGCGCGACGACGCCCGGAGATTCGGAATACCGCTGGATCGTCGACCCGATCGACGGCACCAAGAACTACGTGCGGGGCGTGCCGATCTGGGCGACGCTCGCGGGGCTCGAGCATCGCGGCGAGCTCGTCGTCGGTGTCGTTTCGGCCCCGGCGCTGCACACGCGTTGGTGGGCGGCGCGCGGCCAAGGCGCGTACCGCAACGGCGAGACCATCCACGTCTCGTCGGTCGCCCGCCTCGACGACGCGCACGTCTCGTTCGCATGGGACACCGACGCGCGCGTCGGCGAGCACGCGATCGGCGCACGCTTGCTCCAGTTGTCCCACCGATGTTGGCGCACACGCGGCATCGGCGACTTCTGGCAGCACATGCTCGTGGCCGAGGGCGCGTTCGACATTGCGATCGATCCGGTCGTGTCGCTGTGGGACATCGCCGCGATTGTCCCGATTCTGGAGGAGGCCGGCGGGATGTGGAGCACCACCGACGGCCACAACGACATTGACGGCACCAGCTTCGTCTCCACGAACGGCCGCCTCCATGAGGCAGTCCTCGCCGCGCTGCGATGACCACGCGCACCGCGCCCGAGGTCACCGTCGGCATCGACATCGGCACGTCGTCGGTGAAGGCCGTGGCCGCCGACGAGGACGGCAATATCATTGCGCGCGCCCGCATCCCGCACGAGTTCGATGTGCCGACGCCGCTGCGATTTCAGCACGATGCGGCAGACGCGTGGCACCGCGGGCCGCGCCGCGCGCTCGCCGCGCTCGGTGAGATCCGCCCGCGTGGCGTCGCGGTCGGCGCGATGGTGCCGTCGTTGACCGCGGTCGATGACGATGGCGTCCCGTGCACGCCGGGCTTGCTGTACGGCGACGAGCGCGGCCACACCGGCTCGATCGCCAATCCGGCGGAGAGCGGCGAGCTCATGCAGTTCCTCCGGTGGACGGCGCGTGAACGTCCCGATGCGCGCGGGTACTGGATGGCGCAAGCAGTCGCGAATTACGCGCTGTGCGGGGCGCCGCTCGTGTCGACGACCGTCGCCGCGACGGCCTTTCCTCTGTTCGACTGGACCGGATGGGATTCGACCTGGGTCGGTGAGTGCGGGGCGCGCGGCGAGCAGATGCCGGAGATCGCGGTGTCGGGGCAGCCCGTGGCGGAGGTACGCGGGTACGACGGCTGTGTTCTCGAAGCGGGCACGATCGACGCGCTCGGTGATCAGATCGTCGCCGGTGCCGATCACGAAGGCGACGTGCTCGTGCTCCTCGGGACCACGCTCATCGTGTGGGCGGTCGTCCCCGAACTGGTCGACGCCGGACCGCTCTTCTGCATTCCGCACACGGCGCCGGGCGGCAAGTGGCTCGTCGGCGGTCCGAGCAACGCCGGCGGTCTGTTCTTGAACTGGGTCAACGGGCTGACGGGCGAGGGTCCGGTCGCGACGGGCACCGACGACGTTCCGGTGTGGGTGCCCTACCCGCGCGGCGAACGCGTCCCCGTCCATGACGCGACCCGACGCGGACAACTCCTCGACCTGAACCTGACTCACCACGCGCCGGCGGTGCGGCGCGCAGCGTACGAGGCCTCGGGATTCGTGACGAAACGCATGATCGACGCGTCGCCGGTACCCGCGCGTCGAATTGTGGTCACCGGTGGCGGAACTCGCGTCGACGCGTGGGTGCAGGCGGTCGCCGACGCGACCGCACTGCCGGTGCACGTCTGCGCGACACCGGAAACCGGCGCGCTCGGCGCTGCCTTCTTGGCCCGCATGGCCGCCGGTCTCGAGACGAACATGACCGACGCCAGTCGGTGGGCGCGCACCGAGCGAATCGTCGAGCCCGATGTCGCGGCGGCCGACGCCGTCGCGTACCGGTACACGCGTTTCGTCGGCACGGCGGTGTAGCGTTCCGCGAGGCCGGGCGACGAGGAGGGAGCGATGCGCGCAACGGGAATGACACGGATGTGCACGCTTGTGGCCGTGGGCACGCTGATATTTTCCGGTTGCGGCGGCGACGACGACGATGGCGTGAGCCAAAAAGAGATCGAAGACGCGGTCGCAGACGGCAACCTCGACCCGGACGAGATCGAGGACCTGTCCGACGACATCGCCGAAGAGGGCGGCGACGATGACAGTGGCGACAACAGTGGTGAAGGATCCGACGCGTGCGCGGTGCTGACCCAAGATGACGCCGAAGCGCTGTTCGGTGTCGCGGCCCAACTCGACGACGACTCGGTTCCCGTCGGGCTCGGATCGTCGTGCGTCTGGGAGAACGCGGATGCCGACGAGCTCGGCTCAGTCGGTCACCTGGTCCAATTGCAGCTGTACGAGGGCGATCAGTTCTATTCGGAGAGCGTCTACCCCGACGCCGAACCGCTCGACGGGCTCGGCGACCGCGCGTTCATCGTCGGAGGACCCAGCAGCCTGGCCGGACCGACGATCGGTTTCCAGAAGGGCAACACCGTCGGGCTCTTCAGCTACACCGTGATCAACATCGGCGTCGACGAAGCCGACCAGGTCGATCCCGAGTCACGAGAGGCCGACGTCATCGAGCTCGCCCACACCATCGTCGATCGCTTGTAGGGCTGCTCGAGGGGCGCCGACGGGATGGCCGTGGAGATCTCGATCGATCGCGACGTCTGCATGGGCTCGGGGAACTGTGCGTTCTGGGCACCCGGCGTGTTCGACCTCGACGAGGACGGCATCGCGGTCGTGCTCGACGTGAACGCGCAACCCGAAGACAAGGTTGTGCTCGCCGCTCAAGGCTGTCCCACCCAGGCGATCTCGATCCTCCGCGACGGCACGAAAGTAGTTTGACGCGCGCCCGTTACCATCCCGCCAATGGCGATCGGGATCACCGAGGAGCACGAAGCGCTGCGCGCGGCGGTCTGCCGCTTCGTCGAGAACCGGATCGACGCGGGTGTCGCGCGCGCCGCGCTGGACGCCGTGCACGAGACCCGCCCGGAGTTCTGGCGCGCGCTGACCGAGCCCGGCTGGCTCGGTTTGCACATCGCAGCCGAACACGGCGGCGCGGGGTACGGCGCCGTCGAACAAGCGGTCGTGATCGAGGAGCTCGGTCGCGCCGTCGCACCGGGTGCGTACGTCCCCACCGCCGTCGCGGCCGCGGTCTTGCAAGAGGCGGGCGGGCCGGCCGCGGAGTTATTGCCGGCGCTGGTGACGGGGGCGACCGTGGGGGCGGTCGTCCTCCCGGGGACCGACATCGCGCTCGGCGGCGCACAGGCCGAGGTCATCGTCTGCGAGGTCGAGGGAGGCTGGGCCGCGCTCGACGTCGCCGCGTGCGACGTCGCCGAGCTACCCAGCGTCGATCCGACGCGTCGGCTCGCGCGTGTCACGCCGCGGACGGCGGTGCCCGACGATCGGCGGCTCGGGACGATCACCGCCGATCGGGCCGGTGACCTCGCGGCGCTGTTCTACGCGGCCGAGGCGATCGGCATCGCGCAATGGAGCGTCGATACTGCGGCCGAGTACGCGAAGGTGCGCGTCCAGTTCGGGCGACCGATCGGGCAGTTTCAAGGCGTCAAGCACCGCTGCGCCGACATGCTGGCCCGCACCGAGTTGGCGCGCGCCGCCGTGTGGGACGCCGCCCGGGCGATCGGCGACGCCGATGACGGCGCCGAACTCGCCATCGCGACCGCAGGCGCGCTCGCATTCGACGCCGCGTTCGACAACGGAAAGGACTGCGTGCAGACGCTCGGCGGCATCGGGTTCACGTGGGAACACGACGCGCACATGTACCTGCGGCGCGCGATGGCATTGCGCGCATTGTTCGGATCCGGTGCGCCGTGGCGCATCCGCGCCGCTCGCGCCGCGATGGGCGGCGCCCGCCGGCGCCTCGCAACCGATCTGGGTCCGCAAGCGGAAGCGACTCGTGACGAGCTGCGAGCGTTTCTTGCCGAGGTCGCGCCGCTGCCCGTCGCCGAGCAGCGCAGCCGACTCGCGGCGGAGGGGTACATCACCCCGTCGTGGCCCCGTCCGTGGGGACGCGACGCCAACGCGCTCGAACTCGTCGTCATCGAAGAGGAATTCCGTGCGGCCAAAGTGAATCGTCCCGGGATCATGGTCGGCGCGTGGGCACTTCCGAACCTGATCGTCCATGGGACGCCCGCGCAGCAGGAACGCTGGATCATGCCGACGCTGCGCGGCGAGATCACCTGGTGCCAGTTGTTCAGCGAGCCCGGCGCGGGATCCGACCTCGCGTCGCTGTCCATGCGCGCGGCGCGCGTAGAGGGCGGATGGGTGTTGAACGGCCAGAAGGTGTGGACGTCCGGCGCGCAGGACGCGACGTGGGGTATCTGTCTGGCGCGCACCGACCCGGACAAACCGAAACACGACGGGATCTCGTGCTTCATGGTCGACATGAACACACCCGGGATCGACATCCGGCCGTTGCGCGAGCTGACCGGCCAGGCGATGTTCAACGAGGTGTTCTTCGACGACGTCTTCGTTGGGCGCGACTGTTTGGTGGGCCAGGAAAACGACGGCTGGCGCTGCGCCCGTACGACGCTCGCCAACGAGCGCGTGTACATGGGCGCGAGCAACACGATCGGCGGCGGCGTTGTGGGCGTGTTGCGGGCGCTCGAAGGCGTCGGGCGGGCCGACGACGACCTCGCGCTCGCGGAGGCCGGCGATCTGGTCGTGACCGGCCACGCGTTGGCTGTACTCGGATTTCGCATGACGCTCCAAGCGCTGGCCGGCGCCGACCCGTCGGGTTCCGAAGCGGCGGTACGGAAGCTGCTGGGCGTCCACCACGACCAGCACGTCCAGGAGGTGGGGATGACCCTTGCCGGGGCCGACGCCGCGATCGCCAGCGGCGCCGGAGGGGCGTGGGTGTCGTCGTTCCTGTTCAACCGGTGCCTCACGATCGCGGGCGGCACCAGCGACATCCAGCGCAACGTCATCGGCGAGCGGCTGCTCGGACTGCCCCGCGACCCCTGACCGGGCGCCGCGTGCGACCGCAAGTCAAACCTGCGCCGCAAACCGGGAACTATCCGGGGTTTGCGGCGCAGGTACGCATTGGGGGGCCGGCGACCCCCGCGAAATCCCAAATCCGGGGCCGCATCCGGCCGATTGGGGACTCGGAGTGTTCGCGCGTCTCGCGACGCGACGCCCAGGGGAAGGTCATGCTCAGCATCGCGATCGTCATCGGCCTGTTGCCGGCGCTCGGTGGGCTCATCGTGGCGCGCCGACGCGGCCGCGAACGCCGCGTCGCGATCGACATCGACCTCGTGCTGGAGGAGAAGTATCCGAACCGGCGCCTCGTTTCCGCCGACCCCGTCGACGGTACGCGCGAGCCGGTCCTGGTGAGCGCCACCGCGCTCGCGGCCCCGCCCGACCAACCCGAGTTGCGGCCGCTGAAGCCGTGGCCCGCGCGCCGTCGTGCGCGTCCGTTTCTCCTGCCGCCGGCGCCGATCGACGCGCCGTGGATGCCGCTGCCCGGCGAACCGAACGGTGTGGCGCTCGTCGGCCCGCCGCGTCGGCCCGCGCTCCTGTTCGAGACCCCGACCGGTCCGGCGCTCGCCGCGAGCCCGTACGACGCGCTCCGCCACCGCCGCGACCGCATCGCGGCCGAAGTCGCGGCCGCGTACTCGCAGGTGCATCGCATCCGCACCGAGTCGTTGCGGCGCGCAGTGCAGGCCGAGCACAACGCCGAGCTCGCCGCGACCGCACGGGGCCGCGCCGGTCGGATGGCGCGCGAGTCGCGTCGGTACGAGGCGCAAGGGCGGCACCGGACGGTGGCCGTCCCCGACGCCGCGGACGCATTCGTCGACGTCCATCGGTTCCGGGTCGAGGCCCTGCGGCGAGCCCAGGAGGCCGGCCACGGCGCCGAGGCGGTGACCCGGGCCCGAGCGCGAGCCGCCAAGCTCCTCACCGAGCAGCGCCGCATCGAGACCGAGATGGAGAAGGCGACCAGGGGCGGGCCGGCCGCGGGTTGACTTCACTGTCCGTCGAATCCGCCGATCAGGATCCGACCACCCCACGTCGGGGACTCCTTGGGGGAGCTCGCACATGGCCGCAACTTCGACCGACGCACCGGTGTCCGGGCTGCCGCCCGACCAGGTCCACGCGTGGCTCGAGAGCGTGCAGGACCAGGTCCGCCGCGTGCAGACCCGCATCGAATACCTCCAAGCCGAACAGGCGCGTCTCCAAGAGCAAGAGAGCCTGCTGATGGAGTTGCTCGCGTCGGCGGCATCACCCGTCGCCTGATTCCGCCCGTCGCGAGTCGCTCGAGTTGACGCCCCTGATGGCGCGGACCGTACGCTCGCACGCGCCATGGGAGCAGACGCGCTGATCTACGACGACGTGCGCGAAGGTGACGCCGGTCCACCCATCATCCACCAGCTGACCCCCACCGACCTGGTGATCCACGCGGGTGCGTCGGGTGACTTCAATCCGATGCACACCGACGAGGCCGCGGCGCAAGCAGCCGGCTTGCCGTCGGCGTTCGGTCACAGCATGCTCACCGCGGGGATCCTTGCGACCGCGATCACCAGCTACGTTGGCATAGGCGCGCTCGCGTCGTACAAGGTGCGCCTCACCAAACAGACGTGGCCGGGCGAGACGCTGACGACGAGCGTTGTCGTCAAAGAAAAGCGGTCCGGCAACGAGGTCGTCCTCGACCGCTCGGTCGTGAAAGAGGACGGCGAATCCAAGATTACGGGCGAGGCGGTCGCCGTGCTCCCGGCTCGATGACGCGATTCGACCTGCCGACTCCCGACGTTGAAACCCAAGCGTTCTGGGACGGTTGTCGCGACGGGCAGCTCCTTGTGAAGCACTGCAACGCCTGCGGCGGCGACTACTTCTATCCGCGCCCGTTCTGCCCGCAGTGTTGGAGCGCCGATGTCGAGTGGAAGCGCGCCTGCGGACGGGCGACGTTGTATACGTACTCCATCGTCCGCCAAAACGACCTGCCGCCGTTCCACGAGCGCGTGCCGTACGTCACGGCGATCGTCGAGCTGGCGGAGGGACCGCGGGTCATGACGAACATTCGGGGCTGCGACTTCGACGTCCTCGAGATCGGAATGCCGTTGGAGGTGGAGTTCAGGGCGATCACCGACGACGTCACGATCCCCGTGTTCCGGCCCGCGGCTGCCCAGTAGCGTGCCGTCCACCGTGACGACGCCCGACCGGAACTTTCCCTTCGAAGAACCGCTGCACGAAGTGTTCCCGCAGCTCCACGGCGCACCGAATGCCTGGCTCTCGCAGATCGATTCGCTCGCCGCACCCGATCGCAAGACCCACGAGTTGATCCGCAAGGCGTCACCGTGGCGCTGCGCAACTCGGCCGGTGTGCAGCGTCACGCCCGTCTCGCGCGCGAAGTCGGCGCGTCGTGGGAGGAGATCCTCGGTTCGATCATGCTGACGACCCCCGGTCTCGGTGTCCTGCCCGCAGTCGAAGCGATTCCGCACGCGCGCGCGGGCTACGAAGCGGCGCGAGAAGCAGAGCGCGAGTGACGACCGACGCCGTTCCGTTCCGGATCCTGCCCAAGCTCACCGATCGCAACCGCGACTTCTGGACCGGCGGCGCAGTCGGCGAACTGCGACTGTGGCGCTGCGACGACTGCGGCTGGTATATCCATCCGCCGCAGCCGCTGTGTCCGCGGTGTCGCTCGAAGCGAATGCACGCGGTCGCGGTGTCGGGGCGCGCGGTGCTGGCGTCGTACTCGATCAACCACCAGCCGTGGATGCCGGGGCCGGAATTGCCGTTCGTCGTCGCGATCGTCGAGGTGATCGAACAGCCTTCGTTGCGGTTGACGACGAACCTCGTCAACTGCCCGCTCGACGACATCCGCATCGAAATGCCGGTGCGGGTCACCTTTGAGCATCACCCCGATCCGGAAGGCGACGTGTACATCCCGCTGTTCGAGCCCGAGTTGTAGATGGACGCCAACGAGATCATCGAACGGCGCGCGTGCATCAGCGGCGTCGGCCAGTCCGAGATCGGGCGACGCTTGCACCGCGATCCGCTGGAACTGACACTCGACGGTTGTCTCGCCGCGATCGAGGACGCGGGCCTGACCGTCGACGACATCGACGGCGTGTCGACCTACCCGGGACCGATGGGCACGCCGGCCGGCTTCAGTGGCGCGGGTGCCTACGAGGTGATCGACGCGCTGCGGCTCAACTGCGGTTGGTACGACAGCGGGCTCGAGACGTCGGGGCAGCTCGGCTCGGTGATCAAGGCGTGCCTCGCCGTCGCGTCTGGCCTCGCGAACCACGTGCTGTGCTTCCGCTCGGTCTACGAAGGCTCCGCGCAGGGGGAGAAGGGCCGCTCGTCGGTGCTGCCCGGCGGCGGAGGCGGCGCCGGGTCGTATAAGGCGTCGGGGTTCATGGAGTGGAATCTCGTGTTCTCCGCGCCATCGGCCGCGATCTGGATCGCGATGTTCGCCCAGCGTCACTTCCACAACTACGGGACAACACGCGAGCAGCTCGCATGGATCGCGCTCAACGCACGCCGCAACGCGGCGCTGAATCCGAAGGCGATCTACCGCGATCCGATGACGCTCGACGACTACATGGCGGCCCGCATGATCTCGTCGCCGTTCTGTCTCTATGACTGCGACGTCCCGTGTGATGGGACGACGGCGGTGATCGTCTCCCGCCTCGAGCGGGCCGGACCGCTCCGGCACCCGCCGCTGCGCGTCGAAGCGGTGGGCACTGCGATCCACGGTCGTCCATCGTGGGACCAGTTCGACGACCTCTCGGCGATGCCGAACCGAGATGCGGCGCGCCAGCTCTGGACGCGCACGGACCTGAAGCCGGCCGACGTGCAGATGCTCCAGGCGTACGACGGATTCTCGTGGCTCACGATGTCGTGGATCGAGGCGCTCGGTTTTTGCAAGGTCGGCGAGGGTGGTCCGTTCATCGACGGTGGGGCGCGGATCGCCCGCGACGGTGAGCTGCCGGTGAATACGCATGGCGGCCAGCTCTCGGCCGGGCGCTTGCACGGCTACGGGTTCCTGCACGAGGCCGCGACGCAGATGTGGGGTGGCGGCGGCGATCGCCAGGTCGCGGGCCCGCCCGAAGTGGTCGCGGTCGCGGCCGGCGGCGGCCACACGTGCGGCTGCCTCCTCCTCGTCCGCGACTAACCCCGATCTTTCACGGTGGTCGGTGAGCTGATGGTCGCGCGTCCGCGAAAACGCCCTCCTGGCAAGGGAAGCTGTGCTTGTCGACGGCGACAGGAGTCCCGAGCAGGAGGGCACTTCGTAGGT